>JAQWQD010000034.1 GCA_029244985.1 Gammaproteobacteria bacterium | reverse complement strand
ACTGTTGCTAGCTCATGGGATGATGGATACCAATGTGCACCCATCTAGCACTTTGCTAGTTGTAGAAGCCTTAATTGACGCTGAAAAAGATTTTGATCTTGTGGTATTGCCAAATGCTGGTCACGGGTTTGGTAATGGGCGTTATTTTATGAAACGGCGTTGGGATTATTTTATTGAACATCTTACTGAGTCTGACCCAGTTTCAGAGTTTAGGTTTGCTGATAACATTAGATAATTACAAAAGTAGAAAAAATTCTTTATTAGTAACAATAGAGAAATAGGTAGTAATGGAAAAATTGGAATCAGCTCTAGCCGCTTTTGCAAATTTAATGTGGGGGCCGCCTTTAGTTGTCCTTCTTGTGGGGGGTGGCATGTTCTTTATGGTGCACTCACGATTAATGCATTTTCGTTATCTTAGCCATGCATATAACTTGCTGCGTGGTAAGTACAACAAACAAGATGACGATATTGCTGGTGATATAACTCACTACCGTGCGCTAGCGACGGCCCTTTCTGGCACGATTGGCCTCGGTAATATAACAGGCGTCGCTTTAGCTATTACTGTTGGTGGCCCTGGAGCAGTTTTTTGGATGTGGGTGACGGCGATCGTTGGAATCTCCACTAAATTTTACACTGCATCTTTGGCCATCATGTACCGCGGGAAAGATGACAGCGGCAAGTTACAAGGTGGCCCGATGTATGTGATTAGAGAAGGTCTTGATAAAAAGTGGTTACCACTCGCATGGATGTTCGCCTTAGCTGGTATGTTTGGCACCTTACCTATTTTTCAGATCAATCAGTTGGTGCAGATAGTTCGTGATGTCATTGCTATTCCTGCAGGAATAGCGACCGCCAACAGTCACCTTAGATTTGATTTTATCCTCGGCATTATCTTATCCGCAATACTATTTGCTATAGCTGTGGGAAAAGTTAAGCGTGTTTCTGCATTTGCTGGAATGGTGGTGCCGGCTATGGTGAGTTTTTATTTTGTTCTTACTGGCGTTTTATTGCTAAGTAATGTCGCTGAGATTCCCGCTATGGTTGGGTTAATATTCGCCGATGCGTTTACCGGAGATGCAGTTTCTGGTGGCGTACTGGGGGCTGTAATTCTAATTGGAGTGCAACGGGGAGTATTTTCTAACGAAGCAGGTTTAGGTACAGAATCGCTCGCCCATGGGGCTGCGAAAACTGATGAACCAACTCGAGAAGGCTTAGTCGCAATGATTGGTCCAATTATAGACACTCTAATAGTTTGTACCTGCACTGCACTCGCCTTGCTGGTAACAGGGGTTTGGGAAGGTGATGCTGTTGGAGTTACCTTGACTTCCCAGGCTTATGAGCAAGTTTTTCCGGGTTTTGGAGCCTATCTGGTGCTTGCCATGGTCTTTGTTTTGAGTACTACGACTGTGCTGACTTACTCATATTATGGGAGTAAATGTATGGCATTTCTGTTCGGTACCAAAACAGAAAAATACTATTTATGGGGATACATGGGGCTAGTCACAGCTGGGGCAGTAGCATCACTTGATGCTGTTATCAGCCTGTTCGATGGGGTTTATGCAACAATGGCAATTCCAACCATGATCTCTACTATTATTCTCGCGCCTAAAGTAAGAGAAGTAGCAAGAGATTATTTTTTTAGATTAGATGACGGACAGTTTGAAAAGGCAGTGCCAATTTTGGAATCTTCCACTTCAGAGTAATCATCATGAAAGAAAATTTAGCGATTTTATTTTTCCTGATTTCTAGCACCTCCGTAGCGCAATCGATAAGTTTGGAATTGGAGGCTATCAATGACGTTTTAAATGCTTACCATGAAGCAGCTGCTCAAGGAGAGTGGGATCAGTATTTTTCCTTGATGAGTAGCGACGGTGTTTTTCTAGGAACTGATGCCGATGAGCGCTGGCCTAAGGCAGTGTTCCGCCAATATGCAGAAGGGCGGAACGGTTGGACTTATCATCCAGCAGATCGTCACATAAACCTAACTCCTGATGGTAACTCAGCGTGGTTCGATGAAATACTGGATAGTGAAAGCTATGGTAATAGTCGTGGTACTGGCGTGCTAATAAAAACTAGTAATGGCTGGAAAATTTCTCAGTATCATTTAACGTTTCCAATTCCTAATGAATTGGCAGGCAAGATTACTCAGGAGATCAAAGCATTTGAAGAACAAGGAAATTAATTCTATTTAGTGAATCGTCTGCTCCGGTTTCGGAAGATCGCTACTGGAATGAGCGGAAGCCGTCGTTTCTTCCTGCGAAACATAAGAGCGAGTACTGACCGGGCTCTCTAGGTACTTTCCGAGTTTGCTTAAAAAATCAGCCATATGATCGGTTTGATAATGCTCTTGCAGGCAATCCGCACTTTCCCATTCTTGCAATAGAATCACCTGGCAAGGATCTGTGACGCCTTCGTAATATTCATAGCTTAGACAACCATGTTCCTGACGACAGAGACGGACCATTTTTTTCATCAATTTAATGACTGCGTCTTTGTTAGCGGCCTCTAACAGAAATGTGCTTTGTACCATTATCATTGTAACTACAACCTTTGCTTAGTTAAGATCATTATACGCTCAATTAACTTAAAAACAGCTTAACGAGACTTTTTGTCACATTGGCTGTCAATTTCGTTGTCGCTCACGGCTTATAAGATTATCCAGGCTCCATTTACCACCTCCAAGGCCAGCACAAACTAGCAATCCTGCCATGATTCCCATGTTTTTGATGAAATTCTGGGTTTCATGGGCAGTTTGTAATTCCTCTGCAGGCATAGTCCAAAAATCATGCACATTAAGGCTGATAACCAGCGTTAGACTAGCTAACAAAAAGGCAGAAACTTTGGTTTGATACCCCATAATAAGAGTTGCGCCTGCAATGAGCTGAATAAGCATGGTAGCAGTTAACAAAAATGGAATTAGATTAATGTCATGCCCCGCCATGTAATCGGAATGAGACTGAAAGTTAAACATTTTGTTTAAACCACCCGCTAGAAAGAAATATAAACCAAGAAGGGCTCTACCGCTGGCAGAAAATAAAGGTTCAGTATTACCTAACATAATTGGTTCCTGTTCTTGGGAATCATCGGATTAGTTCACGCTAACTCAGAAAAATCATTTTTGCAAAAAATGGCCTGTAAAAGCTGACCATTTTTCGAGTTGGAATTTGAGTGCTGAGTGCTGAGTGCTGAGTGCTGAGAGCTAGTTAGTTACCTATAACTCTTTCTACTCCAATCGATTGTATGTCTTCTACGGCTTGCTGTGCTAATCGTTCGCGTTGGCCTACTGTCAAACAAACAAATTGAGGGATATTTGACCCGATGACGCGTTCCCTGGTACAGACGAGCTTGTCACTTTCGGCGCTAACAGTGGAATTATAAGCTTCAGCGTCGGCTTGAGACCGAATTCGAGGAATGCCATCATTGGATTGATATAATGCTTCACATCCGGTCAGGAAAACTATAAGTCCGAGAGCGAAAATTATTCTCTGCATTGTGATCTACCTCAATAGTGCTATTTGCTAATGATTGAATTAACGAGAGTTTTTGTTCAGGACTGAGCGTCTATCATTCTATTTTCTATATTGCGCCATTCGTTCTTAGTTCTGCTATTTTTCCCTCACTAAAACCCCAGGCTTCCAACACTTCATCAGTATGTTCGCCAACTAACGCCGCCGGAGATTGTATCGTGCCTTGTGTTCTGCTGAATCTTGGTGCTGGCGCGGGCTGTGTTACACCTTGAAAATCCAGATAAGTCTTTCTTGCTTTATTATGTGGGTGATCTGGCGCTTCTGAGAGATCTAGAACTGGAGCAAAGCATACATCAGAGCCTTCCATTATTTTGCACCATTCTTCGCGAGTTTTAGTTTTGAATATGGCTTCCATTTTCTCTCTCTTTATCGGCCAGCTAGCTTGATCCAGCTGTTCTTTAAAAGAATCTTCGGAAATTTCGCATTTCTCCAAAAGGAGAGCATAAAACTGTGGTTCTAACGAGCCGATGGAGATGTGTTTGCCATCTTTACATTCGTAACTGCCATAATAATAAGCACCACCGTCCAGTCGATTCGAATAGCGTTCGGCTGTCCACATATCCATCGACATCATCCCATAAAACCCGCTTAAAAGACTCGCAGTCCCATCGGTCATCGCGGCGTCAATTATTTGGCCCTTGCCGGAGCTACTTCGTTCAACTAAGGCTGCCAGTATCCCAGCTAACAAGTACATTGCTCCGCCACCAAAATCACCAACAAGGTTCAGTGGAGGTGTTGGCGGTCGATCTGGATAACCCATAGCCCCCAGTGCCCCTGCCACCGATATGTAATTAATATCATGTCCTGCGGCTTGAGAAAGTGGCCCATCTTGGCCCCAGCCGGTCATTCTGCCGAAGACTAATTTGGGGTTTCTTTCCAAACAGACTTCGGGCCCTAACCCGAGTCTTTCCATCACACCTGGCCGGAACCCTTCGACTAAGACGTCAGCCTGTTCGATCAACTCCAGAGTGGTTTCAACTCCTTGGGAATTTTTCAGATCGACAGCGATGGATTTTCTCCCGCGATGCAGCACATTGGCGCGGTGACCGCTACCTTTTTGATTTAGACGATCGATTCGAATTATTTCGGCGCCCATATCGGACAACATCATTGAACAAAATGGCCCTGGCCCAATGGCGGCCATTTCAACAACTTTAATACCAGCTAGAGGTCCCATCTTAAATCCTTAGAATTTTACTACTTCGGCCTCGAATGATAGGGGATCGACCCTTGAAAATATAGTAGAATTCAGTCAGTTAGCTGTAAGTTAAGTAAATCATGATGCTAGATGCAGATTCACTTTTGGGTGCGGATAGATTATGCTTCTGCGTCCAAAAATTAGACTTAGGGTGAAACAATTTAGTTATGGAACTAGCTAATAAGACTGCATTTATAACCGGCGGAGCATCCGGTCTTGGACTGGCAACAGCCAGAAATTTTGTTGCGGCAGGAGCCAACGTTTTTCTTTATGATTTAAACGCAGAAGCACTGGCAGCGTCGGCTTCAGAATTTGGGAATAATGTTAAATGGCAAGCTGGTGATGTTGCCGATGAGGCGGCTGTGAAGTCAGCAGTTGCATCTGCTGTAGACAATTTCGGTACTATCCATATTAATGTTAATTCTGCCGGTATCGGCGGGGCAGCTCGAACGGTTGGGAAAAATGGTCCAATGCCGCTTGAGAAATTTGAGTACATCGTAAGAGTAAATCTAATTGGTACATTTAACGTATTGCGGTTATGCGCTGAAGTAATGCAGGCTAACGACCCTCAAACTGAAGACCAAGAGCGTGGAGTCATTATTAATGTGGCTTCAATAGCTGCTTTCGATGGACAAACAGGTCAAGCAGGCTACGCAGCGAGCAAGGGAGGCATTGTTGCAATGACCTTGCCCATCGCAAGAGATCTTGCAAAACGCGGCGTGCGTATTATGACCATTGCGCCAGGAGTCTTCGAAACACCGCTTCTTGCAGGCGCGCCTGACGAAGTTAAAGAGCCTTTAATAGCAATAACTCAATTCCCTAAACGTCTAGGTAGGCCCGATGAGTTTGCAGTTGAGGTCGCCCATATCGTTAATTGCAGTTATTTGAATGGTGAGGTTATCCGACTCGATGCGGGGATTCGAATGCCGGCAATTTAGAGCACTTTTTTTATTGTTAAATGAATCGATTGGATATGCCAAGCGGTAATGATGGATGAATGCATCTTTGCTCTTGGAACTAAATAAACTTCTGTAATTATTGAATTAAATTTTGGGGGAACGACAAATGGCAGACGCATACATTGTAGGTGCAGTTCGCACTGCAACAGGGAGAAAAAAAGGAAGACTTAGTCAGATTCACCCAGTAGACATGGGAGCCATAGTTATTGATGAGCTGGTAGATCGAACTGGTGTGCCGACCAATGCGGTTGACGACGTTATTATGGGTGTTGTGAGTCAGATCGGATCTCAAGCTGGTAACTTAGGACGAAATGTTGCTCTGTCGTCCAAGCTCGATCTTGAAGTTCCTGGTACTACGGTTGATCGCCAGTGTGGCTCTTCTCTGCAGGCCATTCAGTTTGGAGCTCAAGCTGTTATGTCAGGAACTCAAGATGTTGTAATTTGCGGCGGCGTTGAAGCGATGAGCAGTGTAGAAATAGGCTCGAACATTCGTGATGGACTTGCTAACGGTCGGGGTGTTCCAAAGGGAGAGAGGTTAGAATTTCAATACCCAGGAATTCAGTTTTCGCAATTCGATGGTGCTGAATTATTGGCAGAAAAATATGAAATCACCCGAGATGATTTGGATGCATTCGGGCTATTGAGCCATAAGCGTGCTAAACGAGCTACGGAAAGTGGTTACTTTGAGAACGAAGTAGTGCCATTGAACATTAAACTCGAAGACGGTTCGCCAGACGTTCATAACGTTGATGAAGGGATTCGAGGTGAAGCATCAATTGAAGCGATGCAAAGCTTAAATCCCTTAAGAGAAGGCGGTGTAATTACGGCAGGAACAGCGAGCCAGATCAGTGATGGTGCAGCGGCAATAATGGTAGCTAATGAAGATGCTGTAAATAAATACAACCTGCCCGTAAGAGCTAAGATTCATTCGCTTGCTGTGATCGGTTCAGATCCTGTCATTATGCTAGAGGGCCCTATTCCGGCCACAGAAAAGGTCTTAGAAAAAGCTGGGCTAAGTATAGATGATATCGATTTATTTGAAGTGAATGAAGCCTTTGGCTCTGTGCCTTTGGCCTGGGCTAAGGCTCTGAATGCAGATCAAGACAAACTAAATGTGAACGGTGGGGCCCAAGCGTTAGGACATCCTCTCGGAGGAACTGGTGCAAAGTTGATGACAACTCTGGTGCATGAATTAGAACGAAGAGAAGCTAAATATGGGCTTGTGGCGATTTGTGAAGGTGGCGGCACGGCTAATGCCATGATCATCGAAATCATGAGTGAGTTAGGCTCCTAAAACTAATTTTGCAAACATCAGTGCTACTACGAGAGAGCTAAAATATGTTATTGGATAACTACCAATCGCCATGGATGGATGAAGAACTGAATATCATGCGCGACGCGGTACGCAAGTTCATTGCTAAAGAATTTGTGCCTGTTGCTCCTAAATGGGAAAAGCAGGGGTTTGTCGATCATGATGCTTGGCTTACAGCTGGCGCATCGGGGTTGCTCTGCGCCTCTATTCCCGAAAAATGGGGTGGTGGAGGTGGTAATTTCAAACACGAGATGATTCTTGTCGAAGAAATGGCTTACGCTCAAATTACCGGCTTTGGTAATGGCGTTCATTCAGGCATTGTTGCCCATTACATTAATTCTTACGGATCTGAAGAGCAGAAGCTTAGATGGTTGCCCAGAATGGCGAGTGGTGAAATCGTCTCTGCCATAGCCATGTCGGAACCAGGAACAGGCTCTGATTTGCAATCCGTTGGCACTACTGCTGTAAAGCAAGGTGACCGCTATGTGATTAATGGACAAAAAACATTCATTACTAATGGTATGAGTGCCAACCTAATTTGCGTTGTCGCTAAAACGGACCCTTCGGAAGCTGCCAAAGGTATCTCCTTAGTCATGGTTGAAACTGAATCTGTCGAAAACAGTGGCGGTTTTACCCGTGGCAGGAATTTGGAAAAACTAGGGATGAAAGCTCAAGATACGGCGGAACTTTTTTTTGATAACGTTGAAGTAACTGAAAAAAACTTACTAGGCCAAGCAGAAGGTAAGGGTTTTATTCAGCTTATGGAGCAGTTGCCACAAGAGCGACTCATTATCGCAGCAGGTGCCTGTGCTGCAATTGAGACTGCGCTCCGAATCACATCGGAATATGTAAAGGAACGCAAAGCATTTGGGAAAAGAATTCTTGATTTTCAAAACACTCAGTTTCGTCTTGCGGAGCGATTTACCGAAGCTAAACTCGCGCGAACTTTCGTTGATCAGTGCGCGATGCAATTAGAAGAGGGTAAGCTGGATGATGCGACGGCAGCAATGGCTAAATGGTGGACTACGCAAAAACAATGTGAAATTGTGGATGAATGTCTGCAGTTTTTCGGCGGTTATGGCTACATGATGGAATATCCAATTGCCAAGATGTATGCCGATAGTCGGGTGCAAAAAATCTATGGTGGTAGCAACGAGATTATGAAGTTGCTAATCGCAAGAGAAATTTGAAATAGAAAAATTTTTAGATTCAAGAAAGGTAAACGGCATGAGTAGAATCAAAGTTTTTACAATTGCGTTACTAGGTTGGCCAATTTTTTCATTGGCGGCAGAAACAGGCTACATTGCGCCTAAGACCGAATTCGGAGCTCCAGATCTGCAGGGCACGTGGTCAATAGCAACACAAACCAATTTGGAAAGGGCTCAGCGATTTGGCGGAAAACTAACAATTACCGCAGAAGAGGCGCTTCGCATAGAGGCGATGGTTCGAGCTGGAATGGAAAGGAGCAACCAGCCTAGCGATCCGAACAGATCAGCCCCTACCGCTGGTCAGGGTGTCGGGGGCTACAACACATTTTGGATGGACCCCGGCGATAGATTAGCCGAGGTGGATGGTGAAATTAGAACTTCTATTATTGTAGATCCTTCTGATGGGAGGGTTCCATATAGTGTAGTAGGAAGACAAAAATATGAAGAAGCGTTAGGGTTTCGGAATTCTTATGAGGGGCCGGAAATTAGACCATTGGGTGAGCGCTGTATTGTAGGGTTTGGTTCTTCTGGCGGGCCGCCTAAATTGCCGGTTCTTTACAATAACCTTACCCAAATAGTGCAAACCAAAGATTATGTTATTTTGCTAGCAGAAATGAATCATGACGCACGCATTGTTAGACTGAATCAAGACCACTATCAACCATCATTCAATCCATGGTTGGGCGATTCCGTGGGTTATTACGAAGAAGATTCTTTGGTAGTGGTTACCACTAATTTCCATGCGCAGCAAAATTTGCGCTCTTCTCTTGATCATAGATTTTATGGCAGCACCAGCATGACCGTTACAGAACGATTTACTCGGACTGCGAATGACAAAATCCTCTATCAATTTACAGTAGACGACCCCGAGATATACTCTCAAGCCTGGAGTGGTGAGTTACCCATGAATAATTCAGCAGAGCAATTATTTGAGTATGCTTGTCACGAAGGAAACTACGCACTCCCAGGTATTTTGGCTGGTGCTCGACGGGCAGATGCTGATGGCGAGGAATATGCACCTACAGATCCAGGACGCCAGTAGAAAGTAGTGTGCTGGCCGCTAGCGCAACCAGCGCGATACATTATCTTAAGTCAGGCAATTTATAGTCTTCGGACTCCAGTCGAGCGCGAATGGTTTTCTTATCTATCTTTCCAGTTGACGTCAGTGGGATGTTATCGGTTTCAATGATTTCATCTGGCAGCTGCCATTTTGCAAATATGCTACTGCAATGATCCAGAACTGCAGTTGGATCCATCGTAGCTCCATCATTCATGATGACCAAGGCAACAGGTCGTTCGTCCCATTTAGGGTGGGGTTGAGCTACCACTGCCGCTTGGGCGACTTCGGACATGGCGACAATATGGTTCTCCAAATCCACTGAAGAAATCCATTCTCCACCCGACTTTATAAGATCTTTTGAGCGATCTGAGATAATAATGTACTGCTCAGGATCAATTTTCGCGACATCACCCGTAACTAGCCAACCGTCATGAAATTTGTCGGGTTGCGGATCATTAAAGTACTCAGATGCAATCCATGGCCCTTTAATGCATAGCTCACCTACTGCCTCGCCATCGTGTGGAAGCCGATTCCATTTTTCATCAAATATTTCGATTTCAAGGCCGGGCATTGCCAGACCGGCTTTGGCAACATTTTCAAAATGTTCGTCTTCGGACTTTTTAATTTGAGAGCGTTTGGAAACTTTACGTGAAAGTGTGCCTAGAGGATTTGTCTCCGTCATTCCCCATCCCTGAATCATCTCCACATTATATTTGTCCCAATACCAACGCATCATCTCTACCGGTGGCGCTGAACCACCACACGTCATACTACTCAGAGTGTCTAAGTTATATTTGCCAGGATTTGTCTCTAATTCTGCTCGAACACCTTGCCAAATAGTTGGGACGCCGGCAGACACAGTAACTTCTTCCTCTCCCATCAGCTTCAGAAAGACATCTGGCAACATGAAACGATGCGGCATTACTTGTTTACAGCCCAACATAGACGCTGCAAACGGTAACCCCCAACCCATGGCATGAAACATAGGAACAATGCCTAATAGTGAATCTAACGAAGATAACCCCATAGAATCAGTTAGGGACTCAGTCAGCGTGTGCAAGTAGGTGGAGCGGTTTGTGTACATCACACCCTTGGGTTTTCCAGTTGTTCCTGATGTATAGCAGAGACCCATGGGAGAATTCTCATCAATTTCGGGCCAGTCGTAATTGCTTGGTTGATCCTTGATAAAATCTTCATAATCGATCTGGTTTTCGAAAGAGCTTTCACCCCCTTCACCATGGCGACAGATTACAAGTAGCTCGACACAGGAAATTTTCCCCCAAAGAGGTTCCAATAAGGGCAGCAAATCCTCATCCGCGAATATTACTCGATCACCCGCATGATTAATTATGTATTCCAGGTCAACAGGGGAAAGTCTAATGTTCAAAGTATGTAGCACGGCCCCCATAGAGGGTACGCCTTGATAGAGTTCGAGATGGCGATAGTTGTTCCACATAAAGCTACCGACTCGATCGCTGATATCAATTCCGTGATTATTCAGTGCATGAGCAACCTGATTAGCGCGATCCCAGGTTTGTTTTAATGTTTGTCTGTGTGTGCCGTCAGCTTGCTGCGTAACCACTTCAATCTCTGGGTCCATGATCGCTCCACGACCAAGTATTCGTGACATTAGCAGAGGTGTGTTTTGCATTGTCATTCCAGTGTTCCCCTTTTTTCTCTTCGTGCTCTGGATTAGTTGCGGAAGGGGAGCATAGCGAATAAGTGGGGGGATGATCAAATGACTAATAGAAAATTTAAAGACTGGAGGGTGTGAGAGGAAAGCAGAAAGTAATTTCAGGTTCCATTAGTTAATTTCTGATCCACTTAAGGGCTTAAGCGAATTTGCTCTAAGTCATCCCTCAACAAAGACAACATGGCAATTAATTGAAAACCATCGCAGCTCAGTTTATTCTCTGATTCCTCTGAAATAACTGGAGCATTTAATGATCAGCGCCAAAGAGCTTCCGAAGAAAACGGTTTCCGTGAACGGAAAAACCATGAGTTATGTGGAAATGGGAGAAGGTGATCCCATTATCTTTCAGCACGGGAATCCTACATCTTCCTACTTGTGGCGCAATATCATGCCCCATCTGGCAGATCAGGGTCGGTGCCTCGCTATTGATCTAATAGGTATGGGTGATTCAGATAAATTAGAAGATTCTGGGCCTGATAGATATACCTTGCTTGAGCATCGTGATTATTTTGATGCTGCGCTGGACGCACTCGGTGTGACTAGTAATGTTACATTTGTGATTCATGATTGGGGTTCAGCTCTAGGATTTGATTGGGCTAATCGACATCGTGACTCAGTAATAGGCATTGCGTACATGGAAAGTATTGTTCGGCCAGTTAGTTGGGATGATTGGCCCGAAGCAGCTCGAGGCGTTTTTCAGGGCTTTAGGTCGCCAGCTGGGGAAGACATGGTATTGGATAAAAACGTCTTTGTAGAAAGAGTGTTACCCGGCTCTATAATTAGAAATCTCTCTGATGAAGAAATGGAAGTTTATCGTCGTCCGTTTAAAAATCCCGGCGAGGAAAGACGTCCGACATTGACATGGCCTCGACAAATTCCAATAGAAGGTGAGCCTGCTGAAGTGGTTGAGCTAGTGCAAAGTTACGCAGATTGGTTGTCAAAATCTGATATGCCTAAGCTGTTCATTAATGCGGAGCCAGGAGCGATTTTAATTGGTCCTCAAAGAGAATTTTGTCGTTCTTGGCTTAACCAGCAAGAAGTTACCGTAGTAGGAAATCATTTCCTTCAGGAAGATTCGCCAAATGAAATTGGTGAAGCGATTGCTCAATGGCGCAAAGGGATCAACAGTTAATTTCCATGAAATTCGTTGTCTTCAAATATTTTCAGCAAACTTTTATTACAAACCAAATAGTAATTTTAACTGTCATAACGTCTTTCTGGTCTATTCTGCAAGCTCAGGAAACCATTCAAACCCAAATTGTTGGTGAGTGGGTAATTAATGAGGATCTCTCTGATAATACTGATGATCAAGTAGAAGAGGCCATCGAAGCAGGCGGGGGTGATGGTGGCCGGGGCTTTTTTAACCGCCAGGAAGATTTTTATCGAGGTGGACCACCAGAGCATGAGCTTTATGATCGGCTCTCTTATGATGATATTTTGGTGATTGCCTATGCAGACCCAGAGTTTATATTTCTCTTCGAGAATAATTACGAACGCGTTTTTCATACCGATGGACGCCGGCGACGCTCCACTGCAAATGATTTCTATGAAGAGGGTGGTTCTGATTGGTCAGAGGGGAATTTTGAAGGAAATGCGCTGGTTGTTGAAGCTAGGCCAAGAGACGGTGGCTATACATTGGAAACCTACACGGTTGAGAACAATGGTGAGCTTTTGCGCATTGAAATGCAAATACAACCAGCTTCTTTTAGAGAGCCGATTGAACTAGTGCGTTATTTCGACCGCAAGGAATAGCACTATTTGGTGTTTAAGATTTCTTCTTCCACTTCTCTCAAGCGGTCTTTACCGAAAAACATCTCATTGCCAACAAAAAAAGTTGGCGATCCAAAGTTGCCTTTAGCTACCGAAGAAGAGGTTTGATCAATTAGGATCTGTTTTACCGTCGGATCTTGTGTGCCGGCGACAATTTCACTGGTTGGCAACCCGTACTCACCAAGAACATCTTCGATTACTGTTGGGTCATTCATGTTCAAGCCGCGTTCCCACATGCATTGAAACATTGCTTCTATATAATCCGATCCAAAGTCTTTGTTTAGAGAGTAACAAGCACCGCGCATGATATGCAAAGTGTTGACTGGAAAATGAGGATTACGACAGTACTTATCAATGCTGTGCTTTTTGATAAATCGTTCTGTCTCCTTACTGTTGTATTCTTTCTTGTTTTTTACATCAGCAAATTGTTCCATAGGGGATCGATTGTTAGTCGCTTTAAATATGCCACCTAAAAGAATGGGGACATAAATAAATTTAGCACCAGTTCTCTCTTCAATTCCTGGAATGACGCGATGACTGAAATATGAATTAGGGCTGGCGAAATCGTAATGAAATTCTACTTTTTTGGACATTATTCTGGTTTCCTAAACTTCAATGTCATGCGATCACTTTCACCGATAGCTGTATATTCATCTCGATCATCATCGCCGAGACGATAGCTCGGTGGCAGAGTCCAAACGCCCGCTGGGTAATCAGTAAGATCATTAGGATTCGCATTGATTTCTGAAGAGGCAACAAATTTGAATCCCGCCTTCTCTGCTATTTCTATGACGTAAGCTTCCGTTACATAGCCGGTAGTCTCCATGATTTCCATGTTAGACCCTGGAAGCGCTCGATGTTCTACAACTCCAAGAATGCCGCCAGGTTTGAGTGCGGCATAAAAGGTTTCGAAATATTCGAGCTCTTGTCCAGCCATAATCCAGTTGTGAACATTGCGAAATGTCATCGCAAGATCAGCGCTGGCGGGAGGTGCAATTATTACTTCGTGAGGAGGGTCGATATGCCGTATCGTGATCTTGCCATAAATCTCAGGATTTTCTGTTACTTTTTCTTCAAACCCCTCCAAGCTGCGAGCGGCATAAGTCAAAGCAGAGTTAGGCGAAAAATGTGCTGCGTATAGTTTTCCTTCTGCCGCCACATAGGGCGCGATAATCTCTGTGTACCAACCCGTTGCTGGCAAAATTTCGACGACCGTCATGTCTTTTCGCAAACCAAAAAATTCGAGTGTTGCGATAGGATGGCGTGAGTCATTTCGTGCTTTATTTGAATCGCTTCGATGTGGGCCGTTACTTATGGCTTCCAATGAAAACACTTCTTCTAAATGATTATCAGCAAAAGCAGAGTTCGAATTGATTATTCCTGTCACTAGTATTGCAGTAGCAATGTAGTTATGAATTTTCATAATTTTGCTCTTACTCTTATTAGTTGCGTTCGTATTTAGAAACTTTTTGATCGCCGACAGATGCGCCCCAGATCACACCATTATCGTCCACAGCGATTCCTTCTGGAAAGCTGGTTCCATCATGGGGACCAGGGTCAGGAATAAAGTCAGTAATCACTCCATCTAGAGTGCCGACATATATGCCTCGATGCCAGCCTGGATTATAACCATATTGACCTTCAGCCTGGCGGGATTCAGAATCGACTGAATAGAGCATGTCATCATGAATTCTGATGCCACTCGGGCGACCCCAATGAGCCCAGATTGCTTTCAAGGAACCGTCAGGATAGAGAACCTGCAATCGGTTATTGGTGCGATCCCCTATGTAGATATTGCCCCCTGAATCGACTGCGATCGCATGTGGTCCTTCGAATTGAAGTGGGCCATAGCCTTTCTCGCCCCATGCCTCGATAAATTCGCCCTCCGCAGTAAGATGTACTATGCGTCGGTTTGAATCAGGGTTGATGTGACCATCTACAATATAAAGAGTGCCATCTGGACCGATTGCTAAATCTGAAGGTTCATCGAACTCGCCCGGCCCATCTCCGCGAATACCGGGCTGGCCTAATTCTATGAGAATCTCGCCTTCCTGATTAAATTTGAAAATTTGATTGCCTTTTTCGCCATCTATTACGCCAGCATCGATGATCCAGAGATCATCATTATCATCAACAATTATGCCGTGGGGCCAGACGAACATGCCAGCGCCGAAGCTAGTCAGAATCTCACCTTCTGGACTGAACTTTAAGACAGGGTCGACATTGTTTTCCATACAAGCACCCTGGTTGCCTCCACAACGTTCGAATACCCAAATGTTGCCTTCAGAGTCAATATCGATGGCATTACCCGACCCCATTTGTCGTCCATCCGGCATGGTTACGAGGTTTTCGTACATTGTGTAATTATTTGGATAGTCCGGCAAAACCGTATTTTGCTGAGCTTGAACTGATTGAATAGCAAATGCAGTAGTTATGAGAATTCCTATTCCTCTTAAGACCATGGCAGTTCCTCTATAATTCTTGGTAGAAGCAGTAAGCAGATTAAATCTACTCCTGGTTAAAATTTCAATATGCTAGGACTTAGATTCTTGATATTTGTCAGATTTGAAAAAGACGATTGATCTTGATTGCCCATCCACGATTGCGTAGTTCAAAACTATCCGGCCTATCGAACGGATTGGTGTCGCGATCATCGCTGTAGACCACGAATATCTCGCTACCAGGAGCCCATTCCCAGCGAAATCGGAAATTTGTGCTTAATGAGCTTTGGGTTGAATTATATTGCACCAGACCGCTGAAATACATACGTGGTGAAAGAGTATATGTGACTCTAACTCTGCCAAGCTCTGTTCTGAAATCACCTTCAGGTAACTCAATTTGATTGTAAGAATAGCTTGGTTCTAAGGACAGTTGGGGTGATAGTTCTATGCGGCCGCTACTGAATCCAATGGCTGTATTTGTGCCATTCCAGAAATCGCCACCTCGCAGAGACAGTGAGCCACTGAATCGCCTCTGTGTACCCCAGCGATAGGAAGCTGCATAGCTTTTAAAATTATAGTCACCTGGTTTCAAAATCACGTTCGGTGCGATTCGGAAAGCTTTACTCAGCATTTCGAATTCATCACTCATCGAAAGGTTAAATTGATCACCTTCTTCGAATTCCGCAGTGAAGCTTAGCTCGCGGGCGCGCGTTTCCAGTTCGTCTTTGTCGGCTGACCAGTAGGATTCCGTGTCAGCTTCAAATACGAGTCGTCTAATCCGCTCGCTCGAGGTAATACGAGGACTGAAGCGTAAAGCACCATCAAATTCTTTGAAATTATCGCGTCGCTTGAACCCAATCTCTGGATTGAAATTATCTTCAACTACAAGATAACCCGCTGTAAATCCATAACGATCGCCGCTGTAATCGAAATTTCCCATATAGCTTTTATCATCGCCGCTGAGACCAGGCGTGTCGGTCTTCGTGGCAAAAGTACTAATTTCGAAATCATCTAAAAATGCAAATGAACCATCCACACCATAGAGTTGATTCGAACCTTCACCTGCAATTGATTCTGACCGGTCGGTTAGGATCATTCCGATTCTGCTGCGGCTTAATACGTCACGCTTTATGCGCAGCACGGAAAATTCTGTGGATTCGACACCGTTTAGATCACTGCCATCGGTGCCAATGCTCAATGCACCTATATCAAAGTCGCCGACTTTTCCGGTTAGTCGTGCGCCTGCATTGATAGGAACGATTTGGCCTTGTTCTAGACCGATACGTCGACTAAAGAACATCGTTGGAATATCAAGATTGCGGGGTTGTGTGAAATCAAAGTTGCCTTCGCCTTCAAGGAAAAATTCACGCTTTTCAGGAAAGAAAAGATTGAACCGGGTCAGATTGACCTGGCGCTCATCCACTTCGACTTGGGCAAAATCCGTGTTTAAAGTAAAGTCTGCGGTTAAGTTATTAGTAATGCCGAGTTTTACATCAACTCCGACTTCACCTTTTGACTCATTACTAATCCTAGGGTTTGCTAAACGATTGGTTGTTACCGTTCCCAAACCATAGGGTTTAATTTCTAGATTGAAGTTGCGGGGCGGTACTTCAAGCTCATTCAGAGTGCCTGCTTCAGAGATCCGCCACATGCCGGCAACCAAGCTGTTGCCAAGCGCTGCAGATAGCGGCAATTCAGTTAAGTAAGAAGCTTCATTTAGTCGGCGAACAATGCGCCTGAATTGCACACCCCATGTTTGTTCATCGCCGGGCTCATAGCGAAGTGAGCGGAAAGGAATTTCCATTTCGACAGTCCATCCACCATCGAAGCGACCAACACGTGAGTCCCAAACAATATTCCAATCGAAGTTAACACCGCGCCCACGATCACCTTCATTAGAAATAGCAAAATCAGAAAAGCCGCCGATTGGGGTAACCAGGAACGCTACACCATTGCGGCGGTCAAGAAAGGTGTCCAACATTACAGAAAAAGAGTCGTTGGTTCTAAGCTGAAATGTATCCCGCCGCATCTCGTTTGCAACCCAGTCTTCCTCAGGAACAGATTCATAATTTTTAGCAGTAACATAGATATTATCGTCATCATAAAAAACCCAAACTTCAGTTTTCTCGCTGGCTGGAGCGCCGTCATCAGGTAAGTTTTGAATGAAATCTGACATTGGGGCTACTGAGGAGTAAATGTCTTCGTCTAACCTTCCGTCGATGTTTATTTCGCCGTCAAAGCGAATAGCCCGCACAGTCACGCGGCCATCAACATCTTCGCCGATGACTACTTCTTGTCCAAATAAGACCAAAGAGACTGGTAGTGAGACAAGCGCGAAGACAAATTGCAAGGCAAGGGTTTGTAGCTTTGATCTTATGGATCGCAAATTATCTACTTCCGTATTTGTGAGTTCTGCGGTGTTTGGAACAACCAAAGAGACTGAGGTAAGACAGAAAAATAATATTGAAACTACTGGCTAGTATAAGTGGAATCTACCCTTGATCTATTCTTGAAGAGGCTGAAGTTTTTGGTAATTAACTCAAATAGGTTTTCTAAACTTAAGAGCCATACGATCAGATTCACCGATTGCGGTATATTTAGACCGGTCAGTATCGCCCATTCGATAGTTCGGAGGCAGCGTCCAAACACCTTCTGGGTGATCTTTGCTGTCTCTCGTGTTGGCATTAACTTCAGAAGAAGCAATAAACTCAAAACCAGCGCTCTTAGCGACACTTTTTACATGGGCTTCACTTACATAGCCACTATCAATCATGTTTTGTCGGCTCGCACTGTCCGGGGCCCTATGTTCGACAACGCCTAGAATGCCTCCGGGTTTTAGATTAGCATAAAACGCATCAAAGAATTCTTGGTCTAATCCTCGGGCCATCCAGTTATGTACATTGCGAAATGTTAGAGCCATGTCGGCTCCCTCTTCGGGTCCAATTGCTGTTTCAGCAGGAGGATGCAGGCTCCGAATAATAGCTTTCCCATAAAGCTCTGGATTCGAGGATAGCTTAGCTTCAAAATTTTCCAGATTACGTCTTTGAAATGCATTGGTCGTATTGGGCGAGAAATGGGCGCCATAGTACCGACCATGATCACGCATATAGGGCGCGAGTATTTCAGTGTACCAGGCACCGGAAGGTCCGATTTCGATGAGTGTCATGTCCGGTTCTAAACCGAAAAATGTTAAAGTCTCAACTGGTCTTCTGGCAGAATTTCGGGCAATGTTTTCTGCGCTGCGATGATCCCCAGTGATGATTTCTTCGAGAGTGAACGCATCGCTCTCGCCGTGATGATCGGCGGTTACATTTGACCAGCTTGCAAGGTAAAAGCTGAGTAAAGCTAGAAGACTTGCTCGATTTGTTCTTGTCATCC
Source organism: Gammaproteobacteria bacterium (assembly GCA_029244985.1). Lineage (GTDB taxonomy): Bacteria > Pseudomonadota > Gammaproteobacteria > Pseudomonadales > Pseudohongiellaceae > UBA9145. The sequence goes on along the minus strand of JAQWQD010000034.1, from coordinate 61,079 downwards.
GTAGAATCTCATTTCTAATTTTTGATTTTTCGATGAATTTTCTTAAGCAGTTCCCGCGCAGCACGGACAGCCTGTTACTTTGCTGGCCATCACGGATTCCGCTGCTTTTGCATTTTGTTCGGCTGTGCGCCTTATAGTAGAAGCAGATGACGCACTGGCAACTATGAATGGGTCTGGTTGGTTTCGTGCCACTTCCTGACCGAAGTAACCAGTATAAATTTGGTACTTGTGTTCTCCAATGTCAGTCGGTATCCGAATCGTGTTTGTGTCAATGACCTGAACGTCGCCTATGGTAGTTCCGTCACATATCACAACGGCATCAGCCGCGTTAGGCAGGTTAGTAATCTGCCATCCAGTAGAACGGCCAGAGGCACTGCGATTGCCAACATAAGTTCCTATGTGGAGTACGCCACTTTGCTTATCATTCCAGGCTGTATCTACGCCCAAGTTAGGATAGTCGACTCCTTCGAGTGTGGGCGCTGAGTACTTGTCTAAGTGTTTTACTTTAAATGCGTCTATCCAGTTTCCCTCACCAATCTCACTGATCATTTGCTGGGCGCATCCTTGACCTCTTGGCCAAGGTTCTCCGTTATTAAACCACCAACCAAATTTATCCATGTCTTCACCGAACCATCGTGGTTCAGACTGTTGTTCGGCGGCCGCGCTTAGGCGCTCAGCTGCCACGCTGTCACCCAGAGCCTTGGCCATCACCAATCCCTGTGCATTGGGGGCTATCTGTTGCGCTGGGTCGCGCCAGCCATTGGCATTTGCAATAGCATCGTAAATTTGTGTCGCCAATTCAGGCGACTGGGGCATTAAATAGAAAGCTACACCTGTCCCGAATGCTGCACCAGGAGAGTTAACCTTGAATTCTGCCAGCGGATCATAGTAAAGGGTCATCCACTCGATCTGATTTTGAGCATTAATACCCATGTAATTGTCTCTTGTGAATTCGACCCAATTCTCGAAAACACCATGGGAATTAGTCATACCCAGTTGGTCCGAAAGATACATACCAAGTCCGGCTGCCGAATTACAGATTGGCCACACCTTGGTGTTTTCACAATGGGGGCCTTCAGGGCGTGCGGTGTACTGGTTATGGAGATGTTCGACTATCTTTGGCTGAGTCCACTGAAAATGCTCATTTTCATAACCTGCAATTTCCCAGGGGCGTTCCCATTTGTCATCACCGGAAACATATTTGTAAATCGATAGAACAAGATTTAGCCAACCCCGAAAAAACAAGTTGCCGTCGGCACCGATTGGGTCTGGTTGCAGTCCCCACGGCTCAACACCGTTTGCAGTCCAGCCTGGCGCGTCATAATTTCCCTTTACTCGTTCTGGCCATGACGCGAAGCCAGGTGCATTGAACGCATCATAATTTTCCCTGTCTGGGCTTGGTCCGATAAAGGTGTTCCAGTCTATGGCAGCCCAGTAAGAGGTATGCCGTGTGGCTAACTCATCCATAACACGGGTGTATACCTCTCGCCATGCTGGCGTTTGATCAGCCATAAGTAAGATTGGGTAGCTCGAATCTGATAAATCAAAACGCGGGTAGCTAAGCATTGGAGCGGCGCTGTATTGATCCCACCAGGGATGAGGCCGATCGCCGCGAACTGTCCAATCTATTTCACCGCGGGGTATATTTATTCCCCAGGGTCGCTCTACCTCTTCGCTATAGCCCCAGTTATCTGGCGTGGTTGCTTTCTGCCAGATGAAGCGCAGCCAACCTCTGGAGCGTTCGTTGTGGCTCGGGAAAAAATTTTGACCCTGAGATTGGGTCGCTTTGAGCCCGCTATTGGCGCTGCATGACGCTAGGGTAGCTATACTGGCAGCTGCGGCGGATGTTTTTAAAAAAGATCTGCGAGTCTGATTGGTGGGAGATACCATAAGTCTTTCGACTCCTTAGCAAAGTTTAGTCGAGAAAGTAGCATTTACTGGGGTTTTGCTCCAGCACAATAGCGCAACAAAGGGCTACAGAATTTATTCTTGATTGCTTGACTTATGCGGGTTGAGTGGGCGTTGCGAACGCTATATTTCAGTTATTGCTGTTATAACTTAAGCAGTAAAACAATTACAATAAATCCAGTTTATTCTACTGAGTGTTCGAGGAAAGATTTGTCGACTATGCAGGAACTAGAACAGGAATTACGCGCACGAGAAGCTGAAAAGGAAGGCTCCTATGACAAACGAACTGAACATCTGACTGATGACGGTTCGACAATATTTATAAATCGACTAGTGAGAGAAGATTCTCCTTACCTTTTACAGCATGCTCACAATCCTGTGAATTGGTATCCATGGGGAGCGGAAGCTTTCCACGTTGCAAAGCAGGAAAACAAACCAATTTTTTTATCAATTGGCTATTCGACTTGTCATTGGTGTCATGTCATGGAAGTTGAAAGTTTCGATAATGTCGAAATTGCAGGGCTTTTAAATGAATCTTTCATTAGCATCAAGATGGATCGCGAGCAGTATCCTGATATTGATGAAGCATATATGACTGGCGTTCAAATCATGTCAGGTCATGGTGGATGGCCTATGTCAAACTTCTTATTGAGCGATGGTAAGCCATTTTTTGCTGCTACTTATTTTCCACCTCCCGCGTTCATGAAGCTATTACAGCAAATTAGTGAAGCATGGGCTGGAAAATATGCCGAGCTTGAAACAAGTGCAACACAAATAAGTGAAGCGATTGATAGAATTCTAAGTGAGCGGAAGCAAGCCGAGAGCATTGATAAGGATATCCAAGACCATGTCAGTCAAGCGCTGTTTCAAAGAGAGGATAGAAGTTTAGGTGGTTTAGCTGGAGCGCCAAAATTCCCCCAGGAACCCTTGCTGCTTTTCATGCTTGATCGAGCAACTCGGAATAGAGACGACAAGGCCGCTGGGTTTGCCATTCGTTGCTTAGATGCAATGGCGCGAGGAGGCATTTACGATCAAGTAGCGGGTGGTTTTCATCGTTACAGTGTAGATGCAGAATGGCTGGTGCCGCATTTTGAAAAAATGCTCTACAACCAGTCACAATTGGGACTTGCTTATCTGCAGGCCTATCGACTGACTGGCAATGAATTTTTTAAGCGCATTTGTTATCAAACTTTGGACTATGTGCTAAGAGATATGCAGCTTCCTGAAGGCGGATTCTATTCAGCCACAGATGCTGACAGCGAAGGAGCTGAAGGTATATTTTTCCTCTGGACAATAGCAGAACTCCATGAAAATTTATCTACCGAAGAAGCGAACCTTATTGTCGACGTGTATGGCCCTACTGAATACGGAAATTTTGAAGGTTCTAATATTCTCAATTTGTCCCAGTCATTCTCCTATTATGCAAAACAGTATGGAGAAAATTTTTCTGAAGATCTCGATAGAACTCTCCAGAAGCTCTATCAAGTTCGCGAAGAACGGATACACCCTTTAAGGGATGACAAACTTATTGTCGCCTGGGCGGCCGCGATGATCTCAACCCTTGCACAAGCTGGGAGCTATTATCAAAACGAGAAATGGATTGAGGCGGCTGAGAAAGCTGCGCAATTAATCCAAGTTAGCAACGTTGATGGAGATGGAAAATTAAGTCGTATTTATCTAAATAAGACAACAGCAATACAAGGCCAGCTTGAGGATTATGCTAATTTCATAGAAGCTTTGATTATGTTGTTTGATGTGACTTCATTGCCGCAGTATTTAAAAAATGCAGATGCTTTAATGCGTGTGTGCCTAGATGAATTTTGGGATTTCGAGCACCAAGGTTTTTTTCTAAGCCCCCGCAACCAAATAGGGCCACAATTAACCAGGTCTCGGAGCGCTAGTGATGGTGCAACGATCTCTCCTGTAAGCACAGCTTTGGCTTGTCTAATTAGTTTACGAGACAGGAGCGCACTGATTAGTAGTGATGGGGTTGGTTATGAATTTTATCGCATCAAATGTGAACGTTGCATAGGTTCCTTGATCGGCGACATTAATGACAATGCGGTAAGTCACACAAGTATGTTGCGGCAATTGTCCAGTTTCGATAAAAGTAGTTCGTTAATTACTCAATATGTCGAAGGTGGTTTGGCGAAAATTCAAGCAGCACAGAAAACATCGAATGATCTAAGCACTAAACAAGTAACCTTTACACTTAAAATTGAAGAAGGATGGCATATCACTTCACCACAAACTACGAGTGGGCAGTATAAGGAGATGACACTGGATGTGTCAGACAATGAGAAGCACTGGGTGATAAAATCAGTTGATTACCCCGAGTCTGATAAGACAATAGCTGGAGTTGATGGTGAAGAAATCTCCATCTATGCCTCCGACATAACAATAACAATAAGACTAGAGCGCTCTCAATTACCAACGGATCAACTGAGTTTTAGTGCTGAGGTAATCTGTGAAGTTCAGCTTTGCAATGATCAAAACTGCCTTTTGCCGGCAACGCTTTCTTTCCGGCTTTAATCAGTAAAGGTCGCTTCTTCGAAATCTGCTGCGAGTGAGATTTCTAGCTGTTCCTTGGCTGCGCTGCGAATAGGTTCTGTTTCACCAAATACCGATTCAAAAAATGCCAATATCGCAATTTCTAAAATCATTGTTTGTCGTCCAGGATGGGCTGCTTCTCTAGGCGGCAGAGTGGCACATATTGTTGGTACGTTTGGGTCGAGTAAAACACCATCAGATTCACTGCCAAAGGATACAAACACGTCATCGGTGCCGTCTTCCAGAACTGAAAGTACACCTTGGCAGCCAATGGAGTCGGGATTATGCATAAATCGAAAAATCGGATCTGCAATTGCCAGAAAGCCTAAATGTGAGCCCCCAGCGATTGTTACCAGAGAGGCATTAGTGATTCGTTCCGGAATTATTAGGCCATTAGTATCATAATCAATAAGAGCATCTGCGGTTCCATTTATACCGAGAAAGGGCACGTCACTCGTTTTATAAAACCGGGATGTAAATACATTGATGGGACCAGCAATTGAGAGTGATGCCTTAACACGCGGATCTCTCCAGCGTGGGTGATAGGTAGCAAGTACCGTTGTTAAGCCGCCCAATGAATAACCAGAGAGCCCGATGCGATTTGGATCAATAGAGCCAATAAAAGGTTTTTCGTCAAAGCTAAGGGTGAGGACTGAATCAATTAGAAAAGACACATCTGCCGGTTGGTTTGTAACATCGCTGGCATTGGCGCCGCCTGGAGTTTGTCCATTGGTCAAAGGGTAATCGGCGGCAGCAACAACATAACCATGAGACGCAAGCCGCTCGGCCACATTAGCTAATTCATTGCCTCGGGACATTATTCCATGGCTGTGAATTATCAGAGGAAGAGCCTCGTCTAAATCTTGTGGATACCAAATCGAAGTCTTTAGTGTGCGATTTGATGATCCCGCAAAACCTCGGTTTTCATTGGTGGACCTGGAATCATCAACAAAATTAAATTCAGCGGTCCCTACGGAATAAGGGCCTCTTTGTAACCAGCTGGCAGACGAGGAGTCAGCAGCGGGTTGCTGGGGTCCTGTAGCAACATAAACAACGATCGCTAGTATTAGTAGTGTGAAGAGCAGGCCGCTAAGGCCTTTCAATTTTTTACTAAACATGTGTTTCCCGTATTCCACACTAGTTTGACTGTAGTAAAACCTTAGATCTAGTTGAAGTGTTTTCGTGGTCGCTTATGAATCAAGTATTTGTTTGAAATAGTTGGGGATGACTTCGGTTGCAGCTCCGTATAAGTGGCTATCAAAAGATGAGCCAGTTGCCTCGAGGTTTAGTTCAACGGTATGAGCGCGTCTGTTTCTTGCTGTTTGAGAAAAACCCGATGCTGGGTAGACATTACCGGAAGTGCCGATGGCGACAAATAAATCACAAGCCTCTAAGGCATTATTGATTTGGTGCATGTGGAAGGGCATTTCACCAAACCACACGACATTTGGCCGCAGGTTTCCTGGTGAGCGGCAGCATTGACATTTAGTGTCATAATCGAAATTTTCGCGAATATCAAAAACCATCTGTGAGTTTAGGCAGCGCATTTTCAACAATTCGCCATGCATGTGAAGAGGGTTATTGCTGCCAGCACGTTCATGCAAATTATCAATGTTTTGTGTTACCAAAAGAAATGACCCGGAAAACTCATGCTCAAACTTTGCGAGGGCAGTGTGCGCAGCATTGGGTTTAATATCTTTAGTTAATAAGTGTTGTCGACGTTGATTGTAAAATTCGTAAACTAATTGTGGATTGCGTTCAAATCCTTCGGGCGTTGCGACTTCTTCCACTGGGTGGTTTTCCCATAGTCCGTCGGAGGCACGAAAGGTTTTTATCCCGGACTCTGCTGAAATCCCTGCTCCGGTCAAAACGACGATTGATTTCGGTTTTTCCATATAATAGATGTTAACAAAAGATAAGAATTTAAGGTAAGCATTACGAGGGATAATTGATAGAGGATAATGATTACACAAATATGAATGTAGTCTCAAATTGCGGTAGACTTTTCATACTAACGAGATAGCTTTAGAGCGGAAGAGATATGACAGCATTAAAGATAGGAAGTGCAGCACCGGCATTTTCAGCGCGGGACCAAAACGGAAATAAAGTTAGTTTAAAAGACTTTAAAGGTAAGAATCACATTGTGTTGTATTTTTATCCGAAAGCTATGACGCCTGGTTGTACTGTCCAGGCCTGCGGTCTGAGAGATAGCAAAAAAGAACTCGCTGAGCTTGGTGCTGTGGCCCTAGGCCTCAGTCCTGACCCGGTGTCTCGTTTAAAGAAGTTTGAGAATAAAGAGGACTTAAATTTTAGACTTTTGTCAGATGAGGGTCATGGAATTGCTGATAAATACGGAATATGGGGGCTCAAAAAATTTATGGGTCGTGAATTCATGGGTATCATTCGGACAACATTCGTTATCGACAACAAAGGCAAACTTATTCATATCATGGATAAAGTGAGGACAAAAACCCACCATGATGATGTTATTCAAATATTGAAAGCGCTTAAATAGAGGATGCTACTCAACTATCGACAATATTCTAATAATGGGACACCTCTGCTTATTCTTCATGGGCTATTTGGTAGTTTAAGCAACTGGGGCCGGCACAGCAAAAATTTGTCTGAGCATTTTGCGGTGATAGGTGTCGATCTAAGAAACCATGGCGAGTCCTTTCATGGCTCTCAGTTTAATTATCCGATTATGGCAAATGATGTGGTCGAGTTAATGGATCATCTCAAAATCAGTAGCGGATATTTTATTGGCCATTCGATGGGTGGCAAAGTTTCTATGGAACTGGCGCTTACTCACAGTGATAGAGTCGAGAAATGTATTGTGGTTGATATAGCACCGATTACCTATCCTGATAAAGCGGATGGGCACTTGCAAATCATCTCAGGTATGAAAGCCATGGCTCTTGATAAAATTAGTAGTCGTAAAGAGGCAGAACAGCTATTAGCTGAATTTGTGGAGGATGAAGCAACGAGAAATTTTGTACTTACCAACCTTGTTCGTAATAATGAAGGTAAATACGGGTGGTGTTTAAATCTTGAGTCTATAGAAAGTAATTACGCCAGGCTAAGAGAAAAGCCTTCGGAAGGTAGGACTTTTACAAAGCCAACATTATTCATAAAGGGAGCGATCTCAAAATATATTCAGTCAAAACATGAGGCAAAGATATTGCAACTATTCCCTAACGCAAACGTGAAAATAATTAAGCAGGCTGGTCATTGGTTGCATGTAGAACAACCACAAGTTCTACAAAAGATTGTATTAGACTTTTTACAAGCTAAGGACACCTAAGATGACAATGTTGAGTGTAAACCTGAATAAAATAGCTTGGTTAAGAAATTCTCGCGGCCGAGATTACCCGAATGTCGTTGAGTTTGCTGAACGCCTGATTGGATTAGGGGTCCGAGGCATTACTGTTCATCCGCGTCCAGACGAGCGGCATATTACTCGGCAAGACGTTCTGGATCTAAGTGAATTTCTAAAATCTCAACCTTGGGTTGAGTTAAATATTGAAGGCTATCCATCAGAAGAGTTTCTAGATCTAGTGATGTCTGTGGAGCCTGCACAGTGCACTTTAGTTCCTGATACGCCAGGCCAGCTGACGTCAGATCATGGTTGGGAGGTGGGAAAAAATGCCGAGTTGCTAAAGGGAGTGCTCGATAACATTCATTCTGCTGGAATTCGAAGTAGCTTGTTTTTGGATCCAGTATCAGCTTTCGTTGACGAGGTCTTAGTCGTTGGCGCTAAACGTATCGAGTTGTATACAGAAGAATTCGCTTCCAGTTTCGCCACCCAAAATGAAGAAAAAGTATTTGGGGCTTTTGCGAATACTGCATGTCGAGCGACAGAATTAGGAATTGGTATTAATGCAGGGCATGATCTCGATTTACATAACCTTGGACGTTTTTTGATGATCCCGAATATCCTGGAAGTGTCCATTGGTCACGCATTAATAGTTGAATGTTTGGAGCAGGGTGTAGAAAAAGTTGTAAGTCAATACTTGGCAATTACCGGCTCTTAGAGTGCTATAACAAAAGAAGATTAGCTATTTGCAGGGATTGGATTAGGGTTGAAAAATACTTAGTCGCTATTCTTATAGTAGACATCCCGTCCGGCACTAAATGTTTTCCATCAATTTTTCTTGAAGTGTATTACTTTGTCTAAAGAAGAATGTTCACTTTGCTTAGTGCTAGCTTGCGCTCCAATAAAAATTCTATTTAATTAAGATGTTAGTCTTTCTAATATAAGAAAAGTAGGCCTCAGCGCCCGAAAAGTCCGCGATGAATCGGGATAGAGCTCTTCCACATATCGGATTCTCTAGCATTACGGTCGTCTCTATTTGGTAGAGTTACGGTGATATTTTTCTAGTAGGCATTACAGCGTAAATCTTTTAAGGCAGTAGCACTTTCTAGAATACAAGCTACATATTAATGGCATATTTTATAGGGTCAGGTATCTTATTAATAGCTCAGGTAAGAAAGGCTCCGATGAAGTTTGTATACTATCCAAACTTGATAGATTAGAATCCAGTCTCTTTGTTGGCGGGATTACCATTGCCCTTGTCTTTCTCATCTAATCGAGTCTATTACGGCTATTGGATCGTTCTGGCTGGATTTATTACTCAATTTTTCGCGGTTGGAATGACGAATTACGTTGTTGGTTCGTTCATGGTCCCGATGACCGAGGAATTTGGTTGGACTAGAGCAGAATATACCGCTTCTCGGTCAATTGGCCAGGTTGTGATGGCATGCACCGGCTTTGTCATTGGCTCCCATATCGATCGGTACGGGGGTCGCCCGTTTATTTTCGTTGGCTCATTTATCTTGGCATTGGCTGTTTATAGCCTTGGGAGTATCAACACTTTGCTCCAGTGGTTGTTACTCAATGGTTTGATTCTCACTATCGGTGCGGCGCTAATAGGCAATCTTGTAATAAACGTCACTCTCGGGAAATGGTTTGTCGAAAGAAGAGGTCGTGCGGTTGCAATTGCAGGGATGGGAATTTCCTTGGGCGGAATCTTACTGCCACCTATTGCAACCTGGATGGTAGATGTATTTGGTTGGCGCGAGTCCTGGCAGTTATTGGGAATTGCCACTTTTCTAGTCACTTTGCCGATGTCGGCTTTTGTCAGGCGCCGTCCAGAAGATTATCAATTGCATCCCGATGGAAAATCTCAGGCTGAAATGGATAAGGGAGACGGTAAAGCCGCGAAAGCAGATTTTGAAAAATCCATGACCAGAGCACAAGCGATGAGAACATCCAGCTTCTATTTTCTAGTTCTGGCTTTTGGTTTGTTTCAGATATCTATAACCGTGATGTTAATTCAAACCGTTCCTTTGATGACAGACGCTGGTTATTCAAGGCTGGTGGCAGCCACAATGATTTCGATTGCATCTGTGCCTGCTTTTATCAGTAAACCTTTTTGGGGAGATCTAATTGATAAATACAGCCCGAGTCGACTGGCTTCTCTTGGTGCGGCTATAACCGGGTGCTCAGTCGTGCTAATAGTGTTTAGCGTAACTAATCAAATGGACATATTGATTTATGCGAGTTTTCTAATTATGGGAGTTGGTTGGGGAGGGCTTCTCCCTTTGCAGGAAGTGATATGGGCTTCATTCTTCGGCAGGCGCTATCTTGGTTCGGTGCGCTCTACTGCTATGCCATTTACATTCGGGATGTCGGCCCTGGGTCCGGTGCTAGTAGCTTATTACTACGATATCGCAGGCAATTACAATATGGCACTTCTAGCGATGGCTATGTGCAACCTGGCGTCGGCTTTTATGTTATTCAAAATTAATGGATCTGATTCATTCCGAATCGATAAAGCCTAGCAAACAAAGTAAGTTCTTATTTAGCATTGGGCTGATAATAAACTGTCCAATGGTAACCAAAATTGCGGTGGCTACGATAGTGTCATGATGCTGCAAATTAACCGATGATGGGTCCTGCGCCGCCGGAACGAAGAAAAAGATTTGAGTTAGATTGTGTTAAAAATATCCAGTTGTCTTTTCGCTGCTCAACCTATGCTTGGTAGCTTAAAGTCTGCTCAGCATTGGCTCTAAATAGGGCCAAACATTATCCAAGATCATAATTTGTGCTTCAGCTTTGGGATGTATGCCGTCATTTTGCATAAGCTCTGGCTGTTGCGGAATTCCATCGATCAGAAAGGGCACAAGAGCTAGTGAATCTTCTTCTGAAATTTCGGTGTATAGGCTAAAAAAAGGTTCCGTATAGCGCGGCCCATAATTCGGGGGGATCTGGATTCCTGTTAGCAGTACTTCACTCCCTGCAGCTCTAATTAACGAAATCATTTTTTTGAGATTGGCTTTTAAAGTCTCAAGCGGGAGGCCGCGTAATCCGTCGTTACCACCAAGTTCGAGAATGACGAGGTCAGGTTGATAATTACTTAACATTGCAGGTAGACGTTCTAAGCCGCCGGTGGTGGTTTCGCCACTAACACTGCCGTTTATGAGCTTGTAGGGCCAGTCCTCTTCATTTAGTCTGGTCTCTAGCAAGCTCACCCATCCTTGCGCTTCTTGAATCCCATACGCTGCGCTTAGGCTATCTCCATATACTAGTAATGTATTGGTAGCCTCCTCGGCGCTGCGTGCAACCGCAGGGCACAGGCTCATTATGATGACTAACAAACTGATAATTCGGGCTTTCATCGATTCAATTACTAATGGATATATAGAATATGGTAAACCAGATCTTCGAATTTCGTATACTTTAATGGACTCAAAAGAGGGAATCCACTAAAGCGCTTGAACAGCCCCTTCTTTGCTTTAATTCGACTATAATGCGTTCTGTTTTGCCTGCGGATAATGAACACATGATAGAGACAAGAAATCTGGTAAAAGCTGTAGATACCAGCGAAGGCGTACTGACAATACTAAAAGGGATTAGTATTCATATAGCAGCAGGTGAGGCCGTTGCCATCATTGGCGCTTCGGGCTCCGGTAAATCAACACTACTTGGACTTATGGCCGGTCTGGATGGTTCATCATCCGGAGAGATACTGCTTGATGGATATGAACTGTCCGAATTAGATGAAGAAAAGCGCGCCATACTCCGCGGTCAATTAGTGGGGTTCGTTTTTCAGTCATTTCAGTTACTACCCAGCCTCACTGCTTTAGAAAATGTGATGCTGCCCATTGAGCTAAAAGGGGACGCGCAAGCACGAGAAAAAGCGGTTAGCTTATTAGAAAGAGTTGGTTTGGCGGAACGCTGGCACCATTATCCCAATCAACTCTCCGGGGGAGAGCAGCAGCGCGTGGCGATAGCGAGAGCATTTGCAACTGAGGCACGTATTCTTTTTGCCGATGAACCAACAGGAAACCTCGATACTGCTACAGGTTCCAAAGTAGTTGACCTGTTGTTTGAGCTCAATCGTGAATATGCCACTACCTTAGTTTTAGTCACTCACGATGATCGGCTCGCGTCCCGTTGCGATAGAAAACTGCAGCTGGTTGCTGGTGAGTTGGTGAGCAATGAATCTACTGAGGAAGCAGCTAGTGCCTGACGCAAGCAGCAAAATACTTACTGACAACAAACCCCTTGGAAATCTTTTTAACCTTTCTATGCGGTTGCTTTGGAGGGACTGGCAAGTGGGTGAATTACGTCTATTATTTCTTGCCTTAGTAATGGCGGTAACATCGGTTACTGGCATCGCATTGTTTACTGATCGACTTGAAAAAGCACTCTTGTTGGAGTCAGCAAATATGTTAGCCGCTGATCGCATTGTTAGCGGCCGGGGAGTTCTCCCGGAAGAAGTCCTCGAGGAAGGGCAGGCGCGAGGTCTTCGAACTGCAGAAATACTCTCCTTCACTTCGATGGCTTTCACTGACTCCAGCAATATGCTCGTCGCAGCAAAAGCGGTTACGGAAGGTTACCCATTGCGTGGCGATGTGATCATTGCAGAGGAGCCTTTTGTCCGTGGGCGGCCGGTCCAAAATGGACCCTCTCCAGGTGAAGTTTGGTTAGAGTCTCGGGCATTGTCGGCGCTAGAAATTGAAGTTGGCGATTCGGTTTTTGTAGGAGAGGCTGAACTAATCGTTAGCCAGATAATCATTGCAGAGCCGGATCGTTCCGGTGGCAGCATGATGGACAGTGCAGGCCCTAGGCTAATGCTTCACATGGATGATGTCACCGCAACCAATGTTGTGCAGCTTGGTAGTCGCGTTAGTTATCGCTATCTTTTCGCAGCGGATGAAATAGGCGAACTTGATTCCTTTGAGGAATGGTTTCGAGCGCGAGAAGAATGGCGTGGCAGATATTACATACGGGATATTCGCGAAGAGAGTGAAGAGGTGCGCGAAGCATTGGAGCGTGCGGAAAGTTTCCTTTTATTAGGCTCATTGTTTGCTGTACTCCTTGCAGGGGTTGCTATTGCTTTAACCGCTAAGAGATACAGTGAAAGGCACTATGATTATGTTGCGATCCTAAAAACATTCGGTTGTACCTCTTCTCAAATTTCTTTTATCTATTTATCGATCCAAATTGCGCTTGCTGCTATTGCTGTTGTCGTCGGTTGGTTTCTAGGCTGGCTCGTTCATTGGATAATTCTGATTTTCCTAGAATCACTATTATTGATTAACTTACCTGAGCCGAGTGCTCAGCCTTATGTGGTTGGGGCTATGACTGCCTTCATTTGTTTGCTTGCATTTGCCTTTCCGCCATTGCTCGCACTGCGTGAAACGCCTCCATTGAGAGTGCTGCGAAAAGACATGAGTCAGCAAAAAATTGGGGCCAACGTGCCTTATGTTTTTGGCATACTTGGCACCATCTTTTTAGTGTTTTGGTATAGTCAGGATTTCGTACTTACTTCGGTTTTGGTGATTTCTGTTGGAGCTATAGCGCTGTTTCTTTCGATTATTTCTTATTTGTTTTTGCGTTCCAGTGGTTCCGCAGGTATGAAGGCAGGCAGTGCCTGGTTGTTGGCGATGACCGCAGCACGCAGAAGGCGTAAGCAAAATGTTCTGCAGGTAATGGTGTTTTCAATCACTATTATGTCGTTGTTAATTTTGACCTTGTTGCGTACAGATTTGATTGAAGAATGGCAGGCACAACTGCCTGAGAATACACCTAATCATTTCATGATGAACATTACCCAGAATCAAATAGAAGGGATTGAAAGTTTCTTCGTTGAGAATGGAATCCAAGGAAATCAGTTTTATCCTTTAATCAGCGCCCGAGTAACTAGAGTTAATGGCGATCTGCCAGATCCGGGTGACGAAGACCAAGTGACGGCGAGCAGAGGCACCTTGACCGAGAACGCTCAGCTCGATGATGAGATTGAAAATTTGGAGCTTGAAGGCATCGGGATAGATTCAGAGGTTGCGGAGGCCGTTTCAGGTCCGCAAACTGATGCCCCGCCGGTAAATGGAGAAGAGGCGACCACTGGCGGCCGACGAGTTCGAGGTCAATTAAGTCGTCGTCAGGTAACCTGGGCCGAAGATTTGCCGAGTGAAAATCTCATTACAGAAGGCACCTGGTGGGGGTTAGAATCGCAGCCAGGCTATGTCTCAATTGAGCAAGAATATGCCGAATGGTTAGATCTAAAGCTCGGTGACAGCTTGGAATTTGAAGTCAACCAACAAATTGTCTCTGCTGAAGTCTCCAGTTTCCGGAGTGTGCGTTGGGACAATATGCAACCAAATTTCTTTATCATTTTTTCTCCTGGTACTATTGATCATATTGGCGCGACATTTCTCTCTACCGCACTTATGGAGCGGGAGCAGAAGATATTATTGAACGATTTGATTCGTCTATTTCCAACGATGGTGATTATTGAGATCGATGGCTTGATTGAGCAAATACAAACTATCATTGCTCAAGTTACATCCGCGATTGAACTAATTTCTATTCTAGTCCTGTTGAGTGGCGCGCTGGTATTGCTGGCTTGTGTCAATGCCAGTCTCGATGAACGGTTCCATGAAAATGCGATACTTCGAACATTAGGCGCTGGAAAGAAACTAATCCTGACAAGCTTACTTATTGAGTTTGCTAGTATCGGTTTGGTTGCCGGGTTGATTGCGACTATTGGTGCTGAGGCTAGTGTATATTACCTGCAAGAAGAAATTTTTGAACAGGAGTTTTCGCTGCACTATTGGGTCTGGATAGTAGGGCCGTTACTAGGCATGCTTATAATCGCTGGCCTTGGCGTGAACTCTACTCGGAAAGTCGTCAATATTAGCCCATTAAATGTATTGCGAGGCGTTATTTAAATAATCATGAGACGAATCGCTGGATCATATTTCGTGTCGGTGTCATATAACTTTCATTAAATAATAATAAACGATTTTAAAGATAATAAAGCTTGTAAAGTGGATTGTAATCGCGTCAGTCTTTATCTATTTGAGGCGTAAATCCATAGCTATCGTAAGAACTTTTTGAAAAACCACTTAATAAGTTCATCATATTTAACCCGTCTTCGCTTCGTTTTATGTTCGCGAAGTTGTTCCCCTTCAGCCAGATATTAGGCTCCGTTGTCATGGTTTCAGTCTATGCCTTTGGCTATAGTTGTAAATCACATATTTCCAGGCTAGTTACTGCTATCGCTGAAGGGTTATAATTGTATTCATGGAAAAAGTAATGAAAAAGGTGCTCGCATGAAAGCCGTGCTGTTCTCTATTCTGCGTGGTAGTTTTCTATCCGCTGGAGCTATGGTATTCACCGCTGGAGCAGTATGCGTTTCAGCTCAATCGCTTTCCAATGTATCGGAGGAAGAATGTGTTTATGGTGACTGTGCTTCGGGTCGCGGCACCCTGGCACTAAAAACACAGTGGGGGCCTGGTGAGTATGTCGGCAATTTCAAAGACGGTGAATTTCACGGCTATGGACGACTAGAAATTCCAATTTCATTTACAGAAAGAGAAGTTTATGTCGGTAATTGGGTCATCGGAATTCGCGAAGGCCGTGGTACCCACTGGAATGGCAAAGGCAAACTCTATATTGGCCAATGGGAAAATAATAAGCGTAATGGTCAGGGCTCTTATATTTTTGATCTTCCACGCTGGAATGAAAACGAACACACCGAATTTTGGTTAAAGGAAAATTTCGAAAACTATTCTGGTAGTTTCGTTGATGATCATTATCAGGGGCAAGGGACCTATCGTTGGCCAGGGGGTCAAAAATATGTTGGTGGATTTTTTGCGAGCTCTAAACATGGTCTAGGAACCTATTATTATCAAACCGGTACTGGGCGGCAGCAATACTGGAATTATGGCGATTTGATACGTTAGAAAAATAATACTTGTCAGCGCTTTGTTCACCCTTTCTAAATTGCTGATTAATTAAGTGTAAGTTTAAAGTAATTGAAAAGTTTGCTTGGTCCAGTCATCTCAGGAATGGGCAGGTCAAATTTCTGAAAAAACGAAAGCAGCTATTTAACCTATACAGAATAGAAGTTCTAACAGGAAATATAAGTGGATCTTGAATCATTAAGAAGAGAGTATTTGCACGGCGGATTGCGGCGTGAAGAGCTAATTGACAACCCGATAGATCAGTTCGGCCTCTGGATGCAACAGGCCTTGGACCTAGAGATTTATGATCCGACTGCAATGACTATAGCTACAGTTAATGAGGAGGGTCAGCCAAGTCAAAGAATTGTTCTTCTAAAACATTTCGACCAGGATGGCTTCATTTTTTATACTAATTATGGAAGCCGTAAATCAAATGAACTGGATAGCAATTCAAAAATCAGTTTGCACTTTCCCTGGCATGAGATTGATCGGCAGGTGAAAATCTGTGGTACTGCGAGTAAGATTTCTGCTGATGAATCCTTGAAATACTTCGTATCTAGGCCAAAAGAGAGCCAGATAGCGGCAGTGGCTTCTCATCAAAGTGAAGTGTTAAGTTCCCGCTCGTCTTTACTGGATAAGTTTGAGTCCTTAAAACAGGAACTTGAAGATGGTGATATCCCACTTCCTGACTATTGGGGTGGCTATCGTATCGTGGCTAATGAAATTGAGTTTTGGCAGGGTGGTGCTAACCGGCTCCACGACCGATTTCGTTATCTTCGCCATGAGGATAACTGGTTAATTGATAGATTGGCCCCCTAACTTACTTTCCATTTTTTCAGTTTTTTCTTTTCTAGCACTTTTTTAAGCCGTGTGTATTGAGGAATACCATTTTTAAAAGGTGGATAATCTTCACCTTGAATTAGCGGTGAAAAATAGTCTCTCGCTTTGTCTGTAATTTGAAATCCGTCCCCGGAAATATAATCTCGAGGCATGACCTTCTCTACATTGGCAACATCAGAAAGTTTCGCTTCACCAATATGCCAGGTGTATTTTTTTCCACTTCCTCTCACGATAACTGGCATGACAGAATTTTTACCTTCGAGCGAAAATTCAACAGCGGCTTTTCCAACGGCATAGGCTTGTTCGACATCTATTGCGGAAGCAATATGTCGAGCCGCCCGCTGCAAATAATCTGCAACTGCCCAATGATATTTGTAACCCAATTCATCCTTAATCATATTGGCTACATAGGGAGCAACTCCACCGAGCTGTGCGTGACCAAATGCGTCTGTACCACCGGTTGCTGCAAGAAAACTTCCATCTTTATTTTGAGTGCCTTCTGATACAACAATGGCGCAATAGCCAAACTTCTTAACACAAGTGTTCACCTTGCGCAGAAACTTCTCCCGGTTAAACGGAATTTCGGGGAAAAGGATTATGTGAGGAGCTTCGCTTTCTTGCTCAGAAGCTAAACCAGCAGCACCAGCTATCCAGCCAGCATGCCGGCCCATGACCTCCATGACAAATATTTTGGTAGAACTTTCACACATCGAAGCCACATCAAGCCCTGCTTCGCGAATAGACACAGCGACATACTTGGCAACGGATCCAAAACCAGGGCTGTTGTCGGTAATAGGCAGATCGTTGTCGACTGTTTTTGGGATGCCGATGCAGGTGATGGGAAAACCCATTTCTAAACTTAATTGTGAGACTTTATTAGCAGTATCCTGAGAATCACCGCCACCGTTATAAAGAAAGTAACGAATATTATGCGCGCGAAAAACATCTATTAATCGTTCATATTCCTTCGGATTTTCAGCGTAAGATCTGAGTTTGTAGCGACATGACCCAAAAGCGCCAGCTGGGGTCCAGCGAAGTGCTGCAATGGATTTTGCTGTTTCCTTGTTAGTGTCAATTAGCTCTTCATTTAAAGCACCAACGATACCGTTTAGACCAGCATAAACCTTTCCGATTTTATCTCGGTGCTGTCTTGCGGTTTCGATCACGCCACAGGCACTGGCGTTAATAACAGCAGTAACACCGCCCGACTGGGCATAGAAAAGGTTATTTCTACTCATAATGGCTTTTAACTACGCTAGTAAGAAGTCGCCATGTTACTAGGCCGCGGTTGCGCTTGCCAGTAGACGGATGTGATGCAACAATCTGCCCCCAATTTTTCAGAACATCGAATAATGCAGCTAATAATAGGCATGTCCGGAGCGAGTGGAGCCATTTATGGGATTCGCTTGCTTGAGGTCTTGAAAACAGAACCTGATATTGAAACGCATTTAGTCATGTCTGACTCTGCTAAAATGAATATTGGTTTGGAGACAGTTTGGAGCGCCAATGAGGTCAAGGCTTTGGCTGATCATGTTCACTCCAACAAAGATATTGCCGCCAATATCGCTAGCGGCTCTTTTAAAACTGCTGGCATGATCGTTGCGCCCTGTTCGATAAAAACCCTTTCAGCTATTGCCAATTCTTACGCTGATTCCTTGCTAGTTCGTGCGGCTGATGTTGTCTTAAAAGAACAGCGTCGCTTAGTATTGATACCTAGGGAAACACCTTTACACACTGGTCACTGTGAATTGATGCTAAAAGCCACTCAAATAGGAGCAGTAATTGCTCCTCCCATGCCTGCGCACTATATCAGGCCTCAAAGCGTCGATGATCTAGTTGATCATCATGTGGGGCGAGTCTTGGACTTGTTCAATATTGACCCAGGCTTGGTAAAGCGTTGGCAGGGCTCTCGTATGGAAAATTCCTCTTCTTAATTTGAGGGGATACAGAAAGAATTTTTTCTGACCAAAAGATTTCACTTCGATTTGCTGATCAGGTAGACATTCTTCTGGTTCACTTCTATTCTGTCTCGATCTTTACCTAATATGCTTTGTCTTTAGAGAATAAAACTAAATGGGAGTAAATCATGACTCGTCGGATTTGTTGGCTTACCTACTCTAGCTTGTGCGTAGTGTTCTTTTTTACTAACAGTGCGGTTGCACAGAAAGTCACTAACCCTACAAATGAGCACCCTAATCCCTATCGCACGATTAATGGCTATTTTGATCTACCTGGTGGTCGACCATGGGGCTCGACCAGTGCTGTCGATATCGACATTGATGGTGAGTCTATTTGGGTAGCGGAGCGCTGTGGCACAAATAGCTGTGCTACGTCGAATGTTGATTCTGTCATCAAATATGACAAAGACGGCAATATCCTTACTTCTTTTGGTGGCGGCATGATTATCTGGCCACATGGTATCCATGTTGATCGTTACGGTAATGTTTGGGTTACCGACGCTCGAGCCGCAACTGCAACAGAAATCGCAGAGAACCCAGATGCTGCCGGCAAGGGGCATGTCGTTCTAAAATTCAGCCCTGAAGGTGACTTGTTATTGACTCTCGGCAATCCAGGAGTAGCCGGAGACGGTCGTGGCCCGTTATTGAACTCTCCCAACGATGTAGTCACTGGTCCAGATGGAAGCATCTATGTTGGTGATGGTCATGGAGGCCAGGGTGGAAATGCGGATCTTTCAACTGTAGCGCGAATTGTCAAGTTCGATCGCCATGGTCGCTTTATAGAGTCTTGGGGCTCTATAGGCACCGCGCCGGGTAAATTTAGAACACCTCACAGTCTCGCTTTCGATTCACAGGGTAGATTATTCGTTGCTGACCGAGGGAATGTGCGTATTCAGATATTTGAGCAAGACGGTACCTTTATTGATGAGTGGTATCAGTTCGGAAGATTAAGTGGTATCTACATAGATGCAAATGATGTGCTCTATGCCGCTGATTCTGAATCTAGTGCCACTTCCAATCCGGGATGGCGTCGAGGAATTCGGGTTGGAAGTGCTATCACTGGGCATTTGTTTGCGTTTATTCCAGATCCTGATCGGAACCCTGGCGGAACCAGTGCTGCTGAAGGTGTAGCAGCAGACAAGTATGGAAATATTTATGGTGCAGAAGTCGGTCCTCGTCAGTTGGTTAAATATGTAAGAGAAGACTAATAAGGGAACTAGTAATTCTGGGGGAGCATATAATGGGAAACTGCATCAAGCACATTAAAATCGTTGGGTTCTGTCTTCTATTTTATTCCAATGCATTAGCTCAACAAGAAGAGTCTTACTGGGAAGCTGTTGAAGCTGAAACCCTAGATCATTTCAGAGCGCTCCTGCAATTTGATACTAGTGATCCGCCGGGGCGAGAACTGCCAGCTGCAGAATACCTGCGGGATGTGTTGGAAGCTGAAGGTATCCCGGTAGAATTGCTTTTTAATGATCCGGAGCGCCCAAACGTAGTGGCGCGTCTTGAGGGCAATGGCAGTAAAGAACCTTTGCTAATTATGGCCCACACTGACGTGGTCAATGTAGATCCAGAAAAGTGGACCTTTCCTCCCTTCAGTGCCGTGGTTGATGATGGTTATGTCTACGGTCGAGGTGCGGTCGATGATAAGGACAATCTAGCTGCCGCTCTAATGGTAATGCTGGAGCTGAAACGACAAAATATTGCCTTGGATCGAGATGTGATTTTTCTTGCAGAATCCGGCGAGGAAGGAGCGACAGAGTACGGAATTGAATTTATGGTGAATAATCACCTAGACAAAATATCAGCAGAATTTTGCCTAGCAGAAGGTGGGTCCGTTGCGCGAGTTAATCGCGAAGTACAATACGCAGGCGTCCAGACTGTTGAAAAAATCCCTTATCGAGTAGAGCTGATTGCTACTGGTGTAGCCGGCCATGGGTCTGTTCCCTTGCAGACCAACTCAGTCGTGCGTCTTGCGAAAGCGATAGCTGCAATTGCGGATTGGCGCTCACCAATTCGACTGAATGAAACTACTGCTGCTTACTTCGAGCGCCTGGCCTCTATTTCACCTGCCGAAACGGCAGAGCAGTACTTAAATGTGCTTGACCCTGGCAGAGCCAGTGAAGCCGATGAATACTTTCTGGCTAATGAACCCCGTCATGCTTCGATGTTACGCAGCTCACTTTCGCCAAATATCTTTGATGCTGGTTATCGAATTAATGTCATCCCTTCGGAATCCCGAGCAAGTGTAGATTTCCGCGCATTGCCTGATGAAAATATCCCCGAATTTCTTGATGAGATTCGGAAGATTATTGCTGATTCAGCGGTAGAGGTTAGTCTGGGAGCCCGCAATACGCGGCCACCTGGCCAGGCGAGTTTAACTACCGAAGCCTTTGCCGCGATTGAGGCAGGCATTAATGAGCATTACGGCGTTATCACGCTTCCAACCATGAGCACCGGCGCGACTGATATGGCATATCTGCGCAATCTTGGTATTCAGTGTTACGGAATCGGGCCGGCAATCGATAGAGAAGATGCAGCTCTTGGTTTCGGCGCCCATAGCGATCAAGAACGAATTTTAATTAGTGAGTTGAATCGTTTCGTGCGTTTCAATTGGGATATTGTGCTCGATATAGCGGCACAGAAGTAGGCATCACTGTTAAGCAGCTTCTTCGATAGAGTTAGCAATTAGATCTAATTGCTTGTTCATTTCTTCGACAAGCTCTAAGGATTGAGCGCGAAGAAGATTTTCAAAGTTACTTTTAGCCGCTTTTGCATTAAATTCAATTTTATCCGCCAGCAAGAAGGACACAAGCACTTCAATTTGCTCTTGCTGAAACTTCTCGGCGGCTAATTCGTCCAGTTTAATCCGATTTCGTAAGGTGGAAAACCCAACTCCGTTACTGCTTTCATTCTTGATACTCTCAGTCTTCATCCAAGTGCGAACGTCACGCAAGGGTTGGACGACTCGGGATTTCCAACATTGGGAGAATTTAAAAATCATTTCCCAATCATTCTCAGAGACCGTGGTATCAAAATGGGCGCTCCAGAAGCAAAATAAAACTAGATTTACATCTAACTGGAACTGCTCCTGTAAATGTAAACAAGCACTGGCCACTCCATCTCTGGCGTATAATTGATTGGAGAAATTCCAGAAACTGGTCGATTGCTTAGTCATGGCTTATTTACGTTGGATAAGAAACCCTATGCTATCGAAGAATTACTCTGATAACACGCCAGTTTTGCTGCGACCCGAAGGAAGGGCCTAATAGTGAGAAGTATCTGATGCATATCCACATTTTAGGAATTTGTGGCACTTTTATGGGCAGCCTTGCGGTATTAGCTAAACAGTTGGGATACCGTGTAAGCGGGAGCGATGCGAATGTTTACCCGCCAATGAGTACTCAATTGCAGGAACAGGGTATTGATTTGATGGAAGGGTTTCGACATGAGCATTTACAGCCTTCACCAGACCTGGTCGTTATCGGAAATGCCTTGTCACGAGGTAACCCGGCGGTGGAGTATACCCTCAGTAAAGGGCTCAATTACATGTCTGGGCCACAGTGGCTCGCTGAATTTGTATTACGTGATAAATGGGTGCTCGGGGTTGCCGGTACCCATGGAAAGACTACAACTAGCGCGATTCTGGCGTGGATACTTGACTATGCTGGCATGAAACCCGGTTATCTTATTGGTGGGGTTACTAAAAATTTTCCCCAATCAGCCCACATTGGAGACTCGGCGTTTTTTGTTGTTGAAGCTGACGAATACGATAGCGCCTTTTTCGACAAACGCTCAAAATTTGTTCACTACGGGCCTCGTACGACCATACTGAATAATCTAGAGTTTGATCATGCTGACATTTTCGACGACTTGGAAGCGATTCAGAAACAATTCCATCACCTAGTTAGGACATTGCCAGGCAATGGTCTAATTATTTCCCCTCACAATGATTCAGCAATAGAAGAAGTTTTTCGCATGGGCTGCTGGACTCGCCGTCAGCAATTAGGAGTCGCAGTTCCCGATGAAGTTTGCAAAAAATTAACTGCAAACGAGGGTGTGTTTTGGAATGCCTGCTTGAAAAACGAGCACGGGTCAGAATTTGAATTAATAAAATATGGCCAGGGATCGACCGGAGAAGTTATGAATCGTACGCTGATCCAATGGGAAATGGCAGGTTTGCATAATGTAAAAAACGCGTTGGCGGCGGTAGCGGCAGCACATCATGTCGGCGTCGAAGTTACTACTGCAGCCGAAGCCTTACAGACATTTAAAGGCGTGAAACGACGCATGGAACTGCGAGGCAGCATTGAGGGTATAAAAGTGTATGATGATTTTGCCCACCACCCTACAGCGATTGAAACTACTCTGAATGGTATGGCTGAGAAGTTAAAATCTGAAAGTGGGAAGAAGCGATTGATTGCTGTTATTGAGCCGCGTTCAGCCACCATGAAATCAGGGGCCCATCAAAATACTTTAAATCGCGCATGTGAATCCGCTGACATGGTGGTTTGGTATAAAACTGAAGATTGTAAAATCGATTTTCAAAGTATGCTTTCACAAAGCAAAGTGCCATCTTATGCTTTTTCATCTGTTGCGGAAATCGTGACTTATCTCAAAGAGAATAGTTTGTCAGGTGATTATATTATCATCATGAGTAATGGTGGCTTTGGGGGAATCCATGACAAATTGATTCAAGAACTAAATCATGGGTCTACAATCTTGAATTAGTTTTAAAGCTTTCTACAATTCTGTTAATTAAGATAGACTCGTCCCACTAGCATCAGTTATTAAGCGCATAGAATGACCAACACTAAAAAAATTCCCCTATTCCCGCTTCGGGTTGTTATTTTCCCTGGGGGGAGACTTGATTTGCAAATTTTTGAGCGCCGCTATCTCGATCTAATAAGTCACTGTCTAAAAAGCAGCACCGGTTTCGGAGTTTGTCTTTTAAAGTCTGGTGAGGAAGTAATTAAGGAAGCAGGGCAGCAAACAATTCATCAAACAGGCACTTATTCTAAAATTGTCGATTGGGATCAGCTTGAGAATGGTCTGCTCTCTATAACGGTGGAAGGTGCGGCGAAATTCAAGATCAGCGATTGTTGGCAGGAAGACTCGGGCGTGTTGCATGCAGGCGTTGAATTTAGTGAAACAGAATGCCTAGGTACTGAAAAAATACCCCTTGATGAGCAATTTTCTGGGCTCATTGATTTGCTGAAAAACCTCGAAAATCATCCTTTAGTAGAACAAAAAAAACTATCCATTGACTATAACAACCTATGGGATTTAGGTTGGCGACTTAGCGAACTCATTCCTATTGAAGTAGAGAAGAAGCAGCAATTGTTAGAGAAAGACGATCCCTGGGAGAGAATTAAGGAAATCGAACAATTAGTCTCAGATCTAGCTAATGAGACTTAGTCACTCGATTTAAGCTCTGGCACAAGCCTCCTATAGTAGCGCATAATGTTTGGCCTTAATTGAATAAAGGCATTTGGTTTATGTTGGCTGAATTTATAGATGTTTCTGGTTGGACCGCAGAACAGTGGCTTGCTGCTTGTATTCTGGTGTTTATAATCATAACGGTAATCATTGTAATGCACCGCACTGTCAAAATTTTTCAGTTTTCTAGAAAGCCTAGTTACCAACCAAATTTAAGACCTTTACGCAGGTTTCACAATGATTCACGTCGGTCAGCTGATGACGCCTAATATTAAAACCTTACCAGTATTTGGTATTGAATTTAGGGCTCGTGGTGCACTTAGAGATTAAATTTAGCCTTATTCTGTTGTCGCTTGTATTTGCCCTTAGTAGTCAGGGGATCATAGTGCGCCACGATGTCGCGCCTGGTGAATACGAAATAAAATCGAGTGACACCCCTGCAGTTTTCTTTATTGAACGACAAGGTAAAAGCAAAATTTGTGCTGCTACCATCATCCATGCAAGATGGGCTCTAACAGCAGCCCATTGTATTGATGAAACAAGCTTGGGGGATACTGTAAACAACGGAAGAAGATATGCTGTTGAAGTTGGTAATCAATCGCGTGAAATCGATGCTGTAGTTATCCATCCGGGCTTTGATGATTCGAAAAATCCTGAAGTGGATCTGGCTTTACTACGGTTTAGAAATGAGTCTGTAATTCCGCGACCCATTGAGCCCTATGTTGATGCTAATGAACAGGGGGAAATTGTTACTCTCATTGGTTGGGGGTATTTTGGGTTAGGAACCATAGGTCGACAATTCGATGATGGTGTCAAGCGCCGAGCTAAAAATAGAATTTCTTCAGCTGACGATCGGTTGCATTTCGTGTTTGATGATCCAAGAGGTGGCAATGGAATGGTTTTGCCTTTGGAGGGCACTCTTGGTTTAGGTGATAGTGGCGGCCCGGCATTAATTGAAACCAGCACGGGGGTCAGACTCGCGGGAATTGCAATTGGGGAAGTAGCTGGTGATCAATTTTCTGAAGAGACTCAGGGAAAATATGGGTCGATCGCGGTGTACGAAAGAGTCTCACTCCATCTAAACTGGATCAATTCCATTCTTGGGAGTGGAAATTAGAGCGAGAAAGATGCTCTCTATAACCTAATCACTTGCTGCTTGTTCATGTTTGCTTAATATGAAGTTCAGCACATCAGCGAATTATTGGACCAATGCTTAGAATGTCCGATTGATTTTGCTAGTATCCCTTAGGCTCTTTTCAATTCAACGAATAATTAGGAGAAATAGCATGACTATCCAGGTTGGAGACAAGGTTCCTGCAGCGAATTTTAAGGTAATGACTGCCGATGGCCCCAAGGGTATGAGCAGTGAAGAAATTTTTGGCGGCAAGAAAGTTGTTTTCTTTGCTGTTCCTGGTGCGTTTACACCTGGATGCTCCATGACGCATTTGCCTGGGTTTGTGGTCAATGCCGATGCAATTAAGGCTAAAGGCGCAGACACAATTGCCTGTATGGCAGTGAATGATGCTTTTGTCATGGGTGCATGGGGTAATGCACAAAATGCTGAGGAGATCTTAATGTTGGCAGACGGTAATGGTGAATTCACAAATGCTATCGGCCTTGCATTAGATGCTAGCGGTTTTGGTATGGGCGCAAGAGCACAGCGTTTTGGCATGATTGTCGAAGATGGAACAGTGACTTATCTGGGGATTGAAGCACCGGGTGAGATTAAAGTAAGTGCAGCGGAAGCTATGCTCGAAGCTCTGTAAATATTTGGTAAGTTCCAAGTGTCACATTAGAAGGCTATAAATTAGAATGATCACACGACATCTCGATTATCATGATGGTCTCACTCCCCTCGAAGCCTATGTGGCCTACGAAGAAGCAGATTCGCAAAAACCCCTGGTGTTGGTGGCTCATGATTGGAGTGGGCGTAGAGAGTTTGCTTGTAATGCTGCCGAAAAAATTGCTTCCATGGGTTACGTTGGCTTTGCTCTCGACATGTATGGGAAAGGTGTTTTTGGTGCAGACGGCGATGCGGCACTCAATTCCTCATTGATGAATCCTCTTGCTGAAGATCGAGCCGCATTAAGACGGCGGGTTAACGCTGCCCTTGTGGCCGGCAGAAATATTCCTCAAGTAGATGCTGTTAAGGTGGCTGCTATGGGCTACTGTTTCGGTGGAATGTGTGCCCTGGAATTAGCAAGGTCTGGCGCCGAAGTGTTAGGAGTTGTCAGTATTCATGGTATTCTTGCGCCTGGAAATGTTGTCAATGAAGCTATAAAGAGTAAAGTACTTTGTTTGCATGGTCATGAAGATCCAATGGTTCCGCCTGAACAGGTTTTAGCTTTTGAGGCGGAAATGACTGAGGCAGAAGCTGATTGGCAGGTTCATGCCTACGGACAAACTATGCATGCCTTCACAAACCCTGCAGCCAATAATCCTGATTTCGGCGCGGTGTACAGTGAGGTAGCTGAAAAGCGCAGCTATCAAACTCTGGTAAATTTCTTAAATGAGATTTTTTAGCTGGGTTATCACTTCTGAATTAGGTTAAGAACTAAAAAGAAAAGATAAAAATGTTGAACTATGACTAATACTGCAGAGTCAGAAATGGCTGAACCTATCCCATCCCCTGTTCGAAGTAAAATTGGATTGTGGCTTGGCCCTGCAGTCTTTCTTTTAATGTTGTTATTTGTTGATCTAGAGCCTAATAATCCTTTAGTAACTCGCATGGCTGCCATTATTGTATTGATGGCAATTTGGTGGATTACTGAGGCAATCCCGCTTTCTGCTACCGCTTTACTGCCCGTTGTTCTCTTTCCTCTTATGGGGATTATGCGAGGCCGCGAATTGCCGGCTGGCAATCGTGTCGATTTAGAAAATGCGACTTTTGCCGAAGGGTTCTCGGCCCGTGATTTCGACATCATTTTTCCGAATGTTGCGAACCAGTACATGGACTGGATAATTCTGCTCTTTATGGGTGGATTCATGATCGCGGTAGCGGTAGAAAAATGGAATCTACATAAGCGAATTGCTTTACACATATTACGCATCATTGGCGGCCAACCTCACCGACTGGTATTAGGTTTCATGGTTGCAACTGGGTTTCTCTCCATGTGGCTGTCCAACACGGCTACCGCGTTAATGATGATGCCTATGGGTATGTCTCTTGTATTGCTCTATGAAGAGCTTAACAAAAAAGTTGCTGCCGAAGGCGGTACGATAGACAGTCGTGCAGAAAATTTTTCCCTAACACTCTTATTAGGCATTGCTTATGGCGCTTCAATTGGTGGATTTGCCACCTTGATTGGTACCCCTCCAAATGGAGTCTTAATCACGCAGATGTCACAGTTATTCCCTGAGGCCCCTGAAATTACATTTTCCACTTGGATGCTTTTCGCTCTGCCAATGAGTTTTATATACATGCTTATCGCTTGGGTACTTTTAACGCGGTTTGTGTTTCCGCTTCCGGCAACCACACCTTTTAGCGGTAAGGAGTTTATTCAGACTGAGATTAAAAAGCTGGGAATAATGTCCACCGAAGAAAAACGCGTAAGTGTCGTCTTCTTTGCGTTTGCGGTGCTGCTAATAACTCGCAAGGAGCGACTGTTTGGGCCAGAAGTTGACGTGTTCGGATGGAGCTACTATCTTGATAACTTTCTACGATCGATTGGGTCTAATCCAATTGGTTACATGATCGATGACGGCAGTGTATCGATTGCTTTGGCTTTAACTTTGTTTATGATCCCTGCCAGTAAAGCCGTCGGTGGTCGCCTCATGGATTGGGAAGATGCTAAGCGAGTACCCTGGGGAATCCTAATCTTGTTTGGCGGCGGCTTAGCGATTGCTAAGGGGTTTGGGACTTCAGGACTTTCAGACTTCATTGCGGTGCAGCTGGGTGCCCTGCTCGGTGATGCGGAGCCATTGGTAATTGTAATAAGTACGGTCGCATTTATTACAGGTCTTACTGAGGTAGCTTCGAACACAGCAACTATCTCATTGTCGTTGCCGATAATGGCCAGTCTTGCCCAAGCGATTGAAGCGCATCCACTCCTTTTACTAATCCCTACGACTCTTGCTGCCTCCTGCGCTTTTATGCTGCCTGTTTCAACGCCTCCCAATGCAATTGTTTACGGATCGGGGAGGATACCTATTATGAAAATGGTTATTGCTGGGGTATGGCTAGATATCCTATCGGTCTTCTTGCTTACCATCTTCGTTTATACCCTTGGAGACCTCACATTTGGCGTATTGGGTGGGCTTCCAGATTGGGCGATGCCCTAATTTTCCTCATTTTTTGACTATCTGAAATTAACGAACTAGGTCTCAAAAACTGCTGCAGGGTATTCTTGCTGAAGCGGCTTTGTGCTACTGTCCAATATTGGGCCGAAGTTTAGTTTTAAAAGAGATGAAAAAAAACCATTAATTCAGTAGCTTAGGGGGCTCAGTCGATACCAAAAATCTATGGATGAACCTCATGAAATTAAAGAAACTGAACTAGTGCCGCGCCGATCGGATGGTGGCAATTGCACGAAACTGGCGGAAGTCGACCAGCTTCGGGAAGAAGTTAGGCAATTGGCTGCCATGGTTCGTACCGATGAATTAACTGGCCTTTTCAATTATCGTTACTTTTCCGAAGCTCTTAGCTTGGAGATGGAACGCACCCGTCGTTCCGGTCAGCCTACTTGCTTAATCATGTGTGATTTAGATCATTTTAAATCTATCAATGATATCTATGGCCACGAAGTTGGTAATGTAG
Source organism: Gammaproteobacteria bacterium (assembly GCA_029244985.1). Lineage (GTDB taxonomy): Bacteria > Pseudomonadota > Gammaproteobacteria > Pseudomonadales > Pseudohongiellaceae > UBA9145. Next base: position 32,369 of record JAQWQD010000034.1, on the reverse strand, counting down.
TTTTAACTCAGATTTCGAGTTTAATTCGTAATACCATTCGTCGACTGGATATTCCCTGTCGTTATGGTGGAGAAGAGTTCGCGTTGATTTTGCCCGATACTAACCTGCGAGAGGGCGTGCACTTAGCTAATCGACTTCGTTTCATTATTGAGCACTCATCAGTAAGCGCTGGCAACTTAGTCCTAGAAATAGAAGCAAGCTTTGGAGTCCATGTTTATAATCATGGTGACAAATCCACCGAGAAAGAATTCATAGATAGAGTTGATGGGTTTCTTTATACGGCGAAGCAGGAAGGCAGAAATCGAATTTGTTATGCATCTTATTACGAAAAATGCGAAGACCTTAGTGGTGATAAAAAAAGAAGTCTTGGCAAGTACCTCTGATTCTTAGTCTGAATAATTTTCATAGTTTTTAATCTCATTGGCGAGATGGAATAGTATTGCCGCAGTCGCTCCCCAAATTCGATAATCTTCAAAATGTATTTCCAAGACAGTTCTATCTTTTCCTTCAAAAGGAACGGTAAATTTTTGATAGGCAGTTACATCTAGAATTAATTCCAAGGGAGCTTGGAAAATATCAGCAACTTCTTGTGGCTGCGCGACAAAATTCAAATTGTTATTGATGATGCCAACGATAGGCGTTATTAAAAAACCAGAAGGGAGTACTAGGTCGCCTAATCTACCGATTACTTCTACATGATTTGATGCAAGTCCGATTTCTTCTTCGCTTTCTCGCAGGGCTGTAGCGATAGAGTCTTCGTCCTGCTCCTCCTGAGTTCCTCCAGGCAAGCTTATCTGTCCAGCATGGCTTTTCAAATTTTCCGAGCGAACTGTTAATACTAAATGACTACCACTGCCATCTTCTGGGCGTGTTATTGGCAAAAGTACTGCGGCCTTGCGCAGTTCGCTTCCGTTTTTCGCAGTTTGATACACATCTAATTCTGGATGAAAAATGCTACTGGGCTTTTCCGCCTGTTTAGACAGAAAAAAACGCAGCAAAGCTTCATAGATATTCTTTTGTCTAGTTTTATCCATAGAGTTTAGTTAATTACAGCTTGATAAAAAAATGCCGACTATAGTCGGCATTTTTTAGATTGTGATGGCTAGACAAGGATTAGCGATATTTCCAGGTAAATCCTGCAAAAATTCTTGCCGGCTCTCCAGGGAAGTAGCGATCACCCGTAAAAGTAGTCCAATCTGCACGTTCTGCATATTTTTGATCAGTAAGATTCATAATATTAATGTACAGCGACAAATCATCGTTTACCGTATATTGCGTGCGGAGATTTACTAGATCATGACCACCATAACCCGCCGTGTTTTCCGGGTTTGTGTAGTATTCGCCCATATGTGCCCACTCCAATTCCGTACGTAAATTGCCATTGGCACGATAACTGAGTCTTATATTACCGAAGGTGTCAGGTGCTGTATCAATTCTATTTCCATTAATATTTTGACCACCAGAGATCAGATCATTCTCATAAGTATGGTGGGCATAATTAATAACACCGCGAAGCGATAAGTTATCTGAGAGGTTGTATCCGGCGCTTAATTCAACACCTACATGCTCGGTGTCACTCCCGTTTAGATTTGTACGTGAACTGTCGCGCAGAATTTCATTTTCCTTCTGCATAAAGTAGCCAGTAACGGAGTAGTCTAGATCGCTGTTAGCCCCTTGAAATGCAAATTCATAGCTATCAAGTTCGACAGAATCTAAATCTGCAACAGTCTGTGAACCTTGTAGACGATACAGTTCGGTTGCCTGAGGTGCGCGGATTCCTCTTTGAGCACGTAATTGCAGGCTATTGTTATTATTTAACTGATAGCTCAGGCCAATCTTTGGAGAAATATCTTCAAAGGTGTCGTTTCGATCCCCGGGGCGGGAATAACGACAACCGAATCTGCAAGCAACGCCCTGGTCATTAGTTCGCCCATCAAGCATTTTATTGTCATAGTCATATTCCATCTTCTCTGCACGTGCGCCAATAGAGAGCCTCCAGTTATCAGACAAGGCGGTTTCGTAGTTGGCGAACAATGCAATTTGGCGCGCTTCTACTTCATAATCGTAGTGAGCGCCTTGAGGAATTGAGTTTCTTAAGAAAAATGAACCTTGAGTTGGGTTTGGCTGGGACTGAAATAAATTCCCGTCAGTACTTTCAACGTCAAGACCGTATGAGAATGTGGAATCATTGCCTAAGTCGCGATAAGCCGCGAATTGGAAACCCAAGCTTCTGTGTTCGGTATCTTCAATCGGATTGCCTGGCAAGAAGTGTTGTATGAAATTCATATTCACTTCACGGAAGTAAGGTGTAAGTACGTATTCCCAATCACCCGATTCCATTGTGAAACGAGTCCATATCCGGCTATTAACGCTATCGCGATAGGCTTCAGGATTCGGATTTGTATCCCGCATAGTAGTGTCTTTGTATCCGCCATCACCAACAACATAGCCAGCGGTTTCTTGATTCAAATTTAGATAGCTGAATCCACCATCCATCTTGATGCCATTGTCCAGAGTGTATTCATACAGCCAGCTAACCTTTTGCTGATCAACACCGCTATCGTCTCGATAGCCTTCTTCGTTCACGCCTGTTATATATAACGATTGAGCAAAGTTTCCATAGTCTTGACCGTAGGAAGCTTTAATTCGTGATGAACCTCTCGGTCCGCCTTCAAGGGTGAATTCGCCAACGTCACCAGGAGAGGGAAGAACTACATTGACAAGCCCATGCAGGGCATTTGAGCCCCAGAAAACACTTCCAGGCCCTCGAACTACTTCGATGCCAGCCGCATTTTCAGAATGCGTGTCAAACATCTCATTTACATTACAGAAACCTGCAGAGCGGACAGGAATGCCGTTTTCAGCGACGAGGAAAGCGCCACAGGCGCCATTGCCTGTGAGAACTGGGGATCGGATCGCCATTAAGCTTTCTTGACCATTGTTTCGATTACCGCTAACTCCAGGAATACGAGCCAATGCTTCTTGGTAATGTGTATGGGCAATTAGGTCTAGTTCTTCTTCGCCAATTACTGAAACCGCTGCATTAACGTCTGCTAGCCCTTCAGTTCTTCGATTCGTGGAAAATACTTCGATTTCTTCAATCGCCTGTATGCCACTTTGTGATTGCCCGATAGCAGGGGCTGCAATCATCGCTGTTGCAGTTGCGATACTGGAAACCAGTAGTTTGCGCATCATGTCTTTCTCCATTTCTAGTTTGCCATACTGCCTATCTCTAGATAGAAATTTCAGGCAATAGTAGTTTCAAGATTCTTATCCAACTGTGACTTTCTAAAATTATTAATTCATCAACTAATAGATTTGCTGAAGTGAACTATTATTTTACTGCTCCCAGGCTGTATCGAGGGAGTTTTTGCTGGTGGTTCTCACAAAAGTTGGGAAATATATCACAGAATATGTAACAAATCTCACGTCTTTGCACCGTTGCGTTAGACCACGTAAACTAGTCGCTCGGTGCTGAAACCCCTATTTTTAGGTGTTTTCAAGCATCTTAAAAAGGGAGATCTAGAGTAAATGCGTACGAGAGTGACAGAAATGTTGGGAATCGAGCATCCGATAGTCCAGGGAGGTATGCAGTGGGTTGGATTAGCAGGGTTAGCCTCGGCAGTCTCTAACGCGGGCGGATTGGGGATCATCACTGGGCTGACTCAGCCCACTCCAGAAGATCTGATTAAGGAAATCGACCAGTGTCGTGAAATGACCGACAAACCCTTTGCGGTAAATCTTACAATTCTTCCCACAATCAAGCCGGTCCCCTATGAGGAGTATGCTCAGGCAATTGTCGACTCTGGAATTAAGATCGTTGAAACCGCCGGCCGCAATCCTGAACCTTTTCTCCCCCTATTTAAAGAGGCAGGCATCAAAGTTATTCACAAATGCACCTCTATTCGACATTCACTGAAGGCTGAAAAAATTGGTTGTGACATGGTAAGTGTCGATGGTTTCGAGTGTGCAGGTCATCCAGGGGAAGATGACGTCACCAATATGATTTTGTTGCCATTGGCCGCCCGCAGATTGAAAATACCGTTTCTCGCCTCTGGCGGATTAGGCGATGGTCGAGGTTTGGCTGCTGCACTGGCTATGGGGGCGGATGGAATAAATATGGGCACCCGTTTTATGGTCACCAAAGAAGCTCCTATTCACGAGAATGTTAAGCAAAAAATGGTGGACGCCTCGGAATTGGATACTTCGCTTATCTATAGATCCTTGCGAAACACGGCGCGGGTTTTCAAAAATAGCGTCGCAGAACAAGTTGTGGAGATTGAAAGCCAGGATGGTGAAACTAAATTTGAAGATATTCAGTCTTTAGTTCAGGGAGTTAAAGGAAGAGAATTATTTGATTCCGGAGATCTGGATAAAGGTATCTGGTCGGCGGGGATGGTTGTGGGATTAATAGATGACATTCCGACTTGTGATGAATTGATATCCCGGATCGTTAGAGAGGCTGAAGAAATTATTAATAAGCGGCTTGGAAGTACCGTGTCGGCATAAGCCGAATAAGGAAGCAGTAGATGCAAATCAAAGACAAAGTAGTAGTTGTAACGGGTGCAGCTAGTGGCATTGGAAAATCACTTTGCGAGCGCTTCGCAAAGGAAGGTGCCAAAGCTGTTGTTGTCACCGATATCAATCCTGAAGGCGTTGACGCTACAGTACGCGATATCAGTGAGCAAACAAAAGTATTAGGAATCACCTGCGATGTAGGCGATGAGAATGAGGTTGAAGAATTAGTTAAGAAATCTCTGAGCGCTTTCGGGAACATCGATTTGTTTTGTTCCAATGCTGGAATTTTTACGCCAGGCGGGGAAGACCTTTCTACGGATAAGTGGCAAACAATTTGGGATATCAATGTAATGTCTCATGTTTTTGCTGCTAGAGCAGTTTTGCCAGGCATGCTGGAAAGGGGAGAGGGTTACTTATTGAACACCTCCTCAGCAGCTGGGCTCTTAAACCAAGTCGGGTCGGCCCCCTACGCGGCAACCAAGCATGCGGCAATTGGCTTCGCAGAGTGGCTATCGATTACTTATGGAAATAGAGGCATTAAAGTTTCGGCGCTTTGCCCGCAAGCGGTGCGCACCGCTATGACGGCGGGTGGAGACGGAGGGGTAGCGGGGCTTGATGGTATGTTAGAGCCCGATCAACTTGCTGATACAGTCATAGAAACGTTGGCAGAAGAACGCTTTCTGGTATTGCCACATCCAGAGGTGTTAACTTATATGAGACGAAAGACTGATGACTATGACCGTTGGCTGGGTGGTATGCGTCGGTTGCAAGACCGTTTCGAAGAAGTCTATAAAGCCCGTGAAGAATCTGATTAATCTATAAGCTAATTAAAGCGACTGAGAATATGAAAAATGCTCAAGCTCTTATTCTATTGCTGTCTTTTCTTTTTTCTGGGATGTCTGTAGCTCAGGAGAGAATAACCCTTGAAGATGGATCAAGGTTGGCTGTGTTTGTAGTTCAACCGGCCGAAACCACCGAAAGTCCTGCGCCGCTTTTGATATTGATGGGGGGAGGGCCAGGCAATGCTTCCATATCCCGTGATACTTCTATTTGGCTTGGGGGTGGTTTTGCGGAAAGGGGATGGTTAGTAGCAGTGCCCGTATCGCCAAATAATCGCGCTTTCCGGGGCGAAGAAAATAATGGCAAAGTGGAGCAACTCATTACGGAATTACAAAAGCGAGAGAATGTCGCAGACGGTAAGGTTCTTTTAGCTGGGATCTCCAATGGCGGTATGTCGGCTTTGGAGATTGCTCGGCGTAATCCACAGAATTATTCAGGTGTTGCTGCGGTACCTGCATTAGCCACATCAGTCGTAGATAACCGGCCACTAGCTGGCTTTCCGGTGTATTTAAGAATAGGCGGTGCTGATCAATTAGGTTGGGCAGATCGCTTTGGCGAAACTGTTGATGCTCTTACTGAGGCTGGGGTTGATCTTGATGCGGCAATTCTTGATAGTGCACCACATATGTTTCGCATGAACTGGGAATCCTTGGATGCCTGGTTAGGAAAAATTAAAAACTAAAGAGTTCAAATAGCATTTTAAACAGCGGAGTAAACAATGAAGAAGTTAATTAACAACTTAGTAGTTTCATCTTTCCTTCTGATGAGTGGCAATTTACTTGCAGGGCCTCCCGCCACTATCGATCAGTTAAGCTGGATGACAGGAAATTGGGCGGGCAACTTAGGGCCGAATCAGCTTGAAGAGAACTGGATTTCTAATGAAGGTAATTCCCTCATGGCAGCTGTACGCATGACAGGTGCGGATGCCACCAGTATGTTTGAAGTAATTACCATAGAAGAAGTCGAAGGATCTTTAGTGCTGCACATCCAACAATGGGATGCAGGTTTTCAGCCTCGAACTGAAGCAGCACAAAAATTGGAACTATCAGAAATTACTGGAAATTCAGTAAAGTTTGAGGATGTTTCAGGTTTTGGCATGCCGACTCTTGGTTATAGCCATCCGGATGCCGATACTTTTATCATCCATGTCGGCCAAGAAGATGGGAACACTTTCGATATCGAATTGAAAGCACGTAGTATTTGGTAAGCGTTTCAATAAAATCGAGATCAAAAAAAGGGATTCTGCTGAATCCCTTTTTTTCGATTTATTTTAGATAAACTAGTGTGTCTTTAGAGATTCAGAAAACTCCATAACCTCATCGCGTGTTCTTTCTGCATTGCCCGGAATAAGTTTGCTAAGAGAAGTGCAGGCTAATACCTAACCATTCTGAAGCAATTCAACCCAATTGCCATCGGGGTCAGCAACTATAGCGATAGTTATGCCTTCTCGAATGACTTTAGCGGGCACTACGACTTTATAACCTCCGCTATCAATTCTATTGACTACTTCTTCAAGATTGGGCACGTGAATCGTCCAGTAACGATAGCCACTCGCTCCACGAATTCCACCCGGTGGCGCTTCTGCAGGTGCTGCCGGATCTAACTCGATCACTTTGATTATGCTGTCGCCCACTTTGAACCGATTCATGGCGCCCCCGCCGGGCATTGGTATTGTTGCTTCAAGCTCTAATCCCAATGATTCACCATAAAATTTCATCATCGCGTCTATGTCTTTGGCAATGATGCCGATGTCTATTGCTGGTTTTTGGACGTTAATTCCCACGAGTACTTCTCCTAATTAGGCAGCGCCCATTATTGCTTTAGTTTCCAAAAATTCTTCAAAGCCTTCTATTCCCCATTCGCGACCATTACCTGATTGTTTGTAGCCGCCAAATGGCGCGGAAAAATCCGGGCCGGCACCATTTATATGCACATTACCCGTGCGAAGTTGTCGTGCAATTGCTTGGGCATGCTCTGCCTCCCCCGAAACATAGCCCGACAAACCGTAATCAGTGTCATTGGCTATGTTGATCGCATCGTTATCATCTTCATAAGCAATAATCGAAAGCACTGGGCCAAAAATTTCCTCCCGCGCAATAGTCATGTCGTTGGTAACATTGGCAAAGATTGTAGGTTGAATGTAGTAGCCTTTATCTAATCCCTCAGGTCTACCGGGGCCGCCAGCAACAAGTTCTGCGCCTTCCTCGATGCCTTTTGCGATAAGACTCTGAATCTTGTTAAATTGTAATTCGCTAACAACCGGACCAAGCCGAGTTGTTTCTGCTTGTGGATCCCCTACTACAGATTTTGCAACGGCTAACTTCGCTACTTCTATAGCTTCAGCCATGCGCGCTTTAGGCACAAGCATTCGCGTGGGGGCGTTACAGGACTGTCCACTATTCCCAAAACAGCCCGCAATTCCACCCGCAACTGCTTTTCCGAAATCCGCGGCATCTTCCAGAATAATATTCGCTGATTTGCCACCGAGTTCTTGCGTTACGCGTTTGATGCCATCTGCAGCTGCTTTTGCAACTTCCCGGCCTGCTCGTGTCGAACCGGTAAAGGACACCAAATCGATTTCCGGGTGCGATGCAATAGCGGCACCTACCGTTGGCCCATCGCCATTTACTAAATTAAAGACTCCTTCTGGCAAGCCGGATTCAGCGATTATTTCAGCCAGTATATAGCCACTGACAGGGGCAATCTCACTGGGCTTTAAAACGATTGTGCAGCCAGCAGCTAGGGCGGGCGCCACCTTGCAAGCAATTTGGTTCAAAGGCCAATTCCATGGTGTGATAAAACCGCACACGCCAGCTGGCTCTTTTACGATCTTGGTGGTGCCTCGCACTTCTTCAAATTCATAATTCTCAAGGATGCCAAGAGTGCTCATGAAATGACCAAGTCCACTGCCAAGTTGGGCTGTCTTCGATAAGCCCATAGGTGCACCCATTTCATTGGATATGGCTGTTGCCATTTCGCCGCCACGTGCTTTTAGACCTTCGATAATATTACTGATAACTGTTTTTCGTTGTTCAATTGTAGATTGTGACCATTGGGGGAAGGCTGCCCGAGCTGCTTCTGCAGCTGCATTCACGTCCGCGGTGGTGCCCATACTAATGCTGGCAAAGGCCTCTTCAGTCGCTGGGTTTATGACATCCAAGGTGGCTCTATCAGCTTCAACCCATTCGCCATTGATTAAGAATTTGTTATAGGCCGTGGTCATTATCTAACTCCTGTACTTACAATTAATTTCTGCGATTAACAGATACGTTTAACTTTCGATTACACTACGTTCCGATCTGTCTGCCAAAGCGGCTCGCTAGTATACCCGAGATTTAAATCCAGAAAGAAGAATCCATTAATAATTATTAAGTATGGTTTAAGGCCAATCTGCAAAGGTTGAAGTTTACAGGAGATCTCTTCAGATGATCACATCCATAAGCCGTGGGATCGGAGGCCGTCTCGCTGCCTTTCTTTCCAAATCAATCTCCAGCTATCAACGACTGGATACGGTAGCTATCGAGGATGTTGCTTCAGTTCTTAGAACGGGAGACATAGTTTTAGTTGAAGGTAATACACGCATTAGCACCGCGATTAAATACCTAACTCAATCGTCTTGGTCTCACTCTTGTCTCTTTATAGGCAACAAAGGAGATTCTGCAGAAGACGCTACTTTGCTGGAAGCAGATTTAAGGCAAGGTGTAAGAATTGTGAGCCTGAAGCACTATGAAAATTTTAATTTACGAATCTGCCGACCGGTCGGCTTAACAGAAGAAGATACGCAAAGCCTGCTTCAACATGCAAAGTCTAAAATTGGCTATAAATACGATTTAAAAAATATTATTGATCTCGTTCGTTATCTCATTCAGAAACCGGCTGTACCCAACCGTTATCGCAGAGCAATGATTGCTTTGGGCAGTGGTGAGCCTACTAAAGCTATTTGTTCAACTTTAATTGCCGAGTCTTTTCAATCTATTAATTATCCAATTTTGCCTAAAAGAGAGCAGCAACAGAACTATGCCGGCAGGGTGCCGTTATATTACAAACATCATTTTACACACTTTACTCCGAGAGACTTTGATCTTTCTCCATACTTCAAGGTGATAAAACCAACCATTGAAAAGGATTTTGATTTCCATGATCTGCGCTGGAAGAGTGAGAACCCGGCAACAAAAAGTCTGAGCAGGGTCGATTAGGCTAATTTTTTAAATAATACCCAGTAATGCATTGACTGCCGCATCGTACTGAGGGTCGCCTCGAGTAGTAGTTTCATAAGGGAATTGCACTGATAGGTCAGGTTCGATTCCTAATCCTTCGAACAAAATACCATCGATAAACACCTCGGTCGCGGGTTGATACTCAATAGGTGCTGTGGCGAACTCATTTTTAATACGAAATCTTCCGATTTTCCCGGCAGTAGCACTTCCAATAGTTATTACTCTTTGCAGTTTAGCTAATTGATGGGCAAAGAGTTCAGTTCCTCCGCGTGTATCTTCGTTTAGCAGAAGAGCTATCGGCTTCCGATAGTTCTCGAAGCGTAAATTTGATGATAAATCTGCAAAATCATAATTTCGACCTGGTGGTTCCGTAACAATGAAGTAGTTGTCTTTGTTATTGAATACCAGATCAAGGTGTTGGGAATCCAGATAGCCAAAGCTATTGCGTAGATCGAAGATAATGCCGTCACAATGATCAAGGGAAGCAATTAACTCCTGGTAGTTAATCAAGTCATTAGTCCCACGGCTTAACGCCCAGAATCTTACGTAGCCTATGGATTTGTTGCCGGCAGAAAATTCCAGCACAGAATTAGATGTAGCGCTGCGATAACTGTCGAATAGGTTTTCAAAAACCGGTAATACTGAAACTTTGATAGTAGTATCGTTTCTCTGAAAAGTTAGCTGATGTTTCCGCGTGATGGGCGTAAACGCCCCGTTTACATCCCGTTCGGAATTAAAAGTATTGACTGAATGAAAGGGTTCCCCGTCGACACTGGTGATGAGGTCTCCACGATTCAAACCGATGGTGTGAGCAGGGTACCCTTCCAGTACTGCGGTGACTAAAAATCCAGTTTCTAGTTGCTTTCCCTGAATACCAATATGATTCAACGAGATACGTTTTTGTGAGTCTGCTGCCAGAAATGATTGAAACAGGTAGTAATCTAAGCTGTCGGCCGTAACCGAATTTTGAGAATTGATTTGTGAATTAACTAAGCTAGTGAAAAAGGCACAGCCGAGAATTAACAGAAAGCGCAGCATGTTAACTGATTAGCTCCATAGCACGTTTTGCAGCCGGGCGATCATAGTGTCGATTGCGGAGGTTTACATATTTCTGAGGTAAATCAAATTCAAAACGGATTGCCCAATTAAACGTTTGTGCCAATAAAATATCAACAATGCTGAAATGATCGGCGACTGCGAATTCCTTTTCTTCTAACAAATGGTCTAGGGTATTTAAGGCTTTTGAGAATTCGAATTTAGCGGTTTCCAGCATCGCTGGGATTTGGTGCTCTTCTGGAAGTGCAAAAATGTGTTTGCCTTTACTCCAAAGAGGTTGCTCTAACTCAGCAAGTACAAAAGAAACCAACTCATCATGCTTCGCTAAAACCTGATCATTACAATTAGGAACTAAACCTGCTGCTGGTGCTTTGCGAGCGATGTACTGGAGAATCGCAACACTCTCTGTCAGTGTCATGTCTCCATCCTTCAAAGAAGGAACTTTGCCTTGTACGTTGACTGCGAGGTAAGCTGGGTTTTGAGCGCTATTAGGATCGGTTTCCTCAGTGCGAAGTTTTACGGGCACATATTCATATTGCAAGCCACTTTCTTCTAACGCCCATAAACAACGAAATGACCGGGACTGTTGCATACCATAAAGTTTCATACTTGAGTCCTTACAAATAAAAATGGTGTAACTGAATTTCAGTTACACCATTTTAGAGACTTGTTTATTTTTCTTTAAGATTAACTGAATAATGAGCCCTGTTGGTATGGTGCAAAGGTCTTAAGCGATCTTTCAACTAGCTCGTAAAAAATTGTTAATCGATAGCAAAGCAGTAGAAATAGCCGTTTCCACCTGTGCCCACTAAGTCTTCCTGGCTGCAGCCTCGAGAACCATGAGCACTATTCCAGGAAGTAGGATTCTGTCCGCCACCCGTTCGGTCAAAATGACCAACATGTGCAGAGCCAGAACCATTACTCGTCCAGTTATTGCAAGTGTGGTTGCTGCCATCATCTACAGTAAAACCATCGATAGTTGACCCGGTAAGAATGTCGTGCTGGTTAGGGGTATCTCCGCGTCCTAAAACCGTGTCACCATTTTCTGTGAGCGAGCCTTGCTTATTCAAGTTGTTGTTCGGACCGTGCAGCACATTTAAATTAGATGCCACCTCTACACCCTCGGCATTGAACCAAGGCCCGAAGCCAATTCTATCTCTCGCATTTACAGTTGGGGAGTTATTGGTAGCGTGAGCACTTAAGTAGGCACGCCAGGTCTTTCCTCGAGATCCCGCGTCTGAAGCAAGCGCTGCACAATGTGCGTCGGCACCTGCTAAACCACCCAAGTTAGCTCCATCACCAGAACCCATGCTGGTAATAAAGAAACTCATTTCATTGTCTTGTGAATTTACCGCGGTGAATGTCGCTGCAGCTGAAAGCAGTGCAGCAGATGTGAATAGTAAAGTCTTCTTCATCGATTTACTCCTCGATTGTTATTGAACTTTTAGTTTTTGTTGTGAAAATTGTTTATGTCCAAAAATTCTGTTCTCTATTCTAGGTCGTCCATGAGTCGGGGACGAACAGCAGTGTACTTTGTCCCTGGAGGTAATGGAACGAATCTAAATGGATTAATCCGGCAGTGCCATTGCAGTTAAACTGCTCCCAGTCTGCAAAATAACGTATTGCTTACTATCGTGAACCCAGGAGCTCATGCCATAGCGGGTTGTCGCGGGCACTTCTACGCGAGCCAGTTCTGCCCCAGTTTGTTTGTCCAAAGAAAACAGATGTGGGGTACCATCGCCTGTAACATTGCTATAAATCAACATGTTTCCAGTCACAACCATCTGGCCGACGGCGCCAGATCCAGTATTGCCTATATCGACCCCGCTTAATTCTGGTAGATTCTTAATTCGATCAGGTGTATAGCCAGCCGGCTGCATCCATAGATGATCGCCGCTGTTTAGATCGATTGCCGTGATTTTGCTATAGGGTGGTTTCCAAAGTGGAAGTCCAGCGGGATGCCGTGGCGACGGACCACCACTGGCTGCAGCGTAGCGCGATAGAGTTACTCCCGTCGGTGCATCATAATAAGTATCTGCTTCTTCTCCAGATACTAATCGCCTTGAGCTACAACCGTAACGAGACATGATGTACATTACGCTTGAATCTGGGTCTGCCACCGGAGGGTGAGTGATATTTACCGAGCCTGAAGGGCACATTAGAGCAGCCAGCTTGCCGGAAGGGTGATTGGCTTGAATTGGAGGATTAAATAGCGGACCCATCTGAAATTCAGCAACGGCCTCTAAAGCTTGACGTTTTAATTCTGGCGTGAAATCCACCAGGAGCTCTTCACTAGAGCCAGTGTAATCAAATGGCGCTGGTTTGGTTGGGATAGGTTGCGTAGGTGACAACTGTTCGCCTGGCACAGTGGAAGCGGGCATTGGTACTTCTTCAATTGGCCAGATAGGTTCACCTGTTTCCCGATTAAATACGTAGACGTGTCCTTGTTTGGTTGCTTGCGCGACAATTGGGCCATTGGTGGAGTCTAGCAATATTGGTGCTGTTGGCGTATCAAAGTTCCAAATATCATGATGCACCATCTGGAAGTGCCAGACTCGTTCGCCTGTTCTGGTGTCGAGAGAAATCAAACTAGTGCCGTACAGATTGTCTCCTGGGTGATGACCACCGTAATAGTCAATGGTTACTCCATTGGTTGGAATATATACCTGATTTAAATCCTGATCCGCCGAAATAGGTGCCCAGGAAGAGATATCACCAGTGTATTGCCATGCATCATTCGCCCAAGTTTCGTGACCATATTCTCCAGGCTGGGGAATTACATTAAATTTCCAGAGAAATTCACCGCTTCTGGCATCGTAACCAAGAATATCCCCAGGAACATTTTCGATTCGGGATTGGTGGTAACCCTGTTCTGCAGAGTTTCCCACTACCACTACATTGTTAACCACTATTGGAGGTGATGAAGAGGTAATGTATCCGCGTTCCAGTGGAATACCCTCATAAGGATCATAAGGATGGCCAAGATCTTTAAGTAGATCCACTACACCGGTTTCTGGAAAGCCATCGATGACTACAGGACCACCGAAACCTTCCAGAGGTTGACCAGTTTCTGCATCGAGAGCCGTCAAAAAGAATCCCGGTGAAATAATGTAAATTACATCGCGGCCATCTATGTTTGCGTAGCCAACGCCTTTGCCGTAATCGGCGCGCATTGAATATTCCCAACGCCCGGTATCAGGTTCACGATAAGACCATATAGTGGCTCCTGACTGAGGGTCTATTGCTACGACATGACGTCGAGCCCCCGCTACTGTAAATAATTTACCGTTAATGTAACTAGGAGTAGAGCGGCCACTTTGGGCTTCAAAGCTGGCACCATCCCAAGTCCAAGCGACCTCTAATTCAGAAAAATTCTCAGGTGTAATCTGTTTTGCAGCAGTTGAGCGAGTGTGCGCGAAGTCATTTCCTAATGTAGTCCATTCGACAGTATCTTGGGCAAATACGTTGCTAGTTAGAATTAAGCAAAGAGATAGTGCGCCAAGGCTATAATTGGATTTCAGAGTGGAAAAAATGGGCTGCCTTGTTATTTTTATCATAATTAGAACTACCTCGTTAAGGTTCGGCACGCACGGTTTCGGCAATGTGTTTAGTTATTGAAGTCTTGAGATTAACGCAGCCGGTGGCTTTTGGGAATAGCGTGATTTAGTAAACAGATTATTGATCTCGGCAATGCTCAACCATCCGTGACACTGCAAATGCAATGGTCAACATTAGTAATGCCCTTAGGTTATAAGCCGAACATCTTTGCTGCGCACTTTAAGCTGAACCAATCTTCTTATAAAGATTTTTGTTAAACTTTGTATAAATCATTACTAAATTTCAGCAGAATCTGATGAAAAATGGTTGGCCTCAATTTAGGAGAACATTATGACTATCAAAACCATTAAAACAGCGATTCTAGTGGTTCTTGTCTTACTCAATAACCCAGTGCTTGCGCAAGAGCCACTTACCCAGGAAGAGGTCTTTGGTTGGTTTGAAACCTTATCGAACTGGGGTCGATGGGGAGCGAATGATCAGCTTGGAACGGTAAATAATATTACTGAAGAAACAAGAGTGGCCGCTGCAGGATTGGTTGAGACGGGAATTTCCGTGTCTATGGCTCATGAAATTTTAACGGAAGTAGCCGCTGACAACGGGAATCCCTATGACCATCGTATGACTTCAGTGGGAAGTAGCCCTGGTCCCTGGTCAGGCGATTTTATTGGTGTCAGTTATCATGGTTACGCCCATTCCCACCTCGATGCTTTATGCCATCGCTTTCAGTTTGGCACTATGTATAACGGTTACTCAGAAGATGAAGTAACAGAGGCAGGTTGCGCTCAACTAGCGATTACTTCTTTTGCCAATGGTATTTTTGGAAGGGGTATCGTTATGGATTTTCCCAGGTTGCGTGGTGTGGATTGGTTAGAGAATGGCACGGCGATTACACCTGAATGGTTAGAAGAATGGGAACAGGAACATGGGATTACGATTGGAAAAGGAGATATTGTTCTGATCAGAACTGGTCGGTGGCCGCGGAGGGACGCTTTAGGCCCTTGGGATCTTTCACAAAATTCTGCAGGCCTTCATGCAACTTCTGTAAAATGGTTAAAAGAAAGAAACATTGCGATCATTGGTAGTGACAGTGCCTTAGATGTTAAACCCTCAGGTGTTGAAAACTTCCCACAACCAGTTCATGCCTTGGTATTGGTAGCCTTAGGTATGCCTATCTTTGACAATCTGGATCTAGAAGCCGTTGCGGAAGAAGCTGTGCAGCATGGACGCCCTGAGTTTTTATTGACCACTGCTCCTTTGAGAGTGGGGGGAGGTACCGGTTCACCATTGAACCCTATTGCAACTTTTTAATCGGGATTAATCATGAGTTAATTAATTGACGCTAACCTTTCTTCCCGAAGCGCCTATTCCTATGTGTCTAATCTTGGCATTTCGTGTATAGGAAAAGACTTCGGTGCTGAGGTGATTGCGGTGTCTATTACCTATTGCAGCAAAGAAGCTAACTTTCTTCAGCTGTGAAAATCTCAAGTGCGCGAATAACGTCCCTACAGATTGGATACGTGTGCTTGACGTTAAAGTGAGTTCGATTAGCGGTAATCTCTATCTGAATACAAAACTTAAAAATTGGTAAGATTTGAAAACATAACGCGCAAGATGAGGCTGTTTTTTTCAAGCACAAGAGAATGAAGATGTTTTACAGGCAGCACATAGCACGGGGATTATTGATTGTAGGCTGCCTGCAATTCACTGCTGTAGTGTCCGGACAATGTCTAGTTCAGGATATTGCACAAGAAGCCGCAAAACTTGGTGAGGCTATTGATACTGAAGCGCGTGCCCTGGAAATTACGCAAGAACTTGCTGCTCGTCAGTTAGCGATCGAAAATACTCAAAGTGATTTAGGAGTTTACGATCAATCTTTAGTTGAAATGTATAATGATCTTGCGAATTTCTACACTGAGCTGGAAGATTATGACAATGCTGTTCGGTATCATTCCGATGCTTTACAGATCACTCGAATCAACACTGGTCTTTATAGCCATGAACAAATTCCAATTCTGGATTCGCTTATTCAAAATAATGAGCGAGGAGGGCGTTGGGAGGAAGTAGATAATCTGCAAGAACTGTATTATTTCGTAAATTCTCGCTTATTCAATTATGAAGACCTGCGATATCTTGAAGCTGCTGAAATTTACGGCAATTGGAAATTGCGTGTCGTTAGAGAGAACTTGCTTGCCCAATCAGGAAGAGAATTACTCAACACTGCAGGGGAATTGAGTCAATTTTATGAAAGAGTGATTGAAGGCGTCGAATTGCAGCCAACAGTAAGCAGAGAAGATTTGCTTACAGTTATCTATGGAAAATCTCAAATCGATCTAACGTTAGCCCGGTCTGTGGCGAGGACGCCCTATACCGCATTTGAAGGTACCGAAAACCCTTACATTAACCAAACTCGCTGCAGCAACGTGCGCAACTCCCAAGGCCAGACAGTGCGCCAATGTTTCACCGTTCAAGTAGAAAACCCCCGTTACCGCCTATCTCAGCGAGAGGCGAAACAATTTGCTCTGGTTCGACATACCAGACAGATCTCAAGGTCAATAGCAAAGTTGGAAGGAATTAAAAACAGTAGTACAAAGCTAAGTAGCGCAGAAAAACAACAGATCGAAGTTCAAATTGCTGAGCTTGTCACTGAATCAGAGCAACTGGTACAGGCCTCCCGTCGGTTATTTTAGAAAAGGCTAAGGAGAATTTGTTACATCCGACGTCAAATCGAACTCAAATACCAGCTTTTTGGGTAATTTTGCTGGAAATTTAGCCCCACAAAAGGTACAAAAGAAGTGCTTGGATCAGACGTTTTCTGAATCAGGCTCTATTAATAACTGGAGGAGATTATGTCTCAATTTGCCTATCGGCTAACCCGAGTCATGCTATCTGCATTTTTGGCAGTTATGGCACTTGGGAGTCAGTTAGTGGCAGCTCTGGAAGTCGGTGATAAAGCACCTGATTTCTCGCTGCAAGCCTCAGATGGTAAAACCTACTCGCTTTCCGAATTTAGCGGAGACAAGCCCGTAGTCATTGCTTTCTTTCCCAAAGCCTTCACCGGCGGCTGAACTATGCAATGTAAAGCGCTGCGTGACAGTGCTAGAGAAATTCAAAGTTTTGACGTTGCATATTTTATGGCTAGTGTAGATACGCTGGAAGATAACACGGCTTTTGCGGCAGAGCACGAAGCTGGTTTTCCAATCCTTGCGGATCCTACTAAGAAAATGGCTGGTGACTACGACGTTCTTATGGAAGTCGGGTTTGCCAACCGCTGGACTTATTACATAGATAAGGACGGCATGATCTTGAAGATCGACAAAGAAACTAATCCAGCAACGGCGGGACGGGATTTGACCCAAACAATGGACGAATTGGGCTTTCCTAAAATTTAGTTTATTAGATTAAAAAAAATCAGAACCCGACCACACAGTTACTGAGTGGTCGGGTTTTTTGATTAATAAGAAATTGAAACTAAAATGATTCAACGCACTCTAACAAAGGGGTTTTAGTAAATAGTGTTGTAAGTCAGTAATACTTTTTCCAGACATGTGCGTTTGAAGGAACAAAACCCAATTATCTAAACCAATTTTCATGATCCCAATGTTTCAGAAATATGTCTTTAGCATTATGTAAAGTGGTTATATTGTTATGATTTGGAGTGGTTGTTGTTGCGTTATAATTGCTGTGCCAGAATACTTGTAGTGTTTTAGTAGAAGCTGCTGCATAGGGCATTTTAAGCTTGGGTCAAGTAGAGCAGAGGAGCACATGTCTAAATCAGGTTTATATGCAATTGCGGCAGTTGCGATTCTAACTCTGCTGTCCTTGGTTTACTTTGCCTTTACCTTTGAAGCGCCTCAAGGGACAACTACTGTACTCATAGAACCCCCTGCTACTGCAATAGAACCTCCTGAGTCTGCTGAAGGGCCATCGCAAGGTCAACAATCTCCCACTGCACTTCCTCTAATACGCATTCAGCCTGAGGCAGATTCACCTCCGATTGTAGCAGCTGTAGCGGAGGAGGTTGAAATTGCGCCGTCACCCAGAGAAGTAGAAGTGGTAGCAGAGGAATCTATTGTTGAAGATGAGCCGAATGTGGTTCAGCTTCCTACACTTAATAATTCAGACACATTCGTTTTTGAAGGTCTACGAGCTATGCAAAATGGTACATCAGTTTTGCGATTACTTGCGCAAGATCAGATTGTAAGAAAGTTCGTAGTTTTAGTTGAGAATATTAGTCGTGGTGAATTCCCTCAGACTGGCCTCCCATACAGAGCATTGGGAGAGGAGATGCCGGTAAGGAATATTGATGAGAATTTTTTTGTTATGGAGGATTCTGCGCACGCAAGATTCGATGAAATAGTGCAAACTTTTGTTTCTCTCGATACTGATGCAGCGATCACTTTATACCGAACACTGTCTCCCTTGTTTCAGCAAGCCTATGCAGAGATAGGATTTAGAAATGTGAGTTTCGATGAAACTCTCCGCTTGTCAATTAATAACATTGTACGAACCACGAACATGGAAGGCCCCTATCAATTGGTAAAGCCTTCAGTAATGTATCTCTATGCTGATGCTAGCATCGAGAATTTACAAGAAGTGCACAAGCAACTACTGCGCATTGGTCCAGACAACACCATAATTCTAAAAGCAAAGCTCCGTGAGTTTGCTTCTCAGCTTTAGTGGATCGTTGTTCCTAATTGTTGTGAGGCTCAAGATTACGTTGCTATTCTCAATTTCACCTGTACATCAAATTTAATGACCAAATACACTTATGCTCAAAATAGATTCAGTACTGGTTGATACCGATTGGTTAGCCACGAATATAGAAAATGAAGCTCTTGTTATGCTGGATGCTTCTGTTCCGCCTGTAGTGCCTGGCTACACTTCCATAAATGATGATGCTAAGTTTTCTGCGATTCCTGGCGCGCGACGGTTTGATTACGATGGTGTGTTTTGTAAACCTAACAGTGTTTTGCCTCATATGATGCCCGCTCAAGAATTGTTTCAGCAAGAAGCAAGAAAGCTAGGAATAAATGCCGATAGTGTTGTGATTGTTTATGACGATGTTGGTCTTTATGCTAGTCCAAGAGCTTGGTGGATGTTTCGCGCGATGGGGCATGCTCAGGTTGCGGTACTTGATGGTGGCTTGCCAAAATGGATAAAAGAAGAAAGAGGAATTATTAAACAGTACGATAATTCTCGAGACGGTAATTTTCTTGCCAATCTAGATACCGATTTGTTCTGTGACTTTGAAGTTGTGTTGAAAGGGCTCTATGAACCACGCTGCCAAATTTTAGATGCTCGTTCTACTGGCAGATTTAAAGGAATCGACGCTGAACCGCGGCCAGGAGTTCGCGCGGGTCACATGCCTAACGCCAAAAATTTACCTTTTCCAGAAGTATTGTCAGGGGGAGAATTGAAGCCAGCTGAGGAGCTGCGCGATCTATTTTCTCAACTGATAGAAAAGGATCAGAAAATAATTACGAGTTGTGGTTCTGGAATCACAGCTTGTATTTTAACCTTGGCTGCCACCGTCGCGGGATATGAAAACCTCGCCGTATACGATGGCAGTTGGGCAGAATGGGGGCTTCCTTCGAAGCTTCCCGTCGTAACTGGCTAGTTCCCTGGCTGTGGAATCTGCGTAGTGATAACAGGGCCCATTCCCATAATCTGAACAATCACTTCTTCTTCCTTTGCCATGTCATAGTGATGACCTTCTGGCGGTTGGTAAATGAATGTGCCTTCTGCGACAGGCATCATGTCATCTGGATTGTAGATATCAGACTTTGGCCCCCACGAGGTGTACCAAGTACCTTGGATGACAGTAATGTAACGGGCTGTGCTGTGAAAGTGTGGTCGGCTTCCGGAGCCGGGCTGGAAAGTAATGCGCATGACATAGAGCCCGGGCTTTGCTGGATCACCGTAAATAAGCTCGCTGCGAGCGCCATCAGTGAATAGGTCTTCGGGCTGGGCAATAATAAACCCTAATTCATCAGGCTCTACGCTCAATGCTGCGGGGATTTGCAGCGTAATCAGCGCCATCGCGCAAAGAGTAAAAATGCTGTTCTTAAGTGATTTCATTCTTTCTTTCCTCTTTTTATTATTTGTATTCTCAGATTGGCGAAATTTTGTGCCTTCTGGAGCGTCATTAGTAGTGAAAAGCATTTGGGAATTCAACTTCGATTATTTTTCTAATTATTCGAGTAATCCAGAGACTACTATTTTCAAGGCTTTCGGGCAATACTGGTGTACGTTAGGATATGGGTTTAGCAATTAAGATTACATTGTTCTATTGAGTGACTTTACTGTGAATTTTGATGAGAGCGCCCGAGCTCCGGTGCAGGAACATGAAACTGTCTCCGGCTGGTCTGTCGGGCTAGTCCTTTTTGGCATCTGTCTTACACTTCCTAGCCTTTATACTGGTGCGATAACTGCTCAAAACCTTGGATTTATTGGAACTGCACAAGCAGTTGGTCTTGCCAGTTTGGTATTGGCTATGATGTCAGTGCCAGCTGCTATAGTTGGTGCCGAAACTCGCCTCAGCAGTTATTTAATAATCGAATTCGTATTTGGGGGAAAAGGCTCGAAGTTTGTTAATGCATTGCTCGGTTTAACCCTGCTCGGTTGGTTTGCGGTAACTGCCGGATTCTTTGGTGAGACACTTTCAATTGTATTCAATGAGTTTTTCAACGTCTCACCCCCAACATGGTTGCTGACATTTATCTCCAGTGCTCTCATTATCATCACTACGATTTTCGGTTTTAAAGCAATTGATCGTTTGGCTCTGTTTGCGGTCCCGTTGCTAATTCTATTTTTAATCTACGTAAGCAATCTTTCGTTAGGCGAAGTTGGTTTTGCCGATATACTGGCATTAGATGGTGAAGATCCAGACTACTTTAGTACTGCTGTTTCAACCACGATCGGAAGTTTGATAGTCGGGGTGGTTTTGATGCCTGATTTGTCTCGATACGCGAGATCGATAAAAGATTGCATTATTGCTTCGGTACTGGGTAATGGAATTGGTACTAGCTTTTCTCTGCTAATCGGAGTTATTCCTGCATTGGTTACAGGTTTGCTAGATCCGATAGCTTACATGATTGCTTTGGGATTGGTTATTAGTGCTTTTATTATTCTTGTATTTGCAACATGGACCACCAACAGCGTAAATCTCTATAGCACGACTCTTGCTATCGCCATCATTAAAACCAAAACTCCAGAATGGAAATTAGCAATTATATGTGGGATTGTGGGTACAGCTTTGGCTATGATTGGCATAACTGAATATTTCATTGATTTTCTTGAATGGTTAGGAGTGATAGTACCCCCAGTGGCAGGTATTTATTTAACTGACTATTTCATTCTTAAACAAAAAAACTATTCAATGACATTGCGAGAAAAATTGCCTGACTATGACCACGCAGCATTGTTTGCATGGATAGTGGCAACATCATTGTCAGCTGGAGCATTCGTGGCTGATTTTTCCTTTTCTATGATTCCAAGTTTTGATGCGCTAATCATAACGGTGCTTATTTATTTGCTTTGTAGAAAACTCTGGCCGTCGGAGTATCCAAGAAATGAGAAAGTAATCTAGTGAGAATTGGAATCGATGTAGGGGGAACACATACTGACGCCGTGCTATTGGATGGCATGGCCATCGTCACTTCCCACAAAGCTTTAACTACGACCGATGTGCGCCAAGGCATCATAGAAGCTCTTGATGCTGTAATGTCAGAGGCAAATACTGAACCTGGTTCCATTGAAGCTGTAATGATCGGCACTACGCATTTCACTAATGCTGTGATCGAGCGCAGAGAACTGACTGAAACTGCAATTATTCGAGTTTGCCTACCTACAGGGTCAGGCTTGCCTCCAATGTGTGATTGGCCTGAAGATATTGGAGCAATAGTTGGCAATCATTGTTACATGATTGCCGGTGGCCATTTCTTCAACGGAAAGCCTATTGCCTGCATCGATGAAGCAGAAACGAATAAAGTTATTGAAGACATTTCGAGCAAAAACATTAAGGATATCGCTATCGCCGCCGCCTTTTCTCCGGCAAACCCGGAACATGAGATCGCTGTTGCAAATTTGCTGCTTAAGATAATTCCTGATGCCAACATCTCGCTCAGCCATAAATTAGGCCGCTTGGGGATCTTAGAACGAGAGAATGCAGCTATTCTCAATGCTTCCTTGGGTGTTCTCGCCGGGCGAGTAGTCTATAGCATGAAAGCAGCATTAAAAGAGCGACGAATTAAGTGTCCTTTTTATATTAGTCAGAACGATGGCACCTTGATGTCCGCTGAGTACATAGCAAACTTTCCGGCTTTAACTTTCTCTAGCGGGCCAACTAACAGTATTCGCGGGGCGGCAATCCTCTCAGGTATAGATAATGCCATCGTGGTTGATATAGGGGGCACTACTTCTGATGTAGGAGTGCTTGCCGATGGATTTCCTCGTGAAAGTAATAGCCATATCGAAGTTGGCGGAGTACGTACTAATTTTCGTATGCCTGACATACTGCCTATTGGGCTTGGTGGGGGGAGCCTTGTTAAGGAAGGTGGAAATGTAATAGGGCCACAATCTGTAGGTCATCACTTAGTGAAGGAAAGTCTAGTGTTTGGAGGAGAAACCCTGACCGCAACAGACATCTCGGTAGCAAATGGCTCTTGTGAAGTTGGAAATAAAAGCCTGGTGTCACATTTAGACTCAAAGATAGTGAATACAGCTACCGAGACATTGCACTCCATGATAGACAATGCGATAGACAAAATGCGCCCAAGTGAAGAACCAGTGCCTGTAATCTTGGTTGGAGGTGGGGCGATCTTGATATCTCAGCAACTAAAGACAGCCTCTACTCTGATACAACCTGAGCATGCGGGTGTCGCTAATGCTATTGGGGCCGCAATCGCTCAAGTTGGTGGCGAAGTAGAGCAAATTGTTAGCTATTCAAAGGCCAAGCGAGAAACAACAATTGAGAATGCAATTAGAGAAGCAGAAGCGAAAGCAGTAGCGGCAGGCGCAGATAAGAGTACGTTGCGAGTACTTGATATTGAAGAAACAGCTATGAGTTACATGGATGACGATGCGGCGCGCTTGAGAGTAAAAGTGATTGGAGATTTAGAGCTGGGCACATGAAAAAAATTGGAGCCGAAGATATTAAAAATCTATGCACGGGTGCAGCTTTTCTCGCAACGGGAGGCGGAGGTGATCCCTACGTAAGCCAATTATTAGCTGAACGATTGTTAAAGAAATTTGGACCTGCGACCCTGCTTGCACCCAATGAAGTGCCAGACGAATTTTATGTAGTTAGTATTGGCATGGTCGGTGCGCCTTCCGTCACCCTGGAACAATTGCCAACCGAAGAGGAATCAATTGCCGCACTGAATAAATATGAAGAGATAACAGGCAAGAAGATTGATGCAGTAATTCCTTTCGAAGTAGGCGGTGGCAACAGCACTATTCCTCTCTTTGTTGCTGCTATGCGAGGTATTCCTTGCATCGACGGAGATGGGATGGGTCGTGCCCTCCCGGAGGCGCAGATGATGACTTTCCCAATTTATGGTGTCCACCCAACTCCAGCTGTAGTGACTGATTTTTATGGCAACCATGTATTACTTGACTGCAAGGATGCGGAAACCTTCGAAAAAGAAATTCGTGCCCAAGCTGTTAAAATGGGAGGCATGGTTAGTTCCGCAGAACATGGTATGTCCGGAGATTCGGTAAGACGCAGTGCAGTTCCAGGAACTTTAAGCTTTGCTACTCGATTGGGTAATCTGTTGAGATCCCATGGTGGGTTAATCGATGCTATTCAGCCGCATCTATTTGAGCTCTTTGCAGAAAGTGACTACGGGCATATCAAGCATTTATTTACGGGTAAAGTATTGGATAACGAAAGGAAAGTCATCGGTGGCTATGACGTAGGAAGCGCGACCCTCCAAAGTTTTGATGATCCCGAAATCAAGATGTCGCTCTTGATAAAAAACGAATACCTAATCGCAAAAATTGGAAAGCAAGTTGTAGCAAGTGTGCCAGACTTAATTTGTATAGTAGAACAGGAAACCAGTCGACCTTTAAATGCTGAACGCATGCGCTATGGGCAGCGAGTCAGTGTTTTTGGTATTGGTTGCACTCATCATTATCGTACAGCTGAAGCACTGAAGGTCACGGAGCCAAGAGCATTTGGCTTCAACTTGAACTATGTGCCCATCGAAGATCTATAGCGGTAGGAATTAGATGCGGAAATCAGGCAGCACAGGTCGCCGGAAAGAAAGAACATGATCATGTCTGTTCTCCTTCATATCACTAAAACCGGGAGGCGCCTAATTTGGTTTTGTAGAAGGGCAAGGCGCACAGCGCCGAGCCCTTTTTGATAACTTGATTATTCGTAAATGCTACGACTAATAAATCATCATTATTTTACAAATTTTTCTGCAAAAACTTTATAAAGGTACGACGCTGGTAGCACAAGGTCCTTTTTGACCTTGGCCAATTTCGAACTCTACTGATTGACCATCGTTCAATGTTGCGTACTCTCCATTCGTCTTAATTTCTGAGAAATGGACAAATAAATCTTTTCCGCCATCCTCTGGTGTTATGAAACCAAAACCCTTATCTGCGTTAAACCACTTCACTGTACCTTTACTCATTGCTGTGCTTTCCTGTGTTAATTGTCGACGTAGTCTACTACGATCTAAGTCATAAATAACCATGATTTCCGCATTTTTGCCCCTTTTTAGCGCTTTTGAGGGGCATTTTGCCACGAA
Source organism: Gammaproteobacteria bacterium (assembly GCA_029244985.1). GTDB lineage: Bacteria > Pseudomonadota > Gammaproteobacteria > Pseudomonadales > Pseudohongiellaceae > UBA9145. The sequence continues at coordinate 7,420 of JAQWQD010000034.1, read as the reverse complement.
TATTCGTCTGTTTGCTTCATATCAGCTGTATCAGGCGCTTGTGAGGTTTCGTTTTTTTGTAAAATTTCTCCAGATTCTTGGCATTCGCGGGTAATTTATTCTTCGATTTATCATTCTTTTGTCAGCAGAACTCAGTCGTATGTAGTCTCTAGGATCTTTATGTCGGTCGAATTTCTCAATCGCTTCGATATGTTCAACCTAGTTAAAACAGCAAATATCTTCATAGAAATTGTTGAGAATGAGGTTTGCATTTTTTAGAATGGCAGCTTAGATCGGAGTTTATTGAATTATTGAATTGATGAAGATTTACTGCTTCTATCTATACGATTAGACCTAGGAATTTGCCACACTTTTATTGCTTGAATTCCAGAGAGCCAAACCTCAATAAAATGTATTTTACCCTACCTGCCTACTAAAGAGAGATCTTGATAGTTACGAGTGAGTAGTATGTTAATTGTGAGTCTGTAAATGGGAATATTTCTCTCACTCCCAATTAGTTTTGTTAGAACCTTACAAAATTTGCATCGGTTCTACGTTCCGGTTAGCAAAAAGGAAATAGAATGAAGAATACTTCATCTGACTTGGTTGTTGTCGCGCTCTATCGGTTTGCAAAGTTGCCAGACTTCGAATCTTTTCGTGAACCTCTTTATAAGATCATGCTTGATAATAAAGTGCGTGGCACCTTACTGTTAGCGGGGGAGGGAATCAACGGCACTATCGCTGGCACGCGAACTGGCGTTGATCAGGTTATTAGTTGGTTAAGAAACGACCTGCGCTTTGAAGGATTGGAAACAAAAGAATCCTATGTTGGCGAAATTCCTTTCTACCGCACAAAAGTGAAACTTAAGAAAGAAATTGTCACTATGGGAGTTGAAGATATTGACCCCAATGACATTGTGGGAACTTATGTAGACCCACAGAATTGGAATGATTTGATTAGTGACCCAGATGTATTCGTGCTGGATACACGCAACAAATATGAAATTGAAATTGGTACTTTCGAAAGAGCAGTTAATCCACAGACAGAATCCTTCCGAGATTTCCCTGGTTATGTGAAGGAAAAATTAAATCCGGCTAAGCATAAAAAGATTGCTATGTTTTGCACTGGTGGAATTCGCTGTGAAAAATCAACTGCCTACTTAAAGCAACAGGGGTTTGACGAGGTGTATCACCTTAAGGGCGGCATCCTTAAATATTTAGAGAAAGTTCCTCAATCACAAAGTAAATGGAAAGGTGAGTGTTTTGTCTTCGATAATCGCGTTACGGTAAACCACCGGTTAGAAAAAGGTCACTATGATCAGTGTCACGCTTGCAGAATGCCAATTACTGGACAAGACAAACTCAATGAGCATTTTCAAAAAGGGATTAGTTGTCATCATTGCTACGACAAACATTCTAAGGATCAGGTCAGGCGTTATGCAGAGCGAGAACGCCAGATTGAGCTAGCAAAGCATCGCGGCGAAGAGCACCTTGGCCAACCGATGGAACAAACTATTGCTGAAAGAAAAAGAGAGAAATTGCGTTTTAAAAATACGCAGCGCAAAATTGGGGAAGGCAAATTGCCGACTTAAGATATCTAATAAGGCTGGTTGAACTATTAAAGGCTTTGCGGAAGCATCGTTAAATTAGAAGTATTAATTGATAAAGAAATCTCAATGTCTATTCAAAAACCACCACTAAGTCCTTATGGGGAATTCATTGGCGTATCGATTGATGACTATGCCGAAGGCAAAGCCACTTGCTCAGTAGTTTTAGAAGATCATCATTTAAATAACGGAGGTCGAGTTCACGGAGGAGTGCTAACTTCACTCGCAGATACAGCAGCTGGCGCAGCTGTCAGGTCTGTGAGGCCACCCGGCAAATTCTCTGCAACGACGGACCTGGCTACTTCCTTTATCCGTCCACCCACAGGTGCAACCTTAGTTGCTAAAGCTGAAGTGATACATGCAGGCAGGCAATTATTTCGAGTAGAGATTGTCATCTTCAGCGAAAAGAAACTGGTCGCCAAAACCAATGCTACATTTATGATTGTGAAGCCTCTTCAAAAAGGTTGAATAGAATTGTCAGTGTACACTGGCAATTGATCTCCAAAAGATCATAAAGTCAGGGCTCATTCAGCTAGAAATAGAAAGCTATAAGTATTGGTCTTTTATCACTGTGCTTCTATTAATCTTCTTACATTGCTATCTTTGAGGTTCAATTAAAGAATTTAAGATTTTATTTGCTGTGCTTTTGGTGAATGACTGCTTGGGAGCCCCATGAAGATCGATAAGAAATCCAATTCCCTTATAAAACGCCGCGAATTACTTAAGAAGACTGCTGCCATGTCAGCGTTTTTAGTAGTGCCACGGCATGTACTCGGTGGTTCGGCTCACATTGCTCCAAGCGACAGAATAAATATTGCGGCAGTAGGTGTTGGTGGCAGGGGGCGTTCCAATATCCAGTCCTGTGCCAATGAGAATATATACGCTCTGTGTGATATCGATGATGGCAAGGTGGCTGAAACACTGGGCGAAGATTGGGCAGCTCCTTTTGTCGGCAAGACTAAGTTATATCGTGATTATCGCGAGATGTTGGAAAATGAACCTGAGATCGATGCTTTGATCATCAGCACACCTGATCACATGCACACACCAATCGCAGCCAGTGCTATGGATCTTGGCAAACACCTTTATATAGAAAAGCCCTTGTGTCACACCGTGGCAGAAGCAAGATTTTTGGCTAGAAGGGCTAGAGAGACCAATATCGTTTCCCAAATGGGAAACCAAGGCCATGCAGAAGAAGGTGGGCGGCTTATTAATGAGTGGGTTGCTGATGGCGCATTAGGTGCTGTGCAAGAAGTTCACTGCTGGACTAATCGGCCTGTTTGGCCTCAAGGTATTGGACGACCTGCTGGCTCTGACCCTATTCCTTCTACTCTAGACTGGGATCTGTGGGTAGGAGCAGCACCCTTTCGTCCTTATTTGAAAGATCGCTATCACGCTTTTAATTGGCGTGGATGGATGGATTTTGGTACAGGAGTGGTGGGTGACATGGGTGCTCACATAATAGATCACCCATACTGGGCGCTGGATCTGGACCTACCCACGAAGGTTTCGGCTAGCTCCAGCCGATTTGGAGCTAATTTAGAGACTTTTCCATTAGCATCTAAGATACATTTCGAATTTCCAGTAAAAGGAAGTCGACCTCCAGTCAAATTGACCTGGTATGACGGTGGCCTTATGCCAGAGAGACCGGAGATTCTGGAGCAGGAGCGAATGATGGGAGATCGTGACGGCGGCGTGCTCATTGTAGGCGATAAGAACACACTTATGCATGGAGTCTATGGACGTGACCCCCGCATCATTCCAGAGACAAATCATTCTGATTATCAAAAACCAGCGCCGACAATAGCTCGGTCACCTGGGATTCATCAGGAATGGATCGATGCGATTAAGGATCGAAGTAAAATGACTACTTCTCATTTCGAATATTCGGGCCAATTATCTGAGACTATGCTGCTGGGCAATATCGCAACCGTGCGGGCCAGTGAAAACAAGGTTCTAGAGTATGATGGAGCAAATATGCGATTCACTAATGATGACGGAGCCAACACTCTTCTCGACAAGGATTATCGTGCAGGTTATGGATTAGTGTAGTCGTCAGGAAAGAGTAGTGTGTGTGTGAGCCAAAATTCGACTTGGAGCGTTTTATTAACCATCGGCGTCTCTATGGCCGAGTGCCTCAAGCACAATAACTATAACAATGAAACGAGAGAACCTGACTCATTAAAGGTGAATTCCTAAGAAAGAATAGATGAATAAATCAGTTAAAAAATCTCTCTTGCTGGGGCTATTTTTCGCAACATCCAATTCTCTTGCGCAACTTCCAGAACTTGCAAGCCCCGCTACTGCAACAGGTATAGCTACTACCGCACGATTTTTTGGTGGCGCCACTGCAGATAATGGCTCCACTTATGGAAATAGTTTTGCCTACGATGCAGCGATAGATATTGATCTGGAAATTCAAGTTGAGGCCAGCCACGTCAACACAGTGGGCAATCTCTATGTTATTGTTATTTGGGATGGAAGCTATTTTGTCAGAGATGAAAATGGTGCCTTTCAACTCTGGGATTTATCGATCGAAAATTTCTTATCAACAAGTCCTGCAAAAACACTGCAAACTTCGGAAAGGGTTAGCATCGTTGATGATGTGGCTTTTGGTCCAGCCGGGGTATCTGATACTTCACTGGGTTTTATCGTTGCCTACGATACGATGGCTGTTGCGAATGAATTCTTCTTCAACGGTGTATCTTTATCGGTAACCATTGAGGCTGAAGCAGAGAACCTGCCTTCGGTCGCGCAAAGCTTACAACTGTTCACGGATACCATTTCGTCTAAAATAATACAAAGCAATTGTATTGATTGTCACATTAGCGGCGGTTCAGCAGGTGGCACATCACTTGTTTATCAGTCTTCATCAAATCAGAATGCTTTGGATACCAATTACAACTTATTAGTTAACTACATTAATGGTGGCAGAGGTTCAACGCTTCTTTCTAAACCAAAAGGCATTGGTCATGGTGGCGGAGTGCGCTTATCTTCATCAAGCTCTGATTTTCAAAATCTTGAAGCATTCGTAAACGCAGTACTTGCTGAATAGATTGGAAGACTCGTTTTGAAGAGATTTAATGCAATGAGCACTAATCTAAGCGTCATTGGGTTGTTCAGTCTGAAAGGCTCTTGATTTTGCTTATTACGGCATTTGTGGAGGTCGAGGAAGAATTCTGTTATCGAGCAGCCCTGCCTAAATAACGCTGAAATGTCTGTTCTACAAAATCATCAACTCCCGGCACGAATAACACCGCCAAAATTGTCAGTACTAAGGCGATGGCAACTCCTACATAGAATTTTTTCATAAAACGACTCCTTTCTTAGTCTCTTGGTGTTGCTTCGAATAGCCAGACATCACCACTCTCTACGGCTTCGCTTGTGGTTCTAGAAGGGTACTTAGCAGTAATAGCCTGAGTAATCCCAGCTAATTCAGGCCCGGATTGAATACGTTTGAGTTGCCTCTCATAGCGTATCCCATTGATTCGTATTAGTGCTCGACCATCTTCTTCTGCTTGCAATGGCCACTGTTTCCACATTTGTCCGACCCTGGTTCCCATATACCCGGACCACACATAGAGCTTGCTATTGTGTTCGACCGTCCAAATTATTCGAGAGGTAGGAGGTTCCATAAGCTGCATTTCAATAGTAGGAATATCGTTGACAAAGCTCCAGTCTGGTTCAGCACCTGCATAAAGTTCCCCAGCCTCTAATGGACCGCCCGAAAAGACAAAATTTGGACCGTCAGCAAAGCGTTGTTTAACTGCTGCTGTTGATATTGCTGTTACTGGAATAAGGAGCAAACAAAGAATAACGATTACCGTATTTTTAAATATTTTCATGGGCGATAATTTTCTTGATAGTTAATAGGCGATTAGTAGATAGCTAATAAATAATAAATTCAATCAAATTGTTGTCTGGATCACGGGTATAAATACTTGTACCTTCAGTACTGCCACCGTTCATTCCTCCTGTTCGAACGACAGGACCTAATTCTATTCTGGCATCGGCTTTCTGTAGAGTCGACATCAAAGAGTCCTCGCTGCCTTCCCAGACAAAGCACATGTCGCCAGAACCTGGCTCTGCATTATGACCCCGTAATGTAAATTGGTCGTCTTGCCACAGCCCTGGCATATGAAAATTTATTTTATTATCACCAAAGATGACAGCCTTAATACGCCCTTGATCTACTATACGACAACCGAGTGCTGTATAAAACTGTACCATTTCTGCAACTCGTTCCATTGGCACAGCTATGTGGTCGAAAGATTTAATCATTGTTTATAAATGGGTCAAATTTTCATGGCAAAGTTAACTTGATCCATAAACTGTCGGTCGTCAAGTGGATTTAAAAGCGTAGCAATAATATATGCTTGTTTGACGACAGTCAGGCTACCATGGCTATCTCTAATGTCTAGAAAATCAGAACTGAAAAGTGGCATGTCATAGGTTTGGCTGCAAATTAAATCTGGCACAAAAAAAGGAGGAACATTTTCGTGTTCCTCCTTCTTTCGTTTTTGATCTTAAGTATCAGACCAAAAGACTTCGGCTTAGAAGTTTACACTTACTCGGCCGTAGTAGTATGCACCTTGCCAGTCGACGTATGAACCAGAAGCGTAGTCTCTACCACAACAGTAGTCACCGATCGCATCCTTTGAAGGATACTCATCGCCAACATTCCGACCACCTATGGTGAATCTCCAGTTATCGTTGAGCTGATAGCTCGCCTCTAAATCGACAAACCATGTTCCATCATACTTTTGAATGTTAGGCCATGGATTTCTGTTCGAGTTTTCCCATTCGCCGTAGTAGCTAGCTCTTGCCAGCAAACGTATGTTGTTGTTGAGGGAATGAGTGACGGTAAAATTACTCCTCCAGTCGGACAACAAATTCTCGAAATCGAATTGATCTTCGACATTCAGATACGCACTAGGGTCAGAATCGAACTCAGTGTCGTTATAGTTAATTGAGGCTACAACGTTAGTATTTTCAGTAAGTGGATAAGTCGCCACTATGTCCATACCTTTTGTTGTGGTATCAAATCCGTTAGCGAAGTAGAACACTCCTCCAATAGAGTTGGCACCAGGCACCCCAGCTGCATCTAGTTTCAGGTAGTTGTCATAAGCAGCACCTGAAGTTGGGTCAGTAGAAACATCTCTCGTTGATACTGCATTGGTTGTATCTTCAATATCAATTTGATAGAAGTCCACTGTTACGTCTAGATCGCCGAAATTAGCAATGAAACCTAAGGTAAGGTTCTTAGACTTTTCAGGCTCTAGCGCTACAGCACCAAGAGCTCCTGCCACAGGTCCGCCAGCAGGAAATAAACCAGTCGCAACTGGAAATCCATTTGGCAATCGAGTAGACACGTTGGTGGTTCCTTGCTGACCAGGAGTTGGGGCACGGAATGCTGTACCAAACGATCCTCTCATGGCAAAGGTCTCAGTTATTTCTAACCGAGCAGCGATCTTAGCTGTTACTTCGGAATCAAAGTCATCATAATCTTCGTACCTAATAGCTCCTTGAACGAAAAGATTATCCGTAAGGTCGGTACTAACATCAGCATAAACAGCATATGAAGTTCTCTCATATACATCCGAGAACTGAGGTGAGTAACCTGGGAACCCGTTTGAACCAACACCAACTACTGTAAAAACCGGATCGCTTGAATCTGCGCAATTTAGCGTTGAGCCATTAGCGATAACAGCTGATCCTGCAGATGTTGGGGAAGTTCCACTACAGAAACCAAATGGGTCCTTAACGGAGTGAGGTCCAGCCTTGTATGAGTTAGGCTCACCTTCGACTACTTCATAAGATTCGTCCAAGTAAGT
>JAQWQD010000005.1 GCA_029244985.1 Gammaproteobacteria bacterium | reverse complement strand
TCTTTATTAGTTTATCCGGCTGCGGGTTTTCCCCTACAGGCAAAACAGCAAGGAGCAAAATTGGTTATTTTAAATCGTGAACCAACAGAAATGGATTGTTATGCTGACGTGGTGATTCATGATGAAATTGGTTCTGTACTGTCAGAGTGCATTTTAAAACCGGAGATAGTCTGCAATTAATTAGAACAGATAGCGGTCAAGGTTGGCGGCCCAGGGAGTGTTCTCATGTCTATTTCAATCATGGTGGGTGTGATAAAGATCATGAATTCTATCCTTTGTTTTTCTTATTTAAAAAATCACTCTTACCTATTTATTTTCTTTGTTAATGTTATTTAATTTAATGCTGCATGCAGTCTTCAGGGCCACTCTATTAAGTATTCTGCTTTTGATTCCTGTGCATTCTTGGTCTCAGTTCGATGCAGATGTTCGCGGACAAGGAGTTGTCTATCTGCCTTCTAGTTATACAGATTCAAATTATTATCCGCTTGTTATTCTTTTGCACGGTTACGGAACGGACACAAATAAAGCTGAACTGATATGGGGGTTTGCTGAATCTGTAGACAAGTATGGTTTTGTCTATGCTATCCCCTCCGGCACTGTAGATCAGAGTGGTAGCTATTTTTGGAATTCAAACTCAGCGTGTTGTAATTTTTATAATAGTACTGTCGATGATGGTTCTTATCTGTATGAATATATTGAGAATTTAAAAGATTTTTTAAATATTGATGCTAACCGTATTTATGTAGTCGGTGATTCTAATGGCGGATTTATGGCCCTAGAACTTGCTTACCGATTTCCAGAACTAATTGCCGCCAGTGTAAGCAGTGCCGGCGCATCGCATTTTGACGCTAGAAATACCCCTAATTCAGGCGTACACATCTTACAGATTCAGGGTACTGATGACACCTCGATACTCTATGACGGTGGATCTATTGAAGGTGTTCCTTACCCTGGTGCTGAGGCTACGGCATTGCAGTGGGCTGGTTATAACAAGTGTTTTTTGTCGAGTTCTTATGAAGAGCCTAGGGACCTAGACGTAGCGATTCTAGGTTTGGAAACGGAAGTGATTGTGTATAACCAAGGCTGCAGGAAAGAGGGTTCAGTTGAATTGTGGACTATCCTAAAAGGTGGACACGGGCTAGGGCGGCCAGTTCCAGAATCTAGTAGATTGCAACTGCTCGAATGGTTATTCAGGAAGGCGAAAACTGGATGGCCATCAGAGTTTAATGGGGTAGTTCCACCGATTGAATTAGATCTCGACGTAAATAATATTGGGGCTTATAACACTTTAGATGGAATCATTTATTCATGCTTCGAATTACGTACTCAGGGTGAGGCTTCGTTTTTTGAAGGCTCCAGTCGTTTTGATGTAGGTTTGGCAATAACCGACGCAACAGTAGGGAAAATTAAATTGATCAAGTATCGGCCATTTAATGCTGCTAATGTTTTAAATAAAAATTCCGAGCTGCCGAATTGTAGTGGTACTTTGGAGCTTAGTACGGGGATTTACTCTGATATCGTGCAAGTAGAAACCGCTTACTATAAATTAAATTTTCAGTTGTTAAGCCCGGAATCCAGCGAATTTAAGTTGCTTTCTTTGCAAGAGATTTGAGAAAAAGCTAGGTTAGAATGCATAGAAAGACATCTTATACAGACCCTGAATGCTTCTTCTTGAACTTCCAGATATCTCAATGAAGATTGCTGTTATTGGTGCCGGAATTGCGGGGATTACCTTTGCCAGACAATTGGCTGAGAATGCTAATGTAACCGTATTCGAGAAATCAGGTGGATATGGAGGGCGCATGTCAGTGCGTCGCAGCGGCCGTTGGCAATTTGATCATGGTGCCCAATTTTTTACCGCACGGTCTCAACAATTTCGTCAGCTTATCGAAGAGCTTGCTAGGCAAGACATTGTTGCCCAATGGCATCCAAAAATCACAACCATACAACCTGGCAAGAAACCTTTTAGGCGTGAGTGGTTCGAGCCTCACTATGTTGCAAAGCCATCGATGAACGCATTAGTAAAATTCATGGCGATTCAATTAGATGTCAGGTTGCAAACTCCAGTCATAGAGATTGCTCAGCAAGGCTCTGGGTGGTTACTAAAAGATGCCGATGGGAAAGGATTGGGAAATTATGATTTTGTGGTTTGTGCTCAGCCTGCTCCTCAGTGTTATGAATTATTGAAGGATCATTTCGCGGAAGCCACTAGATTGTTACAGCCAAACTATTCGCCATGTTTCGCTCTTATGCTTGGTTTTTCAAAGCCATTACATTTGAATTTCGATGCGGCTGTTGTGCGCGAATCGCCGCTGGGATGGCTGGGACTAAGCACCAGTCGGCCGGGGCGGATTGATTCTAATGCAATAGTTGCGCACAGCAGCAATGAATGGGCT
>JAQWQD010000068.1 GCA_029244985.1 Gammaproteobacteria bacterium | reverse complement strand
AAAGTCACGCATCTCACCACCGTAGGCTTCCGCACACACCTTTGTCAGCGCTGCCGTTAACGTCGTCTTTCCATGATCAACGTGACCAATCGTACCTACGTTAACGTGTACCTTCGTTCTTTCAAATTTTTCCTTCGCCACTTTAGTTACCTTCTCAAGTTTTCAAGTTGTCATTAAGTTGAAGTAATCTCTAGCTGCTATCTTTATACCTTCTTATATAAGAGCAACAACTTCATTTTCAATTCTATTTAACTGGTGCTCACACCCAGAGTCGAACTGGGGGCCTCTCCCTTACCAAGGGAGTGCTCTACCGCCTGAGCTATGCGAGCAATATATTGGAGCGGGTAGCGGGAATCGAACCCGCGCAACCAGCTTGGAAGGCTGGGGTTCTACCGCTGAACTATACCCGCCTAAATTCTGCTCCGCCCTTCTATCGCTTACTATAGCTTGGTGGTGGAGGGGGGTGGATTTGAACCACCGAAGCTTTCGCGTCAGATTTACAGTCTGATCCCTTTGACCACTCGGGAACCCCTCCTTCAAGATCTCCCAAGGGCATTTTCCCAGGCTCTCTCACTCAGGAGCGGCATTTTATGGGAATTGGGATGCTTGTGCAATCGTTTCGCATAGATTTTCTGTCCGGGTCAAATCGGGCCGATCGTCAGATAATTCGAGCCATTCAGGCCCTTCTACCTGGTTCGAATTTAACGACCGAAGCAGCACCTGAATCTCACCCATTGAACGGGGAATTTCTTCGATTTCTGGCATATAGCCTAACTCAGATAGCTGGGATTGCACCAAGCCCGCTTCTTCCGCATCTATAAAAACCCCCAAACCAATCCCTTCTGACAGAGGCCCTCTGGTTATGAGGTAGGTTTCCACCTGCAATTGAGCTGCATCGACAGCAGCGCTGACGCTGTCCAACTTCCGAGTCGCGAGCGAACGATTAGGCTCTGAAGGCAAGAAAACGCGATATTGAGAAGGTAGCGCACCTCCAGTCAAGTTGAGCAATCCGACCAAATTTAGCCTCTGGGCAAGTAAAATAAAGCCATTAGCGTCATCTACTGTGGCAAAGCCACTGACAATCGAGCAAATTTTACTATCAACTGCATGTTCTAAAGCCAAAGCAGCTGATTGTGCTTCAAATTCACTAACCAGCATTAATCCACTATTGATCAACTCTCTGGGCTGGTAGGCTGCGGATTCAGGTTCGAGCGGACGTACAAACGTCCAGATGAAGTACCCAATATTTACGATGAGAAGAAATAAGGCGATGTATCTCAAGAACTTTCCTTATTTTTTATCATCTGCGAACTGCGGACAGGCAAGCGCCAGGCCGTCAAGCACTAACCCTGTCACGATTTGAAATTTATCGAAATTTACCATCTCCGCCAGCAAAGCGGCATCTCCACCACTGAAATAGAGCTTAAAGTCGGCGGAATCCTGGGCTAATTCAACGATTTGTTTTTCGATTAGGGCAACTAAACTAGCCAGACTGCCGTTTAAAACTGCTTCTTCTGTTGAGTTTCCGAGCGCTGTAGATTCAGCCTTTGCTTCTTTTGAGAGACGAATTCTGGTATTAGCGGTGAGACTGTTTTGCATCATAGACAATCCAGGAAGAATAAAACCCCCTCTATGCAACCCATCCCTGGCAATCACATCGAGGGTAAAAGCAGTCCCACTATCTATAATAGCGCAGGGACCGCTGGCTCTTCGGTAGGCCTCCAACATGGCTAACCATCGGTCCACACCTAAGCGACTGACGTCCTGGTAATTAATTCTAACACCGGCACATTCCCTTCTTACGTTGGCAACCTGAGGAGTTAATGTCCAATGAGTTTGGCTCCAATTTAACAAGTCTTCAGTAATGCTCTGATCCCGCACACTGCAGAAACGAAATAACGAAGGCTGTTCTTTAAGTTGGCCCGCACGAAACTCTTCTATATCTTTACAAATACCTTCGGCAATAATTTTTTCCCCAGCGGGGGATTTATGACGCCACTTTAACCGAGTATTGCCTATATCTAATTCCAGAATCACAACAAAATACTCTTACTCGCTTCACGTAAGGAAGGAAGGACCTCTCCTCCAGAAATTCTTTTAATTCCATTTTTCGATTGAATAACAAGCGCGCCCGTCTCGTCGACGCCTTTTGATTGACCAATTAATTTCTTGCCACCCCTTTTAATGACAATCTCACTAGAAATGTACCGGTCATATTGATTCCAAGGCAATTGAAAATTACTAAATCCAGTGCACAAAAATTCAAGAATGTTTTGCAACAATTTCCCTGTTATTGTCGCGGCTATAAGTTCAAGCTCTGGTTTGGTTTGTAGAATTCCCATTAAATCAACTATCGGCCTATCGACACTCAATTTTTGTTGATCACTAAAATCATAATTTACACCAATGCCAAAAACGACAAAGGATCGCGCATTTGCTTTCTTTAACTCTAACAATATGCCAGATATTTTTTTATTTCCTAAGAGAATGTCATTAGGCCATTTAAGCAAAAGACCTTTCGCGCCCAATCCGAGCAGCACGTGATGAACACTCAAGGCAGTTACTAGACTTAACGCTTGTAACTTATCCGCTGATTCGGAAAAAGGATATACCAATGAAAGATATAAGCCGCTGCCTGCAGGACTTAGCCAAGTACGCCCTCTTCTCCCCTTTCCTGCACTTTGGGCATCAGAAATAACTAAATGAATACCAGTTTTACCACTCTCTATAAGTCGTAACGCCTCAGCATTGGTCGAATCCAACTCAGAGTGCAAATGTATCTCTGATATTTGATTGCTGGTATTGACTGATAGATATTGATTTAGCTTGTCTCTATCCATAGTTTTGCAGTAGCGTGATAACTGGCACCTATAATTATTGGATGTAAACTTATTAGGATTGAAATCAAAAAGCCGAAACCAGAAAGGGGCAGAATTCTGTGCCAAGCACCAAAGACTACCCCCCCTTTTTTTTGCCAAGAAAATCTTGGCTACAACATACGCTATTCGCTAGATGATGTTACTGACTCTCCATCATCTCCGGCACTATCTTCTCGACGAAGCTTCGAAATTGTAGACCAAGCTTCAAGGATGATGAAAACGGCAGACGCCATCACCGCTACTTGAATCGCGACCAGGATCCATTGCCCTTTGCTAATGTAGTCCATTACGTACCAGACCCCTGCCCAAGCTGCCATCACTAAGATGAACATCATTGGAGCTAATAAGTATCGGGCTGGTCTGCCAAGCCTAATCAGATAAACCGAAATCACGATTAACGTCATGCTCGCAAGAATCTGGTTAGTAGCGCCAAACACCGGCCAAATAAGTGTTCCACCGTCGCCTGGATAATTACCATTGGAAACGCCAAAGGCTAATAGCAAACAGGCGCCCACTGCGACCAAAGTCGAAATGTAATTATTTTTAAGCGGAACTATCTCATATATATTCCCCCACTCCTGAATAATGTAACGGGTCAATCTCAATCCAGCATCCATAGTTGTCCCAGCGAATAAAACAACCATTACTGCCAACATAGTTTGAGAAAAAGCTAGAGGAATTCCCCAGCCTTCTGAAATGAGCAGCGCACCACCAGTAATGAATCCGCCGGCCGAAGGCCCACCAGTAAAACTGGGATACAATTCATTCCAGCCTCCGGCTGCCGTGGCAGCATACAAAGAACCAGTTACTGCAACGATTGTTATTAACGCTAACGAACCCTCACCCAAAGCACCGAGATAACCGACAAAGCGTGCATCTTTTTCATTGTTAAGCTGTTTTGCGCTAGTTCCTGAAGAAACAATCCCGTGAAACCCAGAAAGAGCACCACATGCAATGGTCACAAAAAGTATGGGCCATAGCGGCGGCGTATCTGCCGCCACATCATTAAACATTGGCGCTGCAACGTCAGGCATTGTTAGCAAGACTGCCGAATAAAGGACAAATAAACCGAGCACTAATTGTGCACCGTTAATATAGTCCCGCGGCTGCAGAAGCAACCACACCGGCAACATAGAAGCGATGCCAGCATAAACATAAAGCAAGATTATCCAGTTGCCGCGCTCACCGAGCCCAAAGATATCCCCAGGAAGAGCTAGTGGCATAGTGCTTCCTATATAAATGGTGAAATACAGGATAGCCACGCCAATTATAGAAATGGCTAATAAATTGACCTTTCGACGAATAAGAACACCTACCGCTACTGCCACAGGTATAGCAGCCCACGCAGGAAATACCGACTCAGGATAAATAACCATCTCGTCAGCAATAATCGTTGCAAACATCGCGTTCACTAATACAAGAAGCAGGAAGATAATTATCATCAAGACGGAACGAACGCGCGTACTAACAATGCTTTCGGAAAGTGCTCCGATAGACTTCGCATCATGGCGATTACTCGCCCACAAGGCTCCAAAGTCATGAACCCCGGCGAAAAATATCGAACCAAATGTTACCCACAGAAGCGCGGGAGCCCATCCCCAGTAAACTGCAATAGCAGGACCCACAATTGGAGCAGCACCAGCAACAGCTGTAAAATGGGATCCCCAGAGGACAAATTTGTTGGTAGGAACATAGTCAACACCATCTTCGAAGCGATGGGCCGGAGTCTCAAAGTTTGGATCTAAACGATAAATCTTCTCAGCGATAAACTTGGAGTAAACAAACCATCCAAATGTAAAACCAACCAGGCCGAAAATGACGATGAATATCGAGGACATGGAGTGCTCTCCCGAATTATTATTATGAATGCGAAGTATTCCATCATAGCAAGTTAGCGCGCGTTGGCACAATGCGGCCTCCACGCAAAAACCTCCCGCAATTTAGAACCTCCGTGACATGTTTTAATAGTTTCCAATACAAAAATTCCTGGCCGGAATATCACAGCCAGGTTTTAATGAAATTTACCGGGTTAAACTAGTTGGTGGGTTTGGCTGAGTGATAGGTCCAATAACCAATAAACATCTCGTCCCAACTTTGTAAGCCAAAGGTCAGTTCCTTGCTTGGGTCTGGGTTAGCCGGGTTATGCTCAGAATTATCGAATGCACCAGTCACGTGAACCTGAGTCCCTGCTGGCAATCGAAGAGGTTCTTCTAACGCGTAGGTTGGCTGCCATGCATAGCTGTAATTTGGCACACTCAACAAATCAACCATGCTGCCATCAGGATACTCGGCACTAAACTTCATATCCTTGCCACGAAAATGCATGTGCGCGCGCAAGCCCGTCACTACTACCTCCTCATTGAATACATATCGAGCGGACGCTTCATAATCCTGCTCATAAGGAGGAATGCGAAACATGCCTGAAACCGATTGTGTAAAATTTTCATACATCGGAGGCTCATCGTACATATATAGACCCAAGATAGTTTCATCCGAAGTTGCACGGCCATTAGTTGTGTAATGGAACTGCATACTTAAATTATGCCCTTCTGGAATAAACACGCCCGTGTTTTCTGGAAAGGTCATAGCATCCACTTTGCCCGGGGCATAACCTTCGAGAAAACGGGTCGCAACATTACCTTGTGCTGCCTCACCCTCAACAACTTCTTGCGGGGCTGTGACATAACTAAGCAAGTGATGCAAAACAGATTCATCGCCAGCAATGTATTGGACTGCCTTTACCCATTTGTCTTCTTCAAACGGGAGTTCGACATCAACATTAATATAGTCAAGCACACCAGTGGCTGGCACTTCATGTTTCGGCGCAGTAATAACATAGTCAGGTTCTCCTAACTGCCATTCTCTGCGATCTGGAAATTGAATTTCTGTCAAGGGGTCAACTGTAGCTACTCCCTTTGGTGCGCCTGCATCAATCCAATGAACGAGCTTCTGCAAATCAGTATCAGAGATATATCTCGCATTACTAAAATGACCAATATTGGGGTCAACTTGAGTAGGCGGCATACGCTTAGTAAGCAACACTTCCCTTATCATTGGTGACCAACCTTGCAGCATTAAATGACTGTCCATCGCGAAGGGACCTATGCCTCCTTCACGATGACATGATGCACACTGCTCGCCGATAATTGGAGCAATTTCTGTTGCATAGTCAGGGACTAAATCAGTGTGCTGTCGCTTGATCGGATATTGGATATCGCAACCATTTGCTTGCATTACTGTAGTAGAGTCTACATTTCCTTGAATCTCATCCATCAATACTTGCGAAGCAGCGGCTTCAATTCCACCACGATAAACAATGGTTAATCGATCCGGATCTAGAATTGCTAACTCACCAGTTTTGCTAAGTAAGAGAGTTTCAGAAACCAGTTGGCCGCTATCTAAAAGCAGCGAAACATCAGCCCCAAGCCGAGCTCTCTCTGCTCGAATATTCTCAATATTTGCTTCAAGTGAGGAATTTATCAACGCAAAGGAAACTTGTTGATCCGTAAAAGCTGACTGCATTATTTTGAATTGAGCCAAAGCCCCATCGATACTCGAACAACTGCTGTCATAAGACATCAGAACCAAAGCGTCTTGATGGCGGTAACGACTTAACTGGTGAAATTCACCTTCGCTATCTAAGAGCGAAAAGTCACCTACACGATCAGGCAGAGCTGCTACTGAATTAATTAACAGAGCAGAAGCAATAGCAATAGCAGATTGGAGAAGCTTTCTCATTGGATGAAACTCCGAAAAGCATGACAAGAAGATAAGTTTAAACTATGCCACCAAAAATAGGCATCTCCAAGACATGGTTTAGTAAGGTGAATTCTGCGCCTCGTCTCAAATGGAGATAAATTACGCAAGAAGCCTAAATAAAAAGGCACTTGCGCTGCTAATTAGTTAACCTCAGTTTTATGGTATGAAAAATAACCTATAAACATTTCATCCCAGCTTTGTGCACCCCCCCTAACTTCAGCATCCGGATCTGGATTGCCTAAGTTGTACTGAGAATTATCAAAAGCACCTTCAATCATTACTCGCGAACCTGCCGGAAGAAGCATTGGCTCTGAAAGTCGATAGGTAGGCTGCCAGGCAAAGTTATAGTCTGGCACATTTATAATGTCATCTTTTGAGCCATCGGGATAAACAACGCTCATACGCATGTGTTTGCCGCGGTAGTGCATATGAGGTCTAAGCCCATGCAGCATGATTTCATCTTCAAATACATGAGACGCACTCATCTTATGTTCTTTCTCACCGGGCGGAATGACAATATTTCTCCCACCATGGCTGAGAGAATAAGTTGAATATTGGAATTTTGGTTTTTCCTCAGCGAAATAGAGGCCTAACCGCGTCCTGTCGACAGTTTCTTTTCCGAATGTCGTGTAATGCAATGACATCTGAACAGCACTGCCACTTGGTATAAACATTCCAGCGTCATCCGGATAGCTTACCGCTTCATCTTTTCCTGGCGCATAACCCTCCAAGAATTCACGATAGCTGTCATTTTCACCCTCAACGATTCTTTCCTCATAGTCCCCAGGGACGATATAACTTAATAAATGGTGCAAGACCTTTCGATCACCAGGAATATGCTGCACAGATTTAACCCAAACGTCCTGTTTGAATGGAAGATTGATAGTGACATTCTCATAGTCGAGCACACCAGTCGCAGGAACTGCGAAAGCTGGAACTTCAACGACATAATCTGGTTCGCCCAACTCCCATAATGTTTCTGACGCATTAATTCTAGTTAGAGGGTCAACTTCACTATCCCCTCTAGGAGAGCCAGCATCGATCCAATGCACCAATGTTTGCAATTCATCGGCCTCCATGTATCGAGCGTTTGTGAAGTGATTAATGCTCGGATCCACTTGAGCTGGAGGCATACGCTTTGTCATGATGACTTCCTTCATCATTGGTGACCAACCCTGAACCATCATATGAGAATCCATGGCGAAAGGTGCGATACCACCTTCAATATGGCAAGTCACACACTTCTCTTCAAGAATTGGCGCAATTTCGGTTGCATAATCCGGCGTGCTCATCACGTGTTGATCCAGCATTGGAAATGCTAAATCACAGCCCTTGGCAGCAGTTTCAATAGTTGCATCAGCAGAGTTCAGCTCACCAGCAACTGCTGCCGTTAAAATATCTGTTAGAAAGCTAGTGCCTTTAACTTCTGTAACGTTGCGATCCGGGCGTGCTCTTCGTGGATCGATATCCAAACCGCCTCTATATAAAACTGCAAAACTCTGGGGCTCAAGAACGATGATTTCACCCGCCTTGGACAAACCAAGATTTTCTGCAACCAGCTGACTACTATCCATCAGAATTGGCAGGTCTACATTGTGCAGCATGTCCATCTGACGAACTGACTCAAGGTCGTCTTTCGAAGATGAGTTAATGGCTAGAAAACTTATGCCTTGACGTTCCCAAGTAGTTCTCAGTAAACGATACTTAGGAAGTTTTTCAATGTTTTCTATACAACTCGCTGCAGTAGATATAATCACTAGGGCCTTACTATCACCATACTTCCTTAGTTGGTGGTAGTTCCCTTCATGGTCCAGCAATGCAAAATTGCCAACTCTATCATTTGCTAAACTGACTTCTATCGTCATCAACATCGCGACTAGCAGTGAAAACACCCAGCTTATTTTTTTCATTTCCGGCTTCCTTAATTGGCATCAGCCCTTTTTAACTCTAACTTTACTAATTACGACTATGGGCTACCTAGCACCCAAATCCTGCAGTTGGAAGTTAGTCTCGAGTTACCCACAATCATCAATCTTAAAATGTTCTATCTCGCACTTTTTAACTAAAGCCATATACAATTATTTCACTTCGCTTCTAGCTTTCTGACGATAGCTATAGTCAGAAAAAGATTCAATAAGAGAGAACCTCCTAAACAACTCATACATAGCCCAAAGAGCGGCAACGATAACTATTAACATCATCCCCCAACGCATAAGAGATGCAAAGAACAAAGAGTCAAAAATAGGCATCTGGAACTGGAACAGCCCCAACGTGGTTCCTCTTTCTAACATCCAGTGCCAAGCACTATGAGCAAGTAAGGCTGAGAGCAATATGGCCCCAATTCTCTCTTTCACAAAATACTTGAAGAGTAAATTGAGAACTGGAATTACCAGTATCAGTATGAAGAGCTGACCAAGTTCGACACCTATATTAAATGCCAACAAAGAAGAGAACAAATGACCACCGGCAAATTGCAGCGTATCGCTGAATAAGAACGAAAATCCGAATCCATGAACTAAGCCAAATGCAAATGTCACAATCCATCGATGCTCTAATCTAGCCCCGACTATATTTTCAAATGCCATATAAACTATCGACAAAGCGATTAGAGTTTCAATCAAGGGTGGAAACCAAAGCGCACTCGGTGCTATTCCAAATGCTGAACCAATCAAGGTGATGGAGTGAGCAATGGTAAATGAAGTCACTACAGGAATTAACGCTCGCATCGAGCGCAGCGGTATAACCAAGCAGAAGAGAAACAGTAAGTGATCAATTCCTTCCAGAATATGTTCAAACCCCATGCTAATGAAGCGAAATGCAGCTTGATGCCAACGAGGATCAAGCTCTACCAGCCCAGGATTGCCGAGATAATTAAACACTCGCTCAGCACCATTAGGCAAAATAAATCTCAACACTGTTGTAGTTTGAGCTGAAAGGGTTCCCAGTTGAGGATCAATGGAAAAATCCGATTGATCAGATTGAATCGGAAACGTCACCAAAACATCTAAGACCCCCTGGCGCCAAAACAAATTAGTCGTATCGTCCAGAGGGGGACTTTGGATATTTTCCATCGCCTCTTCGAAGGTCGTAAAAGATCTATTCGAAGGTAACGAGACTCGGGCAAGCCGAAGCTCTTTTTCTGTTAACTCAACACCATTTTCAAAAAAGTGCATCGATTCGGTAATGTAAATTCGTGCCGCATCATTCAATTCGAATTGAGCTTCGGAGAACTGCAAAAAGCCGGGACCGCGCAAAGGAAAGCTAACTTCACCAAACGCCTCCATCGGCACTCTTAGCAGGGCTGTAAGCTCGTTACCCTCAGGCTTGACGAACGCGTATACAGTGACACGGGAAGGGATGTCATGAGCATGTACCAGATTAGGTATCCACAGCATGGCCAAGACCAAAATAAATCTCAGGTTCTTGTGTACAGAAAAAGTGTTCTTCAGAGGTAATTTGTACTTCATCATGACCTATTATTTTTCATTAAAAACAGTATCTTAGTTGGAATTTACCACGAGCATGATACACCTGTTATAGGGCCCATTTCCGCATTCGATTGTTAGTGTTACAAATTCTTACAAGTGCCCATCTTAAAAAATTGCTTGTGAGTATACTGTCTACAAATAAGACAGTATACTCAGCCACTGCTCTAGGAGTTTTGCAGCCTGTAACGCGACGGGCATTAAGAGGAAAATAAAAATGACAAAGATTAAATTATTTATAGGAGCGACTCTGGTAGTTGCACTAGTTGCGCTCGGAGTTGGGCAGTCTCAACTACAAGAGCCTGCTGTTGCTGCTAACAATGACGTCATGGCCCCCCACTTTTTAGTGGATCCATTGTGGCCGAAACCCCTCCCCAACCACTGGGTTCAGGGAAACACGATAGGGGTTGACGTAGACGATAGAGACCACATCTTTGCGGTCCATCGAAACACAGAATCTCAATTCATGAGAATACAGGAGATTGGTCTATACTCTGGCGTTGCAGAATGCTGCACCCCGGCACCGCCAATCTTAGAATTCGATATTGAAGGTAATCTCATTAATGCATGGGGCGGTCCTGTAGAAGGCGCACCTTACGTATGGCCTGAATCAAATCATGGTATTGATGTAGCACCAAATGGTGATGTTTGGATCGGCGGTAATGGCGGACCAGACTCTCACGTTTTGGTATTTAGCAGGGACGGAGAATACATCCGCACTGTTGGTATGCCTGGAGAGGAAATGGATAGCAACAGCACAACTGCTTACGGGCGTGTAGCCGAAATTGCTATCGATGCCTCTGCTAACGAAGTGTACTTTGCAGACGGTTATGTCAATAAGCGTGTTGCTGTCGTCGATTTAGCTACCGGAGCCTTCAAGCGCCACTGGGGTGCTTATGGAAATACTCCTGATGACGATGCCGATGTAACGTATACCCCAGGCGAGCCTGGCCCACAGCAGTTCCGTGGTCCTGTCCACTGTGCCGAGCCTTCAAATGACGGCCTAGTCTACGTATGTGACCGTGGAGCCGACCGAGTGCAAGTCTTCCGCACCGATGGCACTTACGTAAGAGAAGCTATCTATAACCCAGCTACTCTTGCTCAAGGTTCAACATGGGATATCGCGTTCTCGCCAGATGATGACCAAGAATTTATCTACTTAGCTGATGGTCAGAACTTTAAGATTTCAATCATTGATCGTGAATCAATGGAAGTCTTATATACCTTTGGTGACGGCGGCAGACAGCCTGGTTTGTTCTTCGCCCCACACAGTATTGATACTGACTCTGAAGGCAATATCTACACTACTGAAACATACGAAGGTAAGCGTATTCAGAAGTTCCTCTACCAAGGAATCCAGCCAGTAACCGTACGCGAGCGCGCACCTACTTGGCCAGCTGACGAGCTGTAAAAACTTTCTAAAGAGCAAAATCAAAAACCCGGTCACCGAAAAGTGATCGGGTTTTTTTATGTTTTATAGAATAGGGGCCTTGCTTGTTTCTTCACTGTCTTTTTGGTGCTAATGTCGAGCTATTCGCTAGTCTCAATTCTCAGAGGAAAACCGCGATGTCTAAAACAATAAAACCCATTCTCACGGGCACGGCCGCCATCGCAGTGTTTACCGCACTATACATCGGTGAGAGCCTATTCGAGCAATCAGCACAAGCGGTTAGTAATGATCGTTTAGCCCCGCAATTTATAGTGGATCCTTACTGGCCGCAGCCCCTGCCTAATAAATGGATTTTGGGGCGAACCATTGGCATTGCTGTAGATGAAAGAGACCATTTATATATTGTGCACCGTGATCAAGACGCCATGTTCATGAATCAAGAACTTGGCTTAGATCTGGGCCGTGCCGAATGCTGTTCTGCTGCACCGCCTATATTGGAATTCGATCAAGAAGGTAATCTAATAAACGCATGGGGTGGCCCCGGTGACGGATATACCTGGCCTGAGTCTAATCATGGAATCGAAGTTGCACCGGATGGCAACGTCTGGATTGGGGGAAACGGTGGTGGCGACTCTCACGTTCTCGTGTTCACTCGTGACGGCCAATTCGTCAGGGAAATCGGAATCCCAGGAGAGCCAATAGATAGCTTAAGCACCGATTCCTTTGGTCGGGTGGCAGAAATTGCCATTGATGCCTCAGCTAACGAAGCCTATTTCGCCGATGGCTATGGTAACAAGCGAGTTGCAGTGGTGGATGTGGCTACAGGCGCCTTTAAAAGATTTTGGGGGGCCTATGGAAATGAGCCTGTTGATGAGCGTGTTGTTTATGACCCTAATGCTCCATTACCAGATCAATTTGTAGGGCCTGTACACTGTGCTGAGCCGTCCAATGATGGATTAATTTATGTTTGTGACCGTGGAGCAGATCGTATTCAGGTATTCAGGCCTGATGGCACCTTTATCAAAGAAGGACAAGTGGCTCCTCTCACTCTAGCAGGCTCTACCTGGGATATTTCTTTTTCCCATGACGATGACCAAGAATTTATTTATGTGGCTGACGGTGCCAATTTCAAAGTACACATATTAGAACGAGAATCACTTGAAGTGCTGGCCGAATTTGGAGATGGCGGCAGACAGCCTGGCCTATTTTTTGGTACTCACAGTATAGTGACAGATTCACAAGGAAATATTTACACAACTGAAACCTACGAAGGCAAACGCGCTCAAAAATTTCTTTTTCAAGGCTTAAAACCATTGACTGAGCACCGCACGGGTGCACCTTGGCCGGACACGGAATTGCACTAAGCTGAATCTGGTCAAACTAAGGGCCGAAAATACTAGCCTTTTTATTACCTAGCCTCATAACTCGCGAGAGCAAAGTTGGTATTTGGCTTGTATCAATGTCGCTGCTCAATTATTCTCACGCCTATAAATCTGATTTGGCCCCTAGAGAGAACTTATATGAATCTGCGAAAATTAATCCTCGTGATATTTACGTTGCTCAGTTTTTCAGTAATTGCTGCAGAAGAAATCAACGTGAACTATTCCTATGGAGCTAATCACACGACCGATTTCAGTAGTCTCAGTATTTCCTTAGGCGTTGGCGCGGTCACAGATGATCGCGGTGATAATAATCCAAACTTAATAGCCGAAGGATATACAGCGGAGGCGCCCTTGACAGACATCGTTCGAAACGCTCTAGTGCAGGGGTTCGAGCATGGCAGCGCTGAACTAGCAGATTCAGGAGCTGACATGCAAATCGTGGGGCGCATTGTTAGTTCACAATTAGACACAGTAGATAGAAGCGGCGTCGAAACTTTGCAATTAACGATCCGAACGAACGTAGCACTTCAGGGTAGGGGCCGCACAATTTGGGAAACTACTCTTTTTGGCAGGGGTACCGCACCAGTGGAGGATGGCATAGTTGCTGCGGTGCATGCCGCCTTGGACCGGATGATTCGCGAATTAGTAAACGATGACTACTTTCTAATCGAAATTCAGTAAGTTAATCACATCCTAGGTCTATAAATGCCGACTCTTCGATAACCTCAATTATTCCTGGGAAGAGATCAAGGCCAGTTAGATTTTCAATTTCCTTAATACTTGAACGCATTTCGCAATGATGCCGATGGACCGGCGACTCCTGTTTCATTAGAAAAGCAGCGCCCTTCCCTTCTTCTGTAATTACTATCTTGAAAAAAGCATCTGGTACCCGATGAGGGTTGGTAGTTCGTAGCAAAGTAAGGTTCGAACCTTCCTCAAAAATAGGGCCAGTAATTACATACACCTCATCTCTTCTATTTACATAGTTTCGAATCGACCAATCCAAACCATACCATGCTCCCTGACTTAAACTTGATGTTCGAGCTACAGTGTTGGTTAAGTAATTCACTTCATTCCAGTAAGGACTTCCGGCAAAATCCACCAGAGGCACATATTGAGCACGTATTAATCCCTGTATTTCAGAATTAAAAAAATCTTCCTGCTTAAGTGTCTTACTAACATACTCATCAGCAATTGGCGTCCTGGACAGACTAGAGGCTATTCCAATTGACTCTGGCGATACGGTGTAAGAGACCCAGTCGGCAGATTTTGTCGTGGTGTTGAAAGAAAGCGCGTAGATTGGGCGAATAATTAGGTGATTTTCGGAACTACCACCAAGGGGACAGCCACGATAACAATGCGCGATCTTATAATTTTGAGCCACCGCGGCGGAATTAAATAGCACGCTTATAAGGGTTATTAGAAACGAAAATATTCGAAGCATAAAACTGATTTTCCTTAACTTTCCTAAATGTCAGTAACCAGCACTCGGAA
Source organism: Gammaproteobacteria bacterium (assembly GCA_029244985.1). GTDB lineage: Bacteria > Pseudomonadota > Gammaproteobacteria > Pseudomonadales > Pseudohongiellaceae > UBA9145. Next base: position 639 of record JAQWQD010000068.1, on the reverse strand, counting down.
AGTCACAGCTGTTTTGCCTCCCTAGAGCCTAATAACCGTAGAGATTGTATGGTTAAAATTTGAATTTATCTATGGAGTTCGCACTAAAATCGTGTGGGCAAATCGATAATGCAGCGGCCGATTAATCTAATTTCCAAAATTAAACGTATCCACTAGTCAATGTTGCATAAAAGACCTTGGCTGGATTTTGCGGTAAACAGCTACACGATTATTAAAATTTTATGGGGTTTTTAATTTTCAGGAAGCAATCTGATAGGTTGTTATCTAGTATACTTACCAGTGCACGAACATTATATTGTTTATAAAGAAACTGAGGAAAGCTAAATGCTTAAATTACCAAACCTATCTAAAGCCCTAGTAGCTGGACTACTTTGTGCAATAGCAGGAGCCAGCGCCTATGCTGCAGAGCGCATTAGTGATTTTTCGCTAGTCGATGCGGATGGGAGATTTTTCCAGCTTAGCCGTCATTCAAACCAGGACGCAGTTGTCCTGCTAGCTTACGATGCCAATAGTCGCGATGCTCGCCGAGCTATCTCTGATCTTAGGGAAATCGCTGAGCAATTTGCCGACCAGGCAGTCGCAATTGCAATAATGGACGTAACCGGCTCGACTGATAAGGTTGCTATGAGAGAGGAAGCA
>JAQWQD010000063.1 GCA_029244985.1 Gammaproteobacteria bacterium | reverse complement strand
TATTATTACCCATTTCAACAAATTGCATATCTTTCTCGCCTATTTGAGTTTTTGCTACTTGGCCAATAGCAATCATTTTTGCTTCGCCTCGTTCAACAAGGGCATTCCATTTCGCAACATATTTTCCAAACGCCTCTTGGTCGATAATTTCCTCAACATGATTAATCCAGTAACCTTTAGCCATTCTTTTAATTTCCTCTGATTTTGTACCGAGATATATTAGATTTACTGTAAGGAGAAACCCTAAAAAGACTCTTACTCTGAAGTAAGTAATTATCCAAGGGTGTCAGTAATGTAAAACTATAATCTATATTCAAACAGCGAAAAACTAGTTCTCACATACGCCTCAATTTGTTGAAATGGGTAATAATAACTCGCTGTTAATGGGCCGCTGTACATCAAAGGCTTTTAGAGTCATCGCGACAAAGTTGTAATAACCGATCAGGCCGACGATATCGACTAATCCTTCATTGCCAAAGAGATTGATTGCGCGGATAAAAGTTTCTTCACTCACTTTTTCTTCACTGACAAGCTCTCGAGTAAATTGCACTAGTGTTAATTCAGTTTCTCCAAACCCATCAATTGGTGGTAGAGAATTCAGATCTCTGCGATATTTTACAACTTCGATAATTTCTTGTTCTAGACCCGCAGTCTGGGCTAATGGTTCATGAGCGGACCATTCATATTGATTACTAATTTCTCTCGCAGTTGAGAGAATAATTAATTCTGTTAGACGTTGGTCTTTTGGTGTTCCATAACGAACGCGCTGTCTAACATCAAATACGTTTTTGGCTAGAATCGGACTATGCATCCACATCCCCACAGGACCTCTCAAACCTGTTTCATAGCCAGTGCCGGGTCTGACATAAGTGTCAAAGGCATCACGACCATTTGCGTCTAGGTCGTCCCGCTGTACTTGGGGTAATCGCGCCATTGAGTCTCTGTGAATATCCCTAGGGATCCTTTCTTGAGTTTGCATACCTTGCAGTTGATATTCTGTTTCTTGAGCATCAACATTAATAGAGATGTCGCTATTTATAGTTAAAAAAGCGAGAAGAAGTGAAATAAGAACGAGTTTGCTTTTCATTTTGTTGAACCTACGTCATTAGTTTTTTAAGACCTGCAATTGCTCGATCAATGTGATCATGCGTGTTGTAGATCGTTGGGCAAAGACGAATACCTCCAGTAGCAGCGCCTGCTATACCGTGATCTCTGTACAGAAGGTCAGTTATGGTGCCGCCTTGGCCGGTGGGTGCGCGCGTAATACAAACACCATAGCTTAGCTCGGGGTCCATCGGCGTCACTAACTCTAATCCGAGTTCGGTAATACCCTCCTTTAAGCGCTGAGAAAGGCTCACAACTCTAGCTTCAACACGCTCTGTGCTGATTAAGTCATGCTGGTGAGCAGCAATACCAATACCTGCAAGAGCAGAGTCGTCTCGCTGTCCTAATGATTCAAATTTTCTTGCACCCTTTAATACGGTATCAACTTCATCACCCCAGCCCGGCGCTACAATGTTAGGCCAAATTCGATCGATATTACTTTCTTTTACGTAAAGTAGGCCGACTTCTTTGGGCCCCATAAACCATTTATGCGCGCTTGCGGAAAAAGAGTCTACATTCGAGTCACGCAGATCAAGTGCCATTGCACCCCAAACTTGAGCGCCGTCAACGTGTACATAAATATTTCTTGAGTGAGCAGCCTCAACTAGCTGCTTTATGGGGAGTTTTATTCCACTAACATTTGATACATGTGTTAATGAAAGCACCCTGGTTCGATTGCTAAAGTGCGACACGAATGTATCAATAAGTTCTTGAGAATTTTCCGGATCAGCAGATGTGGCTATCTTTTTAATATTCAGCCCATAGCGTGAAGCTCGTACATCCCAGGCGATATTATTGGTTGGGTGGTTCTGATCCCAGAGAATCACTTCATCACCGGATTCTAAAGCAAGCCCATTATTGATAATGTTGTTAGCCTCACTAGTGTTACGCACTAAAGCGACCTCGTCGGCACTCACATTAATCTGATTCGCGACGGCCGTACGAGACTCTTCCGCAAGTGCGTTAAATTTAGCTCGGTTATTAAACGAGCAATCTCGATCTATATCATAGGTCAGAGCTGCAACCGTCTCAGATACAGAGCGAAAAGATGGACACAAATTGGCTGCGTTCATCGGTACCGCAGACTCGTCAAATGCAAATTGGGATCTGACAATCGACCAATAGTTTTCTTCACTATTTGAAGATATTGACTGCGCTTCGTTAAGTTTAGTATGGCTGGCAGCTGCAGTTAGGAATATCGCTGCTGACCCTTGCAAAAACTGGCGACGTGATTGGCTTGAATTCATGGCGAAAATCCTCGCGCGGTTTGAATATGCTAGCTAGATTAACCGAGGAGCAAGGTGAATTCTACTTTTCAATAAGTCAAAGGTCCTTTACTCTCCCTTTCTCTACGAATTTTAATTGAGCCAAGCTATGAAAAAATTTTATACAAAGAGGCTAGCATTCCAAATGGGGAATTTAATTACCTTATTATTATGTTTTTTCTCAGTCTCAATTTTTGCTGCGGACCAGGCCATAAAAATAGCAATAGCGCAGCATTATGATGATCACTTGGAAGATCTTTTTGTCTGGTTTCATCAAAACCCGGAACTAAGCTTTTTAGAAAACAAAACTGCCGCACGATTGGCTGAAGAGCTGAGAGCGCTTGGGGTTGATGTGACCGAGGGAGTGGGTGAAACTGGTTTAGTGGGCATGATCGAGAATGGGGAAGGTCCGTTGGTAATGATTCGTGCTGATATGGATGGCCTACCTGTTCTGGAAGATAGTGGCCTTGTCTACATGTCCCGGGTTAGACAAGTAAATCTAGATGGTGAAGAGATGCCAGTGATGCATGCCTGCGGTCATGACATGCATGTGACTTCATTAGTGGGTACTGCCAAGATGTTGATGGACAATCGAGATGAGTGGAGCGGCACTGTGATGCTGGTTGGACAGCCGGCAGAAGAAATTATTAATGGTGCCAAAGCAATGTTAGACGATGGTTTATATGAGCGTTTTGGAGTGCCTGATTACGCTTTGGGCCTTCATGTTTCGTCTGGTATTCCGAGCGGTGCAATTTCAATTCGTGACGGTATTATGTATTCCAGCGTTGATAGCGTAGACATTCAGGTTAGAGGAATTGGTGGACATGGAGCCTATCCTCAGCAAACAGTTGACCCAATCTATGTTGCCTCACAATTAGTTATAGCTTTACAGGGCATAATTAGTCGACAGATTAATCCTTTTTCACCGGCAGTTATCACTGTAGGTTCTTTTCAAGGTGGTAATAAGCACAATATCATTTCTGATGAAGTTAATTTGCAATTAACGGTTCGAACTGATTCAGAAGAGGTTCGTGAGCAGGTGCTAGGGAGTATCAGAGATACAGCATTTAATATTGGGAGATTGAATGGTTTACCCGATGATTTGTTGCCGATAGTCAGAGTCGGATTCGAGAGCACACCTACTACAATTAACGACTACGATGCAGTCCATAAGCTGTTGCCGACGTGGACTAAACAATTAGGTTATAGCCCTTTAGAGACTTCAGAGCGCTCGGGCATGGGCGGAGAAGATTTCGCTTTTTTTACTAGAACTAAACATCAGGTACCAGGTGTCTTCTTTACAGTAGGGGGAACGCCAGAAGATATTATGATAAGAATAGAGGCAGGTGAAATAGCGGCTCCTCCTCACCACTCACCCTTTTTCTTTATTGATCCAAAATCGGTGAAAGCAGGGGTGGAGGCAATGTATACAGCTGCAGTGTATTTTTTCAACAATCCTTAATTGAATTGCAATGTTATCTGTTAGGAGCTAGGAAGAATGAAGATTCATAATGCTCGAGTAGTAATATTTCATGCTAAGATATTGATAAGTTTAAGTTTATTAACAATGAATAGCTTTGCTGCAAAAGCACCAGGAACTGGTACTTTTACGGAAGAACAGTTCGAAAAAGGTGCTCAACTTTACAGTAGAGACTGTGCAGTTTGTCATGGTAATGATCTTGAAGGCGGTGCGGCAAGAGCATTGATGGGTCCCTCATTTCGGAAAACCTGGTCTAACTTCGGTGTAAACGTTGCTGATCTTTTTACTATTATTTCCACTACCATGCCGCCGCGTATGGCAGGCAATCTGGACGAATCTGAAAATCTGGATGTTCTTGCTTTTATTTTAGGCAGTAATAGTGTTTTGCAAGGCTCGGAAGCGCTTCGGAATGATTATGCGTATCTTGCAGGGATTCCTATATCTCGCGCAGATGATGTGCTAGACATAGCGGCAACATTTATCGAAGGAGTTTATGGAATTGAACCTACTGGCACAGGGCCAAGCATGGAAGACCTTCGAAATGCCGGATCTAGTCAGAATGATTGGCTACATCATAATCGTAGCTATGCGGGGGTGCGTCATTCGCCACTTTCCGAAATTAATCGAAGTAACGTAGCCGAAATTGGGCAGGTATGTGCTTATCAGTTTTACAGCGATCTTCCTATGCAAACTGGTCCAATCGTCCACGAAGGAACAATGTATGTAACTGACGCCCAGAGAACTTCTGCAATAAATGCTGCAACCTGCCAGGAAATATGGACCCACTACTGGGAGCCAAAAGACCGAACTGTTTGGCCCAATAATCGGGGTGTAGCGATTAAAGATGGGTATGTTGTAAGAGGAACTTCTGATGGCTATTTGTTCGCCCTTGATTCTGCGGGTGGGAATTTGCTGTGGGCGCGCCAAGTTGCGGACCCTTGGTTAGGTGAAACCTTTACCATGCCACCTTCGATATTTGATGACATGATATTGATTGGGCCGGCGGGCAGTGAAAATGCAATCTCGGGCTGGCTTGGTGCTTTTTCATTACGTGACGGCGATTTGATTTGGAAGTTTTATACAGTTCCTGAAGCCGCTGCAGGAGGCGGACCCAGCTGGGGTAATCCAGAAAACATCAAACTTGGAGGGGGTGCCGTCTGGACTCCATTGAGTTTTGATCTCGAGCAAAATGAAGTTTATGTAGCGGTGACAAATCCGGCACCGGATTTGCCAGGATACCTAAGGCCGGGAGAAAATCTGTATACCAACAGTATTGTGGCCCTCGATATTCAATCCGGAGAGCTACAATGGCATCGCTCAATAGTGCCCAATGACGATCATGATTGGGATCTAACGCAAGTCACCCCAGTGTTAAAAGCAGGAATCAATAATGTATCTGGCGATTTCATTGCAACAGTTGGTAAGGATGGTGTTCTAAGGACTCTCGACAAAAAAACACATGAACCTTTGTATGAAACTGCGATAACAACTTTGTTAAATCAGGATGTGCCAGTCACTCGCGAAGGGGTTATTGCTTGTCCTGGAGTTACTGGCGGAGTGTTGTGGAGCAGCCCCGCTTTTCATGAGCAAGAAAAGATTCTGATTACCTCCGCGATAGATTACTGTAGCCGATTTACTGCTGCTGAGCAGGTCGAGCATATTCCAGGTCAGTTATTTATGGGGGGGTCAGTCACTCCCGAAGGTGAAATGTCGGGCTGGATTACCGCCGTCGATGTCGAGTCAGGTGATGTACGTTGGCGGCATCAAACACCATATCCGAACACAGGTGCTGTTACCGCCACGTCAGGTGGCTTGATAATAACTGGAACTATAGAAGGCAATCTATTATTAATGGATGCGAGTACTGGTGAAGTTCTGCGTAGAATCTATACTGGTGCGCCTATAGGAGGAGGGCACATTTCTTATGGTGTTAATGGAAAACAATACATTGCAGTTGGTACCGGGCCAATGTTGACAATTCGAGCTCCAGGATTGGGTCCTCCTAGAGAAAGTAGCGTTATCATCTATGCCATTACAAATTAGAAGTTGTTGTTAGCGAGGGTCGGCTCTCACACATTGTCATTATTCGAAATCACTCTTCCGGAAATTCTTATGGGCGGCCAAGTTCATCCTTGTGAATTTAGATTTGACTAGGGAGTTTAGATCAATATCGCGGATACTATTGGTTTTATTAATTGTATTGCGGTGAGGTGCTGGATAAATTTCGTGGCAATGACCCCCAATGATAGCTTAATGGCTACAACAGCTCATGTTAAACAGCATAGCAAGCCTACACTGTGCTTGAAGGCTTATACCCCTAGGGGGCGCGAGGGCTTTACAAGAAACGCTGGCTGTAGGATCGGTAGAAATTCAGTAGGGAGCTGACCTTGAAATGCTGAGAGCTTTGATTAAAAGTCGCTTAAACGACGCGCTTTTCTCTGAGATCACTAATTTCCTCTGCAGAGTAGCCCAATTCTTCCATAAGTTGATCTGTATGCTCGCCTAATGTCGGTGGACGCGTCCGAATTTCGCCAGGGGTTTCGGAAAGCTCAACAGGTGTCTTCATAAGTGGCGCGGGAATATCTAAACCTGGGTATTCAACGGGCTGGAACAAACCCTTTGCGGCAATATGCGGATCGTCTAAGACTTGCTGAGGTGAAAGCACTGGCCCAGCAGGTAAACGTGCTTCTTCCATAGCCTCCAAAACCTCTTGAGAAGTGCGCTCTGCGCACCAAGCGCCGAGTCGTTCGCTAATTGCTTCTCCATTATCGCCGCGAGAGATATCATCCTTGAAGCGTTTATCCTCTAACCAGTGGTCTTCGCCCATTAGATCGGCCCATCGTTTAAACAAAGGGCCGCCTACAGACTGGACGAGCACCCAGCCATCTTTTGTTTTGAAAGTGTCAGCCGGAGCCGATGTTTGCGAACGGTTAAGCGTCGCAGTTCTATTTCTTTTTATAGCAGCCTGTTCAATGGCTGCTCCATTCATCATAGTGAGTGCAGTATTAAACAGGGAGGCCTCTACTATCTGTCCCTTGCCAGTTTTTTGTCTCTCAAACAGAGCGGCCATGGTGCCGAATGCAGAAAGACTTGCGGTACCGAAATCGATGAAAGGGGCATAAGCTTTCACTGGTTGGTCTGGTGTTCCTGACATATACATATTGCCGGACATCGCTTGTCCAAGACCATCAAAACCAACCCTGTTGGCATAAGGTCCGCCGGTCCCAAATGCAGAAATCATGGTGAGAATAATATCGGGTTTAATAGCAGCTAGGCTCTCATAGTCTAAACCCATAGTCTTGAGGGTATCAGGAGGAAGATTTGCTACGACTACGTCCGCAGTAGCAACGAGCTTTTGAACTATTTTTCTGCCTTCGGGTTTCATCGGATTTAGGGTCATGCTCAGCTTGTTACGTGCCATTTGCATGAACAACGCACCGTCACCTTTGTCCGATATAGGAGAAAGAAAGCGGTCTTCGCTGCCGTCTATTTTCTCAATGCGAATAACTTCGGCACCCAAGTCGCCCAGCAATGTTCCACAATAAGGACCGGCGATATAACGACCGAAATCCAATACTCGTATTCCTTCTAAGATTTTTGACATAGTGCATCCAGTTTTTAGGATTTGACCTAATTTCGGCGGGCATATTAGCATAGGTCATTAATAATTCGGGAAATTGTTGACTAGACTCTAGCGGTTACTCCCGGCAGAATTAATAGGGTGGCCAACATCATTTAGAACAATAAATTTATATAATCTGTTCTAAATGCGATGTCGTTCAGAAAGATACTGCAGTCTTGAATTATAAGGAGTTTAGAATTTTTCAGTAATGGCTTTGATGGCTCAGGAAAAAGAACCTCAAACAGAATGTGAGTCTTAAATGTCGCTCCGAATCTATTAATTAAGATGGATAGAGCGTCTCTGATTCGCCTGCTAGTATGTCTAGTCTTAATCGATTGTAATTTAGTAGCTTAGTGAGCTTACTTTTGTGTGATGCTGATTTACAATCGATTACTTTGTAATGAATTCGTTTATAGCCTGTGAGCTCGAGAGAAAACTATGAAAACTCTAAAAGGAATGGTCCAAGCCCTCATATTAGTGAGCCCTTTGCTGCTTTTGTCAGTTGGCTATAGTGCTGAACACCCTGGCTATATTGAGGCTCCCGAGCGACGTACTACTGGAATCGGTAAATTCTATATGGGCAGAGAAATCTCATTTGTTATGGGTCATCGGGCTGCCGGATGGTTAAATCGCCCTGAACGCATTCGAGAAGAAATGCCAGATTCAGTAGTTGAGAATATGGATTTACGAGCTGGTGATGTAGTGGCGGATATTGGTGCGGGCTCTGGGTATTTTTCTTTTCGTATTGCGCAAAAAGTCCCTCAGGGGAAAGTCTTGGCTGTGGATATTCAGCCGGAAATGTTGGAGTTGATTGAAAATCAAAAAGAAGGGGAGAGAGTTACCAATATTGAAGGCGTATTGGGACAGGTTGATGACCCAAATCTACCTGAAAACTCTATTAATGCCGCCATCATGGTTGATGCGTATCACGAATTTTCCCACCCTTTCGAGATGATTGAAGGTATCAACAAGGCATTAAAGCCAGGTGGCAGAATTTTTCTACTGGAGTACCGCGGGGAAGATGCTTCGGTACCCATTCGTCCTTTGCATAAAATGACTGAAGAGCAAGTTGTCAAAGAAATGAGTGTCTTTGGTCTGGAATGGACCGATACACTCGACTTTCTTCCCTGGCAACATATGATGATCTTTACCAAGCCCGACTAAGTGCTGCGGTGTTCTTTGAGTTCATTACCCGCAGCTGAGTTTTCAGCTTTCATTTTTATTACTAATCAAGCCGATCGTGTCGCAATAAATCATTTATTGCAGTTTCTGTGCGATTATTTTTAAATCCTTCTCAGCAAGCGCTAGTTAATCTTTTAGCGACTCAGTTTAGGGCTCGGGTGGTCTAAAAAGTATGTCTTACCTTTAAGGCATAAACAGGACCATCTTGAGAGCAATAGTTTTCAATTTCTTCGACAATACCGCCTATGGTGGCTCCCAAAAATCTAGTGCGTTCACGACAGCGCAAGGGATCGTTTGCATTGCGCACATCTAGCCGGAATGTAATACCGTTAAAGGCTTTCTTCTCAAAAAAGAGCATTAGGCCATAATCTCTAATATCTCTTTCAATATCATTTATGTCAATTTGCTGACGGGCATTACTGTCATTGTCAGAATTAAAATAGCTGAACCCGTAGCTCATATCCCAGCGAGTAATGTCATGGCGAAAACTTGCTCTTCCAAACCAGCGTGAGTTATATCGCATTCTGCGTTTTACGTTTAAAAAAGGATCAGTAACTTCAGAGTCTTGCACGCTCATGCCAAGAGAAAGCAATGCGCTTGGCAAGCCAATGTAACCAAGTCGAGAACTAGCATCAAGATTTATACCGTAGCGATACGCGTCACCTATATTACCTCGTGCTGAGCGCAAATCATCGGGCCCGGTTGAGACATCAACTCGATCGATTACATCTTCATAATCGCGATAGTAAATTTCAGAATTTAATACACCAATACTATTAGGAAGTCGATATTCTAAATTAAGTGAATATTCCCAATGTTGTTCTTGAGCAATTTCAGGATTGCCAGCTTGTGTATTTTGGTCGTCGTCATCGCTATCAGACGAGGCCATGAAATCTGAGAAACTAAGTTGCGAGACAAGTTTTTCTGCTGTTGCCCTCAACTGCATCGATTGATTGATATTGTAGCGATAATCCAATTTGGGGCGCACAAAATCAAAATCTCTTTCGTTATATACATCACCTGTCTGGGTAATTGTCGATGTCTCATAAATTAGCGAGCTTTCGAGAGAGGACTTATCATTAATTTGCCAGTTATGAACTAAGAAGTTCTCATATCTAACTTCTTCAACAGTGGAGTTGGAATTATCAACAGCGACAGCTGTTAAGAAGCCATGTTCAGGTGAGGGTGTGCCACCCAGGTCGAGCCCCAATCGTAAATTTCCATCTCTGAGGGTTTGAGCACGCTCAATTCCGAACTCGAGACCATGATTAGGAATTGGGTCGAAGGTGTAAGATGTTCTGAAAATTCTTTCTTGGTCGCGCCCGTTATTGTAAAGAAACAAATCTTTTTCTTCACGATCGTCAAAGACTTCGAAGCGGTCGCGTTCTTGGAGCCACTGGCCATCATTTACGATAAACAAAAAGCGATATTTACCACCATTCCTAAATTCATATTCATAGTCACCGCCTATTTCCCAGTTTTCACGGCAGCGATCAATGTCTTCTCTTTCCAGCTGAGATACGATGCCAGAATCGCTATAGTCGTTGATAAGACGCTCTTTATCTTCTGGTGCGCAGTCGCCACCATATAGGCCATTTAACTGCACTAGACTGCTGTCGAATTGATAACCAAGATTAAAACTGGTTTCGTAGTCGGTCTGTTCTCGAGTGCTGTCTTCAAAACGTGTTTCAAGTAAATTGCCAGCCGGATCACGACTAAATTCTTTACTGAGGCGATTCTGGTACCTAGGCTCGCCTTCTAGGTGGAACAAATAATTAAGGGATCCTGATTGGCCAGTCCAAGACAATTTAGCCCCAGGATCAAAAGTGCCATCATGATATCGGTCCATATTAGCTTCTGCAGTGATGTTGGAGCGTGAACGGGAGTCTAGTAACACGATGTTGACTACTTGTCCGCCACTTCTAATATCCATTTCCTCGGAAGTGCCGCGGATGATCTCGATGTAATCCACTTGATCAGCAGAGAGTCGGCTTAGCTGGTCACGGCCTTCGTTGCTTTTCCCTGTCTGACGTTGTCCGTTAATTAGGATTTCATTTTCGCCAGCACCAAGGCCTCTTCTATTGCCGCCGCCTCGGTTATTCATGGCGAGGCTAATTCCAGGAATTCGATCCATCATGTCATTTACATTAACGGGGGAAAACTCAGCGAAAAACTTAGCATCATAAACTATCGTCGAGCCTCCTATGATCGCCTCATTTCTCAGTTGAGCAGTTGCCTCAACTGAAGAAGTAATAGCTAGGTATAGGATGCTAGCTTTAAGAAATCTTGAAGTAACAGCTGCAGCCATTAAAAACCTCATTTTAAATTGTTAAGACCGCTAATTCTTTAAATCACCGGTCTCGCGTGTATAACGTGAAAAAACAGTTTTTGGTTTTCCGCGTCAGAGATTTTTTTATGAATTGATCTCTTACCGGGTGCAGGTGACGTGTTTCCCTTGCTGAGAATATTTGCTTTCTGCGAAAGAGCGCGAATTATAGCTATGTCCTTCTAGGAGAGCTGTAACAAATTGTGCAAATGTGATGGCAAAATTGCCATATTTCAGATGTTAGCTACGCTGGTTGTAACTCTCAGATAACCCTTTGATAGCGACCATAAAAATTAATACTTTAACTATAAATAACTCATTAATTTAGAGGGCTCATTAAGACGATTGTTAGAAAGTTCCGCGGACTTTTATCGCATATTTCTCGCCAGCTTGACTGCAAGAATTTTCTATTTCATTAAAAGAGCCAGTCGCTATCGTTCCGCCGATATAGCGGGATCGAACACGGCATCTTTCTTGTTCATGAAAATTCGTTGCTTCGAACCTGTAGGTGAGGCCGCCCCATCCCTGCATTTCTATAAATGCTATGACGAAATCATCCATATCGTATTTTTCGATTTTATCGATATCATAAACTATTGAGCCACCGTCAAAGGTACCGCTTATATTAATACCATAGTTGATATTTCTGCTGCTCATATCATATCGAAAACCATATCGATATTGACCTCGGCCTTGCCGCAGCAGGCGCCGATCAATACGAAGAAAAGGATCTGCAACCGCTCCGTCCTCTATTGCGATACGAGAAGTAAGCAGAAGCTGCGGCAGATTAAAACTTGCTAGCCGTAGACTGGCATCAAAACTTCCTCCATAACGTTTTCCATCACCAATGTTACCATTCGCCGATTGAATACTTTTTGCCGTAGATACATCAATTTTATCGATTACATCTGTAAGATCATGGTAGAAAATGTTTGAATTGAGGACTCCATTATTATTATCGAATCTGTATTCCAAGTTTACGTCATAACGCCAGGATTGTTCTTGTCGCAGGTCAGGATTACCCACGACAGAATTTTGATCATCATCAAGAGAATTAATATTAGCTGTAAAATCATTGAAACTTAATTGAGCAACATCTTTTTCTATCGTTGCTCTGAGCTGCAGTGAAGACGTAATGTCAAATCGGTAATCGATCTTAGGTCTAAAAAAATCAAAATCTCTTTCTTTTTTGATATCGCCAGATTGCTCGATGGTGGATTTCTCAAAAATTAATGTGCTTTCCAGCGACATACGATTATTTATCCGCCAGTTATGAACAGCAAATGCTTCATAGCGAACTTCTTCCACGGTTGCATCAGAATTTGTTATTGGCGTAAGCCCGCCAAAGCTTTCAGAAATAGAGCCTGTTTCGCTTAATAGTCCAAGCCCCAATGTTGAGTCTAATGTGGTTTGGGCTCTTTCTATACCGAATTCAATATCCTGAGTAGGAATTAAGCTCATGGAATAAGATGATCTTAGAATTTGTTCTTTATACTGGTTAAATGTTTTCAAGTACAAATCTTTGCTGCGATTATTGTCAAGGTCAAATCTTTCTCGTAGCCGATTTGAGTCTCTTTGATTTATAATAAATAATGATTTAAGTCGGTCACCATTAGTAAATGTATGTTCAAAATCTCCTCCGACCTCCCAAAAATCTTCTTCAACGGAAATTTCATCAAGTTTACTATCAAGTGTGTTGGGGCTTGCGAGTAAATTTTTGATTAATCGATTCTCACTTCCTGGTGCATCGCTCTGGTTGTATTGTGCATTTATGTGCGCAATGTTCCGGTCAGAAATTTGATAGCCAATGTTTGTAGTGAGGGTGAGCGGTTGTTGATCGGTATATTGTTTTTTATTTATGTAGTCATTTGGTCTGCCATCAGCTAGGAAACTAGTTTCGAAACCTTTCCTATATTCCCAACGAGGCTCTGATTCTGCGCTCAGTAAGTAATCGAAAGCGCCATTTTGCCCACTTAGGGAAACACTTCCTCCGGGTTTTAATTCGCCATCATGGTAATGGTCCATATTTATTTCATAAGCAACAGAGGAGCTTGATTCGAGTTCTAGCAGTACTATGTTAATTACCTGATTGCCGCCGCGGACATCGAGATCACCGGAAGTGCCTCGGATTATTTCAATCCTCTGAACTTGATTTGCCGGGATCCTTGATAATTGACTATTCCCTTCATTCTCCTTGCCAGCAATACGGCGACCATTGATTAATACTTGGTCGCCACCAAGCCCTAAGCCTCGACGTTCTGAACCTTGTGAGCTACCAGGTCCGCTGCTGCTTCCGCCGGGCCCGCCGGCCCCTTGCCTGGCTACCGTTATACCAGGAATACGATCAAGCATATCGCTTACGGAGAAGGGTTCATATTGATCAAAATAGCTTGCAGGATAGGTAACTGTTGAATTTTCGTCCGTAGTGGGTAAATCCTGAGCCGTTATATTAGAAGTGTGAGCGAAAACTATTGCACTAAGGAAGGGCGTTAATAGTTTAACTTGGATTTTCGAGGGCAGCATTTATTTCTCCGAAATGCTTAATTAGTTGTTGCTAATTGGGTTATCTTATCGACGCGCAAGTATGAACATTTGAACCCGCAGAGTATTCTTAAATTCTCCACAAAATGTGATTTTTTGTAATGCCACGGATAGCAAAACGCTCTTTTGCGCTGAATTAGCTAATTAAGGATAATAACGTCTTACTAGCACGGTTGGTTCTATTCGCAGTTTTAGTGAATTCGATTGATATACGATGAATTCAAGAATCCAGTACATTCATATTGACTAATTTAGAAGAAATTTCAGAGGCTGTTTTATGCAACGCGAATCCATGGAAGTTGATGTAGTAATAGTGGGTGCAGGTCCTGCGGGGTTAGCTACGGCCTGTCGTTTATTGCAAATGGCACAAACTGCAGAGAAAGAGCTTTCAGTCTGTGTTCTTGAAAAAGGTTCTGAAGTGGGTGCTCATATACTGTCCGGTGCAGTGTTTGAAACGTCAGCATTAGATGAATTAATTCCTGATTGGAAAGAAAAAGGGGCTCCACTTAATACTCGTGTCACTGGAGATGATGTTTACTATCTGCCAAATAAAAAATCCTCGTTCAAGTTTCCAAACTTTCTGGTTCCGCGACCAATGCATAATCATGGTAATTATATTATATCCTTGGGGAATCTATGTAGCTGGTTGGCAGAACAGGCAATGGAGCTAGGCGCTGAAGTATTTCCTGGTTTTGCGGCAGCAGAAATTCTTTATGGAGAAGATGGCAGAGTTAAAGGCGTAGCCACTGGAGATATGGGAGTAGATGCCAAGGGTGAACGGAAAGCATCTTATGAGCCAGGCTTCGAATTTCATGCCAAGTACACAATATTTGCTGAAGGTTGCCGAGGGCACTTAGGAAAAGAGATCATTCAGAAATTTAAATTAGACAAAGATAGTGATCCGCAACATTATGGTATCGGAATCAAAGAAGTTTGGGAGATTCCTGAGTCTCAACACAATGAAGGGCTAGTGGTTCATTCTTCGGGTTACCCTATGTTAGGTTCTAGTTTTTCGGCGACAAGTGGTGGATTTCTTTACCATATTGAAAATAATCAAGTTTCCTTAGGTTTGATAGTTGATCTGTCTTATTCAAATCCGCATCTTAGTCCTTACGATGAATTCCAGAGATTTAAACACCACCCGGTTATTAAAAAGGTTATAAATGGGGGTAAGCGGATTAGCTATGGTGCCAGAGCGATTATTAAAGGTGGGCTTAATTCATTACCAAAAATGACTTTTCCGGGGGGGCTCCTGATAGGGTGCGATGCAGGAACGTTAAACTCGGCAAAAATTAAGGGAAGCCATACAGCAATGCGTTCCGGCATGCTCGCAGCAGAGTCCTTGTTTGAAGCGCTAAGTAAAGAAAATATCGACGCACCGGAGCTCGACGACTATGCAGAACGCTTTAATACGTCTGATCTGTATAAGGAACTGCATAAAACGCGCAACTTTTCCGCTGGGTTTCACAAATTTGGATTTTGGTTAGGCAGTACTTTGGCTTTTATCGAGCAAAATCTATTCTTTGGAAAATTTCCTCTTACCTTTCATGATAAATCTAAAGACCATTGTCAATTAAGGCCCGCAGCTGAATGCCCGAGGATTGATTACCCTAAACCAGACGGTGAGATTAGTTTCGACAAGCTATCTTCAGTTTTCTTATCCAATACTAACCATGCTGAGGATCAGCCCTGCCATCTGCAGCTTGGGGATGCCTCTATTCCTGTAGAAGTTAATTTGCCGATGTTTGATGAGCCTGCGCAGCGCTACTGTCCCGCAGGTGTTTATGAAATTATAGAAGATACCGCTGGAGAGAAAAAATTTCAGATAAATTCCCAAAACTGTGTTCATTGTAAGACTTGTGATATTAAGGATCCGGCGCAGAATATCCATTGGGTAGTGCCTGAAGGTGGAGGTGGTCCCAATTATCCAGGTATGTAAACGGGTGTTTGCAACAATCTTAATTCACCTATAGCGTTTCTTAGCTGTGGGTTGTTTTTTTTGCACCAGCTTGGACATTTAGAATGCAAATAGACTTAACCCGCTGTTATTAATAGAGCCTTTAGTATCGGATTTATTAACTCTTCCTACTTAAAGAGAAATTTACCATGGCTTTCATAGCTTGGCGATACTCAGAGTCAGGTAAAACTTGTAAATAATTCAAAGCTGCCTTTGATTGAGCTTTTGCTAGGCTTTGGGTGTATTCGAGGCCTCCGCTTTGGCGCACAATCCCAATGACATCTTTCAGCATTTCTGGATTAATCTGCTCGGTTCTTAGTGCTTGTTGAATTAACTTCTGTTGTTGTTTGTCGCCTTTTTCTATGGCGTAAATTAGGGGTAGTGTCGGCTTGCCTTCTGCCAAATCGTCTCCAATATTTTTGCCAAGATCTGTGGCATCTCCAGCATAATCTAAGACATCGTCTATTAATTGAAACGCCATACCGATACTTTTTCCAAAATTTCGAAGTCCTTTTTCAGAAGCCTCATCAGCATTTGCCAACAACGCGCCGCAGTGCGCTGCAGCTTGGAAAAGAATGGCGGTTTTATTTTCTATTACCTGCATATAATTTACTTCAGACGCGCTGGGATTATTTTTTGCAATTAGTTGAAGTACTTCGCCTTCGGCAATTTTGTTTGTGGTGTCTGCGATGATCTTCATAATGCGCATATCACCAATCTTGACCAGGACCTGAAAGGCACGGGAGTAGATAAAGTCGCCTACCAGCACGCTTGAAGGATTATTCCATTTGGCATTTGCGGTGGGACGCCCGCGCCTAAGAGTCGACATGTCGACAACATCATCATGCAAGAGGGTAGCCGTATGGATAAACTCAATGACTGCGGCCATCGGGATATGTTGCTGACTATCGATACCGCAGGCCTTCGAAGCCAACAGAGTCAGCATTGGGCGTAACCTCTTGCCACCAGCATCGACAATATAGTGACCAATGCTTTCGACAAGAGAAACTTCCGAATGCAGCTGTTTGACGATGAAATCATTAACGGCTAGGAATTCAGTTTCGACGACACTGCGAATATCTTGATACATTCTAAAGGTAGACCGAAAAAGTAGAAATTTAAGGTAACTTTTTAGTTACTTTGCCCGATTTGTGTGTGTGCATGCTAGGGAGCGGAATAAAGACTGTCAAGTCAGGAAAACCCGCGAAATCAGGCAGATTCAGGCCATTCTTTAATTTTAGGAAGGCGATGATACTAACGCCAATTTATCTTGCTTCAAATCCATTGATCCCGTAGAATTCGGCCCCTCGAAGGAATGGGTCATTATTATTCCTGAGGTCTTTGGAGACAGATATGTACGCGGTAATTGAAAGTGGTGGTAAGCAGCACAGAGTAGAGGAGGGTGAAGTCCTTCAGCTCGAAAAATTGGAAGCTGCCACTGGTGACAAGGTCAAATTCGATAAGATTCTGCTCGTTGGTGAAGGCGAGTCAGTAAAAATTGGAACGCCTTATGTCGAGGGTAGTCAGGTCGAAGCAGAAGTTTTAAAGCAAGGCCGTGGCGACAAGATCAAAATCATTAAGTTTAACCGCCGTAAACATTACAAGAAGACGCAGGGCCATCGTCAGTTATTTACTGAAGTAAAAATCACTGGTATCAAGGCTTAAAGTAGGGAGCTCGCTATGGCACATAAAAAAGCAGGTGGTAGTACTAATAACGGTCGTGATTCGGTATCAAAACGCCTTGGTGTAAAGTTATTTGGCGGCCAAGAAGTTAAAGCCGGCAATATTATTGTGCGGCAGCGGGGAACTAAGTTCCATCCTGGCGAAAATGTTGGTTGTGGAAAAGATCACACGCTCTTTGCAAAATCTAATGGTGTGATTAAATTTGCAGTAAAAGGACCAAATAATAGAAAATTCGTCAGCGTCGAATCGGCCTAGTTAATTAAGAATTTCGCTAAAAGCCTCGTCATTCGACGGGGCTTTTTTGTTTCTGCATCTAATATCGCTCAGGGTTAAATCATGAAGTTTGTCGACGAAGCAGAGGTCATTGTAGACGCGGGTAATGGTGGTAATGGTTGCCTCAGTTTTCGTCGTGAGAAATACATTGAAAAAGGAGGTCCCGACGGAGGAGATGGCGGCGACGGCGGCAGTGTTTATATGCAGGCAGATGCGGCTCTGAATACTTTAGTAGACTTCCGTTTCCAACCTCGTTACCGAGCAGAGGCTGGTCAGCCAGGGCAAGGCAAAAACTGCACTGGTCGTAGCGGTGAGGATTTGCTGATAAAAGTGCCCTTAGGTACGAGTATTATTGACGTTAACACTGAAGAATTAATTGCGGATCTTAATAACCTAGAAGTACCAGTCATGGTAGCTCGAGGCGGGAAACATGGTTTGGGTAATACGCGTTTTAAATCGAGTACAAATCGCGCGCCGCGAAAGATCACTAAGGGGGCGCTAGGTGAAACTAGGACGCTTCAGTTGCAGCTTCGCCTAGTCGCAGATGTGGGATTGCTGGGTTTTCCTAATGCGGGTAAGTCGACCTTAATTCGAGCAGTATCTGCAGCGAAACCAAAGGTTGCCGACTATCCTTTTACAACCTTAGTGCCAAATTTAGGAGTGGTTAGCCTGGGCATGGAACGATCTTTCGTCATGGCAGATGTGCCCGGATTGATTGAAGGAGCTTCCGAAGGTGCAGGTTTGGGCTTTCGTTTTCTAAAACATTTGTCCCGAACACGTTTACTTCTTCATTTGGTGGATGTACTTCCTGCTGACAGCAGGAACCCCATAGAAAGCGCGAAACAAATCGCTAGTGAATTAAAAAAATTCAGCCCAAGTTTAGCGGCGAAAGAACGTTGGATCGTATTAAACAAAGTGGATCTAATAGACCATAATGATGTTGATATGCTGGAAGCTGCATTAAAGGTTGAATTGGGTTGGCAGAAACCTATATACAAGATTTCCGCTATCAACCAATATGGATGTAGTGACTTGTGCCAACAACTTATGGAATCGATTGAATCTCATCGTCAAAAAATAATTGACGATGAAGACTATCGAAAGGAACAGTCTCAGCAAGAAAAAGCTATGGCATTCGAGATTAGGCGCACTATAGAGAGCTCTAAAAATAATAGAGCAAGTGACGAAGATAGTTGGGAAGAAAATTGGGATGACTAGGTCGTAGCATGCGCGAAGATAAGATTAACAATGCGAAGCGGTGGGTAGTAAAGGTTGGTAGTTCGCTAGTGACCAATAATGGTCTTGGTCTGGATAAAAAGGCGATTGCCCACTGGGCAGAGCAACTAGTTGGTTTGCAGAAGCAGGGAATCCAAATTGTACTGGTTTCTTCTGGTGCAGTTGCTGAAGGGGTTGCTCGACTAGACTTAAGGGCTCGTCCTAAAAAGGTGCATTTACAGCAAGCGGCTGCGGCAGTAGGTCAGATGGGCTTAGTACAGGCCTATGAAAGTTGTTTTATGCGCCATGGTGTTCATGCTGCTCAGATTTTATTGAGCCACGAAGATTTGTCTGATCGGACTCGTTATTTAAATGCGCGCAGTACGCTATCAACACTTTTGGAAATGAAAGTGGTTCCAGTTGTTAATGAAAATGACACTGTGGCAACCGCCGAGCTGTGTTTTGGTGATAATGATACGCTTGCGGCGCTCGTAGCAAATTTAGTAAATGCGGATGTTATGGTAGTTCTTACGGATCAAGATGGTATCTATAGCGCCGATCCTAGGTTGGATACCGATGCGGAATTTATTAGTGTTGCCTCCGCAGACGATGACTCGCTTATGGATTATGCTGGGAAAGGCTCAAGTCTAGGTCGCGGCGGTATGTTTACTAAAATTTCTGCTGCTAAATTAGCTGCCCGCTCTGGAACAAACACAATTATCGCTAATGGTAAAATGGAAAAAGTCTTATTGCAGATTGCTAGTGGTGTAAAAATCGGAACGCTACTTGAAGCAGATAATGAGCCTGTTACTGCTCGAAAGCAGTGGCTAGCGGGTCAACTAACCTTAAAGGGTTCAATGGTGCTAGATGATGGGGCAGTAAGAGTCTTAAAGGAATCGGGTAAAAGTTTGTTAGCGGTGGGTATTAAACAAGTTGATGGTAAATTTTCTCGTGGAGATGTGGTGGTCTGTACGAATAAAGCCGGAAAAGAGATAGCGCGGGGCTTGGTAAATTACGATAAAGACGAAGTACAGGCTTTAATGGGGCAAAGTAGCGAGAAGATTTCAGAACTACTTGGCTATGCCGGTGAAGAAGAAATCATTCACAGAGATAACTTAATCCTTTCTTAATAGCGACATCGATCTGGGCTTTCGTTAACTCAAAAACGGTTATTACCCTTTTTCAAATCTACTTAGTGCCTTACTTCAGCGCTTTAACTGCTGAATTTAGTCTGCTCTTATGCCGAGCTGCCTTATTCTTGTGAATAATGCCTTTATCGGCCATACGATCGATAATAGGTACGGCATTTTTATACGCTTCAGTGGCTGCAGTATGGTCGCCACCTTCAATAGCTGCGTCCACTTTTTTTATGTAAGTTCGCACCATAGACCTGAATGAAGCATTGTGACGACGGCGAGATTCGCCTTGCCTTGCGCGCTTTTTAGCTTGTGGAGAATTGGCCAATTCTAACTCCTTTATATTCTTTCTTTATTATTCGATCTTTAATGTTCTGTCTTTGAATTCTGTGTATAACGTTTTCACGACAGCTCTTTTGAAAGCTCAATCTTAGGATTGATTGATAATGCTGAGATTACTGAGAGTACCGCTACTTCAAAGGAGCGACACTATGCCGTTTTCACTAAGTTATGTCAATAGGATGCTGTTCACTTTTAAGCGACAAAATATATGAGAATACTCAACTAATTCATATGTTTATACGATAAGTTTTATTAACCCAAATTGGTGTATTCTGGCGGAAGTGGGAAATTCCCGAAGAACTGAGATGGTCCAACAGGAATAGTAGTGAAAATTTGGTATGACTGAAATTCAACAAGGCTCGGAACGAGTCGATACAAGCCGATCCAGTAAGGCTGACTATGGTGGGGGTCTGCTAAAAGCCAGTGGCATTACTGGCTCAATGACCATGGTTTCGCGTGTGTTAGGTCTCATACGAGACATCGTGATTGCTCGTGTATTCGGAGCCTCTGACGCGACCGATACATTTTTTCTAGCAAACAAAATTCCAAATTTCATGCGCCGTCTATTTGCAGAAGGTGCGTTTAATCAAGCCTTCGTGCCCGTTTTATCTGAGTATCGTACGAATAAATCACATTTCGATGTTCGGAACTTAATTAGTGCTGTGACTGCTAGCCTAGGTGGCTTTCTGCTATTAGTCACGGTATTAGTAATTATTGTAGCACCTTTATTAGCCGTACCAATTGCCTATGGGTTTACAGATGATCCAGAAAAGTTTGACCTGTTTGTTGAAATGTTGCGAATTACTTTTCCTTATTTATTATTGATTTCCATGACCGCTTTGTGCAGTGCGATTCTAAACTCCTATGGAAAGTTTGCGGTTCCCGCAATTACGCCCGCTTTACTCAATATCTCACTCATTTCATGTTCGTTCCTGCTCGTGCCCTATATGCGAGAGCCGGAACTGGCACTCGCTTGGGGTGTACTTATTGCAGGCTTTGCACAATTATTTTTTCAGTTGCCTTTTTTGCGACGGATAAATCTCTTAGCAAGCCCCAAACGTAGTAAGTCTCATGAAGGTGTGGCGCGTATTAAGAAACTTATGCTGCCCGCTTTATTCGGTGTGTCTGTTACTCAGATCAATCTGATGTTAGATGTATTTATTGCTTCGCTTTTGGCCACCGGCAGTATTTCTTGGTTATATTATTCGGATCGGCTAATGGAGTTGCCATTAGGTACTTTTGGTATTGCGATTGCTATTGTTGTCCTACCTAGTTTGTCACGGAAACATGCTGAGGCATCGACTCAAGATTTCGCTGAAACTTTGGACTGGGCATTTCGGCTTGTCTGTCTTGTTTCTATTCCAGCTTCAATTGCTCTTGCATTAATCGCTGAGCCCTTACTTGTTACACTTTTTCAAAATGAGAATTTCCCCGTATCTGATGTGGTGGGTTCAGCAGGATCACTCCGTGCGTATGCGTTTGGGCTTATAGCGTTTATGGCTATTAAGGTTTTTTCTCCGGGGTTTTATGCCCGACAGAATACGTCTACACCTGTGCGAATAGGCATTATCGCCATGGCAGCCAATATGGCTATGAACATAATTTTTTATTTGAGTGGTTTGGCGCATGTGGGACTGGCATTGGCTACAAGTTTAGCTGCATTTCTTAATGCTGGATTACTATTGCAGGGATTGCGAGTGGAAAAAGTATTTTTCTTTCAAGCTGGATGGTTAGCGTTTTTGGTTCGAATTGCTCTAGCAAACTTAGCAATGGCAATTTTTCTTATTAATTTTTCGGGTGCTTGGGAGGATTGGTTGCTTTGGACCACATTTCAGCAAGCGCAGCACCTAGCTCTATTGGTTTTAGGTGGGTTAAGTATTTATGGCTTGGTGCTATTCATTTTCGGCTTGCGTTGGCGCGATATCTATCGCTAAGCTTAATTAGCTTGGTCCATATACTATTGAGCATTATGAAAAGAATCTACACAGCAGACAATGTGGCAATGGCTTGGCACATCCGTAATATTCTCGAACAACATGATATCTATGCGGAAGTGAAGAACGAAAAAATCTACTCTATTGCTGGTGAAATTCCTATTACAGAAAGTCTGCCAGAAGTGTGGGTGAAGACTTTTTGTGCCAAACGAGCAGAAGAAATAATTAAAGAACATACTCTCCCAAATAATGCCGAAGGAAAAGATTGGGTATGTGGAAAGTGCAATGAGGATAACGCACCAAGTTTTAATATTTGTTGGAATTGTCAGACTTCCTTAGGTGCAAATCATGATTAGATTATTCTTAGCCTTGATATTGGTTCAGGCGAGTACAATATCTCTCGCTGCTGCTGATTGTGTCGTTCTGCTGCATGGTCTTGCCAGGATTTCTAATTCCATGTCGGAATTAGAAAGGAAACTAACCAAGACTGGTTTCGATGTGGTTAATATTAGTTATCCTTCGGTTAAATACGAAATTGAGGTGTTGGCGTCTGACGCAGTAGGGAGGGGAATACGTCAATGTTTGGCAAACAACCCAGACCAAATCCATTTTGTGAGTCATTCTTTAGGTGGAATTTTAGTCCGCTATTATTTTCAAGAAAACGAGTTAGAACAGCTGGGGCGAGTCGTTATGTTGGGGCCGCCCAATCAGGGCAGTGAGATTGTTGATAGACTATTACCGGTGCCAGGGTTTGGTTTCTTAGGGCCGAGTGGACAAGCTTTGGGCACTCAAGAAGGTAATGCATTATCCGGTTTAGGTCCTGTAAATTTTGAATTAGGTGTTATAGCTGGCTCGACCAATATCAATCCGTTAGGGTTTTTATTTTTTGAAGGGCCTAACGACAGTATTGTTCGAGTTGAGAATACTGAAGTCGAGGGTATGAATGCACACATCGTATTACCGGTGACCCATACTTTTATGATGCGGAATAACGAAGTAGTTGATAATACAATCCATTTTCTTAAAACTGGTCAATTTATTCCTGCTTACTGATTGAATTTCTGAAGAGACTGGGCAAGTTATTATTATCTCTTCATTCCAAGTAGTCTCTGCTCATGAATTTAGTATAGGTTTGGTAGAAGTAAACCTTCACAAGAAACTCTCAAGCTCGAGACATAAATTTTCCTGTTGCCGTATTAACTTTGACTATTTCCCCAGGCGCCAGGTATTCAGGTACTTGAATTTCCAAGCCAGTCGATAAGGTTGCAGTTTTGCTTCTGTTTGTAGCGGAAGAGCCAGTGATCGCTGGAGGTGTTTCTTCTATGACTAAGCTCACTGATTGTGGTAACTCAATACCGACAAGCTTGTCGTCCATACTTAGCGCAATGATTCCTTCTAGTTGTTCGACGAGGTAA
>JAQWQD010000050.1 GCA_029244985.1 Gammaproteobacteria bacterium | reverse complement strand
TTACGAACTGAGACAGCAACTCTACAAGCGAGAAGAAGTTGTAAAGTTTAAACCTGGTACTATTCTTTTTTACCGTCATGACTTGTGGCATCGGGGTCGTCCACTCGCAGCAGGCAAACTTCGTCGAGTCCACAACCTGGCATGGAAACGTGCTGATGCACGAGGTGTTTGCCATTGGAACGAGGGGTTTGCGCGAGAAAGTTACTACGGTAAAGTTGAGTCAATTATAGGCCGGAGTACACCACTACAACGCAGCGTTTTGGATTTCCCACTACCTGGAGATGATTATTGGACTATAGAGAAACTGAAGAATGTAGAAGCACGATTTTCCGTTTACGGATTTGACAGCTCAGTGTATCTTGAAAAAATTAAAAGAACGTCCAGCGCTTGAACTCAAGTCAACAAAAATGAGAACAAACAGTCGAGAATGATGGGTAGATCTGAATTAACTAAAAAAATACCTTCTCTGCTATGTTTGCTAAGCATCGTATTATGTTGCAGCAAGATATTCGCTCAAGAGATACCTAGAACACCAGACGGTCGACCGGATTTTCAGGGCAATTGGAACAATCTGCATCAAACACCCTTGCAGCGCCCAGCGAGTTTAGGCGACAAGCAATCCTATACCGCCGAAGAAGCAGACGCTCTGGTGAATCAAGCAGAACAGGGAATTACCGAACGAGCCTCACCGCTTAACCCTGACCGTCTCCCCCCTGCCGCTGGCTCAAGAGTTACTAATCAGGCAGACGATGATTTTGACGAATTTCCGATTGGCATTGCTAGGATAAATGGAGAGTACCGCACCTCATTGGTTATTGATCCTCAAAACGGTAGAATTCCCCTTAGAGAAGAATCAAAGCGCCAAGATTTTTTCTCTACTTTGCTAGCCTCTGGCCGCTACTTAGACGGACCTGAATTTGGCTGGGCTGCGGAGAGATGTCTAATCGCCGGTCCACAACTGTCATTGATGTTCCAGCGCGGCCTCTCACCTTACGCACAGATCGTGCAAACTAGAAACTACCTGATGATTTTGGGTGAATATCCTTATGACGCCCGCATCATTCGCATTGATAGTGAACATCCAGTGAACGGTTTTCCCAAGTGGATGGGCGATTCTATTGCACACTGGGAAGGCGACACACTGGTCATTCACACCAATAAATTTCGCGCCGAACATTCTTATCCTCCTATTTTGTCGACTGACTTATTTGAAGTCGAAGAGCGGCTTTCCTTAACTGCTAATGACAAAATTTTGTACCAATACACAGTGACAGATCCAAATTTATATACCCAAACCTTTACAGCAGAAGTGCCTTTTACCCGCATGGAAGCAGGAAGAGTTCTCTATGAATACGCTTGTCACGAAGGAAATTATTCTTGGGCCAACTCACTAAGAGGTGCGAGAATAGAAGAGAGGAACATTGAAAACTAAATAAAAGCCGACTCATCATTAAACCGACCTTCAACAGGAGCAAGGCTGATTAGCTGCTACTCTTCTTTGTTCCTATTATCCGGCAATACTTTCAGCTTTGGGTCTTCTAAACCACCAAATGCATTAAACAGCGATTTAAAGAACGAGCTCAGCTCCAAAGTCATCACCGCGAACTCTTGATCAAATTTCTGTGCCGCACTCTCTTCTTCAAAGCTTTCTGCTTCTTCTTTCATGACATCAAAGCGCAAGCGCTTAATTGCCAGATCAGTATCTACAGCACAGCTCAAAATACTATTCCAAAGCACTCCTAATTGAGAGACATGTTTGCCCGCACTGAGATGGCTTTGTATCTCATCACTCATCAAGTCTTGGCTTTTGCAGCGGATGATATTGGTCTGATCTTGCGGGTTCACAAGTTCACAGTCATCATGAATCTCGAATTTATCTGTGGCTTTTTGATTTTTCAGCCACTGCGTCATTACACTGCCGGGTTCACGCTTACTGTCAGGTAAAGCCACAGGAAATGATCCTAGG
The DNA here is from genome assembly GCA_029244985.1 of Gammaproteobacteria bacterium. Classification (GTDB taxonomy): domain Bacteria; phylum Pseudomonadota; class Gammaproteobacteria; order Pseudomonadales; family Pseudohongiellaceae; genus UBA9145. The sequence continues at coordinate 18,499 of JAQWQD010000050.1, read as the reverse complement.
GTGTCACGTAACAAATTTAAGAACTCTTCTGCTTTAGGTGCTGTCGCAGCATCAACCACCAAGAGTTTTTCTTTGACGGCGATATAAGCATGAATCCGCGCCGAGCGAGTAAACGCACGGGGTAATAGGCTAGAGAAAACATCATCATGGATCTCACGCCGCTCTTTACGATAAATTTTACGCGCTTGTCGATGCTCTATTTCGCCTACTTTTTCATCAGTAGCTTCTCGCACCACAGTCGCTGGCAATAAGCGATCCTGCTTTTGAGCACACAGCATGATGTAGTCACCGACGACGTGAGTAAGCATAGGTTTATTATCTTCATCCTCGCTGGGGAATGCAGTATTACCCAAAGGACTAACCCATCCTATGCAGGATTTTTCATAGCTGGTACAAGGAATGAAGGCATTTTCTATCAATTGCACTTCAAGTTCTTCTACGGGTAAATTAAATTCTTGAGTCAGGCAAAACAAACGAAGATTTTTAAACCACATAACTACTGCTATACACTGGTCAAAACAGGATTAAATTCGGACCCAGATTATGCAGTAAAACGCGTGAAACAGATAGAAAATTAGGAGCCTAGAACAATAACTGTTCTTTAACTTGTGAAATTCTTACCAGCGTGGTCGCGTGCTGACATAGCTTGGATCATCGGTGAGTTGGATTAAAACGCCAGTGGGAATATGAAGTTTAAAAATTTCCCAATTCCCCGTTCTATCTGATTCGAATAAAAGAGAATTTCCATCTCTGGAGAACCAAGGATGACCGTCATTCGCAGGATGTTGGGTAAGTTTCTTTGCGGCAGCGTCCGAGTTTTCCAGATTCAATAGGAGTATATCGTCTGTTCCACCTCCAGTAGTTGAATTTGATTGCCAGGCTACACTTGCTCCATCGATTGAAATTGCGGCTCTCCTGTTTCTGAATCCCCAATCAGCTATTGTTCGATCAGTACGATTGCCCTGGCCATCAAAAGTGCTAAGGATAATAGCGATAGCCCTGCCCGATCCTGCGTGTGATCGCTGTTCATTTTGATAAACGACGCTCATGTTTGCACTGACGCCATTACTTACACGAGCACTCGCCGGAATGGGATGGACAGCAGTAATACTCCCAGCAATTTCAGTTAATAGACGATTCACGCCCTCGCATTCCTGGGTATAAGTCAGCACTTCATCATCAAGAGAAAGTGCGGCATGGTGTAGCGCACAATTAGATCGTTCACGCAGGACCTCTCGCTCTCCCGTGTACAAATTTTCTTTATAGAGTCGAGCTATTCCTTCCCTGCCGATCTCTGCATTTTCGAATTCTGCATAAATAAAAAATTGACCATCACTAGTTATTGAAGGGTGATCAAGATGTTTCGCTGCACTCCCACTACCAGGGTGTTTGAGTAGCGAAAGATAGCTACCATTTGATTCCATAACCCAAATGCTGGCGCCACCATAAAATCCTGGGATATCAGGTGTCGCTGCATTAGGCCCTGTATTATCGAAACGCTGAAATATCACCGGATTAACATAGTGATATTCGTCAGCTGCTAATGCGACACAAGAAAATAGGCTAAGAAATGAAAGGCTAATGACAAGTAGATGGTTAAGTGAAATCATATATTTCGCTCAGCTCTCTAATACAAAATATCAGTATACAGCGGTTGTCATGAATCGGCTCATGAAAAACATCTAAACCAGACACGCTCAAGAGCGCAACAGCTATAATTACTAAATAAATTCTTACAAGCTTCATCTTTCTCCGCTTACAGTAGAATTCAGGTCAATTGTTTTTGATGGGTTAAACATCAGTTAAACTCTGGTTCCTTCAAGTCACTACCTTGCACCAGGAATAGGATTACTTTACCTTTGGCGCTCCCTGAGCGATGGAAATAAAAAGGCAGAACATGTCCTGGCAAGATGAGATAGATGAAATAAAAAGGCGGGAAGCCCTCGCACAAGAAATGGGTGGTGATGAACGCATTCAGCGCCAACACGACAATGGCCGACTAACGGTGCGTGAACGCATTGAAGCACTGGCTGATACTGACAGTTTTCATGAAATAGGAGCGCTTGCTGGAAAGGCAGAATACAGTGCTGCAGGCAAGCTGAAAAACTTCACTCCTTCCAATTTTGTCTTAGGTACAGCGAAAGTAAATGGTAATCGAGTCGTATTAGGCGGTGATGATTTTACTGTCCGTGGAGGTGCGGCAGATGCCAAGGTCGGCGACAAGTCAGGTTATGGTGAACAGTATGCATTAGAAATGCGGCTCCCACTTATTAGGCTAGTTGATGGTAGCGGTGGCGGAGGCAGTGTTAAAACTCTAGAAATGGTTGGCCATTCTTATGTCCCAGCACTCAAAGGTTTTGAAAAAACCATGCAGCTAATGGGAGTTGTTCCTGTTGTTTGTGCTTGTATGGGATCAGTTGCTGGTCTCGGTGCAGTTCGGGTTACGATCTCTCATTTTTCTTTGATGATAAAGGAAACTAGTCAACTATTTGTTGCCGGGCCTCCTGTTGTTGAAAGAGGATTTGGCAAGCCAGTCGAGAAAAATGAACTGGGTGGATCGCAAATTCACGCCAACTTAAGCGGGGCAGTGGATAACGAAGTAGAAACAGAACAAGAAGCTTTTGAGATGATTAAATGCTTCCTGTCCTACCTGCCCCAGAACGTATGGCAAGTCCCTCCTCGGATTGAAAACAACGACCCAGTCGATCGTCGCGATGATAGTTTAATGACTGTGATTCCAAGAGATCGACGGAAGATGTACCAAGTACGGGAAGTCGTAAGCTCAGTTTTAGACAAAGATTCCTTTTTTGAAATTAATCCTGGATACGGAAAATCCTTAGTAGTCGGATTAGCTAGAGTAAACGGCTATGCAGTTGGCATCATGGCAAACGATACATGTTTTGATGGCGGCGCAGTTACTGCCACAGCCTCAGAAAAAATGATGCGCTTTGTTGACCTTTGTGACACCTTTCACCTACCCATGGTAAATCTGGTTGATAATCCAGGTTTTCTCATCGGAGTAAAAGCAGAAGAAGAAGGTACTGTGCGCTTAGGTAGCCGAGCCTTAATGGCGGTCTATCAATCCACCATTCCTTGGGTATCTGTGATTATTCGACGCTGCTATGGCGTGGCTGGCGGCGGTCATGGAAGAGACGGTCTAAACCTACGCTATGCCTGGCCTTCTGCGGACTGGGGATCACTTCCGATTGAGGGTGGGGTGCAAGCTGCTTATCGTCGAGATATCGAGGCGGCTGCAAATCCAGACGAACGAAGACGGGAATTAGAAGGTATGCTAGAGCAATATCGCTCCCCGCTTCGCACTGCTGAAGCGTTTGGCATTGAAGAAGTTATCGACCCCAGAGATACTCGAAAAATTCTTTGTGATTGGGTAACGCTAGCCTATGAAATAATCCCAACGCAGCTCGGACCAAAGAGCCGTACACCGCGACCATGACTTAAAGCAGCATCTCAAGCTAGGAGTGTTAAAAGTCCTTAATTCTTAGAAGCGAAATTTTAGTGGTAAACTTAGTTTATTCCGCAAATAATGCATTACTTAAATTATTGTCGACTGGTTTCAATAATGCCAAAAAAATCTCTTATTCTTATCGTTAGCTGGCTGATTCTTTCGTGCCAATCAGGCCCTCGCTTTAAACAGATGACTGAAAAAGAACTTGCTACCTACAACATGGAGAAACCAGTCTCAGAAAGGGTATATTGTTACGAAAAAGAATCAATAAGTAGCCGCATCCCTCGCTATGTCTGTGAAACACTTGGTGAGCTCTATAATGAATCTGGCAACAATGCGATGAGTATAGAAAACTTGATACCAAACGGATCAGTATTCACGATTAACTAGATTGACAATGTACACTTGATGTCAGTTCTAGCATCCATAAAACCGAAAGAATACTCCCTTTTTCTAAAAACTGATTGGAGTAAGAGTGGATATCAATTAGACTTTTTTATCTAGTTGGTTCGCCAGTTTAAATAAACCGATCTGTGCAGCTGCCTGAATAGCCGCTGATTGATTATCTTGGAGATCCTGCCAAATTGATTCATGTTTCGCAAAGGGGTCAACAACCCCACTATCTTCGCCACTTAGCGCTTCCATAATTGCAATTCCACAAAATGGTACATAGCCCGCAGAATAGCCGCCTTCATGAACGATTAACAAGCGACCATCACAATGGGCCTCTGCTGCCTCCACTAATAGCTGCGTCATAGATCGATAATGGTGAGATAACAACATCATGTGACCAAGAGGATCCCAGGTTGAAGCATCCAATCCATTAGCAACCAAAATCATATCCGGCTTAAACAAATCCAAAGCCGGGATAACAATTGATTCAAAAGTCGACCGATAAGCGCCACCACCACTTCCCGGCGGCAAAGGTACATTAATGTTAAACCCATCTCCCCCACCCTCACCGGTATCTTGGATCATTCCAGTGTTATAGGGATACAACGAATCTTCATGAAGAGAAATGGTTAATACAGTCGGATCATCATAGAAAGCCGACTCGGTGCCGTTGCCGTGATGCACATCCCAATCAACTACCGCGATGCGATTTATGTCATCTCGCTTTAATAATTCCTTGGCGGCGATTGCTACATTAGAAAAAATGCAGAAACCTCTGCCACGATCAGCTTCAGCATGATGGCCGCAAGGCCGGACTAAGGCATAAGCGTTTTTCACTTCACCCTCTAGAATTGCGTTGCCCGCAGATATAACTCCACCTGCTGCTAATAAAGCAATCTCATAACTACCAGGGCCGAATGGAGCTGATTCTCCAGCATTACCACCCTTGTCCGCGCTAAGCGCTTTAATTTGTGCAACATATTCTGAGGTATGAACACTACAAATTTGTTCAACAGTTGCGGGACTTGGATCAATAGACTTTAGTTTCTGAGTAAAACCATAAGCATCCATCAAGTTTTTTAGCCGACGCTTAGTTTCTGCATTCTCAAAATGTACCCAGGGCTGAAAATCTCCTGAGACCGGCAGTACACCCAAGGCATTGCCTGTCTCATGCCACATGTACTTCTCGTGCCAAACAAACCCTGTAGAATTCAATTCATACTTCCTGACAACCAGATTTTAATTACTTTTCAATTTCTCTTGAAGGGTCACAACTTAGCGATTCTCTAAGTAAAGTCGTTCCATCCTGTCTAGCTCTGCCTTTCTGGGATGCACTGTAGATTCCACTTTCACATCTAATATCTGTACCACATCAGTACTAGCGTCATAGGTCGGCCAATTAGGGAGACCTGGTCCATTGGGATTTCCAGTTCTGGCGAAGTTCACCCAGTAGTCGGCAATAGTTTCCGACAACGCACGATCCGCATCGTCCCAACCCAAGCCGACAAGATCAAGGTTATCGAATACATAAGCCAATTCCCCAGAGTGATATGCACCCAGAGTACGTTGGCCACCGTCATTGTTTAAATCCTTTTCCTCTGGCACATAAAGTCGGAATACTGGTGGTTTTCTGGTAAAGAAATACACATAGGCATCATCACCGCGGGCCTCAACCAGTCTAGCCCACATACGCGATGATAATATAAAACCATCATCGCCGGTGATGACCTTCCGCGCATCTAAGGGGGATTCTTTGACTATGTCATTATAAGCAGCTTTGACTTCTGTCGCTGCCTCACCAAATGCAGACTGAAGATAGCTATCGAGTTGCTCTTCAGTTATTTCAGGACTTAATTGCTGTAAGCCAAAATACTCATCAGCCAAGCCACCCACCAGCACAGGTATACGATTCTGCTGTCCAGACTGTAACTGATTATAGGGTCGATCAGGAATCACATAACCATCGATTAGTGGCCCTCCACCAGAGCCAGCTGTACTCATTGCTGATATTATTTGCTGTGGTGGCAGTTCGCGCATTGCTTCTAAGGCGCTATCTCCGGTTCCCACAATACCTAGGGCTCGCGCAAAATTTTCGCCACGTGCATGACCTTGCTCCGCGAGAGTATTTGACGTTTTGATACACCCTGGTGATTGGCCAATCACACCATGGACCAGACCTTCAGAGAGTGGGGACGACATAATTAAACAAACATCAGTTCCGCCTGCAGACTGCCCAAAGATCGTGACTCGACTCGGATCGCCCCCGAAGTCAGCAATATTGTTCTGTACCCATCTAAGCACTTCTACTTGGTCGAGTATACCGTACATGCCTGAAGAACTTTGTTCGGATTCACTGGTTAGTGCAGGGTGTGCTAGAAAACCAAAGGCGCCGAGCCTATAGTTGGCAGTTACAACAACTGCGCCCCGTGAAGCCAGATTAGAGCCTTCAAAAATTAAAGGACCACCATGACCAGCAGTATTCCCGCCTCCATGAAACCACACCATAACCGGCAAGTTTGCATTTAGATTATCAGCTCCACTGAACACATTGAGATAGAGACAATCTTCGGATCGATTTAGATTCCCTCGCGCGTAAAGTGAATCATCAGAATTTCTAGCCTGCCAACAAGCTGGTCCTGCGCGATCAGCCTGCCTAACGCCGGCGAAAGGAATCGCCGGTGCTGGTGGTTTCCAGCGCAAGTCTCTTACTGGCGGCGCCGCATAAGAAATACCCTGAAATACTGAAACTCCATCCGCATACTGAGACGCAAGACCTTCATATATCCCACTATCTGTTGTCACTTGGCTAAATTCACCGACAGCAACTGAGACAGGCAGAGAAATCAACCCACAAATCAGCAAAAATCTTTTTACGAGGGGCATAATATTTTCCTTCTAACAGGAGCAAAGTTTTTAGAATGGATTTTTCTTCTTCAAAAACTAAAGAAACAAATACTACAGAAATTCGTTACATCAATGGCTCAAGGCGCAATAACGCTCCATCTTCTTCGTCAACTAATACGTAAAGGTTACCGTCGGAACCTTGTTGCACATCCGTAATTCTTGCTTTTAGTTCTCGCAGGATTCCTTCCCGACGTATCTCTTCTCCTCGACTATTAAATACAACTCTTTCAATATGACCTGTTCCTGGAATCCGACCTTCCATCATCGAGCCGACGAACAGGTTATTATTCCATTCCGGAAAGGCTTCACCAGAATAGAAGGTGATGCCTGATGGAGCAATTGACGGCCACCAGATTACTTGAGGTTGCTGAAATTCATCCGACCAATGCTCATTGCTAACCCAATCACCACGATACTGCCGACTATAGGAAACAATTGGCCACCCATAATTAGTTCCTGCTTGAATAATATTTGCCTCATCACCCCCCTGAGGTCCATTCTCAGTAGCCCATAGCTCACCAGAATCTGGATGAAAATCAAGGCCGATAATGTTTCTATGCCCGACGGAATAAACTTCTGGCAGATATTCTCCAGATTCTACAAAAGGATTATCCGCTGCCGGGGTCCCATCATCATTAAGGCGTAATAACTTCCCGTAATGCACCGAAGGATCTTGGGCAAGATCATCTGTACCCGCATACATGTACGATCCACCAATCGACATAAGCAGCTTATTATCTGGAGTAAAAAGCAATTGAGCAGCTGCAATACTTCTATCCACTCCTGCAGCCTGGAAAATTTCAGTCACGTCACTCAGTGTGTTTTCTTGGATACGAGCACGCGTAAGGGTGACTGCTCGTTCTTCTTCACCATCAACCATAATGGGCTTGTGATATGTGAGATACACTTGACGATCATCATTGGGATGCAATGCGACCGCCATTAAGCCTGAGCGAAACTCGCCTGTAACAGTCTCTGGCACACCCGACAAATCCTCGGCTAACAATTCACCATCACGCACAACTTTCAGTTTGCCGGTATATCGTTCTGTAACCAGAATGTCTCCGTTATCACGAAATGCCATTGAAAAAGGGTTTTCCAACCCTTTAATCGGTACAACTCTTATCTCATCAATTTCAAAAGTATTAATTACAAAAGGCAGCCCGCGCTCGTATAAAGACAAAATATCAGAACCACTTTGGGCTAAGGAGCTGCTAGAAATCACCAACCCCAATAAAGCTAAACCTACAACTCTTCTACTTGATACTTCCACGATTATTATTCCTTTGTCAGTAGTTACGACTAATGATTATGTCCAGGCCCAAAGTCCGCGGCGGCCTGATAGTGCATACGAATTAAATCGCGACCAAAATCACCAGCGAAATCTCGCCACACTAAATGCACATGGTTGGCATTGTTCTGAGTATTATCATATTCAATCAGGAAACTAGGCCCCTGCACTCGATAGTAGTGTGCATCATCTTTTTCGGTACTGCCAATCCAAGCAAATTTTATATTATCCAAACCCTCGTCGCGTATTGCGCGTAGACGCTGATTGGCTATCGCATCTGGCTGTATTGATGTCAATTCCTCAATAATAGACATAAGTGCAAGTTTCTGTTGTGAATTGAGATCATCATAAGCTATACCGCTGTCATCCAAAGGACTAACTTCATGTTCAGCTGCTGTATAAATGTCACGTGGCACTTCTATTTCCAATATTGCTTGCGCCCGTTGATTTGAATCCAATGAAGTTACCAGGGCTCTTGCTAGATCTTCCTCTGTCGCAAGAACACGGGTACCTATTTTCTCTCCAGTTCTGACTTCCGCAGGGTTAGTGCCAAAGAATTGAGGAGAACTAGCTATACCCATGCCACGAACAAAGGTCCAATTGTAGGCCATGTGATGGCCTTCATAGCGCAAGGCCCAATTACTGTCACGGCCTGGAGTGCCAAATACAGTGATGTAATAAAGCTCAGGGTCGCGATCAAATCGACCATTGACTTCTATTTCAGCTAACACTGATTCTAGATCTCTTACTGCTTCTGCTTTTTCATAGCCCTTTGCACTAAAGAAAACTTTCAATAGTGATTCAGCAGCCTGTCGCTGAGTAGCATTCATGGATTTAAACGGCACGCCGTTTCGATCTCTGGGAATGAAGTGCCAATTGAAACGCTCTTCATCATCAAAATCATAGGTCCCATTGTTTCTTTGCTGAGCGGTCAAACTCGAAAGAAAAGTATTAGTCGCATCCACCATACCTTGAGTCAGATCAAGACGCGCTTGCTGCCCATTGACAGTCGTTGACAGAGGCATAAAGAGAAGCATTAGCAAGAGTTGACTTAGGCGGCGAAAGGTTAGTTTTATCACGGCATTGTCCTCCGTTTTAGCGGGCAATTATTTTCGAGGAATAGCAGAGCATAAACCCGCACCCAGGTGGCGTCCAGCGCATTCATCACCTCCTCGCCGGCTAACAGAGCAGCCGAATTGTAAGAGCGCGTAATTTCTGCCATAAATAGCATCCTTTTAGCAGCGGCGCTCAGAGAGGAATAGAAATGAAAGCGGTAAGAGTCAGAGAATACGGAGGCCCTGAGGCCATGTCTTACGATGAAGTAGACATACCCAGCATTGGTGAGAACGATGTTCTAGTAAAAATTGAAGCTTCGGGCATAAATTATATCGATACCTATCAGCGCTCAGGACTCTACCAAATTCCCCTGCCAGCTACCTTAGGCCTGGAAGCAGCAGGCACCGTTACAGAAATTGGTTTGAATGTAAGCAGTTTTCAATCTGGTGACCGCGTCGCATATACCAGTGTGCCCGGCGCCTATGCTGACTATGCAGTCGTACCAGACGAAAAGCTCGTTAAACTCCCCGAGGGTGTTGATTTTAGCCAAGGAGCAGCTGCGATGTTGCAAGGGTGCACTGCTCACTATCTTTGTAAATCAACCTATGAGGTTAAAGCGGGTGATAGATGTTTAATCCATGCTGCCGCAGGCGGTGTTGGCCTTTTACTTATACAGATGGTTAAAAATGCTGGAGGCTTCGTTATTGGCACTGTCTCGACCGAAGAAAAAGCTAATCTTGCTAAATCAGCAGGCGCCGATGAAGTCATCCTGTACTCAGAGCAAAACTTCGAAACGGAAGTAAAACGAATCACCGAGGGTGCGGGCGTCAATGTAGTCTACGATTCAGTGGGTAAATCAACGTTTCAAAAAAGCATCGACTGTTTATCCAAACTCGGATATATGGTCTTATATGGCAATGCCAGTGGGCCGGTCACCGAATTTAATCCAGCTACGTTGGGGCCGAAAGGGTCGCTATTCCTTACTCGCCCCACATTATTCGATTACACAGCAAACCGGGAGTCATTAGATTGGCGGACTAGTGATATCTTTAATTGGATCGCTGAAGGCAGCTTGAATTTGCGAGTAGAACATTTTTATGCGCTCGCTGATGCCCAACAAGCCCACAAAGATTTGGAAGGCCGCAAGACCACTGGAAAAATAATACTGACACCTTAGCCTCAAATATTTATTAATAACAACCTAAAATTGAAGAAGGCGTTTTATGAAAAAGTTTTTAATCTTACTAGCTAAATCTCTCATTCTGTTACCGGCTCTGGCAACTGCACAATCAATTGATTTTGGTCGTGGCGAGTTACCCGTAACTGTTCCAGAAAATTATTCTTCTGAAACCCCGACACCACTCATCGTATTATTACATGGGTTCGGCAGCACTGGAGCTGGCCAGGATTCTTATCTAGGCTTTAGCCGAGTTGCCGATCGCTATGGTTTTCTTTTTGTTGCCCCTGATGGCGGCCAAGAAACGAGTGATCGCCGCGCTAGATTTTGGAATGCTACCGATGCCTGCTGCGATTTCTCTGGGACGGATAACGGCGATTCAGATTACATTCACGGCATCATCAACAAGATGAAGGATGGATACAACGTAGACTCGAACAGAGTTTATCTTGTTGGTCATTCTAATGGTGGCTTCATGTCTTACCAAATGGCTTACCGACATTCAAACGACATCGCCGCAATTGCGAGTCTTGCTGGAGCCAGCCACTATGAAACCCGAGATGCGCCTGGTAACACAGTACACGTCCTACAAATTCATGGCACTAACGACACAACAATTGTTTATGATGGTGGTGAGATTCAAGGTAATAGTTATCCCAGCGCTATGGAAACAGTTAGCCAATGGGCAACTTACAATGGGTGTTCTACGGAAGGTGCTGGACGCGAACTGCGAGATCTCGAGTCAAGTTTGGCCGGCCATGAGTCTGAAGTTGTACTGTTTGAAATAGGATGTGATGCTGGAGGCTCAGCCGAACTTTGGACAATTAAAGACGGCTCTCACGTACCAAGAGTCTCGGAAACTTTTAGTTCACAGGTTGTGGAATGGCTATATGCTCACCCAAAACAATAAGCAAGCTATGCACACAAATATTAGAAACGCATTAGCATTTTTATTGCTCGGGGCCGCTGCTTTCGGCTCCTCAGCTCAATCCGTTGATCAATCAGATGGTGGCTGGATTAAGTTATTCAATGGTCAAAATCTGGATAACTGGCAAGTTAAGTTTACCGGCCAACCATTGGGTATAAATTACCGCGACACCTTCCGTGTTGAAGATGGGCTATTAACGGTAAGTTATGAAAACTGGGACGGCTTCAACAATGAGTTTGGCCATCTTTTCTATGACCAGGTTTTTTCTCATTATCTACTGAGAGTTGAGTATCGCTTTATTGGCGAGCAAGTCAATCAAGGGCCTGGCTGGGCATATCGTAACAACGGCATGATGCTTCATAGCCAAGATCCCGGAACCATGACAGTGCCACAAGAATTCCCAGTAAGCATCGAGTCTCAGCTACTGGGCGGCAATGGCAGTGATCCGCGCACAAATCTAAATGTCTGTACGCCAGGCACTAACATGGTAATTCAGGGTGAACTGATTACTCAGCACTGCACTAACTCAAGCTCTGGGACTTTTCATGGCGACCAATGGGTAACAGTAGAGTTAGAAGTTCGTGGTAGCGAAAGCCTCACTCATCGCATCAATGGTGAAATCGTTTTTGAACTAGAAGATATTCAATTGGATAGCACAGATGCTGATGCACAAGCACTTATAGCTAATGGTTCTGATATTATTCTTAAAGAAGGCTACGTAGCTATTCAGGCAGAGAGCCATCCCACTCAATTTAGAGCAATTGAATTGTTGCCTCTTACCGAAACTCAATAGACTTACTCTCAAAGAATAGCCTTACATTTAACCTATCCCAAATAGGCACGCCAGCATACGCCCTCCAAGCAGTCTTATCTATCAAATTTATGCATAACTCTATTACTGCAATTCTAATTAGATGCGCAAAATTATGATCCAGATGCACTTGGGTTACTATTTATCCGCTCAGTAATTTCATGCAAGCGAGTAAGGCTTTGCAAGGTGAAAGGTAGAATAATGGCTGCCTCCACATAGGACCAACTGTAACTTATAATCGAGTAAATGGTACCTGTGGTGATATCAGGCAAGCTTGTCCCAAACCAAAGGTTATAAAGAATAAAAACGATTACCATCAGAAAAATAACTCCATAAAGTATGGCTTCTGAGTCTGAGATTTTGACTTCCCATTTTCTCAACGCCCTAAGATGGTCGAACACCTTTGATGGGTTACCTGTGTCAAGGAGTCCTACTTGCCGCTCCATTTGACCGTTGAGGGAAGCATTGAGTTGGTAAAAGCGCCCGTGGAAAAAACTATAAAGAACAATCATGGCCAGGGTGACCAAAAAAGCAGATACAGAAAGGTACAGGTGAAACATTGCCAATACGATTAATGACACAATAATTTGGATTATACCTGTTAATACTTCGGGTACTTGTTCCTCCAGAAAATCAACCAATTCCCGAGACATATCTAAGCGCGCATTCCGGAAAGACACTTCTAGTGATTCATGACGATTACTAACTTCATTTCCCAATTCCACTCTAATGGTTCCATAGGTTCGAGTATCGTAAATTCGCCGGATAACAGCAACGATAGTTAGTAGCACCATCACAACACCCAAAGATGTTAGCTCATTAAATTGCCCCTCGAGCAAGTCATCAATTGCGAGACCAATCAACAAAGGAATTAGCGCCAACAATGTGTTTTCCAGAGCAACAAGGGCCCAAGTTACACCTATCTGGTATTTAAAGGTTTTTAGGATAGCTTGCAGGTTAAGCTTGTGATTAGTCAGCATGGGGGCGGGTTCCGTAATTATGACAATTATTCATAGCACATGGGGCCCATTTCATTGAATATCAATATGTAGGACTAGGTGAGATATTTCTGCTGCGTTAAGCTCTAAAGGGTAAGAAAGGTAAACAAAGATATGAAAAGAAGACAGGTACTCCAATCACTAGGGGCTCTTCCTCTACTAACACAGTGCGCTTTGCCAAACGCAGAATCTGCACGCAACTTCACGCCGTCCGGACAGCCGCTGCGTCGGGTAGATGTTGCTGATGAAAGAGTTATCCGCACAATAGCTGGATTAAGACCCTACAGGCCCAGTGGTTTCAATGTTAGTGCAGAAAGAATGAATGACAAAGTAGTTGTGCATAACTACGGTCACGGCGGCGGGGGCATTACCTTGTCTTGGGGCACCTCTCATTTAGCCATGGAGATTGCCACACAAACTCAACATAAACGTTGTGCTGTTTTAGGCTGTGGTTCTGCTGGATTATCAGCGGCCAGACTCATGCAAAACGCAGGCTGGGATGTCGCTATCTATGCCAAAGATCTTCCACCTAACACCACGTCAAATGTTGCGGGAGGACAATGGTCCCCTACTTCTGTTTATGGTGATTCGGCAACTCCTGCCTTTCTTGCGCAATTCGAATCCGCCATGCGCCATGCCTATCGCTATTATCAAAACCTGGTGGGACCAAAGTACGGTGTGCGTTGGATCAGCAACTACATGGTCCTAGATGGGGCAGGTGCTGATGACGGTTTATCGGCGACATACCCTGATATGTACCCTCAGCGAACACGCCTGGCCCCTTCTGAACATCCTTTTAATGCGGAACATGTTCTGCACATTGACACTATGTTAATCGAGCCAGCTGTTTATCTGCCTGCAGTGATGAATGACTTTCAGATTGCTGGTGGCGAAATAAACGTAAAGGAATTTCGCGACCTCGATGAAGTCCTGCAACTCGATGAACCAGTCATAATAAATTGCACAGGTCTTGGGTCTCACAAATTATTTGAAGACGACGAGTTGATCCCTATAAAAGGCCAGCTTACTTTTTTGTTGCCTCAAGACGAAGTAAATTACATTACTGTCGGCAATAGCGGGCTGTATATGTTTCCTCGTAGCGATGGTATTTTGTTAGGTGGCACTTATGAGCGGAATCAGTGGGATGCCACGCCAGACCCTTTGGTTGCCCGACAAATCATAGACGGCCATAAGGCATTTTTTAGTGCTATGGAGGATCCTTGGGCACGAATTTAGCTCTATTAGCTCTAATAGTTACTTTCATTGTTATAACAATGATTCCACTCCCAGCAAATGCTCAAAACGAAGAGCAGGCTGAAATTACGCCAGAAAAAATAGAATCCAACACCCGCCCCATTGAGCAAATAGAAGTCAGAGGCCAGAGAACACTAGTCTCAATGCGCTATCAGCTAAGACTCGCCGAAGACAGCCTCTACAAACTGTTTAACGATCTGAACAGTGCCGATAAATACGATATCCTCTGTAAAACTGAACGCACCACAAGATCCCTCATCCCCCAGCATACATGTGAACCAGAATTCTTTCTTAGTATGCGCCAGGAAGTAAATCGCAATGCCTTGATCGAAATGCGTGGGGCTTTTACTAGCGACGGCTATGATCCAGCCCTCTATCAATTAGCGATAGATAAACTCGAACCTGACAGTGAAATTCGAGCCAGATTAGTTGGCGACTACGAAGGTTTGGAGCAGGAAATGTTTCGGATCGCCACCGAGAATGAAGACTATCGTGAACAACTTATAAGGGTTGGAGAATTAAAAGCTCAATACGAAGAGGCAAGAGAAACACGCTTTAACGAAAAAGATGAAGATTAATTTCAGGGATTATAGAGAACCTAAATACTCAAACATTGCCTCTGCATCACTGACCTTAAAAGCTACAATTTTACAGGTTTCGCACTTATCTTCTTTGTAAAGAATCTTCCCATTGATCACGAGCATGACAGGGCTTATAGGGTTATCACTAAGCCTTGATTCACTTCTCTACCTTCCCACACTTAATCTGTTGTGGATTCCTCACTCGAGTACGGCATGACAACGCCGATCTATTAATCGGAAAAATAATTATTTTTAATAAAATTAATCGTATTTTACGATTAATATGACCAGATAGCCGATTTATATTACGCCCCTGACCGTGTTACAGAAAGGCACAATTCTTAGTCTGCTTTTAAAGGGTCCAAGACCTCTATAGATAGACAAATCAGTGAATTAGCATTACAGTTTAACGAATTCAAAATAACAATTAGGAAGAGATATGAAACTCTCTAGCCAGCAATTCACAACTGCCCTGTTGAGCCTTATGGCGGCTTTTGCATTTTCGACAGTTAATGCCGTCGACGCCCCGACATTTTACGCTGATGCTTTGCCAGTTTTTCAGAAAAATTGCGTCGCCTGTCACCAGCAAGATGGACCTAGTGTTGGCGGAATTTTTGCGCCTATGCCGCTTGATAATTTTGAGCAAGCGAAAATCTGGGCACCCATGATTAAAAATGCCCTAATTACCAACTACATGCCCCCTTGGGGAGCCCACGAGCGTCATCGCGGTCAATTCAAAGGTGAACGTTATATGGATCAGAAAGAGAAAGACTTGCTGATTGCTTGGATTGATGCAGGTGCCCCAGAGGGCGATGCGGCTGATGCTACTAATGGCGGCGGGCTAGTTGCTAACGGTGCGGGAACCACACTGCCCGAATCAGGCTGGTGGATCGGCGATCCAGACCTTGTTGTCGGATTTGATCAGGAAGTTTATGTACCTGACGAAGTGATGGACTGGCAACCGACCATTCAAATGCCGGTAGCTGAAGGTGCGCATGAAAATCCTAAATGGATTGCCAAGGCGGAGTTGGCGCCAGGTGGACCCTGGGTTCACCATATAGTATCAAGCCATATGGGTGTTGGTGTCCCAGGTCGTGGTCCCTTTACTTATCCTGAAGGCTGGGGCGTATTGCTTCCCGAAGACCCGTTTATCACCGTAAACATGCACTATCACAAGAATCCTGGCGAAGGCACTGCGGTTAACGATCTCACCAAGGCTGGTTTTAAATTCTATGAAGATGGCGATGTAATTGATCACGTGGTTGAAACGAATTTGCTTCCCCACCACGGCTGGACTATTCCAGCAGGTGACCCGAGCTTCGAAGTCAATAACACTTACGCTATTGATGAAGACATCTTTCTTCTGTCTATGGGCCCGCACATGCACTACCGCGGCAAAGCTATGCGCTATGAGCTTGAGTATCCGGATGGGGAACGCGAAGTGTTGCTGTGGGTGCCGGATTATGATTTCAACTGGCAGTTTCTCTACGAATATGAAACACCTAAATTCATTCCTTCGGGCTCGACTATGCACATGAGCTGGTGGTTCGATAACTCTGAAGGCAACCGATTCAACCCTGACCCAACTCAGGATGTAGTCTACGGGCCAGAGACTACTGACGAAATGGCGAATGCGCGTATCTATTATGCGCCAACAACCCCTCGAGGCATTGTGGTCGGTAAGCCGATTCCTGCAGACGTTCTAAAAACAGCCCGAGAAGAAGATATGGTGCGCAGAGAGCGTTCTAATTTATTCGATCCAGCTTCTAATGATTTTTCCTGGTTAACTGAGGACAGCCCTTAAATACAATTGATAACGATGAGGAGACCACCATGCAGACTTTAACAATCAGAAATTCTTTGACAAGCTTGCTTCTCACTACATCGATTGTTGGTGCCTGCACGGCTTTTGCGCAGGACCAAAATTACATCGTCCCACGCACTATTGATGGCCAACCTGACCTTCAGGGTCTATGGACCAACGATACCATTACTCCAATCGAACGACCCGCTTCGATGCAAGGTCGTGAGTTTTTATCTACTGATGAAATCGCCGCTATGGAAGCGAATCTTGCCCGTCGCCGTATCGAAGCCGATAACAACATTGAAGTAACAGTGGGCGGTAATATCGGAGGCTATAATCAAGTATGGCTTGATTCCGGCGATACCGTGCTTTCTACCGGCCAAACCTCAATGATTGTTGATCCACCAAATGGTCGCGCACCGATTCGCGAATCAGCAGCCGCCGTTAGAGATTATTACTTCGACCATGTCGAAGATCATTACATGTATCATACGGTATGGGACCGTTGTCTAACTCGTGGTGTGCCAGGCTCTATGTTGCCGGCAGGTTACAACAATGCCTACCGCTTTATACAAACACCTGATACTTTTACCATTGTTCATGAAATGATTCACGACGTGCGCACAATTCATTTAAACAAAGACACTCACCTTGACAATAAAGTGAAACTCTTTATGGGTGATTCCGTAGCCCATTGGGAAGGCGATACGTTAGTGGTAGAAACTACCAACTATAATGATCGCGGCATGATAGCAAGCAGCAGTGCTGGTGGACGCCTAAAAGGTGTACCGGTAACCGAAGATCTGCACGTTGTAGAACGATTTACTCGAGTAAGCGAAGGCACCATCATGTGGTCAGCCACTGTAACCGACCCTGAAATTTATACCCAGCCATTCACGATCTCAATGCCATTAACACGTGATGATGAATACGTGATGTATGAGTATGCTTGCCATGAAGGAAATTATGCTATTCCTAACATTTTGAGTGGAGGTCGCGCCAAAGAGCAGCAGGCACAACGTTAGCTCTTAGCCGAAACCACGCATCTAATGTTATGCTTTATTGGTTCATGCTGGCCCAGCATGGCTAGTATATTGAGTAAGCTATAAAGACGATATCCAATGGTTTGGACTTCTTACTTTAAATGCAGAAACTTAAAGCTAATAGGATTGTTTAAAGTCACTCAAGCATTACAACTAAGCACATAGATAAAACACCCAATACGTATTAATTAATTAGTTGGTCGCACCAACCGTATCCCAATGTTTAATACGAACTTTTACCGCTTCCATATCATGTTTACAAACACCTGCCCGCGCGATAAGTTTTGATTCACAAACGTCACAGCGCACACATTCTTTGAAATCTATTTCGGGGCCACTAATAGCTCCTGTTGGACAAGCTTGTTCACACACCTTACACACATCACACTGCGATACTCTCTTTATTCGCCAGGGCGAGATCAGCGCTAAAATACCTAATCCCGCCCCAAGAGGACATGCGTAACGGCAGTAGAAACGGGAAATAAATACTGAGGCTAACAATAAAGCGGCCAGGATTCCCCAGAGTAAATAGGACTGACTAAAATAAAAAATTGTCCCGAAGGGTTCAAAATATTGAAACAGACTCAAATTCGTAAACGAAAATGCCATTATGATGAGAAATATCAAAATGGCATATTTAATGTAGATTGCCTTTTCATGAATGGCGGCAGGTAATTCTTTTTGGAAATGTCGAGGCGTGAAATAGGAAATAAAGTCCTGAAGAGCACCAAACGGACATAACGATGAACAAAACACTCTTCCCCAAAATAAAGTAGTTACCAATGTAAATAAG
>JAQWQD010000038.1 GCA_029244985.1 Gammaproteobacteria bacterium | reverse complement strand
CCAGTTACTATTCTCTTCGTCTTCGGCTATGCAGTAGCTAATCTTGCCGGGATGACCTAACGTAGAGCGATCAATAGCGCCAGGACTAACTTGCAGTATATTAATGAGAGCTAGTCTGATTGCTCTGCCTATAACGGAAGTTGCGCGGTCCGAGCTTCCCAGTACATTGAAATCGCTACGTGCGCCAATCTCTTGCCGGATGGAGCCATTTAAAATTACTAAAATCGCGCAGCCACCAGTGCTAGCCGTTGTTCCGTGTAATAGAAATTCATCTTTTAGCATGGCTATCCAGGCGGAGACCACGACAGGGAAATGCATCGGAAGGCAGCCAGCCATGACCGCATTAATAGCAAGTTTCTCGGCATCGATGGCTCGTTCGCGAACGGGTTCTATACCAATGATCTCATTTGCTGACATCATCACCCAATCCAGACAGGCCCGAACGGCCTTGGGCGTAGGAGGGACGATAGGAAATCCATCCGTCCAGCCTCGGCTGTGATAGAACTCCTGCACATCGTCAGAGTCATCCAGATCGAAATACTTGGAATTTAAGTCGTTAGACATCGTGCAGCTACTCTTCGTTTTTATGGTGTCACTACTCGGCAACTCCGATAGATCCTGGCATCAGTCGAGCAATTTTACTGCCTGCGCCATTCTCGAGTAGAAGATAAACCTCGCCATCTACACCTGACTCTATGTCACGTATCCTGGCAAAATCATCCAACAAGATTTCCTGTTCAATCACTCTGTTGCCATCAAGGCTGAAGCGGAACAGCTGCTGAGCTTTTAAAGTGCCCATCAGAATGTCGTTGTTCCATTCAGGGAATGCATCACCTTGATAAAAAATAAAACTGGAAACCGCAGGAGACGGCGTAAAATCTACCAGTGGCATTACAATATCTTCGATACGGAAGAATTCTAATTCATCCCTACCGTAGTTTACTTCGGTGCCAGAGTAGTTGATACCAAGACTGTGTAATGGCCAACCGAAATTGCCACCAGGCTTAATGATGTTGAGTTCATCTCCGCCTCTAGGCCCCATCTCTGTGCTCCACAATTCATCACTGATCGGATTGACCTCCAATCCATGTGGACTGCGGTGCCCCCTGCTCCAAATACTATCTAGCGCACTGTCATCACCAACATAGGGGTTGTCTTCGGGAATGCTGCCGTCGAGATTCACGCGGTGTATTTTACCCCAAGGTAACCCCAGGTCTTGCACGCCTGACATAGTATTAGGACTCCTGGCACCTATTGAGAAAAATAGATGTCCCTCGCTATCAAATGCAGCTCTACCGCCAGCACCGATGTCAGAGCCAATTTGATAGCTAGCCTTGTCGAATTCGATGATGGTTTCCTGATCAATCCATTGGTCGTTCTCTATGCGACCTCGGACAACTTTGTTCATACTTGCTGGCCTATTATATTGCCGGCTTTGGGCAGTACAATCTTCGCAGCGATCTGAGAAATGCAAATAGATCCAACCGTTGTCAGCGTATTCAGGATGCAGGATTACTTCAAGCATCGAACCAATGCCGCCGCGGGGGTTAGCCTCATTGTAATAGCCTTTTGGTGTGTCCTGAATCATTGTTGTTTTTTGGCCATCGGCAGAGATTAAGAGGAGCCCTCCGGTTCTCTCGGTAACGAGGAACTGCTTGTCGGGTAGAATCTCCATTGAGAAAATAAGTTCTTCCAGCCCCTCTGCCACCGGCACTGCCGTAAATAAATGTTTGTCACTGGCGACAACACCTTCAGGGAACTGTACTGGAGTAGAGACATTGAACACTCCGTTTGGCATTGAATCTCTTTGTTCAGCGATGAATACGGCCAATGTTCTTATCTGATTTGTGCTGAGAGTCTCGGACCAAGCAGGCATTCCTGAATCAGGAAAGCCATCTGCGATACTGATAGCCAATTCTTCAAGTGACTGGCCATGAAGAAGATCTCTACCCACAAGCGGCACACCGATTGCTTCTCCCTGTAATTCATTACCATGGCAGACTGCACACTGTTGCTCATAGAGAGCCTCGAACGTCAGGGCAGGCTCTACGGCGGCGTAAAGCGTTGGAATTAAAGTTACCGAAAGCAGAGCAAAAGCCGAAATAGAGATCTTTCTAAAATCAGAAGCGCCTTGTGAAAAACAATGCATAGTTGTTTCCTAAACGTGATCGAACGTACTTATTAAGAGTTGCATATTTGCTTACTGCGCAAGCGCATCGATTGCTGCTCTTCTGGCACCTGCTAGTATTCCAGGTAAAGAATAGTTTCCTTCGTGGCAAGCATATTCGAACAACGCCGTTTCTTTATAGAAAGACATCTCGCCACTCCAGGGCTGCGTATAGATGCTTGGGTCTTCAACTGTATATTCATAGAAAATCTCATCGTCAGACCAGCGGGTGAATCGCTCGGTAACCTTTCCGGTCGGTGAGATGTAGGAGCCTTGTAGTGGATAGGGCTTGATGGTTTCGATAACTAGCGTATCGCCATCGTAGCTAGCTATGGAATCACCGAACCAGGGCTGAAGATCTTCGTTACTGTGTTCGGCAGCAAATGGAATGATGCGTACTTCATGGCCCATTTCAGACATGAGCAGGACATGATCTTTAGTTTGCACGAATTGGTAATTATTGTTGTAGATCCCGTTTTGCATTACTGGACCTATTGCGAAGGCCATGGCAATACAACGCTCACCGACAGGCCTGGTTTCAGGGCCATCGAAACTACCAATTTCTGGTAGGTGGGATGCTCTGCGAAGAGCGGCGCCACCTTCTTTATAGGGAATCCGACCATCGGCAGGATCGGTGACCCAGGAGCTGCGATACTCCCCCTTAACTAAGCCCATGGTAAATCCAGCATCGACCCAAAATGCGTTATGCCCTCGCGACCCGAACGCAGCCTCACCCGCTTTGGCTTCGGTTATCGGGTTGTTCTGTTGCAGCCTGTCCAGACTCATCCAAAAAGAACCCTGAGCCATTTCATAGGCTCTTTCTTCTGTTAATACGAGCCCGTCATCAATCAAGGGATTTCTTTCCATCCGAGTAATTGAGCGATTAGTCCAAATACCCTGCAAGTCAGGCACGCCGTATTCTGTTCGCGGGGGCTCGTAACCAGGGGCTTGAGAGTGCACCAAGGGTGCTATCCCTAAGAGTATGAGAAAAACGCTTATGTGAAGATTCTTAAGACTAGGCATAAATAATTCCAGTTTTTAGAGCGAATGAACTTTTAGCGTGTTTGAGACGCGTGTAGCGCTAAAAACGTAATTCGTTAAAAGTGAGCAGAACTCATTATTAAGAGGTTTAAATAATATAAAAACCTCAATAAAGAAATATCCTACTTATTTATGTTGCAATTTACAAAGTAAAATTGGCGATATTTGAACCTAACGCCTGAATATCGATAATTGAGTTAAATTCATTATTCTGTCATATTAAAAGCTATTTACAGACATCGACACTTGGAATAGACACTTCTTGAACATTGCTACCGTCAACAAAATATCACGCCCTTCGAAAAAGCAGCGCATCGACACAATAGTGGAATCGGCACGAAGCATATTTTGTTCCCATGGTTTCGAGAAAGGCTCCATTGAAGACATTGCAAAAGATGCGGGTATAGCTGAAGGTACGATTTATAGCTATTTCGACAGTAAGCGTGGCTTACTCAATGAGGTGTTACGTCGTCATTACTCTATATTCTTCGACGATATCGAACAAACATTGCTAAGCATTGAAGGACCTCGAAATCGACTACGCTATTTGATTCGTCGCACTCTCATCATCATTTCTGAAGATCGTAATATGTGTGGACTTCGCACTCTCTACGCTCGCGAAATAGATGACAAACGTCCATCACTCTCACATGATCAAAACCGTCGGATGGCGGGTTTGATGGAGAATGAGATTAAGGCGGGCATGGAGGAAGGCTCATTTCGACCAGACACTTCATCAAGAATTGCGTGTTATATGATTGGTGGTGCACTCGAGTTGACCGAGTACTCCTACTTGAGAACTGGAAAGCCGATTGATATTGATAAAGTAACGGACTCTATCTGGCAAATGATCCGCGGCGGCATTGAATCAAGAGAAGCAACAACAGAACCCTTGGCCAGATTGATTGAGCGGTTGGAGCATGTGACTGACCGATTAGATCCCATGTGAGTCTTAAACAAGTGCTGTCCACGCTGAGCTTTTTTACTGGATTTCGATGCCGTCAACATTGAACCTAGACGGCAGGTACAACTTTTTCAAAATCACAAAATTTCGGTTCCATCTGAATTATTTAGGAGGTTTAAAATGGGATTAGTTATTCGCAACGTATTATTGCTTCTCACCTTTTCACTTTTCGTGCAACTTGCATCAGCAGACGTAAGTGGCAATTGGACCTTTGCCGTTTCATTAGGCGATGCCGGTAGTGGAAATGCAGAAATTACTATGGCTCAAGAAGCCGAAGGAAAAATGTCCGGAACTTACTCTGGACAACTAGCAAATGGATCAATTGCTGGAACCTATGAGGGTGACAATTTCGAATTCTCATTCTCTAGCGATGCGCTAGGCGTGGACATAACTTACCGAGGAGAATTAGAAGACGACGCTACGGTTAAAGGCTCTGTCATTGTGCAAGGGCAATCCATGGGCACGTTTACGGGCAAGAAAAAAATGTAAGGCTGAAGACAAATTGGTTCGTTGGCCAACACGTAACAAATAAATCAAAAGAACTAAGGTCTTAGATAATGAAAAATAATTTCACCAGCAAGCGATTTCTCTCTTTACTAAATTTAGTCTTCTGTTTGTTCGGTGGGTTAAGCTTTGCGCAGGATTTACCCTGGGCGAGCAGCGCCGAAGAAGTCGGCATGTCTACAGCACAACTAAATCGGATTAACGATGTTATACAAGAGCATATTGATGCAGGCACTATTCAGGGCGCTGTTACTGGCGTTGCTCGTCGCGGCAAAATAGTGCACCTCGAGACGCATGGGCTCATGAATGTTGCCGATGGCAAACCCATGCAGGAGGATGCTCTGTTCATAATGATGAGCTCTACCAAGCCTATACTTGGTGTTGCAGCAATGATGTTGATAGAGGAGGGATTGATTCGTCCTAGTGATCCAGTCAGCAAGTGGATTCCAGAATTCGCAGAAATGCAGGTTGCCGTACTGCGCGATCCCGCAGATGAAGATATCAGCCCCCTCTTCGTCAACCCGACCAACGTTCCCGAACACCGTTTGGTACCAGCCGAGCGCGAGATTACAGTGCATGACATACTCACACATACATCGGGGATCGCCTCTGGCGGCTTAGGTAACGCTGTCTCGGAGGATGCGGTTATGTGGTTAGATACACGTACTTCGCTTGCCACGAACGTACCGAAGTACGGCGACATTGTGCTAGATTTTCAGCCAGGGGATCGTTGGCGGTACAGCGCGGCCACTGCACTCGATGTAATCGCACGAATTATTGAAATCGAATCTGGTTTATCTTTTGATGAGTTCGTACAGCAGCGCATATTTGAGCCTCTCGGTATGAACGACACGTGGTGGAACGTGCCCGAAGAATATCAGGACCGTCTTATCGATATCGTCGGCAGCGATACCGCTACCCCCCCCAATTCGGCTATCTATGATACAAGTCATTCGACATATTTCGGGGCCTCCTATGGACTTAAAAGTACAGCAGGCAACTATCTGCGCTTCGAGCAGATGTTGGTAAACGGCGGAGAACTTTTTGGCAACAGGTTGTTAAAGCCTCAAACTGTAGAGTTGATGTCAAGTAATCAAGTGGGGGATCTATTCAATGCTATGCCAGGCGTTAGTGACCAAGGTTTTGGTTATACCGTAGCAACTACTGAGGAATCTAATGAGCGTCGCTCAAAGGGAGCGTTTGGTTGGGGTGGTGCTTTAGGTACGCGCTCTTGGAGTGACCCGGCGGAAGAACTTACTGCAGTAATTATGATTCAACAGCCAGTTCCAACAGTTCAGAGCGATTTTGAGAAAGCAGTACAGCAGGCGATTATCAATTAGGGGTAAGGTACTTTTTGATTATTACCTAGACTTATCGTATTCCGAAAACAAGTAAATAGCTTAACCACTACCTAGCGTTCTGATTGCATCAAGGGGCATTGATATTTAGGACCGGGGCGACCTTTTGATCGCAGTTATTAGTAATAGTTACCGCACCAATACATCAAAGCCGATTTCAAAAAAAATCTGTAAAAAAATTACTGATGCTTTTTTATGAGGTAAGAATGCTATAGAAAGCGGCTCAGTAGCCGTAAAGATTTACTAAAGCCGAATTTGAAAAAAGGTTAGGTAATAGAACCAGTATCAGCCGATACCTTCACCAATATTTCTTAGCGTTGTGGGTTCGTCAGCCATTATTCTTCTTTCCAAATGAGGATTTTCCGCGCAAAGCTTGTCCAATACCTTTACTGCTCTCGCTTCCTTCGCTTCTGGTGAAAACCAACCAATTACTCTAGCGATTATTGCAAAGCCCAGAAGTATCACGCCAAGACCAAGCAGCAACAAAAATAAACCCGACAGAAAGGTGAGAACTTCACTCATTGTTATTCCAAATAATCAGTTGGCGGGACTTCTAATTTCTCCGTCAAATCAGGATATTTCTTATAATGTTCTTGATGTTCAATAGAACCTCTTTTAGCGGTAGAAAGCAAAATTCCAGATGAGCGTGTGCTCTTTAAGTGAGATGACTAACCAACTCATTAAGATACCTTCAACCCATGAAGATTCGCCAAAGTATGGAATGATAGCTGTATTAAATTTCATCCAACCTACTTCGGGGTCTTTCTTATCTATCATGCCGTCAATTCCATTATGCTGACCATCAACGTAGAGAAAATAACCCGTATTGCTCACATCAAATCCCTTAACGTTTTGTAACCTAACTTAACTTACCGTCAGGCACCGTTCTCCGTACCTTTGCACCGACTCTCTAGGGAAGGACCTCTACAATTGATATCAATCACAAAAATTATGCAAAACCCATACAAGCCCCACAAACTAGCGTTAGGCATTCTGCTGGGAGCCAGTTGCATTGCCATGCAGCCTAGCCTTGCCCAAAACGACTCTAACTCTGCCGACTCAGCTGATACTAACATCGAAGAATTGGTCATATGGGGACGATCGCAGCAACTTTTGGGAATTGCAAATTCTGCTTCTCAAGGCGTAGTTGGCTATGATGACTTTTCCACACGACCCCTCGCACGTGTCGCAGAATTGGTTGAAGTAATCCCCGGCATGATTGCTACCCAACACAGCGGTCCAGGCAAGGCCAATCAGTACTTCCTTCGTGGGTTTAATCTAGATCACGGCTCGGATTTTTCGACATATTTCGATGGTATGCCGGTCAACTGGCGCACCCATGCCCATGCCCAAGGCTATATGGATCTTAATTTCATAATTCCTGAAATCATCGAACGAGTAGATTTTCAGAAAGGGCCCTATTTTGCTGATTCCGGTGATTTCTCTCTCGCCGGCTCCAGCTCAATGAAAACCTATGATGTATTGGATGAAGGCTTCTCTGAAATTACTTTAGGTTCCGAAGAAGAATTGCGCGTTGTTACCGCAAATTCAGTTTCTTTCGCTGAAGGAAATTTACTCTATGCCTTTGAGCATCAACAAACCAATGGCCATTTCGACCTAGACCAAGATGTCCGAAAGTATAATGGGCTTCTAAAGTATACCGGTGACATAGCAGGTGTCCCCAGTCGAATAACGTTATCTGCCTATGACTCAATTTGGGCTTCCACTAACCAAATTCCAGAAAGAGCGGTGACTAGCGGCTTAATTTCTCGCTTTGGCTTTATTGATCCCGATCTAGGTGGCGATTCTCATCGCTATTCTTTAGCAGGGTCATTTGAGTTAGATAATTGGGATCTAAATCTCTATGCCAGCTCCTACTATATGAGTCTGATTAACAATCCTACTTATGTATTGAACAACCAAACTGATGGGGACGAATTTGAGCAGGAAGACGAGCGTCGCCTGTTCGGTGGCGCCTTGCGCAATGAAGCAGAGATGAAACTATTTGGCTTATCGGCCACACGCCGGATAGGAACCGATATTCGCTATGACGATGTGAATGAATTGAATCTGTTCAATACCATTAGCAGACGTCGCACTAGCAGCATTCGTGAAGATGAAGCCGAGGAGCTAAGTATCGGTCTCTTCAGTGAATGGGAAATTTCTCTATCCGACAAAGTACGCACAACTGTTGGCGTCCGGGCTGATTACTATGACTTCGATGTTGATGCTCTTCGGCCGCAAAATTCTGGTAGTGATAGCGACGCTCTCTGGCAACCCAACTTCGGTTTAGCCTATCGCTACAATGATAATCTCGAACTTTATGGAAATTATGGCCATGGTTTTCACTCCAACGATGTGCGAGCCGCAGTTAATACTATTGATCCCATAAGCGGTGACCCTACTGAGGCTCAGGATGTATTAGTTGAAGGTAAGGGCAGCGAAGTCGGCTTTCGTTATGATAACTTGCGAGGCTTCAATTTTTCCATGGCGTTGTTTCAGTTAGATACTGATTCTGAGCTGGTTTTTGTCGGAGACGCTGGCACTACTGAGCCAAGCGATCCCACCGAGAGAAAAGGAATCGAGCTAAATTCATTCTGGGAGATTTCTGACAATTTGGTTTTTGATTTCAGCGGCGCGAAATCTAAAGGCAATTTTAAAGGGTTGCCTTCAGGACAAGATTCGATTACTGATGCCCATGAAGAGGTAATTGGAACAGGGCTCACTTATGTCAACCCCAATGGCATCACAGCCAGCCTGCGAATCCGCCACTTTAGCGATGCAGCTCTAACTGGAGATGAATCAATAACTAAAGACGGCTCAACACTAATCCATGTGGGCGCTTCCTACAGTTTTGATAATTGGGAATTAGGTATAGATATACTCAATTTGATGGATCGAGAAGATGATGACATCGCCTATTTCTTTGAGTCACGACTACCGGGCGAAGTCAATCCCTCAGAAGACATTCACTTTCATCCCTCAAATCCTCGAAGTGTAAGAGTTTTACTTAAGTATAATTTCTAAGAGTAATCGATCGCTGGCGCAGTCGGTAATCAGCGGCGGCTATTGGCCGCAGCGGGTGCGAGAAGGACACAACAAGGGTTGGCTGCGCTTTGGTTGATCTGACTTGGTTGTGTGTCTTGGGGCCTGAGTGTTTCAGTTACCTGACGTGGATGTCAGACAGTCTGGAAGCTACTCTTGGCATAAGTCACCCTCGATGCAATCGCGGCTAGCACGAACCCGGAACCCGGAAGACTTTGCCAATATGGCTCTTGAGGTTGAGCCAGTGATGAGATTACTAGCTGAGCATCTCTGCTATTATTTCCCTGCCACGAAACCCGAAAATCACCAATGGAGTATTCCCAGCTAGTGAGATTTGTCTGAGCCGCACCAAGTTGTTGGGCCAGTATCGGTGGTGCGTCTTCATTAGTGAATTGTGCAAATGCGCTGACCGAAAATAAATCGAGCGCAAGTATGCTAACAAGTAAAACATGGCGGGAAACTCTTGTTCGGGCCATACCGGATGCTCTAAACACTGTATCGTTCCAATC
>JAQWQD010000009.1 GCA_029244985.1 Gammaproteobacteria bacterium | reverse complement strand
TTTTTATCCTGTTTTTGGATATTGATTGTCGGGCCAATCTGATTTTCTGAAACTGCTAAGCACGCCTCCGTCATTAGCCTAAGTTGATCATCGCTAATTATTTTTTTTGATTTAGCTTGATAAACACAAGGTTTTTTTGACAACTTTCGCTGCATTCTGTTTGTCCAGCGGGCATCGTCGCTTAGGAGCACCAAGCCGGTATGCTCAGCCCCCAGAACATTCGCAAAATAATAATATCGATCTTTCGATCGATTTTTCACGAGCTCTAAAACGGAGGCGTATTGTGTGTCTTTTATTTTACATATGTAAGATGCAGGCTTATGAAGCAGAAAATAATGATACGCCGCGATCGAGGTCGGCTTGCCATCGAAAATCACGTGACTGGTGTCAGCGAGCTCTAAATTGGGATCAGTGATCACGTCACCGTCAACAGAGACACGCCCTTTCCGAATAAAAAATTTGGCCTGGTTTCGGCTCATTGCAACAGAAAGTGATAAAAACTTACTTAGACGCATGGTAATAGTTTCTTTTCAAATTCATTTTAATATCTCGGTACGGTAACAGTAATTATTACAAGCGCCAAAAGCCCTTCCAAGCCCTTTATATCAATTTTAACAATCAAATTATCTTTATCTACTTCCGAGTTGTCTGTTCTTTATGGAATTGGTTGCACCATACGGTTCGCTGAGGGCAGGACTTCCATTTATTTAAAAGAGCATCCCGAAGATGCTAAAACAGAACGCTTTAACGAATCTAGGAAACGGTCTAACTCAATCAAAGTTGTTTGGGTAATTTATATCCGTAAACTACGGGGCGTTTTTTTAGTTAATTAATATTATTTACGTGTTTCATAGGGCGCCGCTCATTGGTGCTAACTACTCGTGAATACATACTCATTGAAACCTTGTAGTAGCGTAGTGACGCTTAGGATTAATGAATGCAAGAGCTGAAGTCGGATTTAGAGAATCCAGAGCCATCTATAGAAGCAATTCATAACTTGCTGCAACATTATCAAAATGGACGATATGAGCTCGCAGAAAAGTTAGCCAAAGATCTCATTGATAGATTTCCAAACCATCCATTTGGCTGGAAAGTTCTTGGAGTACTCCTCAAGCAGTCCGGCAGAATATCCCAAGCATTAGTCACTAATCAAAAGTCAGTAGCGCTCGCACCTGATGATCCAGGTGCTCATAATAATTTGGGCAGCACGTTTTTAGCGCTCGGGAGATTAGAAGAAGCTGAGTTAAGCTACAAGAAAGCCACAACACTCAAACCAGACTATGCCGAGGCATATAGCAACTTAGGCAATGCATTGCAGGAACTAGGTAAGCTAGAAGATGCTGAAGTCAGCCATAGAAAAGCTATTGCATTGAACCCAGACTTTATTGCTGCATACTTTAACCTAGGGGCGGTTCTCCAATTACTCAATAGATTAGAGGCGGCAGAAACAAGTTACCGAACGGCGATTAAATTAGCGCCTGATCATGCCAAAGCTCATAATAATTTGGGGAACGTTCTACAGGGGCTAGGAAGGTTAGAAGAGGCTGAATCAAGCTACAGAATAGCGTTAGGGTGGAAACCAGACTATGCCGAGGCTCATAGCAATTTGGGTAACACGCTACAAGAACTCGGTATGCTTGAGCGCGCTGAAATAAGTTACAGAGCAGCTGTAAAATTCGCACCTGATTTTGCCGAAGCATATAGTAATTTAAGTCTCATACTGGAAAAACTTGGGAAATCTCAAGAATCTGAAAAAAGCTATAAAAAAGCAATTTCTTTGTCGCCAGATCTTTCAGGCGCTCATAGCGACCTCGGTTTTACATTCAAAAAAGCTGGCAATCTTGGAGGCACTATAGAGAGTCAAAAGAGAGCGGTAGCATTCAAGCCAGTTAATACAGAAGCAGAGTACAAACTTGGAATGACCCTCTATGGAAAAGGGAATTATAAAGAAGCTGCCGATCAGTTTAGAATTAGTACTCATAAGAATAGCGGAACTTACCTATTGAAATGTTTTTATCGACAGGATGATCAGTCTCAGTTTTATGACCACTTGGACTACTTAATAGATCGAGGTGAGATTAATGCTGCGATTGGTTCGCTTACTGCACGCGCGGAAATAAAGTACGGAGTTAAAAAACCAAATACTTTTGCCAGAGATCCATTTAAATACGTTTTAAAGATTGACTTAACCGAGCAATATGATTTCGATAATATTTTTGTTCAGGCAGCCAATAATTTCTTTGCTGACAATTCAGTTTCATATAAGAGCCAAGCGCATTTAACTAATGGTCATCAAACGGCAGGGAACCTATTTGATAAAAATGGTAACTTATTTCATGAAATTGAAAAAATTCTACACGCAGAAGTAAAAAAATATAAAGATCATTTCCAGTCTAGTACAGAGGGCTTTTTAATTAACTGGCCAAAGGGTTATAGCCTTTACGGCTGGCTTATTAGCATGAAAAATGGTGGTAAATTAGCACCTCATATTCATGAATCTGGTTGGCTAAGTGGGGTCTTATACATCCACGTGCCACCTAAACAGAAGACCAACAGTGGCAATTTAGTTGTTTGCATAGATGATGAAAAATCCGCTAGGGAGGAAGAGAGGAACCCTCATGAGATTGTCGATGTTATTACTGGAAACTTAGTCCTTTTTCCAGCTTCTTTAATGCATTACACCATACCGTTTGAATCGGAAGAGGAACGTATAGCTTTAGCCTTCGATGTTTTGCCAGATTAGTTTGCTAGCTACTGTATTTGGCAGTTAGGTTCTAAATAAAACCTAGACTGATTTGGGCAGCTCTTTGATATACACATCTTGTTTGGCGTAAGGTATTTCGATTCCCCGTTCGTTAAACGCCTTATAGATGGCGCAATTAATTTTATCGAGCACAGAGCCTCTTAACGCAGGTTTAGATATCCAGACTAGTAGGTCGAAATCTAGGCTGGAAGCACCAAACATGCGAAAACG
Source organism: Gammaproteobacteria bacterium (assembly GCA_029244985.1). Taxonomy (GTDB): domain Bacteria; phylum Pseudomonadota; class Gammaproteobacteria; order Pseudomonadales; family Pseudohongiellaceae; genus UBA9145. The sequence goes on along the minus strand of JAQWQD010000009.1, from coordinate 12,763 downwards.
AACTATGGGAGCGGGGTCGTTACATACGAGCTCTTCGGCTTGAGCGATCTCTATCAAGATGTTTTTTGTTTTATCGATATCAGAGCCATAGGCGACACCAACTGAGGCGACACAACGGTACTTTTCAGATGGCCCGCCAGATTCATTAATTATTTTTGTGCTGCCCATCACTGAATTCGGAATAGTAACTTCAACATCATCTCTAGTTAGTATTCTTGTGCTGCGGACTCCTATGTGTGTTACTTCGCCTCGTTCGGCGGTGTCCAAGACGATAAAATCGCCGATCTTATAAGGTGCATCTGCCATGATGAAGACACCGGAAAACAAATTCGCCAATGTGTCCTTAGCAGCAAATCCTACAGCTATGCCTACGATGCCAGCAGAGGCTAGCCAAGCAGTCATATCAATATTCCACGCTGAAAATAAGAAATAAACAGCTAATACAACAATAATAATGTTGATCAGATTTAGGAATAGCGGCAGAGTTTGTTGATGTACTACTTTTATCCGTTTCTCATTTTCGGCAATGCGCATGAGCAAAATCCGATTTATGCGAAGCAAAAAAGTTACCCAGATAATAAGGGCAAAAGACTTTATCAGTGAGAAACCAATTGATAGAAAGAGATCTGCTGGCGAGAGAATCAATAAGGCGCTGGCAATCCCAAGGAGCAAAATGCTGTTGTAGATTGGTCCATGTAATAAGCCAATTATTTGGTCGTCTAGAGTGAGGCGAGTTTTTTGCGCTAAATTCTTCAGTCCGGTAATGATGATGCGATTAAATATCCAAGCAACTACGAAAGATAGGACTATTGCTAGAGAGGACTGAATGAAACGATTGTCACCAAATACGGTCAAAAGTGGTGATATTAATGATTGTAAGTCGGCAAACATAAGCGGCATCTCTAGATAGATTTTAGAGGGGATATCAGCATAAAAAGGTGTTAATAGAGAATCTTGCCTGAGACATAAACTAAAAACCACACCAACTTCACTTTGTGCTCCCGATGAATAGCTTTCAATTTTTATCTAGTTTTTGTTTTGATTAAGAAAGCCTCCAGTCAAAATACATAATAAATGTTAGTAATTAAGAAGGGTTTGCCCATCGCTATCCTTTTAATAGTAATAGGTACTTAAAGTTAGACCCCATTAAATACTGTTTTTTTAGTTATTTTTTCTGCCTAATTTGATCGCTCCCAACTTGCCATTCTCAGTAAATCTTCTGCCCCTACACCATAGAGTTGTAGTACTCTGCTTAATACCGTAAGCCTCAATACTATTATTTATGATGAATATTTTGATGGGTATATACTTAAGAAAGCGAAAGACCTCTCTGATAATTTCTACTTCGGTTTCTTTGCAGCTGCTAATTTTTGGTGTTTTAGGCCATGCTGCAGAAGCGCCAGCCAGCGACGGATCACGGGATAGCATTAATGCACGAGCTGATTCTTTCCGATTAAACAACCAATACGTGCCGCCTCCAGGTGAATCTCTGCATCATTACACGGCGGGATTCGCTAAGATTCTCTGTTCCGCTGTCTTTGTCACGGGTCTGGACCCGGTCGATGCTGCAGCCAATTTAGGTGGTTTTATTTCTCCCTTCGATCAGCGTCAACACGTGGTCAACACTCGCATTGACCGAGTACGTCAAGAAGTCTCTCTCGTTTTACCCAGTGGTGTGGTGAGAACTGCCAGGCGTTATGATAATCAGGGTTGTGTTGCTCATTCCTTAGGAGAGAACGGTATTGAATTTACTCCATCAATAGTCGAGGCAGACTTGCCTCCGGCACATTCCACTCCCTGGCCGAGGGGCGATGTCTTAGACGAAGATGCCTGGCCGGGCGGAGTGGACATAGAGTTGGCGCAACGTGCACTTGATACCGGATTCGGTCCGCCGGAAGCTCGTACTCTGGGTCTGGTAGTTACGTATCAAGGGCGAATTCTCGGTGAACGTTACAGTGACGAAGTTGATATACACACACCATTGGAAAGTTGGTCCATGACCAAGAGTCTCACCGGCACACTAATGGGAGTTTTGATTCAGCAGGGTGAATATGAGCTCTGGCAGAATGCGCCTGTTCCAGAATGGCACGAAGACCCGAATGACTCACGTCAGGAGATTCGTATCGGAGACATCATGCGCATGTCCAGTGGCATTATGATCAATGCGCCTTCCGATCCAGACTATGATACTAGTACTTATGCTGACCATTTTTACCTTTATACCGGCGGCGTTAATCAGTACAAATATGCAGCGACCCTGCCTGCAGAGTATCCCCCCAACACGATTGGTCGTTACCGTAATAGCGATCCAGTATTAACCAGTTACTTGATCCGCCTTGCAGTAGAAAGTCGGGGTGAGGATTACCACAGCTTCCCGCAACGGAACCTGTTCGACAAACTGGGTATTCGGACTGCGCTTATCGAGACAGATACCTATGGCAATTTTCTTGGACAGGGTCTTGCGTTTATGTCCTCAAGGGATTGGGCCAAGCTAGGAAACTTATATTTGCAGGACGGCGTCTGGAACGGGGAAAGATTGCTACCCGAGGGCTATGTTGATTACGCCAGCACGACTGCACCTGCCTGGATAACAGATGGGCGACCTGTTTACGGTGGCGCTTTTTTCTGGGTGGACAATGATGTAGGCGATGATGGAATCCCACCCTCATTTTCTATGCGAGGTGCTGGTGGCCAGTCCACGACAATTATTCCGAGTCACGACCTCGTGGTAGTGCGTATCGGAAAATATACTGGGGCATCAGAGGGAGGTGAGGCACTGCAAGAAATGTTACCGCTGTTGTTGGAAGCACTACCTAGAGTGCGATAGTAGTTAGAGGCCATTAAATATTAATGGCAGCCCTCGGCAACCAATTCTCTTAACCTCCTAATCGGCTCCAGTCATCTAAAGTGACCAAACACATAACCCATAGATCATTTAATAGCATTATGCTTAACTAATATGTAATTAATTAAGGATCATACAATGTCTAGAGATGGCCAAAAAATTGATCGAAGAAAATTCCTTAAGGGCGCGGCGGTTGGCGCAGCAGCGGTTTCGAGTACCGCTATCAGTAATGCACAAGATCAGGAAAGCGCTGATCATCAGCATGCACCCTCGGATATAGCTCTGAGAGTGAAAGCCCTTGAAACGGTTTTAACTGAAAAGAACCTAGTAGACCCCTCTGTTTTAGATGAAGTGGTGGACCGGTATGAAAATCGGATTGGGCCACAAAATGGAGCGAAGGTAGTGGCTAAAGCGTGGGTCGATTCTGATTATAAAGCCAGGCTGTTGGATGATGGTACTGCCGCTATAGGAGAATTAGATCTGCTCGGAACAGAGGGCGAACACATGGTTGTTGTTGAGAATACAGCCGAAGTGCACAATCTAGTCGTCTGTACCTTATGCTCTTGCTATCCGTGGCCAACGCTTGGGTTACCTCCGACTTGGTATAAATCTTCGGCTTTCAGAGCCCGGGCGGTTATAGAACCCAGGGCAGTATTACGAGAGTTTGGGTTAGAGGTTTCTGATGAAACAGAGATTCGTGTTTGGGACAGTACTGCGGAAATGAGATATCTGGTGTTGCCTAGAAGGCCTGAAGGGGCTGAGGACATGAATGAATCAGAATTGGCAGATGTAGTAACCAGAGATTCGATGATTGGTGTAGCGATTTTGTAGAAGAGGACGCTCTAATGAATAGTATCCATGATATGGGTGGCATGCATGGCTTTGGACCAATTGTGGTTGAGGTCGATGAGCCAGTGTTCCACGAAGAGTGGGAAGGGCGAGCATATGCCTTATCCATTGGATGGTTCCCTGCCAGTCAATATAAAGAATGGGGAGGCTTTAGGCATAATCTTGAGAAAATACCTCCAAAGGACTATTTGAATATGTCCTATTATGAGCGTTGGTTTTTCGTTAATGAACAAAAAGCTATGCAACTGGGACTAGTGACAGAAGAGGAATTAAATAATGGAAATGCTGACCCGAATTATTTGATGCCCCAACTCGAGCCTCATCCCGATTCGTCATTAGGCTCTGGGCGCCTGGATCTCGAAATAAACGCTAAATTTGAAAATGGCGGGGTTGTAAGGGCGAAGGAAATAAATGGCCGAGCACATAATCGTTTACCACGATACGTGAGGGGTAAAACAGGAACGATCATAAGTGATAATGGTATCTATGCTTTGCAAGACACTAATGAAAAAGATGAACAACCTTATGACGATCCTCAACACGTATATACAGTTAGGTTTTCATCAGAGGAACTTTGGGGCAATGCTAGTCATGGAAATGATTTTATCTATCTAGATTTATGGGAGAGTTACCTTGAGTTTGCCTAATGATTTGGAGCCTCACAAGATATTAAGCGAACTTTCTGAATCAGCTGATACTGAAGTGGTTTTTTCTGAACCTTGGGAAGCACAGGCTTTTGCAATGGCGGTTACACTTTCTGGAAATGGATACTTTACCTGGAAAGAGTGGGCTGCCACCCTTGCTGAAGTTATAGCAGAGTCAAAAGCTAACGGAGGGCCGATTGATGGCAGTGACTATTACCAAAACTGGGTTGTGGCGTTAGAGCGGTTAATTACTGATAAGCAAATTACAGATTTTTCAAAACTAAAAGACGTCAAGATTGCTTGGGAAGAAGCCTATAAGACAACTCCTCATGGAAAGCCCGTTCATCTGCCTAACTAAACTCTCTTGCTTTGGAGTCGCTAATGTCGAAGTTCTCTAAATTCATTAAAGATATAGTTCTACCAGAAGAGGTGGGCAAAGAGAGAAGAAAAAAAATTCTTAGTGAGGGTCTTATCGAAACTTGGCAAAGTGAGGAACAAGATCGCAAGGCTAAAGAAGCCAAGGAAGCAAAAGAAATGGCTAAAGAGACCTATAAGAAAGCACGAGCGAGTAAGACTGAGTCATGAGTGGTCTCACCGAAGTTGCTCTTCAAGTGCGTTAATTCTTTCCTCAAGTTCTATTATTTCGTCAGGAGCTTGATTGAAATAAGTAGAGAATCTATCCCACATCGTTGGCGGAGCTAAACTCATAAATGTTAAAAACGCAAAAGCTTCGATGATGTGCCAATTCCGTTTAGTGAAATCTAGTTCAAGAAAATTCCGTTCAACTCTCAGAGCGCTAAGCATCGACAATATAAATATGTTTACTGCGTAAAACATACTTAAGAATCCAATTTCTGTAGTAACAGATCCACTCTCAATCGGGCTTTGAGATGTATAGTAAAAAGCTATGGCGCCAAAAATAGCAGACATTAGAACGACACTCATTACCGAATCTAATAATAGTTTTGAATTGGAAAATACTTGTTGTGGATACTCTGAAAATTTCCAATCTTTTGATTTCCTGTCAAAGATTACGTAAAGCGCTAAAGCTATACTTAGGCTAGACAATACTCCAAGCCAAGCTGGAGCACTCCAAAAAGCCCCAAAAGAAATTTCAAGACCAGATCGGAGGATGACCGTATAGATATTAATAATATTGAAGCTGATTAATGAAAGGAATAAAACAAATACGTCAAGATTGGAAAGGGTCTTAGTTTCATAAAATTTTTGTCGCTCATCTATGAAATAACCACAGGCACTTAAGAAACAACCTACAAGAAATATTGTATAAAACTCGCTGATAGTTGAGGTCATCTCTAACGCATTACCGTCCATGGTTGCGAGCAAACTGACCATTTCTGTAAAAGTTTTTAGAATCGCTATCGGTAGCGAGAATATTAAAAGAAGGTAACCAAAATTTATTAGGGTTTTGTAGGAGGCGTACGCGGAGAAACTGATGATGTAGACAGTCATTAAAGCGACCCCACCGAAATCCACATGATATGTTCCAGAGTCCGCCCTTAAAAAATTGTTGGGCCCTAGACTCGACTGAAGAAATACGTAAAAGCCGAAAAGAGAGATCGCAAGCAGTACTAGAGCTCGTTTCTTGTTTGATAGAAAAGAAACAACTCGGTTAGCAAACTGCATACATGACTCTTGGGCATTTTGGAGTGGGCTTAGTCATCAACAGAGTAATTTATTCCTGAGTGAGTTTCTGAGTCTAGGCGGAGCTCTCCCACACTTTTTATACGAGGGCCATCCAGTTCAAATACGACTTCGGTTTTCCAGGCGTGTTCTCCAGGCACTCTTTCCCAAGTGCCTTCTCCGTGCCCGAGAATGTAAGACCCATTTCTCGCAAAAGCATGGCCAATTCTTTTGAGTCTTCCGCTTTCTACATTGCTCGTCAGGTTATAAAAAACTGCCGTGTCATAGACAAGTCCAAATCCTGCGGCATTTCCGCGGCAATTGAAGTGGGTTAAGACATTTCCCTCACCGTCTTCTGAATAGGTGGTCGAGACATGTTTTAACTCAAATGTGTCTAGTACTTCCGCCATGCCTGACTCTCCTAGCCCTTTCGGAATCTTCATATCCTACAGCACGAATTGAATTAGTCTAAGCACGCGATCAGGGTAGAGTAAGCAAAGACTAAGGGTTGTCGATCTATGTCGTTTACGATCTTAGTCCTCAGCGTTAGCGAGAGAAATGATATAAGAACGAATAGCTTCTGCTTCGCCATTTTCTAAAATATTGGCAAAAGAAATCATTCCATTGTCTAAAAGTTCCCCTTCTAAAACTACGGAGTTCCACTCATCTTCACTTATCATGCGAGAACTCCTCCGCAAGTCAGGGTAGGTGTCCGGCCTCAAGCTGATCCCATTACTACCATGGCAAACAGCACAGGCGTTGTTATAAGCAGTTTCTCCGGAGGCAATAACTTCATAGGGCACATCGATTTGAGGAATCTCGAACTCAACATCCGATTCTGTGTTCACTGGGACTCGGGGGAGTTGCGCTTCACCACCTATTCGATAGACTAGAATTCGTGAGTTATTGGTCGAAGCAAGAGTGGTGGCCGCGGCAGCACCGGGACCTTCAGTTGGCAGCGCAGGTGATCCAACAAGCAGCGCAACGTGTTGCTGACCGTCTACCTCAAATGTCGACGGGGCAGCCATAGTGCCGGCTTGTGTTAGCGTAGACCAGATGCGTTCTCCCGTAAGATCGTCATACGCAACAAATTCGCCGGACCGGTTGCCTTGGAACACAAGACCGGCCGCAGTTGATAGCACCCCTGCTGGACCATTTTCTATTTCATGTTTTACCCGCCACACTTCTTCTTGCGCAACTGGATCCCAAGCTTGAAGAAAAGTGCCTTGTTCAGGTAAGCCCTGGGCAGTCCTCACCATGCCAAATCCGCGAGCGAGGTTGATGCCAGTGTTCCAGCCGGTGGCGTTCACCGTAAATTCAGAATCTCTGACATAGCCCATGTAGTTTTCTGTGATGGGTATATAGACCAGATTGCTGTTCTGGCTGAACGACATCGGATACCAGTTATGCCCGCCTAATGCACTCGGCGATACTATGAATGGGGTGCCGGTGACGTCGTAGCGAGCATCGGGATTCTCCACAGGCCGCCCAGATTCAAGATCAATATGAGTAGCCCAGTTAACGGGCACGTAATTCTCTGCTGAGATAAGTTGGCCGGTCGCTGCATCTAGAACGTAGAAGAAACCGTTTTTGGGGGCCTGCATTACAACACGCCGGTCCTCACCTTCTATTTCAAGGTCTGCCAGCATGATGTGCTGGGTGGCGGTATAGTCCCACGTTTCCCCGGGCACGGTTTGATAATGCCAACGATAAGTTCCATCGTCAGGGTCAAGTGCAACAATAGAGGTTAGAAATAGATTGTCTCCGCCTCCTGGACTTCGAAGCGATTGGTTCCAGGGTGAGCCGTTCCCCACCCCGATATAGAGCAGATCAAGTTCAGGGTCGTATGCCATGGCATCCCAGACAGTTCCTCCTCCGCCTAAATTCCACCACTGCCCTGTCCAGGTGCTGGCCGCATCGAATAGAATATTTTGTTCGTATCCATCTGCCGGATTACCAGGGACCGTAAAGAAACGCCAATTTAATTCTCCTGTCTCAGCATCGTAAGCGGTGACGTACCCACGCACCCCGTATTCAGCTCCCCCATTACCAATAATGACACTGCCTTTAATTACTCGTGGCGCGCCCGTAATGGTGTAATTCATTTCCGGGTCGAAGGTTTGAGTCTCCCACAGCTTTTCGCCGGTTTGTGAATCCAAGGCAATAAGGCGGCCGTCAAGCGCGCCAACAAATACTTTGCCCTGCCAAACTGCTACGCCTCTGTTAACAACATCGCAACAGGCCTTGCGTCCCATGGCTCGATCAACTTCAGGATCAAATTCCCATAGCAGCTCACCAGTGCGGACATCAAATGCCCAAACATTGCTCCATGAGGTCGAAATATACAACGCACCATCGACCACGATGGGAGTCGCCTCCTGTCCACGACTGGTTGTCATATCTGCAAACCACGCCAATCCAACCTTATCTATAGTCTCTTTATTAATCTGCTCTAGAGGGCTATAGCGTTGTTCGTCATAAGTTCTGCCATAGCTTAGCCAGACTTCTGGCTCTCCGGACGCATTAACCAGCCGCTGTTCATTCACATCAGCGCCGTAATCAAAAGCAGTTTGAGCAGCACTATTTGCCAAATTTAATGCGCATACTAATGACAATATAGTTCTAAAAATATTTTTCATAACGACTACCTACTTTTATAATCGGCAATTTGGAGTTAACCGAACGCTTGATATTTAAATTGGAAGGGGAGGTTGCCTCATTTAATTCAAAAATTATACTGTTTCCCTTATTACTTAAAATTTATCTAGTCGATGGTACTTTCACTGTTGTCGAAGTTCCCGAATAGAATCACCCAGTATTGCCCCCGTGCGGTTATAACGTTCGGGCATGGGCAGAACATTGTTGGCCTGTACATAGTTCTCGTAGTCCGAAAGCATTTCCTCAAGTAAGGCTGGTTGCGCCTGAGCTAAGTCCTCGGTCTCACCTGGATCAGTCTTGATATTGAATAGGTGCCACTCTGTTTCACTCTGCCCTATTCGATTTATCACAATTTTATAATCGCCTTTGAATAAAGCGCTATTACCCCCTAACTCATAACCTATGGCATCGAAATCATCATGTACCTGCGAGGAGGAGTCAGCTAGAAATTCAGAAAAATCAGTACCGATTATTGGTTCCACTTCTCGGCCTAGCCAACTGTCATCATAAGCATTAACCCCAACTAGGTTAAGGATGGTAGGTGTCAGGTCAGTTACAAAGACAAATTCATCTGTTTTCTCACCTTCGCGCTTGATGCCCGGTCCTGCCATTACCAACGGCACGCGCAGCCCACCTTCGCTGGCATGGAATTTATAGTAAGCCAGAGGTGAAGCAGCAATCGTCGCATTGCTTGGGCCAATGGCGTTCCAAGAGCGACGTTCACCCAGTGTGTCATAGTCAGAGTTATAGCCAACGATATCGAACCAGGCAGAAAGTGCTGATCCGCCATTAGGAAGAATTATATTCGAACCTTCAGCACCATTATCAGAAGTGAAAACAAAAATAGTATTCTCATATTCATCAATGCTTTCCAGATAGTCCATCAAGCGACCGATGTGCATGTCCATCGCATCGACCATGCCGGCATACACTTCCATGCGCCGCGCATGATGGCGTCTTTGTTCCTCAGTCAGGCTCTCCCAGACCAGCGTGCCGGGGGTGACTACCGCCTCGGTTCCTTTTGGAATGACACCCGCCTCTTCGGCAGCTAGGCGTCGTTTCTCACGCATGACTGTCCAGCCATCGTCATACACACCAGCATATTTGTCTGAGAACTCCCGTGGGGCCTGTACCGGCATGTGAACCGCTTGAAAAGGAATGTAGGCAAAGAAAGGTTGGTCGTCTTCGGCGTTGGAGGCGATAAACTCGATAGTCTTGTCGACGAAATATTCTGAGGAATAAAAATCATCTGGTAACGTGTGAGTCGAGCCATCGGCATACCAGTTGGCTTGATCATATATTGGCAGATAAGTGCGTTGTTCCCAGTTATCTGCTCCGGTATCTGCCATAGCGATGGTGCGATCGAATCCGCGAGCAGATGGAAGCAGTTCTGGGGTATGACCTAGATGCCATTTGCCTGTCATGTAGGTGTGATAGCCATCATTCTTCAAGATACTGGCTAGTGTTACAACTCTGTCATTCAACACACCTTGATAGTGGTCATAGGCTAATAGTTCTGGAGGAAGTGCTTCTGGAATGTTCGGAACACCATTTCTATGACTGTCCACGCCAGTCAGCAACATGGCCCGGGCTGGCGCACAACTGCCAGCTGTGTGGTAATTAGTAAAAGAAAGCCCTTCTGAGGCTAGCCTGGCGATATTCGGGGTACTAATCTCGCTACCGAAAGGCGATATATCAGTGAAACCAAGGTCGTCTGCAAGAATTAAGACCACATTAAGACGATCAGATTCTTCGGCGGCGATTAGTGCAGTAGAGGAAAAAGTAACTACGACACTAAGGAGTGAGGCGGCAAGGGATAGAGAGGATGGTTTTACTTTAGAGTAGATAGTCATTTTTCAGTTAATTCCTTAGTACCTGCCACAGCAGGAGAGTTGGCCACGAATATATTACTAATAATTAGAAGCAAGAATTATACGATAAGTTCACAAAAGTGTTTTAGAGCTATCACAAACCCCTTGAGCTAACCATCATAACTCAATTCAATCTAGCCGTTAGCGGACAAGTCACTGACATGTCCTCATTATTTTCTCCGCTATAGTGCGAAGTGTGAATAGGCTCCCGAATAATCTTAGAATTTTAGTGTCTTTATATTCAATAAGTTTTCTTTATACTTAATTCTTGTCTTAGAATTATAGAACAACTTCAGAGCTAGTATTTAAACAGTAACGGAACCAAAATTCATTTCTGCACAGGTAAGGAGGCAGTCACAGTATGGCAAATATTGTAGGCGGAGCGGGTAATGACAACATAAATCTTTATGGGCAGACAGGGAGCAACACTGTTGATGGAGGTGATGGTGACGACGAAATCAGTGGTGGTCTTGGTGACGATACGCTAATTGGTGGGGCTGGAAACGATTTTCTTTTTGGGGATCAGGGAAACAATATTCTTTATGGTGGTCCTGGAAATGACATTTTAAAAGTTGTTGGTTCAACTGGAAGCAATGAACTCTATGGAGGCGATGGTGATGATACCTTAGAAGGTGGAACAGGTAATGACAGATTAGAAGGGGGCGCGGGCGCCGATACTTTGTCTGGGTCTGATGGCGACGATACCTTGGTGGGTGGTGCAGATGGCGATGTATTGAAAGGAGGCGACGGAAACGACACTTATATTGTGGGCGCTAAATACAAGATTGAAAATGAAAGCCCCGATGCTGGCGAGAATGACATTTTAAAGATTAGTACTGACTACACCAAAGCACACCGGGACGGGATAGAGACAATCATCTATTTGAATGATGCAAAGCCGTTACCGTATTGGATTGATGCAATGCTTATGGACGAAGCCGCGTACTTCACGACGGTGCTCGGCCAAGAAAGAAAATTTTATTATGGATTTCCCGATTCATTACCAGACTACGCTGCATCTGACAGTCAGAATGCTCTTGGATGGCAATCTTTTTCATCTGAGCAGAGAGCCCTGACGAAAGAGATGATGACATATTTTGCAACCTTAATTGATGTTGAATTCAAGGAAACAACTGAGTTCGACAAATTAAACACCTTTGCGTTTCATAATAATCTCATGAAACAGTCCCTTGGTGCAGGCGGATATGCAAATGCGCCTGATACGATAAGTGGTGGCAATGATGTTTATATCGACGTGACAGACGGTATAAAGTTACCAAAACCGGCAGCCGATAATGATGATCTTGCTTTGTTCTTGCATGAAATTATGCACGGTTTTGGTTTGAAGCATCCAGGTTATGGCGGCTTGCCTCTAATGACGAAGCCAGAATTAACCACTGGAACTTTTACATTAATGGATATGATTGGGCCTCTTGATGAGGTTAAAGTCGGTATTTTAGACATTGCCGCACTGCAATATCTTTATGGGGTAAACAAAAATACCCGTGCAGGTGATGATGTATATACCATAAGCGAGGCTGCGACTAACTTTATTTGGGATGGTCATGGTACCGACACCATTGACGCTTCTTCTATAAGTCAAGAAGCTACTATTCATCTTTCTCCTGGCTATCATGATTTCGTTGGTACTTCCGCCAATGCATTAATTACAGCTGCAGGCCAGGTAACCGTCAATTTCAGCACGAAAATAGAAAATCTTATTGGCTCCGCATTCTCAGACAAGCTCTATGGAAATGAACTGAATAATGTCATTACGGGAGGTTCAGGCGGAGATACTATAGATGGTGGTGCGGGTATTGATCAGGCTGTTTATACAGAAAATTCTACAGATGTCTCTCTAGTTAAGTCGGGAACTGTTTGGAATATTACTTCAGGATCTGACAAAGATACTCTTAGTAATATTGAGCGCCTTAAGTTTAATGACAAGCACATAGCTTTAGATCTTGATGGTAACGCGGGGAACACAATTAAACTGTTAGGGCTGCTTCTTGGAAAAGACCAGGCAACAAATAAGACATACGTTGGTGCAGGAATAAAGCTTTTAGATGATGGAATGACCTATGAGCAGTTAATGCAGGCTGCACTTGATGTTGTTCTGGGCGCCAACGCAAGCTCATTATCAGTGGTTACTATGATTTGGGAAAATCTGATTGGGCCACCTACACCGGCTGACAATATAAGTCAGTACTCAGCTCTCATTGATAATGGCACGTATACCTCAGCTGGACTGG
>JAQWQD010000004.1 GCA_029244985.1 Gammaproteobacteria bacterium | reverse complement strand
TCCTGTGGGTATTAGTAATCGTCTTCCTTTCTCATCATATTCTTTTTTAACTTTTTCGAATTCCATGCCTGCTAGTTTGCCATTTTCGATCACGTATCTTTTGGGCACATGAAAGTTTACAACTGGTATGTCTTCATTCATTGCATCTTCAATTTCCCATGGAGATGCTTTCATTTCGTCAAAGCCGCTTCTAACCACAACAGTTACATCTTTACCACCTAACCTTTTAGAAGTACGACAACAATCCATGGCGGTATTTCCACCGCCCAAGACAATTACATTTTTACCGATTTTATCAATATGCTCAAAAGCAACACTTGCTAGCCATTCGATACCTGTATGGATATTCGCTTTGGCCTTATCGTAGCCGGGTAAGTCGAGGTGTTTTCCTAGCGGAGCGCCTGTACCAACGAAGATAGCGTCATAGTCTTCCTTTAATATGGCTTTCATGCTGGTGATTTCCTCGCCAAATCGACAATTGACACCCATATCAAGTATGTAATGCAATTCTTCTTCTAAAACTTCTGAGGGCAACCTAAATCGAGGAATTTGAGTGCGCATAGCTCCACCGCTGAGCGCGTCCTTTTCAAACAGAGTGATTTCATAGCCTAGTGGTAAAAGGTCTCTAGCTACAGCTAGCGACGCTGGCCCTGCCCCAATCAGAGCGATGTGTTTCCCATTTTTTTTCGTCGGAACGCTTGGTATACGATCTTTAATATCAGATTTATAGTCTGCCGCTACTCGCTTAAGTCGACAAATCGCTACTGGTTCTTCTTCGACTCTGCCTCGGCGGCAGGCAGGCTCGCAAGGCCGGTCGCAAGTTCTGCCTAAGATTCCCGGAAAAACATTAGAATGCCAATTAATCATATAAGCATCAGAGTAGCGTTTTTCAGCAATCAGTCGGATGTATTCCGGGACTGGGGTATGGGCGGGACAGGCCCATTGGCAGTCTACTACTTTGTGAAAGTAATTGGGGTCGGCAATGTCGGTTGGCTTCATGTTCTGTGCTTTTCTTTATCGCTCAATTGAATGAAATCAGCTCCAAGAGCAATTTCGGCGCGGCCCTAGTATATGTAAAAGAATCAAAATTGTAAGTACTTTATGAAAGGGTAGGATTCGGCTTAGATACTAGCAATTAGTTGGAAATATCTAGGTTCGCAATATAGGGCATTACTTAAATACCACCATCAATCTCTGGCCCAGTTCTCTGTCAATAGCCACATTAATTGCTACTAATTCTATTTCGGCATCTTTCACAAAGGAGTGAAGTTTAATCGATACGATTTTGGCCTTAATTATCATTTTTTCCTATTTGACGAGATAAAAGGAAGTACCTTCTTTAAATAGTAAAAAGGTGTCAATAATTTGAGAAACCGATTTGAGATCGTTGATTTAAGCTGATTTTAACTGGGGAAAAAAAACCCAGCAACCTAGGGTGCTGGGCTTAAAATACTATCAAGAGAGAGATAAATGAAATAGAACCCAAAATTTTGCATAACATTTACCTACACTTAGTCAGACTGTATGTTTTTATAAAAGTTCCAAAAATATGCCGTTGGTTTTCGAATTTTTTCAATCTTATTCGAAACTTCCGTAACTCATTGTATTTATTGCATATAATTTATGTCAAAGCCCCTATCTTGAAGAATATTTTCTGAATCTCGATTAGTAATCACGCCAACACTGGCGGAAGAAGGATCGAAATAGGTCTGAGCGACACTCCGTAAGTCTGCCAGGGTAGTTGATAGCACCCGCTCTCTGAAGATCATCCTGTGCTCTGGTGTTCGATTAAATAAACCGTTGTAGAACGCTTGCTTAGCTTCTCCTGCTGGTGATGAAGGTTTATCCATAGTAGCAATGACGCCCAATATTGCTTCTTCCAAATGATGAGGGGACTGCTCAGCGCTGAGTAACCATTGAATTGATTTATCGAAATCAGTCAATGTACCTAAAAGTCGAGGGTCACGGTAAGAGTAGAACCGAAAAGAAGCCGAGTTAGCATCTTGTCCTGCACCTCCCCCATAAGCTCCTCCTTGTTCCCTGATTGCGCGATGAAGGAATCCATTTCTTAAGTAACCGGCTAGAACATGCAAAATTGCATTGTCTTTATGGTTCGAAGCAACTGTTGGGTAAGCTTTTGCGCAGAAGTTTACCTGGGTTGTTGTTGTCCATGCCTCTCGCACTGTTTCACGGACTGGAGGTAGTGAAAATTTCGCGAGTTTGCCGGAATGGTCAGTCGAAACCCATAGACTGTCTATCTCGGCTAGCATATTTTCTTTTTGATTAGGCTCTCCTATCGATAAAATCTGCTTATTGCTAGCGAGAAATATTCGATGCAGAAGTTGGAACTTGTTGAGCAACTCGCTACAAGTTTCGGGGTCGTTTAGTTTATTTCGCAATTCTTTCAGCTGCTTGATCCCCGATAGACCGCCAAACTTATGGCTTAATTGTCCGGTTGGGTTCATTTTGTTGGACGCCAAGGTCATTGCGAGACTATGACCCTGGCCGGTAATACTGTTTTCTCTCCTCGTGCAGATTTGTTCTATTAATTCAGCAAGGCGTTGCTTCTCATCGAAACGAACTTCTAATAAAGTTTTCTGTAATAGCTCTGACAGATTTTTGTGATTTGCGTTTAGAGATTTTGAAGAGAATGTTACGTAGCCACTTACATCCTGCTCATCGTCAACTGAGCTTCTAATGCTACTAAAGCAATTAATGCCACCACTAATTTGAGATTGCCAAACTTGTGCATCTTCATAACCAATTTCTCCTATGCCAAATTCAGTCAAACAACTTGTATATAATGATAATGCGTCAAGCAGCTCTGGTTTGATCTGAGGAAGGTCGATAACAATTTGTTGGTAACAAAGCCCATTCGTGCCTCGTTCAAAAAAGCTGCAGGGTAGAGCGGAGTTTTTGAGAATTTCTTTTGAGCACTTAGGTTCATCTATGTTTGCGGGTACGTCTTGCAGGCCAACTTTTGGGAGCACAGTAGGGTCATCATCTTGCATTTGTCTCTCTGCCAGAATTTTAGACCGATTAATTATTTCTGTGATTTGATCTTCGGTAAGAGACTGTTGGATGGTGGCGAGTTTTTCCTTTTCTGATTCAGCTTTGTGGTTCGCAAGTTCACTATCGGGCTGCATTGTGAGGGTAACGCGGTGGGGATTATCTATTAACAACTTTTGGATTAGGTCGGGAATAAATGATCGGTCGTTTATGGACTTTCGAAGTTCGTCCAAGACTGGATCAATATTTAACAAGCTAATCGGATCTCCCCGATGTAATGCTGTAGATAGCCCCATTAAAATAAGTTGCAACCCATAAGGGTAGCTATCGCCAGATATTTCCCGCTGGTTAAGCTCCAATTGGTGCAAGGCTGCTTCAATCTGATCCTGAGGTATACCGTCTTTCACCAATTTTCGAAGTGTTGATAAGATCAGTGCTTCAACAGACTCTGTGGAATCCAAGCCACAACCTTCGAGTCCAGCCATAAAACTCATTTCGCGGCTTGAGTCTTCCAAACCACACATAGGTGAGGGCGAAGTGCCTAGATCGCTTGTTTCTAGTATTTTTAATAAAGGACTTGCGCTGTTATCTAGTAATACGCTTGAAAGCAATTGGGCCTTAAAGACTTCAGTTAAGTCAGTGCTTTGTCCCAATAGCCAGCCGATTATTACATGCGTTTTGTCAGGCTCGATATTGTCTGCTGCATAGGGTTCTTCGAAGCGCAAGGGTGAGTTGTACCTCTGTTCATCCCCGACCTCTATCTTAATGTCTAGTTTTTTGAAACTAGAGAGCGCAAGATCTTCAAATGTTTGCTGATGCTCTAGTGCAGTAATGTCGCCAAAAGTCATGAATACACTATTACTGGGGTGATAGTGGCTTTTATAAAATTCTTTTAATTGCGCGTAGCTAAGGTCAGGAATATTCTCAGGTTCGCCGCCACTGTTATAGTGATAGGTAGTCGTTGGATACAAGTATTTATTTATTGTTTGCCATAGCACACTATTAGTAGAACTCATGGCACCTTTCATCTCATTAAAGACAACACCTTTGTATTGGAGTTCAGAGTCAGCGTTATCTAATTCTGCGAATTCAAGGCGATGGCCTTCTTGCAAAAAATCCAATTCATCCAATCGTGAAAAGAATGTTGCATCTAGATACACGTTTAACAAGTTGTTAAAGTCTTTTTTGTTTTTTGACGCAAATGGATAAGCCGTCCAATCACTGCTAGTAAAGGCATTCATGAAGGTGTTTAAAGAGCGCCTGATCATCATGAAAAAAGGATCTCGTACAGGGAAGCGCTCGCTACCGCATAAAGCGGTGTGTTCCAAGATGTGGGCAACTCCTGTCGAATCCATGGGTACAGTTCGGAATGCAACTAGGAAAACATTCTCACTATTTTCACTTGCTAGGTGATAGTGCAGAGCCCCAGTCTCACGATGAATATATTTCTCCATTACGATATTGAGCGATGGAATATGTTCGCTATGCTTCCACTCAAATGCAGGATGGAATTGCTTGGGTTGATTAACAGAGGGGTTCTGAGTCGTATTTACTGTGCTCACTTCTGTCATGAGTTGGCGTAGTCCTTTTCGTTGAATTAGAGAGTGAAATCCTAAAAACTATTTACTGTGTTCTGGTTCGGGGGGAGTCTCCATACTGAAGTTCCCTAGTTTACCTGAGCGCAAATCATTTAGTAATGTCTCCGCAGCTTTGTGGAAATTGATTTTTCCTCCTTTGCTTCTAGCGCCTGTGGACGCGCCTATAGTACTTAATAGTTGTTCAGGAGATTGAAGAGTGTTGTCAAAGTTATAACGTTTCTTAAGGGCAGAAAATTGATGCTCTAGGAAATACTCCGCCGCGAACCAGGCTATGTCTTCAATATCAATAGCGGTATTTCTAATGGTTCCCAGAGTTGCTAGTTTATAAGCAGCTAGTTGATCTTCCAATTTTGGCCACATAAGTCCTGGTGTATCGACCAGATAAAAGGTTTCATCCAACTTAATTCGTTGCTGGCCTTTGGTTATAGCCGGCTCATTTCCAGTTTTTGCTACCTTCCTTTTGATTAAGTTATTTATGAATGTTGATTTTCCAACATTCGGGATACCAGTAATAATCAATTGTGCTTTCTCCTTAAATCGTGACCTTGTTACGATTAGTTTTCTTGCTATGGCGGCTAATGTCGCTGCCGCAATCGGAGCATGCAAGGTGTTTGTTATACACACAATCGGGGCTAGAGCGTTAGATCGGTTTTGATGTTGAGTATCAAAATAATGGCGCCATTTTGCAGTCGTAACAGGATCTGCAAGATCACATTTGTTGAGAATAATTATCCGTGGCAGGGGTTTGCCGAGTAAACCTAATAACGGATTCATGCTGGCTTTTGGCACTCGGGCATCAAGGAGTTCAATAATTAGATCCGATGTTTTAACTAATTTAATCAGTTCTTTATTCGTTTTATACATATGTCCTGGGTACCAGGAAATAGTCATCAGATAACCCCTTAAACCATCACAGTTTAGAGTATACTTGCTTTTGAAAAATCTAGAATTGGAAATCTCAATATAAAAATGAGCTTACAAGAAAATATAGCGGTAAAGGTCACTTCGCATTTGAACCCATCGCATCTTGTCATAGAAAATGAAAGTCATATGCATGGAGGCTCGGCAACTGAATCACACTTCAATTTAACGATTGTTTCGCCTTGTTTCGAAGGCGTTTCTTTGGTTAAGCGACATCAAAACCTATACAAGCTATTGTCTGAAGAGTTAGCGGGCAGTGTTCATGCTCTAGCGCTGCACTTGTACTCACCTGAGGAATGGGAGATACGGCAAAAAACTGTGCCATTATCGCCGGATTGCAAAGGAGGCAGTAAATCAGAGAACTCTTAGTAACAACTGCTATTAGAAAATAGACATTCAATAATTTCTGCTATAGACAATGATCTAACAAGCTCTCATTATCCGTGTAATAATCCGAAGAATTCTGTACCGCTCCTGTTGCAAATATCAGAGTTACATAGGTTAATAAGGCAGTGCCTGTATCCCTATTGTGTTATTATCGATTTGGCCGATACAGGGTTGAGTTTATTAGTTTGCTTAGGGACTTAGAGAAACTTAACCGAAGTAGCCTATAATCTCTGGCTACAGATATATTTAATTGATCTTTATTCAACTAACTATTTGATACTGAGCCAGCGGTGCTCGTTCCCGCGGCACTCATGGATAGAATTTAATTAGATTGGCTATGATTTCGTCATCGATTTTAACGCGGTTTTGGCGCCAATTGTGGGCCCAAAACGTCACTCGCGGTATTAAGTTGTCCGTTGTCGCCATTATTTCGACGGCTATAGTGGTGCTTGTGATAGCCACTAATAATTTTAGTCAAGATGTAGACTTCCCAGAACAGATTCTGACTATACAAGAACCAATTGTTGTATTCCCTGACTTCGCCTCGATTAACAGTATCTCTGCAAGGAAACAACAGTTCTTTGATTATCTAGAAGTTTTTGTCATTGCTGAAAATATCGCTATCACGCAGTTCAGAGATGAACTTGACGATTATCTCAAGATCACAAATAGTGGTGCAGGATTTAGTGAATTTGAAAGGGCATGGGTATTTCGCTTAGCCAGACGCTATCAAATTGAGGTCGAAAATTATTCAGAGAATGAAATTGTCGATGAGCTTTTGTTGAGAGTTGATGTATTGCCTGTTTCCCTTGCTCTAGCGCAAGCTGCAAACGAATCAGCTTGGGGCACTTCTCGGTTTGCTTTAGAGGGCAATAATATTTTTGGGCAATGGTGCTATGAGCAAGGGTGCGGAATCGTGCCTGCACGGCGTCAGGCGGGAGCTATCCATGAAGTAAGATCATTTGTTTCTGTTGAGGATGCCATAGAGTCTTATTTTCTGAATATTAATAGCCATCCGTCGTATTCTTATTTGAGAGATTTAAGATCTCGCATGCGAGCCAGGGGGTTAAGGCTGGACTCTATGTCATTGGCTATTGGCCTAGGAAGGTATTCAGAACGGGGAGACGACTATGTCGACGAAGTTCAGAAAATTATCATTCAAAATGGTTTACGTAAGAGAGACGTTTGAATTCTAGTTTAAATTGATCCACTGGATCGAGTACCAAAAATACCTTCCAGCAGTAGGCGCCGGCGCAGTACAAAGATAGCGCCATCTTCTTCCTTGAAACTCCTGATCAGGAGTAATTGTCAAAATCCCATTTTCTTGATCGACCCATTCCATTGGGAGTGGCTGACTGTTAGCGAAACATCCGATCTGAGAGATGTTGTAATCGCCTTCGGCAAATTGAAGCGAGACTTTGGGGGCTCGGGAAGTGGTTACTGGTGATAATGGCTCTATCAATTTTACATTGAATGCTTTTGTATCGAATTTTGTACGAGCTGTCTCTAAATTGGCATAAATAGAAGCGAGTGGGAACCGAGGTAGTGCTAAGAAGTCGGAACTAACCCCCACGGCACCAGAATTCTGAGCTAAACCTACAAAACCATTTTTTGCCAATATGTTTTTAATACCTTGGTCAAATTCACCGTAAGGGTAGGCAAGGTAGCGATATGTTTGTCCAGTTTCGTCCAATATTCTTTGCTCTGCTGAGATAAGTTCTGACTCTAGCCGTTGCAACCATGCTTCATCGTCTTCGTTAGCATATTTTTCGAGCATATAAGGGTGCTCAACCATATGATTAGCTATTATCACACCGGCATCCGACATTTCCCGAATTTGATTCCAAGTCATGTAGTTATTCTGGCTTCGGTCTATTGGGCCAGTACTGAGAAATAATGTGAAAGGGAAATTGAATGACTGCAGCATAGGAAATGCTTCTTCATAAATTGAGATGTAGCCATCGTCGAAAGTAATCGCTACTGCTTTGTCTGGGATAGGATTGCCTGCGCGTAAGTTTTCTACTATCTGGTCAAGGGGAATGACATTAAATTCGTTATCCCGGAGGTATTCTAAATGTTTACGAAAATTCTCTGGGGAAATACTCGTAGAAGGCGGCGTATCTGATGCAACGTGATGGTAGAGGAGAATTACGCCATGGCTCTCTTCGGTAGCCGAAAAAGCCATTTGGGTAATGATGAAATTAAGGGTGCTGATGCAGCCCAAGATTAGAAGCGCTCGCATAGATTGCTCAAGAATTTGCTGATTAGGCTTAATAGTATCTCAAATCTTAGCGTTTGATGCTCTCCTTGAGTCATTTCTAATCGGCGTAGGCGAAGGTATAATGCTGCCCCCAATTGAAGGTGGGGCTTGAAGATAAGCATCGATCCGTATGTTTTCTGGGTCTGGATGCTTAAAATCGGCTGTGGGCTGCAATCAGTCAAAGGTTCAAAATGGAGAGAAAAATGATGTATTCGGGCAAGGCGCTCAAAGTAGAAATGTTGCCTTCTGGCGCAGCCAATTTAGTCTTCGATTTAGACGGCTCATCAGTAAACAAATTTAATCAGGCAACTCTGAAAGAGTTGCGGGAAGTGGTAGCTCTACTGCAAGGTTCAAATGTTTCGGGTTTGATTGTTTCAAGCGCCAAACCGGCATTTATAGTTGGTGCAGACATTACGGAGTTCACCGCAATGTTTTCTGAGCCAGAAGACATTATTTTAAGTTGGCTTGTAGAATCTAATAAAGTTTTTAATGACCTAGAAGATTTACCTTTCCCAACAGTGACGGCTATTAACGGAATTGCGCTGGGTGGTGGATTTGAAATGGCACTAACGACTGACTACCGAGTTGGTACTGTAAAGTCTGTCGTTGGATTCCCAGAAGTGAAGCTTGGAATTTTGCCTGGATTTGGTGGAACGGTCCGTTTACCTCGTTTAATCGGAGCGGATAATGCTAACCAATGGATTAGCAGTGGGTCTCACATCAAAGCTCCACAAGCACAAACTGAAGGTGCTATCGATGCAATCGTAGAGAAAGACAAGTTAATTGCAGCTTGTGAAGATATGATTAACCAATGCAATGCCGGCAAACTGGATTATAGAGCGGTAAGAGCGGTAAAAAATTCAGCTCTGACATTGCAGCCAATTGAGCTTAATGTAGCTTTCGAGACAGCTAAAGGGATGGTGTTAGCTAAAGCAGGTGCACATTATCCGGCACCCATTACCGCAGTACAGGTAATGCAAGAAGCAGCATTGTCTGATAGAGCTGGCGCGTTAGAAATTGAGCATAAAGGTTTTTTAAAGCTCGCTAAGACTGAGGTTGCTGCTAATTTAGTGCAGATGTTCCTCAATGATCAATTTCTTTCTGGTGCAGCAAAGAAGCAAATCTTGCAAGCTGGTGAAGTGAGTTATGCTGGAGTTTTAGGCGCAGGGATAATGGGTGGAGGAATTGCCTATCAGTCCGCGCTTAAAGGTACACCAATAATAATGAAGGACATTGCTCAGGAAGGGATCGACTTGGGTATGAACGAAGCTAAGAAATTACTCGGCAAGCAGATGGCGCGCGGCCGAATAGATGCAAACAAAATGGTTTCCATTTTGGGTGACATAACGCCTTCCTTAGATTATGGCGGTTTTGATAAAGCCAATATCATCGTCGAAGCAATTGTAGAAAACACGGGTATTAAACAATCTGTTCTTGCGGAATTAGAATCTCTGGTTGATGAGAAAGCCATAATTGTCTCCAATACTTCCACCATTTCAATTGACGAATTGGCGACTGCTCTAGAAAGGCCTGAGAATTTTTGTGGTATGCACTTTTTTAACCCCGTGCCGGTAATGCCTCTGGTGGAGGTAATTAGAGGAGAGCACAGTAGTGATGCCACGATTGCTACGACTGTGGCCTATGCTAAGAAGATGGGTAAAACGCCTATCGTAGTCAATAATTGTCCTGGCTTTCTAGTTAACCGGATCTTGTTCCCTTATTTCGGCGCATTCTCTCGACTTATTTATGACGGGGCGGATTTTCGACAGATTGACAAAGCAATGGAAAAATTTGGCTGGCCTATGGGGCCAGCATATCTTCTTGATGTCATTGGGGTTGATACTGCAGTGCATTGCCAGGATGTTATGGCTGCTGGATTTAAAAGAATGAATATTGATTTTGATAGTGCGATTGACCGTTTATATGCGCAGAAAGACTTGGGGCAAAAAACGGGAAAGGGGTTCTATCTTTACGAGATTGACAAACGCGGTAAACCGAAAAAATTACCGAATCCCGAAATAGAAATATTGATTTCTTCGGTACAACAGAATTCTAAGGAATTTACGAACGAAGAAATCGTTGAGCGAATGATGGTTGCGATGTGTATTGAGACTGCGCGCTGTGTTGAAGACAATATCGTAAGCACGGCAATCGAGGCTGACATGGGATTAATTTTGGGACTAGGGTTTCCGGCATTTCGTGGTGGAGCACTACGTTATCTCGATAGCTTGGGAGTATCAAAATTCTGTCAGGTCGCTGATAAATACGCAGAATTGGGCGAGTTGTACACGCCGACTGCGCTTATGAGAGCTAAAGGCGCGTCTGACGAAACTTATTATGCGTAGGGTGAGGATTTATTTATGAGGTTGCAAGCTAGAGACGCAGTAATTGTTGATGGAATCAGGACACCTATGGCTCGCTCCAAAGCTGGTGCTTTTCGAAATGTAAGAGCGGAAGAGCTATCATCTCATTTGATCAATGCTTTATTTGATCGTAATCCAAAGGCGTCGCCAGAAGAAGTGGAAGATGTAGTTTGGGGTTGTGTTAACCAAACCCTCGAACAAGGTTGGAACATCGCTAGGAATGCTGCTCTGATGTCAGTGTTACCGCATTCAACTTGCGCTCAAACCGTTAATCGTTTGTGTGGGTCATCGATGTCCGCTTTGCATACGGCAGCAACGGCGATTCTGAGTGATAATGGAGATCAATTCATTGTCGGCGGGGTCGAACATATGGGGCATGTTGGCATGACTCATGGAATCGATCCAAATCCTCGGGCCTCGAAGCATATTGCTAAAGCGTCTTGGATGATGGGTGTAACTGCTGAGGTGTTATCGAAAATGCATGGCATAACTCGGGAGCAACAAGACGAGTTTGCAGTGCGTTCTCATAAGCTGGCTGAAAAGGCGAGAAGCAATGGAGGCTATGATAATGAGATAGTCGCTATCGAAGGGCATAACGGTGACGGTTTCAAGTCTCTCATCGAGCAAGATGAAACTATTCGTCCTGACACTAGCAGGGAAAGCCTAGCCCAATTGCGGCCAGTATTTGATCCGGTTAACGGCTCTGTTACAGCAGGTACATCTTCACAAATCTCGGATGGTGCTTCCGCAATGCTGCTGATGTCAGCTGAGAAGGCGCAATCTTTAAACTTGAAGGTTAGAGCGAGAATAAAATCAATGGCTTATGCAGGAGTAGATCCCTCAATTATGGGGTATGGCCCAGTGCCTGCCAGTCAGAAAGCACTAAAAAAGGCTGGACTTACAGTCGGTGATATAGATTGCGTAGAGTTAAATGAGGCTTTTGCTGCTCAGGCATTACCGGTGCTTAAGGATTTAAATTTATTGGATGTTGTTGAAGACAAAGTTAATCTTCGCGGTGGTGCAATCGCTCTAGGCCATCCCTTAGGGTGCTCTGGTACACGAATAACTACAACGCTTCTGAACAATATGGAAGACAAAGATGTAACACTTGGACTAGCGACGATGTGCATTGGCTTGGGTCAAGGTATTGCAACAGTGCTTGAGCGTGTTTAGTTGAACCTTCAATGTTAAAGCAAGCTGATCAATTGAGTCTAAATCGAAGCAGGAAAAATTTGCGACGAGATGTTGGTCATGCTATCGCTGATTTTAATATGATCGAAGACGGCGACTTGATCATGGTGTGTTTGTCTGGGGGTAAAGACTCTTACACATTGTTGGAGATCCTGCAGAATCTGCAAAAACATGCGCCAATAGATTTCAAGATTCACGCAGTCAATCTTGATCAAAAACAACCAGATTTTCCTGAACATGTGCTACCCAGTTATCTCGCGAGTCTTGGTGTTGAGTACCAAATCTTGGAGCAGGACACATACTCCATTGTGACTGATAAGATCAGTGAGGGAAAAACCTATTGTGGTCTATGTTCGAGGCTTCGGCGCGGTATTCTCTACAACTATGCCGAATCTATAGGCGCGGATAAGATTGCTCTCGGTCACCACCGTGATGATATCGTCGAGACTTTGTTTTTAAACATGTTTTACGGAGGAAAACTTAAGGCTATGCCGCCCAAACTGTTAAGTGACGATAAACGTAATGTGGTTATTCGACCATTAGCTTATTGTAAAGAAAGTGAGATTAGTAAATTTTCTGACCTTATGCGCTTCCCTATTATCCCCTGCAATTTATGCGGTAGTCAGGACAATTTGCAACGTCAGGCTATTAAGTCGATGCTACAAGAATGGGAAAAGAAAACTCCTGGTAGAATTGAAACAATTTTTCGTAGTATCGCTAACGTGTCTTTATCACAACTAGCGGATACTAGTTTATTTCCATTTCAAGAGCTTAGGAGAAGTATTCCTAACGATACGCAGTTAGATTTAGTCGAACTCATTTAATGTTTGTTGTTAAGCCTCCCCAAAGATATCGGTAAAGCAATCGATCTTGTTATCGGCTACTTTGGTTGGCGAAGTTATTTGATGTGCCTTAAATGTCTCAAAGGTTAAAAGAGAGATGGAAATTCCTTTTACAGAATTGACTGATGAAGCACTTCGGGGCGTCATCGAAGAGTTTGTTTCCCGAGAAGGTACCGATTATGGTTCTATTGATTTTTCTTTTGAGGAAAAGATAGAGCAAATAAAAAGACAGCTCATGACGGGTGATATAAAATTAGTTTTTGATGCTGAGACCCAATCATGCAATCTGGTCAAGGTTGCCTAGAAAAGGCCTGGAGGAGGGTAAACTAAAATATGTCGAATCGAAAATTTCTGTGAATTTCTGCGCTGACATTTAGAATGCCTTTTTGTCTTTGATGCCCTTGATTTACAGCAGGATTCTTTTCCGCCTACTTGAGTTTGAGTTCGGCCTTTGCTGGCTCAGCGTGTGCGGAATTCAATCTTTTAATTATGTTTTCCGGTTTTAATTGAACTCTATCTGGAATACATAAGCATCGGCTAAATTCGATATAGTTGAAGATAGATAGTATCCTCCGGCGGTGTTATCGGTACAATTTTGAAAAATTAAATGGCTCTATGTCGGACGATCTAAACGAACTACATATAGGTAGCAAAAAAATCGGTGAGAGCGGTGCAGACTCAACTGAGATTGAGCTGGACGCAAAGGGACTATATTGCCCAGAGCCAGTAATGCTCCTGCATAATCAGATCCGTGACATGAATGCCGGGCAATCTTTGAAATTAATTGCGACAGATCCATCTACTGCACGTGATGTGCCAAAATTTTGTTTATACCTTGGCCACGAGTTACTCTCCCAAACCCAGCAAGAGGGACTGTATGTGTATCTTATAAGAAAGAAAAAGGATTAGAGCCTTTGTCTGAAGAAGTGGAGAGCTCGGATGTCTATTTGATCGATTCGTCTATTTACATATTCCAGGCACATTTTTCTCCTTTCGTAGAATGCTTTGACCAGAGTGGCGGTGAGTTAAGCGCGCTATTTGGATTCGCGCAATTCTTATTACAGTTTTTAAGACGGGTAAAACCAGATTATGTTGCGACAGCTCATGATGAGAGTTTATTTTGTGGTTTTCGCCATCAATTGAGTCCAGATTATAAATCTAATCGGGAATTGCCAGATGAAAACTTAGAAATGCAATTGAAAGGTTGTAGTGAATTATGTTCAATCATGGGCCTTCCTACTTTTTCAAGTAAAGTGTATGAAGCAGATGACATAATTGGAACCTTAGCGAATTCGGTGAGACATAATAATTCAAATGTACAAGTGCAGATCTTATCGAAAGATAAAGATTTGGCCCAATTGCTTAAATCGGCAAATGACTGTTTATGGGACTATAATCAAAATAGTCGGCGTTACCGTACAGATATCTTTGAGGAGTTTGGTGTCCATCCCGAACAATTTCCAGACTACTTAGGTCTCATTGGTGATTCGGTTGACTGTATTTCTGGGGTGCCAGGAGTTGGTCCGGTAAAAGCAAAAGCTTTGTTGCAGCAATTTAAGAGTATTGAAGAGATTTATCAGAATATAGGTCAGGTTTCATCACTGGAGCTTCGGGGAGCAAGTGGGCTTGCTAACAAACTTCAAGAATATGAAGATTTGGCGTATCTAAGTAAGCAATTGGCAACAATTGTATGTGAGGTTTCTGATCCCGAAGAGCTATTTGGTTCCGTAGTTTTGGATGAATTAAAACCTGTGACTCCCAATAAGGGAAAATTTCTCGAATTCCTTGATCTTTACAACTTTAGTGAGCCAGATAAAATTAGACTAGCGGGTTTGGCTGCCAGTTTGAGTGCGAGATAAATTGAGGCGATGAAAATTGTTGCAGACGCAGACCTATACAGGGTTACAGATTTATTCAAAGAATTTGGCGAGCTTGAATTAGTTCCTGGTCGGCAAATTACGAAAAATCACTTGATAAATGCTGATGCACTCATTGTGCGTTCTGTGACCTCGGTTTCTCGAGAGTTATTAAGTAATACGCCAATTCGATTTGTAGGAACTGCGACTAGTGGCACCGATCATGTAGATGGAGAATATTTAGCAGAGCATAATATTAAGCTAGCCGATGCAAAGGGAAGTAATGCCAATGCCGTTGTAGATTATTGTTTCACGGCAATGGCTGAGCTTGGGTTGCTAGATAGCTGTGAACTTAAGTCGATGACTATTGGTATAGTTGGCTGCGGCGCAGTTGGTAGTTTGTTCGCAAAAAAGGTTAGTGCCTTAGGGCTCTCTGTAATAGTAAATGACCCACCATTACAAGAAAGGCTTGAAGCGGCGTCAGAAGAAGTCCCTTTTCGTTTTTGTACGCTAGAGGAAATCTCTCGGTGTGATCTTATTTCACTTCATGCTCCGCTCGTAAAGAAAGGCACTAATACCACCTATGGGCTAATAGGGCTCGAATTTCTAAAATCTCTTTCCAAAGGAACAGTCT
This sequence comes from Gammaproteobacteria bacterium, assembly GCA_029244985.1. Taxonomy (GTDB): domain Bacteria; phylum Pseudomonadota; class Gammaproteobacteria; order Pseudomonadales; family Pseudohongiellaceae; genus UBA9145. The sequence goes on along the minus strand of JAQWQD010000004.1, from coordinate 30,756 downwards.
TATTAAACACCTGCCGAGGAGGGGTGGTAAGTGAAAAAGATATCGGGAAGTTTTACCAAGAAAGGAATGATTTGAACCTTGTGTTTGATGTTTGGGAAAATGAACCAAACGTTGCGAGTGAGATAGTCAAAACTGCAAAAATTGCGACCCCTCATATCGCGGGTTACAGCATGGAATCAAAATTCGCAGCGGTGAATTCGTTGCGTAAATCTTTTGCGGCCAACTTTGATTTGCCCATAGTTAATCGAGAATTAATTGATATTGATGCAAGTGAAAGCCACTGCGAATTTAAAGAAGGAAATTCCCTGAAAACAATCCTGGGACAGGAGTTTTCATTGAATCAAATTAGCAATGATTTTAAGAGTGCTGTAAATGACTGTCAGGATCTCAATTATTTTGATAAAGCGCGTAAACAGTTAATCTCCAGAAGGGAGTATCGAGGAGCTTTGATGGATGACTCAGCCTTAGGAGAATTTCAAAAGAAAATTTTAGCTCAACTAGAGATGTCGATGAGTAAAAGTTAATTCCTGTATTGTTCCAGAACACTGCCAATCTGTTTTATAGCCTGAGAGAGTTCGTCTTCTCGTGGTAAAAATACAATACGAAAATGCTGCTGGTCCGTTATATTAAATGCACTTCCTTGGACTAGTAGTATTTTCTCTTGATCTAGAATATCCAGAATGAGTGAAGCGTCATCTTTTATATCGTAGACAGTAGGATCTAGCTTTGGAAACAAATAAATTGCCCCCATTGGCTTTACACAAGTAATTCCCGGTATTTGATTTATTAATTCCCAGGTTACGTCGCGCTGTTGCTTTAAACGTCCGCCTGGCAAGATAAGTTCATTAATACTTTGGTGTCCGCCAAGTGCAGTTTGTATTGCAAATTGTGCAGGTACATTTGCGCATAGGCGCATGTTCGTTAGAATTTCGAGGCCTTCAATATAACTCGCTGCTGAATGTTTGGGGCCACTAAGTATCATCCAGCCCGATCTAAAACCCGCTAGGCGATATGATTTAGATAAACCGTTAAAACTTACAGTGAATACGTCATCGCTTAACGAAGCTAAAGGAGTAAATACAGCCTCGTCGTAAATGATCTTGCTATAGATTTCATCTGCAAAAATAATTAGTTTGTACTTGCGAGCAAGTGCGACTAGTTCCAGTAATATTTCACGGCTATAAACCGCGCCTGTAGGGTTGTTTGGATTAATAATGACTATTGCGCGCGTGCGCTGATTAATTTTAGATTCGATATCGGAAATTGAAGGAAACCAGTCTGCTGCTTCATCGCATAAATAATGAACTGGATTTCCGCCGCTTAAGCTCACCGATGCTGTCCAAAGCGGATAGTCTGGAGCTGGAATCAGAATCTCATCTCCATCGTTGATTAGTGCCTGCATTGCTATCGTGATTAGCTCACTAACACCATTTCCTAAATAGATGTCATCGATCTCAACGTCTCTAACGCCGAGTCTTTGGCACTCTTGCATAATAGCTTTCCGCGCAGGGTACAAACCTTTGGAGTCACTATAACCCTGGGCAGAAGAAAGATTATGAGTGACATCATAAAGAATCTCATTTGGTGCATTGAATCCAAAAGCTGCAGGGTTGCCTATATTTAATTTAAGAATTTGGTGCCCTTCTTCTTCAAGGCGTTTTGCTTCGTCCAGGGCGGGGCCGCGTATGTCATAACAGACATTGCTCAGCTTGTGTGATTGTCTAATGCTGTCGATAGATGAATCGGCTATTGTCTCTATTTTTTTCATCTTAGTGTAATCGGCCATATCGGCATTGCTATAACTAAAATCTGATTTTGGGTAAAATAGCTTGGATAAGTTTTATGCATAAGAAACTTTCTATTATACAGGAAGTTACGAATGATACCTAGATTAGAAAATGAGCGAGCAAGGATTATAAATGGCAGATACTCCAGAAATAGCTGATAAAAATAGCAAATCAGAAGAAGAATGGCGGCAGAAGCTCGATGCTGAAAGTTTTCATGTGTTACGGGGAAAAGGCACTGAAAGGGCATTTACTGGCGAATACTGGGACTTGAAAGAAGAGGGGACCTATCACTGCGGGGCCTGCGATGAGCCTTTGTTTTCTTCCAAGGCTAAATATGATTCTGGGTCGGGTTGGCCTAGCTTTTATCAACCATTAGAAGCAAGAGGGATTAGGGAAACTCCAGATTACTCCCATGGTATGGTCAGGACTGAAGTGGTATGCAGTAAGTGCGAATCTCATTTAGGCCATGTTTTTCCTGATGGGCCGCCAGAAAGTGGTTTGCGCTATTGCATTAATTCAGTGTCATTGGGTTTTAAGAGAAGCAGCGAAATTTGATTTAATATTCTGGTAATACAAATAAGACGAGTACCCGCCGGTCACTGGGATCGATGCTGATAGCATTTCTGCTTAATGCAAGTGAGCATTGCCGATGAGCGATAGGTAATCACTGTTTCACGCAGAGCTTGCCCCCTCCATATTGTGGTCCATTTAAGTACCGCAAAGCCATTAGCCCTAAGCAAGCGAACCAGGACTGTAAACTGGATGTGTACTTTCAGTGAAATTACGTCGCTTGGCTAAGCTTCTCTTTAAGCTGCCGCATAAACTGATTGAGATTACTTTGTGCTTCTGAGCGATAGCGAAAAGGGCCTATTTGATCCCCTTCTTGCGTTTGAAAATACCAGAGGTTCTGTTGGCTAAATATCCGATCACTGCTATCTGGATTATCAGAAACTAGCTGCTTATATTGGCGAGAATTTGACATGATTTTTAACTCTCGGGCTAACGTTGGGATTGTTGGTCTCCGCTAGCTTAAGGTTACTGCTAAGTTAACTTAGCGCCAACTCGCGTTGACAGGTAACCTTAAGCTAGCGAGTAACTACATCATAAACGCCGTATTGTTAATTTTGAAGTAGGCAAAAAATATGCCACTCTAACTTTAAGGACAAGCTGATTAAAATTCGTACAGCGGGTTATTGTTTTTGATTATCAATTAGATACGAAGTATTTTGAAAATTCAAGGAAGGCCGTTTTTTGCCTTTGAAACAATAAGATAGCTAGCACTCTTAAGAATATCACTTTATTTTGCCGAATTTAATTTTGTAAAATAATTGCGATATTAAAGTTGATTAATAGTTTTTTGTACATAGTTTAGAGAGTCTTGGTCGTTGATATTCTGAAAATCTAGTGGCGAAGTTCTCTCTATCCTCAGTAACTTGTTCTTCAGCATCGGCATCGCAAGTTTTGGTCCATAGATTCCTTTTGCAATAGCGTCTTTCAAGGCATTTTTACAGGCTAGAGACCAAATTGAAAACAATGGTTGAACTTGCCCATCGCATTCAGTCCAAGCTACTTCATCGGTGCTATAGTTAAATTCATCTAATAATCGATGAATTAATGTAGAGGGAAAGATAGGAACATCGCCAGGAAGGCATAGTAGCTTTTGGGGTGGGTCTATTAGATTCGCTTCGATCCAAACCATGGCGCTGTAGATTCCAATGAGCGGGCCGCAATAACGATTAGAGATATCGTTAACTATAGGCAAATGCAAATACTCGTACTTTTTTGTATTGTGATTTGCACTGATTATCACATAAGCTGCGTGCTTTTGAAGCGCTTCCAGGGTCCACTCAATTAGCGGCTTATCGGAAAGATTTTCCAATGGCTTGTCGAGGTTGTTCATTCGGGTCGCTCTGCCTCCCGCTAAAATTACCGCGGCTATTGGATGATTTTTGATGACCATTGATGATATTTTTCCTGGAAAAACTACTTGGGTAAAGTGTAGGTGAGTCAGCGCGATAAACCTAATGCCGAACCTCAGATATTCTTGTTTCTTTATGCATTCTGACTAATGCTTTAGGCTCTTTTAACAACAATTGCAGTTGCATTTTCGATATGGGAAAATCGCGCACTCCGCGAATTGGGTGAAATGTAGCTAACTTATTGGTTTTTTCGGTAATAAGGATCTGGGCTTCACCTGAACGGTCCTCTGAGTCGAGTCATTTTGTCTTTAATAATTACTCAGCAACGTTGAATTGAATATTGCGCGAAATTAATTTCGCGAGCAAAGAGGTAATACATGCAAGTTTCTGTTGAAACCACAGATGGTCTTGAACGAAAAATGACTATTGCTGTTCCAAGTGTGCAAGTGGACTCTGCAGTCAATGCTCGTCTCCATGAGGCAGCAAAGTCAGTTCGCTTGAATGGCTTTCGTAAGGGTAAAATTCCCTTCAAGGTCATTAAAAGTAAATTTGGAAAGGGTGTACGCCAGGAAGTAGTAGGCGAGCTTATGAGCCAAACTTATTATGACGCAATTAATCAAGAGAGCCTAAAACCGGCCGGACAGCCCAAAATTGAGCCAACTAATATTGAGGAAGGTAAAGACTTAGAATTTGTTGCAACATTTGAAGTCTATCCTGAAATTATCCTCCCAGATTTCTCTAAGTTAGAAGTTGAACGACTTAATGCCGATATTAACGATACCGACATAGATGAAATGATCGAAACTCTCCGTCAGCAAAGACAAACCTGGGAAGTGATTGAGCGTGAAGCTGCTGATCAAGATATGACCAATATTGATTATCTTGGCAAGAAGGGTGGCGAAGAATTTGAAGGTGGCGCTGCTCAAGGGTCTAATTTGGTATTAGGTTCAGAGCGAATGATTCCCGGTTTTGAAGCTGGAATAATTGGGAAGAAAGCTGGCGATAAGTTTACTTTGTCACTTGAGTTTCCCACAGAATATCATAATGATGATCTAGCTGGTGCAGCCGTTGAATTCGATATTACGTTGAATTCTGTTAGCGAGCAGGTGTTGCCTGAAGTCAATGAAGAGTTTTACAAAAGCTTTGGGGTTGAAGAGGGTGGTGTAGAGGCGTTTCGCGAAGAAGTATCGAACAACATGCGGCGTGAAATGAAGACTGCCAGTCGCAATAAACTCAAAACTAAAGTGATGGACGCCTTGATTGCTGCTGTTGATGTCACTGTGCCTGAGTCATTAGTGAGCAATGAGATAGTACAACTAAAAAGCCAGGCACTGCAGCAAATGGGTGGCGCGCAAGGGGCTGATCCATCAATGCTTCCGGATGAGCTCTTTAAAGAACAAGCAGATCGCAGAGTTATACTAGGTTTGGTGCTCGGAGAAATTATCGGACAGCAAAACTTGCAAGCTGACCCTGCTAAAGTGAGAGAATCCGTAGAAGAGCTAGCCGCGACTTATGAATCTCCGGACGATGTGATTAACTGGTACTACGGCAATAAAGAACAATTAGCCACAATCGAATCTGCAGTCGTTGAAGATCAAGTATTTGACTACATAATTGAAGAGTCAGTGGTGACAGATACAGAGGTGAGTTATCAAGAAATCATTAAACCTGAATCCCGAGAGGAACCGAGTTCTGAAGTTGATGATATCGAATCAGAGAATACAGAATCTGAAAGCTGATTATTGTACGTAACAAACTGGCAATCTGATGGTGAGGGCACTATGAGGATTAAACTCTATGGCCAATTTAGCTGAAATGTTTTTAAAGGAAAACCCATTTATGTCAAATTTCGAGCCACCTAGCGCAGCTTTGGTGCCTGTTGTTGTTGAACAGACAGCGCGAGGCGAACGATCTTATGATATCTATTCACGATTGTTAAAAGATCGGGTCATTTTTATGACAGGCGTGGTTGAAGACCACATGGCAAATTTAGTGGTGGCTCAACTATTATTCCTTGAATCTGAAAATCCAGATAAAGATATCCATTTGTACATCAATTCACCAGGGGGTTCGGTTACTGCAGGCTTATCTATTTATGACACTATGCAATTTATCCAGCCAGATGTAAGCACAATGTGCATAGGTCAGGCTGCCAGCATGGGGGCATTGTTATTGGCTGGTGGCGCCAAGGGTAAGCGTCTAGCACTGCCGCATTCTCGGATGATGATTCATCAACCCAGTGGAGGCGCGCAAGGTCAAGCTTCGGATATTCAAATACAGGCTAATGAAATCATTACGTTACGCAAGAAACTTAATATTTTACTAGCAGGGCATACTGAGCAAAGCGAGGAAACAATAGCCATAGATACGGAGCGGGACAACTTCATGGGTGCAGCCGAAGCCCTAGAATATGGCCTCGTTGATAAAGTAATTGGGAGAAGAGTAGATAATAAGGTTGTTGGGGATTCGGGATCCGACTAGGTTCCTGGAAATCCCTAGATTTGGCGGCAATAGTCAGCCTTGAATTGTCTGTAAATATTTAATGAGGCGCTTCGGTATTATTGATAAGGGTTAGAGACAGTGAACTTAGAATTGGTGGTCCGCTAGGCCGACAAGAATTTGTTTTATCAAATTGAACGAATTCTCGATTTTTAGCGTATTGATGAATGTTGAATAGGCTTTAGGTACAAGAATGTCAGACGAACGCTACAACAAGGGAGACGATAACGGAAAACTTCTTTATTGCTCCTTTTGCGGCAAGAGCCAGCATGAGGTGCGTAAATTAATAGCCGGCCCTTCTGTGTTTGTATGTGATGAATGTGTAGACCTGTGTAACGACATAATCCGTGAAGAAATTCAGGAAAAAGAGACGGACACTGCCACGCGCAAGCTGCCAATTCCTGAAGAAATTAAAAACACCCTTGATGAATATGTCATCGGCCAAGAAAGCGCTAAGAAAGTTCTATCGGTCGCAGTTTATAACCATTACAAGCGTTTAAATTACGACAAAGTCAGTGGCGATGTAGAGCTTAGTAAAAGCAATATATTAATGGTCGGACCTACAGGAACGGGCAAGACCCTACTGGCAGAAACTCTTGCTCGATTGCTTGATGTGCCTTTCACAATTGCTGATGCAACCACACTAACAGAAGCCGGATACGTCGGTGAAGACGTCGAAAATATTATTCAAAAGCTCCTGCAGAAATGTGATTACGACGTTGAGAAAGCTCAGATTGGAATTGTCTATATCGATGAAATAGACAAGATTTCGCGCAAATCTGACAATCCTTCAATAACAAGAGATGTCTCTGGTGAAGGTGTTCAGCAGGCTTTGCTTAAGCTGATTGAAGGAACGGTTGCGTCTGTCCCTCCGCAAGGCGGCCGGAAACATCCGCAACAAGAATTTCTGCAAGTTGACACTACTAATATCCTTTTTATTTGTGGCGGTGCTTTTGCCGGCCTGGATAAAATTATTAGGGACCGGTCAGATAAAAGCGGCATAGGTTTTTCAGCTGAAGTGAAATCTCAGGATGACGGGCACAAAGTAGGCGAAGCCCTTCGAGATGTCGAACCGGAGGATTTGGTTAAATACGGATTGATTCCTGAGTTTGTCGGTCGCCTCCCAATGATTGCCACACTAGATGAATTAGATCTCGATGCTCTGGTGCGTATAATTCGAGAACCCAAAAATTCATTAACTAGGCAATATGCTAAATTATTTGAGATGGAAGCCGTAGAAATTCAATTTCGGGACGATGCCTTAGCAGCTATTGCAAGGAAGGCTAGAGAGCGCAAGACCGGGGCTCGAGGATTGAGGTCTATTATGGAAGCTGTCTTGCTGGATACTATGTACAACATCCCCTCCTTAGACTCGGTGAGTAAAGTTATAATTGATTCTGCTGTCATCGAAGGGGAGTCTGAACCATTGCTTATGTATGAGAATATTGAGCAGCCGAGCAAGTCAGCTGCAGATGAATAACATCTTGAAATAGTTTCCGGTAAATAATGTCGGAAATTGCATAATCTGCCTTGAATTTTGCTGGTTTGGCTCCATCCTACACTCATGAATTTTTTTTAATCAAGAGAGCGATGCATGTCTACGGACGCAATTAGCAATTCAACTATTCCCCTTCTTCCATTGCGCGATGTAGTTGTATACCCCCAAATAGTACAACCCTTATTCGTGGGTCGTCCGAAGTCCATAAAAGCGCTCGAGATTGCCATGGCGAGCGACAAGCAGGTGTTACTCGTTGCTCAAAAAAACCCCTCAGAGGATGAGCCAGCGATAGCTGACTTATTTGAGATAGGAACTGTAGCTACAATCTTGCAATTGATTAGATTGCCCGATGGAACCGTTAAAGTTCTTGTCGAAGGTATTGATAGGGCCAAAATAAAAACCGTTGTATTTGAGGCAGATCATTTTAAGGCTGACGTCACTCGCTTGGCTTCAGAAGACATTCCTGAGAAAGAAGCGGCGTTGTTAATTCGCTCTTTGCTATCTCAGTTTGATCAGTATGTTCAGATGAGTAAAAAGATCCCTCCAGAAGTTATGACCTCTATTTCAAGTATCGATGAACCTGGAAGGTTGGTAGACACTATTGCCTCCCATATGTCGTTGCAGTTGCAGGAAAAGCAAAACCTACTGGAGTTGGCGGCGTTACAAGCGCGTATAGAACATCTAATGGCATTGATTGAGTCTGAAATAGACTTATTTCAAGTTGAAAAACGAATACGTGGTCGTGTTAAAAAGCAAATGGAGAAAAGCCAACGGGAGTATTATCTGAATGAGCAAATGAAGGCTATTCAGAAAGAAATGGGTGAGTTGGAAGATGTCCCTAACGAAGCGGAAGAATTAAAGAAAAAAATCGATGACGCTGGAATGCCAAAAGATGCGAAAGAAAAAGCGTTCTCTGAATTAAATAAATTAAAATTAATGTCGCCAATGTCTTCGGAGGCATCAGTTGTTCGCACTTACCTGGACTGGATGATTAATATTCCCTGGAGGAAGCGATCGAAAGTTCGTATGGATCTCACTAAAGCTGAAGACATTTTAGAAAATGACCACTACGGCCTGAAAGAAGTTAAGGAGCGGATCCTTGAATACTTGGCCGTACAGAAGCGAGTAAAAAAGCTAAAAGGTCCTATCCTTTGCTTGGTAGGCCCGCCAGGTGTTGGTAAAACCTCCCTTGGTGAGTCAATTGCGAGAGCGACTAATCGAAAATTTGTGCGCATGGCCTTAGGCGGCGTTCGAGATGAGGCTGAAATCAGAGGGCATCGTCGTACCTATATAGGATCATTACCTGGAAAGCTTCTGCAGAAACTTTCTAAGGTAGGAGTTAAGAACCCGCTGTTTCTTCTTGATGAAGTCGACAAAATGGGCATGGACAACCGTGGAGATCCTGCGTCGGCGTTGCTGGAAGTTTTAGACCCTGAGCAGAACCATAGTTTTAATGACCATTATCTTGAGGTCGATTACGATCTATCTGAGGTGATGTTTATCTGCACATCTAACAGTATGAATATTCCTGGTGCTCTGCTAGATAGAATGGAAGTAATACGTATTCCTGGCTATACAGAAGATGAAAAAGTAAACATTGCTGAACGCTATTTGGTTCCTAAGCAAAAGAAAAACAATGGGTTGAAGGGTGAAGAGCTGAAAATAGGTGAGGCACCGATTAGGGATCTGGTGCGTTATTACACGCGCGAGGCCGGTGTTCGGGGTTTGGAGCGTGAAATTGCAAAAGTTTGTCGAAAAGTAGTAAAAGAAAATTCTCTAGTTAAAGATGAAAAGGCTGTAGAGCTAACAACAAAAATACTAGAGAAATATTCCGGTGTTCAAAAATATGACTATGGAAAGGCTGAAGAAGAAAATCAAATTGGGCAAGTTAATGGTTTAGCTTGGACCCAAGTTGGTGGTGAATTATTAACCATCGAGGCTATTGCTGTAGGTGGGAAAGGCAAGACGATAAAAACTGGTTCTCTTGGTGACGTAATGCAAGAGTCAATTCAAGCTGCATTTACAGTTGTCAGAAGCAGGGCACCGGCACTTGGCTTGAGCTCGAACTTTCATGAGAAGTTTGATTTGCATATCCACGTGCCCGAAGGGGCTACACCAAAAGATGGCCCTAGCGCAGGCGTGGGCATGTGCACTGCTCTAGTATCTGTTTTAACGAATATACCTGTTAAAGCGAATGTGGCAATGACCGGTGAGATCACCTTGCGTGGTCAGGTCCTGAGAATAGGAGGCTTAAAAGAGAAATTACTAGCAGCTCATCGCGGAAACATTAAAACAGTAATCATTCCGGCCGACAACGAGAGGGACTTGGCTGAAATCCCAGACAATATCAAGGCGGATCTTGAAATTTTTCCTGTCCGTTGGATCGATGAAGTTTTAGAGCATGCTTTACAATATCAGCCTAGTCCTTTGAAAGGTGAGAAAAAGACAAAAGTAAAAGAAAAAGCAAAGCAGGAAGATATTGATTCGGCTGGTGATGAAGAGCATATAAATACCCACTAATTACGCGCGTTTCCAGTTGACAGGGCTTTCTAGCGCTTGGTATAAAGAATGGGTCTTACAGGGCGCATGAGACCCTTTCGGGGAAACAACTTAGATCAACTCAGAGGTCAAAATTCTTCTCAAAATTTCTAGATTCTATTAACTCTGTAATACTAATTTTTTTAGCGTATTTTTCAGGAATTTTTTGACAGTCTTAGATTAAAAAATAACTTCTAATTTAACAAAAAGGGGATAACGTGAATAAATCTGAACTAATAGAAGCTGTTGCTGCAAGTGCGGACCTTCCAAAAGCTGCTGCCGGGCGTGCTATTGATGCAACAATTGATGCAATTACGGATTCATTAAAAAAAGGTGATCCTGTAGTACTTGTAGGCTTTGGTACGTTTGCTACTAAAAATAGAGCAGCACGGACTGGTCGTAATCCCCAAACAGGTGCACCTATCGAAATTAAAGCAGCGCGGGTACCAAGCTTCAAAGCTGGTAAAGCGCTTAAGGACGCAGTTAATACATAAACTGAGTGTGAGCTCCGTCTGAGGCTTGCAGTTCGCCAAGTTAGGCACTTTGCTACTTAGGCTAGTGAGTTAAAGTGCTTGGTTGGTGAGGACTAGATGGCCACTTACTAAAAAAGACTCTTTAGTTCGTCTAGACATCTTGTAAAAAAACTAATGTATGGATTAAGCTTTAGCGTTTGTGGACTGAAAATATTTGGGGCGCATCTTAGATGCGCCTTTTTACGTTTATAATATCCATCAAGATTCAGAGACTTTATCGATCGAATTAATTCAAATTCACGCTACGAACCGGCTCTGATAATTAATTTTATAGAGCTTCTAACTACTGGTAATAAATATGTTGCAGGATCTGAGAGACAACTCTAAGGGTTTAATTGCTAAGGTCATCATTGGAGCAATTGCGTCTATTTTTGTTATTACTGGATGGGAGACTGTTGGTGGATTAATCCAGGCATCGCCTGTTGCGGAAATCAATGGCGAGGAGATCACGCAGTTACAATTGGATCAAAGTACTCAGACTCTGGTGAATTCAGTAGGTGGTGGTTTGGAAGGTATTGATCAGGGCTTTCTTGAATCAATCGCTCTTAATCAGCTGATTGAAGAGGTTATCCTACGGCAACATGTTTTAAAATCTTCCATGGCAATATCCAGTTCACAGATTGACCGGAATATCCTAGAGACACCTAGTTTTCAGGTCAACGGGGTCTTTGACCCAGACTTTGCTGTCAGAACTATTTTGTCGCAAACTGGCCAAAATGTTCCGATGTATAGGGAGTCACTGGAACAAAGAATGTTGCTTTCTCAGGTCGCTAGCGCATATACCAGCTCAAATTTTATTACGGAATCTGAATTAGACAAAATTGCTCGACTCACGACGCAGACAAGGGATTTTCGCTATATCTCGATAACTTTGGGCACTCGAACATTAGGTACTGCCATAAGTGATGGAGAAATAGCCGTTTATTACGAGAATAATCAAGATGAGTTTGCGGTAGACGAAACCATCATCGCCCGCTACGTTTTGCTCGATAAAGACATAATCTCGCAGGAGCTAGCGGTAGATGAGGCCGATTTAATTGCGCAGTACGAAGAGGAGCGATCGCAGTATGAAGGATCTTCAGAGAGACGAGCTTCACATATTTTATTTGAAGTTGGTGGTGACTTGACAGAAAGCGCGGCATTGGAGTTGGCTACGACGGCGCAGCAGCGTATTACAGATGGGGAAGAGTTCGCTTCTTTAGCTATGGAATTATCTAGTGATACCGTTTCCGCAGAAGAGGGTGGTGATATTGGGTATACTGATGGGAGTGCCTTCCCACCCGAATTAGAGGAAGCATTATCAGCTCTTTCCCTCGATGAAATATCGGATCCGGTCGTTTCAGAATTTGGTGTGCATTTGGTAAAACTTACCGAAGATGCGGAGAATGTTTTTGCTTCGTTTGAGGAAGTGCGTGACCGTATTGAAAGAGATTTAAAGAGCTCAGAAGTTGAACTTATTTATGCGGAGAGACTTCAGGATCTTTCCAATCTAGCTTTCGAAACTGGTGATTTACAGACTATATCGGAAGAACTTAACTTAAATATACGACAAAGCGAGGCTTTTGGTCGTCTTGGCGGTAACGGAATATTCTCCAACCAAAATGTTGCGAGTGCTGCTTATTCAGATGATGTCTTGCTTGAAGGAAACAATAGCGATGTTGTTGAAATAAATGATTCGCAATCTGTCGTGCTTAGGGTGTTCGAATTTAACGAAGCATCTATATTACCACTCGAAGAGGTTCAACCTGAAATAGCCGTTATCCTTCGTACTGAGATGGAAGAGGATGCAGTTCAAGAATTGGGTAGTGAGATAAATGCTGCGGCAATCTCTGGGGTGGGCCTAGATCAAATCTTGGGTGACAATGAATTAGAATGGATAGAAGAAGTCCAATTAGACCGCAATGCATTTACGGTTAATCGTCAAATTCTCGATCAAGCGTTTGCTTTATCAAAACCCTCAGCAGGTAGTGTCGAAAGGGCGAGCTTAACACTCGATAACGGCACATTTGTGCTGGTTGAGCTGACCGAGGTAAATGAAGGAACAGTAGATTCAATTCCAGAGGAGGAGCGGAATACTATGGTTGAATCAATGATTGCTGATCTGGGTAATAGTGAATTTCAAGCCTTCATGAGTACTTTGAAGAGTGACTCTGATATTCAGAATAACCTTGAAAATCTTGAATTATAAGTGGAACTTGTAATTTAGCGTTTTGTAATGGGCATCTTTTAAGGATTAGTTTTGGGGTCCAAGTCGTTAAGTGAGCCCATAGCTGTAGTGTTGAACCCGCCATCCACATATAGAATTTCACCGCTGATTCCAGAGGCCAGATCTGAGCAGAGAAAAGCGGCAGAATTTCCCACTTCCTCAGTCGTAACATTCCTACGGAGAGGTGTTTGGCTAGCATTGTGTTGTAACATTTTCCGAAAGCTCTTAATGCCAGCCGAGGCCAAGGTTCTGATGGGACCTGCCGAAATGCCATTTACCCTTGTGCCTTCCGGCCCTAAGCTAGAGGCCATATAGCGTACATTGGCTTCTAGGCTTGCTTTAGCTAAGCCCATGACATTGTAGTTGGGAAGGCTACGCATAGCCCCCAAGTAACTAAGAGTAAGTAGAGAGCCGTTGCGGTTACGCATAAGTTCACGTCCCGCCTGTGCCAAGGCAACAAAGCTATATGAGCTAATTTCATGTGCGGTGAGAAAGCCCTCACGGGTAGTGACATCGACATAATTACCATCTAGTTCATGTGCTGGCGCATAGGCAAGGCAGTGAACTATGCCATCTAACCCGTCCCAGCTTTCACTAAGCTGTGAAAAAAGATCAACAATTTGAGTGTCATTCGTTACGTCACAAGGATAAACTAAATTTGACCCCCAGCCCTCAGCAAAACCCCAAACTCGGTCTTTAAGTTTTTCATTTTGGTAAGTGAAGGCTAATTCTGCACCTTCTCTGTGCATGGCCGCTGCAATTCCAGATGCAATAGATAGCTTGCTCGCTATACCCAACACCAAGATTCGTTTGCCAGCCATAAAGCCCATAACATTTATTCCTTGTTAAATATATTGTAATTATAAAAAATCTAGTGCAGTCTGATCAATTAAATCGATAAACGGCTAAGATCTAATTTCTTTCTCGAGTAGAGATTCCCAATTTTTGGTCTTGAACGAAAATAACCCAATTACGATGCCAGCGGCAATGGTAAAGAAGCTAATTTGTAAATATAGATTAGGCATTTGTTGGATATTGTTAGGATCAAAATTGCCAGCTATCAAGCCAGCCACCACACTTCCTATAGAATAAGTTAGGGTAAAAACCCCCATCATTTGGCCAGCAAATCTTCGTGGGGATAACTTGCTAACTGCACTTAGCGCTACAGGGCTTAGACAGAGCTCTCCAACCGTATGCAAGAAATAGGTTCCGATTAGCCAGTAAGGCGCTGCTTGCAGACCAGATGCTGCAACTTGTGCTGCGAAGAACATGACGATAAATCCTGTCGCCATTATGATTAATCCAATAGCACATTTAATACCATAATATGGATAAACCCAGCGTTTCCCGAGATTTATCCAGAGAGCTGCAAAGAAAGGTGCAAGTATTATGATAAAGAATGAATTTGCCGACTGAAACCAAGCGGGGGGGATTTCAAAATTGCTTATAATTCTACTTGTGTAGTCGCGACCAAAAAGGTTTAACGAAGAGCCAGCCTGTTCGAATCCAGCCCAAAAGAATGTTGACGCGACACAAATGAGAAATAATGCAGCTAATGATCTTTTTTCATTCCTGTTTAAGTCTGCAAAGACATAAATACCAGCATAGTATGCAAGAAAAACTGTAGTAATCGTGATTGCGACATACTGAGCTAGTGTTACCGGATTAATTGAAATATTTCCAGACAGTATAAGAATCGTTGCTACACATAGCATGACGACTGAAGCAAGTATGGCAATCTTGCTCGTTCTATGGGCTACAGTTGAAAGTGGTTGTGTAGGTATCGAACCTTGGCCATCAAGTTTATAAAGTGTCAAACGGAATTGTACAAGCCCCAAGCCCATACCAGCGGCTGCGGCGCCGAATGCCCAGTGGTAGCCAGCGTTTAATTGCAGCCACCCACAAACTAGGGAGCCAATAATTGAGCCTAGGTTGATGCCCATGTAATAGAGGGTATAGCCTGCATCTCTGCGCTCATCTTCGAGGCTGTATAGTTGTCCTACTAAGGCCCCAATATTTGGTTTTAACAAACCTGTGCCCAATACGACCAGGATCAAACCGATGAAAAAAGTATTATCATTAGGTATGGCGAGTAATACATGGCCAGACATAATAATTATGCCGCCATACCAAACAGCCATTTGGCTACCAATTAGTCGATCCGCAATCCAGCCTCCAGGTAAACCCATAAAATAAGCTGCGCCAGTGTAGAGGCCATAAATTGCAGTAGCGGAAGCGACAGTGATCCCGAGCCCGCCTTCCTGCATGCTGAGCGTCATGAACAAAACCAACAGCGCCCGCAAACCGTAATAACTCATTCGTTCCCACATCTCAGTAAAAAATAACGTGGAAAGCCCAGCTGGATGTCCGAAAAAGTCGTGTTTCCTAGCTTCGTCTAGCGCAGTATGGGTCATTTTAATTCAAGTTTATTTCTAGCGGTGTTATTCGAATTAGTTGCCCGGGAAAAATTAGATCGCTGGAGTTCATTTCATTCCAGTTTAACAAGTCGCTGATAGCGATTGAAAACTTATTAGCGATCTCATGCATTGAGTCGCCTCGCTGGACGCGATAATCTTTGGCGCTAGCATTTATAGAGATTTCTGAACTTGGACTGATTGGGGTTTGGGAAAACTCTAGATTCAGTTTTTGGCCTGGTTGTAAGACTGATTCGATGCCTATATTGTTCCAGCTCGCGATCTCTGCGGACCGCAAATCGAATTTCCTGGCGATATTCCATAAATTATCACCATTTCGGACAATGTATTCATTGGGTGTAGGGAGGATGCGACGCCCACTGCGATTTGCGCGGTTATAGTTTGCTAGTAATGACAAGTCTGTTGTCCGCGGCACTACGAGGGAATCACCAGCTACGATTCGTGTGCCACTTATTTGATTTACAGTCTGCAAAACATCGACTCTGGTATTCAATTTTAGGGCGATTGCACCGAGCGTATCTCCTGGTTTGATTTCATAGCGATCCCAGGTAACAAATTGATCTGGACCTAAATCTGCAATTCCTGTTTGTAATAACTCGGCATTTTTAATTGGTACCGCTATTACTTGCGGGTTATCCGGATGTGTGGCCCATTGAAGGTAACCTGGATTAAGATGTCTAAGCTCCTCGTAATCCAGTTGAGCTAGGCGTGCCGCTTGATTAAGGTCGATTTGTGAGTCGATTTCCACTAGCACCAGCGGTTCTTCATTTGCGATCGGTGATAGTTCAACACCATATTCAGTGTTGTTCGCGATTAGCTTTGCAAGTGCAATTATCTTGGGCACATGTGAGCGCGTTTCACTAGCTAAGGGTAGAGACCAGAAATCAGCAGTTTCTTTGGTAAGCCCGGCGCGGCGGATTGCTCGGCGTACATTGCCCGCGCCAGTATTGTAGGCGGCCAAGGCTAGGAGCCAGTCTTCATTAAACTCTTGATGGAGTGTCTGTAAATAATCTAATGCCGCTAATGTTGAAGCGCGAGGGTCTCTTCTGCCGTCATACCACCAGTCTTGCTGTAGGCCGAAACTTTTTGCGGTGGGTCCGATAAATTGCCATAAGCCTACTGCGTGTTTAGGAGAGTAAGCATTCGGATTAAAGGTACTTTCAACAATAGGGATTAACGCCAATTCCATTGGTAATTCGCGTCGCTCTATTTCGCCAACTATCCAAAACAAAAAAGGTTGAGCCCGTTCGGATATTCGATCGAAATACATTTGATTATTTGCATAGGAGGCGAGGTGTTTTTCTACAGCTGGGTGCTGGTAATGCCGGGAAAGCTGGAATTTTGTCCGTAGTCGGTCCCAGAGATCATTAAAGCTTTCGATAACATCGTCTTCTTCAATTTTCAGTATTGGTGAGTTGATGGCTTGCTCGATAATAAGCTCTTCACTTGTAGTTCGATCAGCAATACTAATGATTTCCGTCACGCTATCTTCAGGGACAATAGAAGACTGGCAGGCGGTAAGTATTAAAAATAGGGTGATTAGCAGGGAGTTGCGATTACGAGATTTACTGCTTGAATACGGCATAGGCATTTTTAGACCAAAAATTCTTAGAAGTTATCCTTCAAAATCTGAATTGTTGTAAATACTCCTTTATCTTTAATATTGACGACATGAATAGACATCTATTAATACTTACCTAACAAAGTAAGTATATTATGCATATGTCTGATATTAAATGATAAAATTCTTCTAAATTTGGGTACGCATCTTCTTCAGAACCGACATAATATAGAGAACAGCACTGATTTCAAGCGCCGTCGCCATTTAGATATATAGATACGAAAGGTGATCGACGATATTATTTGTTGTTGCTCGAATACAGAAGCCTTTATGAAACTATCTTTTAAGAATGAAAACCGGCGTCGTTTACTCAAAAGGCTTCCAGATTCTGAATTACTTTCTGCGCTAGCGAGTGAGTGGTATCGATCTGCTCAAGGGATAGCTCTATTAGAAGCTGAGAGTGCCATAGTTAAACCTATTATCTCCCGATTATTTGGTTATCATATCTTGCAGGTGGGCCCTAATGATGAAGTTTCATTAATCGACGAGAGCCCGGTCGGGCACAAGATAATTTTTGCCCCAAGCTGGAGACCAGGGATACAAAATGCAGTTAGTGACATCGAGGAACTCCCGCTTGAAACGGATAGTATTGATGTTGTAGTGGTTCATCATGCTTTGGATTTTACTGATGACAGCCGGAAACTATTGAGAGAAGTGACTCGCGTACTTCGACCTGGTGGGCATATGCTGATAGTAGGATTTAATCCGGTCAGCCTCTGGGGTTTCTGGCGGATGTTTAAGCGCAGAACTTATTTGCCTTGGTGCGGAAGATTTTTATCTAAAAGACGCTTAGGCGATTGGTTGCAGTTACTGAATTTGCAAATAAATTCTGTAGATTACGGGCTTCACTTTTTACCTTTAAAGTTTGCGAGCTTATTAAGAAGGGCGGAAAAGGTTGAAAGGCTATGCAGAAAATTACATAGCCCATTAGGAGGTGCTTATTTTGTACTTTGTGTTAAGCAAGTAGCGACTATTACTCCGGAAATGCCAAGATGGAGAGCACTTCGGTCACCCGCGACCAGGACGGCAATTCGCGCTGTAGAGAATGTTCGCTTAAAAATTCATTAATTATAAGGATCAGCAATTGGTACAAATCGTTGAAATGTATACTGATGGTGCTTGCCGAGGCAACCCTGGTAAAGGAGGTTGGGGCGCTCTCTTGCGCTATGGAGACGTTGAAAAAACGTTGTATGGCGGCGAATCAATGACAACCAATAATCGAATGGAGCTTACTGCAGTCATAAAGGGCTTAGAGGCTTTAAATAAACCTTGCCAAGTAAAAGTTACTACTGATTCAAAGTATGTCTTAACTGGTATTACTGAATGGATGCCGAATTGGAAAAAAAGAAATTGGCATACCGCAAGCAAGAAACCAGTTTTAAATGTAGATTTATGGAAGAAGTTAGATGAGTTGGTAGCATCGCATAAAGTGGACTGGGATTGGGTGAAAGGTCACAGTGGACACGCTGAAAATGATGTTGCTGATGAATTAGCTAATCTAGGAATAGATGAGCTCTAAATTTCAAGTTAATTAAAAGCTAAGAAAACGATGCGACAGATAGTACTCGATACAGAAACAACAGGACTCGATCCTCAAAATGGCCATCGGATAGTTGAGATCGGTTGTGTGGAAATTCAAAATCGCAAGTTAACAGGAAGCCATTATCAGGTATATCTCAACCCAGAAAGAGAAGTAGACGAAGCTGCTTTCGAAGTTCATGGGTTGAGTACGGAATTTTTATCCGATAAAAGGCGATTCCATCAAATCGAACAGGAGTTTATCGACTTTATAAAGGGGGCAGAACTTATTATTCATAACGCGCCATTCGATGTTGGTTTTATCGATAATGAATTAAAACAAACACAATCTGATTACGTAAACCTAAATGGATTTTGTACAGTTTTGGATTCGTTAGTTTTAGCAAGGGAAAAACATCCTGGACAAAGAAATAGCTTGGATGCTCTATGTAAGCGGTATGAGGTGGATAATACTCAGCGGACCTTGCACGGGGCACTGCTAGATGCTGAGATTCTTGCCGATGTCTATCTAACTATGACTAGCGGCCAATCAGGCCTATTTCGAAAGGAAGGGACAAATGAGGCATCGAATTTTACAGATAAGCAACGCACACTTGACCCGAATAGAGCGTCAATATTTGTGCAAAATGCGACTAAAGATGAATTACGGGAACATCGAGAGCGACTTGACGATATAAACAAGAGAAGCGGTGATGGTTGTCTCTGGCTGCAACTGGAAGGAGAAAATTAATGTTTTCTATTCTGGCCCATTAATGAGTGATCGAAATTATTTTCTATTACGGGAGCATCTTGTTGAGACCGATCGCCTGATTCTCTTCTGTAATAATAAAATCGTCGTACAAGGTGAAAATTTTCTTTGGCGCTATGAGCAGTTGATAGAGAACCTGCCTGCTAATACTGAATTTTTTATCGTAGATCATAAGGATAAACAATTTGTAGCAGCTTCAACTGATCAAGACATCTCAGTTAAGCTGGCGGCAGAACTTAAAAGCTTGCGCAGCCTCTTGTTCAAAGAAAGTGATAAGGACTTTGCTATAGCAGGTAAAGCGAGTCAGATTTTAGACTGGTATAGGGCGCATAGATTCTGTGGTGCCTGTGGAGCGGCTACAGTTCAACATATATCTCAACGGGCGCTTTGCTGCCCTAGTTGTAATGATCAATATTTTCCGCGAATTAATCCCTGCGCAATAGTTTTGGTGACTAAAGGGCGTGAAGTATTATTGGCGCGAAGTGCGCGTTTTCGTAGTGGTTTTTTCAGTTGTCTAGCAGGTTTCATTGAAGTTGGAGAGTCGGCTGAAGAGACTGTGCTCCGAGAGGTCAAGGAAGAGTCTGGTCTAATCGTGCACAATATACGTTATATAAAGAGTCAGTCTTGGCCTTTTCCTTCTCAGCTCATGCTTGGGTTTCATGCTGATTACAAAGCCGGTGAAATAGTACCCGAGCCTGGAGAAATTGATGAAGCGGCATTTTATGATATCGATGATATGCCCGTGGTGCCGTCGCCGAAGATAAGCGTTGCTGGTGAACTGATTGAAATTTATGCTGATCAAGTTAGGAATGGGTTGATTTAAATTCAACCAGAATAGGGGGGAATATGCCCCCTGGATATATAATAGTATTTTTGGGAGTTGATTTTGGGATATTTGATCGAATACGGCATGTTCTTAGCGAAGGCAGTTACTATTGTAATTGCCATTGTCATCATAATTAGCGCAATTTCTTCTTCTGGTGGTAGGCAGAAGAAGCCGGGTAAAAAAGGTTCTTTAAAGGTATCTCGCCTTAACGATCACTTAGAGGAAATGCGCGATACTCTTAGATTTTCCGTCTTAGATAAAGACGATTTAAAGCTTATTAATAAAAAAGAAAAAAAACAGGCCAAAGCTGATCAGAAAGAGAAGAAAAGTTTACTCAAACAAGAGCAGTCTGAAAAAGATGATGCTGAGGTTTCACGTTCCAAGCGTGTATATGTCTTAAGTTTTCAAGGTAATATTGCTGCCGATGCCGTCGACTCTTTGAGAGAAGAAATTACAGCTGTACTTTCAATGGCTGAGTCCAATGACGAGGTGCTCGTCAGACTTGAGAGCCCGGGCGGTATGGTGCATTCCTATGGTCTTGCTTCTTCTCAATTAGTGAGAATAAAGAATGAAAATATCCCGTTAACGATTTGTGTTGATAAAGTGGCCGCCAGTGGTGGTTACATGATGGCCTGCCTGGCTGACAAATTAGTTGCTGCGCCCTTCGCCATCATTGGATCCATCGGGGTGATAGTGCAACTTCCGAATTTTCACCGAGTCTTGAAAAAATTTGATGTTGACTACGAAATGGTAAGTGCTGGGGAATATAAACGGACGCTTTCTCACTTTGGGGAAATTACTGAAAAAGGAAGGGAGAAAGTCCAGGAAGATGTGGAAACCATTCATAATATTTTTAAGACCTGGGTTAAAGACCATAGACCCGCCATTGATATCGACAAAATTGCAACCGGCGAAACCTGGGTTGGAACACAGGCTATGGAGCGCTGTATGGTAGACGATCTTAGGACAAGCGACGAATGTATCATCGACGCCTGCAAGGAAGCGGATGTTTATGAGGTCGAATATGAATTCAGGAAATCTCTGCAGGATAAATTGGGCTCAGTTCTCGAAGAGTCTACTGCCAAACTTTTTGGCCGCTGGTTTAATCGTTCTACAAATGATATTTATCAATAAAGTAGATATCTTAAAATAATCCTCAAATTCTAAGTTTTAGTTAAGAGAAGTTTATGTCTGATCCAGTATTTAGAGCATTGGTAGTCAATGAGGTAGCTGAAAAAAAATTCGCCTCCGTAATACAAGAGAGAAATATTTCAGATCTTCCCGAAGGTGATGTGCTAATCAGAGTCTGTTACTCATCTTTAAATTATAAGGACGCGCTTTCAGCAAGCGGCAATAAAGGAGTTACGAGAAAGTACCCACACACTCCAGGAATTGATGCTGCTGGCATAGTGGTCTCATGTACTAACGCGAATTTTAGTGAAGGAGAGGAGGTTATAGTTATCGGCTATGACCTAGGCATGAATACAGCTGGCGGATTTGGTCAATATATTCGGGTACCTAGTAGCTGGGTAGTTCCCTGTCCTGAAGGCCTAACCCTTAGGCAAACTATGGTGTTGGGAACTGCAGGGTTTACCGCAGCACTCTGCATAGAGAAATTATTAGCAAACGGCTTGACTCCAAAAGATGGTGAAGTGTTAGTCACTGGGGCGACTGGCGGGGTAGGTATTGTTGCAGTTGCCCTTCTTGCAAAAATGGGTTTCGAAGTAATAGCTAGTACTGGTAAAGAGAAGGAAAAAGCCTTTCTACAGAAGCTAGGAGCCAAAGGAGTTATTGATCGGAGTGAATATTCTAAAGGGACCTCTCAGCCCATGCTCAAAGAAAGATGGTCGGGCGCTGTAGATGTTGTAGGAGGGGATACACTGTTTAACATTGTGAAATCATTGAAATATGGGGCAAGCGTTGCCGCTTGCGGGTTGGTCCAATCTCCGATGTTCCAAGCTTCAGTGCTCCCTTTTATCTTGCGGGGCGTTAATTTGCTTGGGGTCGATTCTGTAGTTCTACCTCTAGAAACTAAAAAAAGGGTATGGAGTTTACTCGCCTCTGATTGGAAAATAGTTGATTTGGACAAGATTGCAAAAGAAATTCACTTAGAAGACTTGCCCGACAGTTTGCAACAAGTAAAAAAAGGGCAGGCAGTGGGTAGATTTTTATTGAATTTAAATAATCAAATCCTGTGAGTTAATCCCATCATAATTTTTCGCGAGAAAACGATTGGGGTGAGCGCAAGTATCAAAATATACGACGAATCCGGAAAGTGATTATAACGGTATCTTGTGACACTAAAAAAGTAACTGAAAGTTAGTAAAAAGCAGAAGAGTTTGGAGTCAGATTCTATTTTAACCATAGTCAACTAGCGTCGACGGAACAAAGGGTTAATTTCGGAGATTGTTGCTTGATAGCTGGTACTAAAATCTGCAAAGGCCGTAAGACAATTTTCAGGATTTTGATCACTGCGTAAATCGAAGGCATCGAAACCACATCGTGACATATAGTAAAGCTGGTCTCTTAAAACATCACCAATGGCTCGAACCTCGCCTTCATATTTGTGGTACTCACGGAGTTCTCTCGCATTAGTATAAGATCTACCGTCAGAAAATATTGGAAAATTCAAGGCGACTAAAGAGAAACTCGCTAGTTCAGAACCGATATCATTTGCATTTTCATTACTATCTAACCAGATAGCTACCTCGCCGGCGTAGTCAGCTAGGTCCTCCTGATATAGTTTCCAAAATTTAAGCGGAACTATGAAGTTTTTACCCGGCACTGCCTTCAATACTTCTGGGCCGGTTGCTTCGCGGAGGATTGTCCAATAGTCTTGAGTTAATTGGCCATTCTTAATCAGCTTTTGCATAGACCTTTTCCTTGAATGGCTCTATTCCGATGCGGCGATAGGTGTCGAGAAATGGCTCTTTGTTCTGCCTAGAGTTTTTGTAGACTTCTATGATCTTCTCTACTACGGCTGGGATCTCATCCTGAGCAAAAGAGGGGCCTATAATCTTTCCTATACTTGCCTCATTCTGTGAAGATCCACCTAAGGAAACTTGATAGAACTCTTCACCTTTTTTGTCGACCCCAAGTATGCCAATATTCCCTACATGATGGTGACCGCAAGCGTTCATGCATCCCGAAATATTAATGCGTAAATTGCCAATATCTTTTAGTTCATCAATGTCATCAAATTTGCGTTGCAATGATTCAGCAATAGGTATTGATTTCGCATTGGCAAGAGCACAAAAATCGCCTCCCGGACAGCAGATCATATCTGTTAATAAGCCGAGATTCATACTTGCCAAAGATTTGGTTTTAAGTTTTTTCCAGAATGCATACAATTCTGATTGTTCGACATCGGCGAAAACTACATTCTGATGATGGCTTATTCGGACTTCGCCAAAGCTATATTCATCTGCGAGCTCTGCGAGATAATTTAACTGAATGTCGGTGACATCTCCTGGTGCGACACCTGTTTCTTTGAGGCAGGCAGTCACAATTGCGTAGCCAGACTTTTTATGTTCACTGACGTTACGTTGATACCAGCTATTAAATAGTACATCGTTCTTAAGTGCGGCGGTCAGCTCTTCGGGGGCATCGTCCTTTTCCGTATAAAATGGGTCAACAAAAAAAGATTTACAGTGAGCTATTTCTTCCTCTGTAAGAGTTTGAGGGCCATCTCTTATTTGAGACCATTCTTGCATAACTAGTGAGCGAAACTTTTCTACTCCAGTTTCGCGCACAAGAATCTTGATGCGAGCCTTATATTTATTGTCTCGTCGACCAAGTCGGTTATAAACTCGAAGAATGGACTCCAGTGCGGTTAATAAGTGACGTTTTTCTACGAACTCGAATATTTCCTGCCCAATCACTGGCGTCCGACCCAAACCGCCACCTGCAAGTATGCGAAAACCTACTTCCCCATTGGAATTTTTGATTAGATAAACGCCGATGTCATGTACTTGAGTTGCTGCTTGATCAATCTTAGTGCCGCAAACAGCGATCTTAAATTTCCTAGGTAGAAAGGCAAATTCAGGGTGGAAAGTCGACCACTGTCGAATCGCTTCACAAAAGGGTCTGCTATCTTCCAGTTCATCTGCCGATACTCCGGCATATTGGTCTGTTGTTGTGTTGCGAATGCAATTACCACTAGTTTGAATTGCATGCATTTCTACTTCCGCTAAATGAGCTAAGATATCAGGCACATCTTCAAGTTCTGGCCAGTTGAATTGAATATTTTGACGGGTTGTGAAGTGGCCATAGCCTTTATCGAAATGCTTGCTAATGAATGCTAGTTTTCGAAGTTGTTTAGAAGACAGTAAGCCATAAGGTATCGCTATTCTTAGCATAGGTGCTAGGCGCTGGATATATAGGCCATTTTGTAAACGTAGTGGCAAAAACTCAGGATCACTGAGATTTCCAGCCAAATACCTTTCTGTCTGGTCACGGAATTGGATAACGCGTTCCGCCAGCATTTGATGATCATATTTGTCGTACTGATACATAACCTGAATAGTGTCCTCGCGCTTTGGGCAGTCATTGTAAACAATGAGTTTGCTTTTGGCAGTCGTCTCGTTACATTAAATTACAGATTAGGAGAGAGAAGTCTGGTTAAAAGCTCTAGTTTGACACCTTTCCTTTTTGCTAAGTCTTTTACTTGTTCGGAAGAAATTTTGCCTACAGAGAAATAACGCGATTCAGGATGAGAAAAATATAAGCCGCTGATACTTGCAGCTGGAAACATCGCATAACTTTCCGTTAGTGAGACTCCTATAGTATTCTCAGTGTCGAGTAATTTAAACAATGTTTCTTTTTCTGAATGGTCAGGGCATGCTGGATAGCCTGGGGCAGGGCGTATACCTCGATACTTTTCATTAATCAGTTCGTCATTACTTAGTAATTCTGTGGGCTCGTATCCCCAAAATTCTGTTCTTACACATTTATGCATATGTTCGGCAAAAGCTTCTGCTAATCTATCTGCAAGAGCTTTTATTAGTATTGCTTGATAATCATTGTTTTCTTGTTCATATTTCTTTGCGATTGTGTCCGCGCCGAATCCAGTTGATACTACAAAGCCACCTATAAAGTCTTGTTTTCCACTATCCGCTGGAGCAATAAAATCGGCGAGAGAGAGATTCGATAATGATTCATCCTTAAACATTTGCTGGCGGAGAAAATGCAAGTTTGCAATGGGTTCGCAGTGATTATTTGGAGAATAAACTTCTACATCATTATTACCCTTTCTATTCGCTGGCCAAAAGCCAATCGTGGCTTTTGCGGTAAGAAGATTGTCTTCAATTATTTTCCGTAAAAGCTCCTGGGCATCATTAAATAACTCAGTTGCGGCCTGTCCAACTTTTTTGTCATTCAATATTGCTGGGTATTTTCCTGCTAGCTGCCAAGTAATAAAGAAAGGAGTCCAATCTATGTAAGGAACTAATTTTTCCAGTGGATAACCTTCAAATACCTTGGTACCAATGAAAGAAGGTCTGCTTGGCTTAAATCCGTTCCAGTCTAATGCTTGACAATTTGTATTCGCTTCTTTATAGCTTAGGAGGTTGCGTTTATCTGCTCTATTGGCGCTTCGCTCACGAATAATTGAGTATTCTTTTCGGATATCAGCGGAATACTTGAGCTTTTGAGAGTTATTCAGCAGTTTACTTACAACTGAAACACTGCGAGATGCGTCCGGCACGTAAATAGTACTTTCATTTTTATAATTCTGTTCAATTTTGACGGCAGTGTGGGCCTTAGAGGTTGTAGCGCCTCCGATTAATAGTGGAACCTTGATTTCTAAACGCTGCATTTCGCTTGCGACATGAACCATTTCATCGAGAGAAGGAGTAATTAACCCACTTAGGCCGATAATATCGACATCTTCTGCCTTTGCGACTGCCAGAATTTTTTCGCTAGGAACCATGACACCTAGATCAATAACGTCATAGTTATTGCAACCCAGTACAACACCCACAATATTTTTTCCAATATCATGTACGTCTCCTTTAACAGTTGCTAAAAGAATTTTCCCTTTACTTTGAATTACACCAGGACCCTTTTCAGATTCAATATAAGGTAGTAAGTAGGCGACTGCTTTTTTCATCACTCGAGCACTCTTTACCACCTGTGGCAAAAACATTTTTCCATTGCCGAAAAGGTCGCCCACTTCATCCATACCCTTCATCAATGGCCCTTCTATGACTTCTATGGGTCTTGAAGATTGCGCTCTAGCCGTTTCTGTGTCCTCGTCTATAAATTTTGAAATCCCTTTAACCAATGCATAACTTAATCGCTCTTCAACAGGTTTTTCACGCCAAGACAGATCTTCAACTTGTGCCGCTGTGCTTCGACCGCTAACTGTCTGGGCTAATTCCATTAGGTGCTCAGTAGCATCAGGATGTCTATTTAAAATGACATCTTCTGCTGCAAGTTTTAACTTTTTCGGAATGTCGTCGTAAACGGCAAGCTGCCCAGCATTGACTATGCCCATGGTCAGACCAGCTTTAATGCTATGGAAAAGGAAGACTGAGTGTATTGCTTCGCGTACCGTATTATTGCCACGGAATGAAAAAGATACGTTACTGATTCCACCTGAAATATTTGCCCCCGGAAGATTAGCTTTTATGTATTTGCAGCTCTCGATGAAGTCGACAGCATAATTATTGTGATCATCAATTCCTGTTGCGACCGCAAAAACATTAGGGTCAAATATAATATCATTAGCGGGGAAGTTAAGTTTTTCTCTCAGCAAATGATAAGAACGATTACAGATCTGATTCTTCCGACTGAGGGTGTCAGCTTGGCCGGTTTCATCAAAGGCCATTACTATGACAGCTGCTCCATAACGTAAGCATAAGTCTGCTTTATCAAGAAATTCCTGTTCTCCTTCCTTAAGGCTTATTGAATTTACAATCGCTTTCCCTTGACAACATTTCAGTCCAGTTTCAATAATTTCCCATTTTGAAGAATCAAGCATCAACGGGACTTTAGATATTTCAGGTTCAGATGCTATGAGTTTGACAAATTTCTCCATCGCAGCTTGAGAATCCAGCATGCCTTCGTCCATATTTATGTCGATAATTTGTGCGCCAGCTTCAACTTGTTCACGGGCAATCTCTAACGCTTCATCGTAATTACCTTCAAGTATTAATCGAGAGAATTTGGCGGAACCCGTTACATTAGTCCTTTCGCCAATATTGATAAACAAAGAACTTTTATTAATGTTAAAAGCTTCAAGTCCGCTTAAGCGACAAGCTTGGTTGGCATTTGGGATTTGCCGTGGAGCATAATTAGCTACCGCATCGGCAATTGCTTTTATATGATCGGGGCCTGTACCGCAGCAACCCCCGACAATATTTACAAAACCTTTTTCCGCAAACTCTCCAATGATGGTCGCCATTTCTCCGGGTGTTTGATCGTACTCGCCAAACTCGTTAGGAAGTCCCGCATTCGGGTGGGTCGAAACAAAACAGGGAGTAAGAGCAGATGTTTCTTCTATGTGTGGTCTTAATTGTTCAGCGCCAAGAGCGCAATTAAATCCAATCGAAAGTGGGTTTGCATGTGCGACGGAATTACAAAATGCCTCAACTGTTTGTCCCGAAAGTGTGCGGCCGCTAGCATCGGTTATAGTTCCTGAAATCATAAGTGGCAGCTTAATATGAAGCTCCTGATAACATTTTTGGACCGCGAAGATGGCAGCTTTGGCATTTAATGTGTCGAATGCAGTCTCGATCATTATGATATCGGCGCCACCTTTAATAAGACCTTTACAGCAGTTCTGGTAATCATCTACTAATTGATCAAAACTGGTGTTACGAAATCCTGGGTCGTTTACATCGGGAGAGATAGAGGCAGTTTTGCTTGTAGGGCCCAATACCCCAGCGACAAATCGGGGCCGGGCAGCAGTGAGCTGTGAAACTTCGTCGCACGCTTTTCGTGCAATTTGGGCTGCAGCAAAATTTAGTTCGTAGGATATAGTTTGAAGATCATAATCTGATTGAGAGATCTGGGTAGCATTAAAAGTGTTGGTTTCTACAATATCAGCGCCAGCATTAAGGTAAGCCAAATGGATTTCTTTAATGATTTCCGGCTGGGTCAATGTCAATAAATCATTGTTACCTGACACATCGTGATGGTGATTAGCAAATCTCTTGCCTCTAAAATCAGTATCAGTGAGCTTCTTGGATTGAATCATAGTACCCATAGCGCCATCTAGAACCAGAATACGTTCTATTAGTGCTTCGTGAAGTTTGGATTCAGCTGAGTGGTGTTTCATGTTAAAGCCGTGTCTGCCTCTCTAAAATCTATCAATATTATCAAATGGTGCAACCTAGGACAGCTTGAAATAACTGAGTGAATCACTCAAGTATTCAAATTATTCGCCCGATCTAGTAGAATAATCAGATTATTAGCCTCGCTGAGAAAATCCTATGGTTAGCATCACCGATTCCGCACAAGAATACCTAGCTGAGTTGCTCAAAAAGCAAGACGTAGAAGGTATTGCGGTGCGAATTTTCATTCTCGATGCAGGTACTCCAAGAGCAGAAACCTGCATTTCTTTTTGTCGGCCAGGAGAAGAAAAAGCGGATGATGAAGTGAAACAATATGAAGCCTTCAAAGCCTTCATGGATCAACATAGTATACCTTTTCTAGAAGACGCGGTAGTTGATTTTCAGAAAGACTCAATGGGTGGGCAGCTGACCATAAAAGCGCCAAACTCTAGGATGCCAAAATTGTCTGAAGATAGTCCTCTTGAGGATCGTGTGAACTATGTTTTATATAATGAAGTTAATCCTGGTTTAGCGGCTCATGGGGGTCATGTCACCCTTGAAGAAATATTCGAGAAAAGTATAGCGGTACTACGGTTTGGTGGTGGATGTCAAGGTTGCGGTATGGTGGACGTAACTCTAAAAGATGGCGTTGAAAAGTCCCTTCTGTCACAGATACCTCAGCTCACAGAGGTTCGTGATGTTACTGACCACTCAGTTAAAGAAAATGCTTATTATCAGTAGTTATCAGGCTGGATAAGACCTTTTTAGAGCTATGTAAACCTGATCTTTGAACTTGGCTTGATTCGGATCCAGGGAATCAATGATTTCAACCAGATATTCATTGTCTTCTCTGCCATTCCATATTTTCTGGTAGGATCCGTCTTTGTAGCCATGGTCCTGGCGGAACATGTTAAGAACGTTCTTCCCTACATATTGACGATAAAGATCGATCCAGCTAATTTTGCAATCAGACATTATTGATTGAAAAAGTTCTAGTTCAATTCTGCGGACAACAGAAAGAGCAATAAGTAATTCAAGTTTCGTTAATAAATCTAATTCGTCGAGTGAATATTGTTGATCATCGAAATCTATAAGTTTTTGCGTATTCGCTGAGTCGAGAAGCATCATTAACGCTTCAAGCGACGCATCTACATTTCCACTATTTCGAAGCAATATTTCAGACAATATGAAATGCCAGATATCGATTAGTTCCATTTGCAATTGCGGAAGGTCTTTTTCTTGTTTCTTCCACCATTTCCAGCCGTGATGCTCAATAGCCTCAGCGCCCTCGATCGCCACTGCACGCAAATAAGGATAGCGGGCTGCAACCCAGTCAGGGTCAACTTTTGCATTCATGCTCATCTGAAGAGTGAGCATAGTTGAAGCCTGTTCTCGTAACAGCATAGGAATTTACAGTTTAGTAATTAGTTTTAACAGGTTGCTTGCGAACTTATTGGGCTAAAGGTTTTTGCTTAGTTGGAACTGCCTGGAGTTTTGCCTGTTTTGCCAGAGTGCTAAGTATTTCTTTTCGGCTGCGAAGCATATCATTGTAGGACTTGCGGGCGGCGATCACTTCGACATCATTAACATCAGTGGCATCCAATTCGCGTAACCAAGTTTCTAAAACTTGAATTTCACTATTGAGTTGAGTAGTACCTTCTTCGATCAGCTGCTGATCAATGTTAATGTTGTCAGTTATGCCAGATTCGTTCTTACTCATAGTAGATCCTTAGAATCCTCGATAGTCCTCATATATTTCTCTTCTAGCTCACTGAGGATCTAGCCAATGACTTATACATCTGTTGTTCGGTCAAGGCTTTAAGGTCGAGGCCTACCTGGCCACAAAGCCTGATGGCTTAAGCCGATTTCACAACGCATTATTAGACATTTAGACTAATCAACTAACTATGTATCGGCAGTAGTTTAGGATGTCATAGACAAAATAGGTGGTCAAGATTCAAAAAATAGCGTTGGGCGATTTATAGTACTTTTTATAGATTAGTTAAGCATCTCTTTCTCCTACATGCGTCTGTTTGTTATGGGTCAACAGGCCTGAAGATGCGCAAAAAATATGATAGAAATATTGCCTGTCCCTTGGTCATGCAAAAACCACTAATTTCACCGTGAAATAAATGACTTACTTAAATTGTGGCAATCACTCAGAAATATGAGAATTTGCCCTTGACTGCGGTGTCCAAGCTTCTTAGAATCCCCGGCTTCGTAAATCAGCTACCTCGGTAGTAATTTCCTGTCCCCTTCGTCTAGAGGCCTAGGACACCGGGTTTTCATCCCGGCAACAGGGGTTCGAAACCCCTAGGGGACGCCACTTTT
>JAQWQD010000076.1 GCA_029244985.1 Gammaproteobacteria bacterium | reverse complement strand
ACGGCTGAATAGAGATTTTTTACTAAGACTTGATTTGGTTGTAATTCCGGTAGTTTATGTTCGTGAATTTCAACCTTCTTATTTTTTATAAAGAATAATTGATTGGCGTTCACGAAATGTTTCCGTTGTATTGTAGATCGCCCCAAAGGATATGATCCTTGCCCGAAGCTGCGGAGTGCAGTGGATCAATAATTAGCTGATTCTTATAGCCCTCTGTTTGTAAATCGCCGACTGCCTTGTAACCACCCACGAGTCGTGGCGCGACGGTCAGAACCAAGGAGTCGGCTAGTCTCGCTCTCAGGAAAGCAGTTATCACTGTGGCTCCACCTTCCACCATAAGGCTCTTGATGCCACGTTCTCGCAGCAGGCGCATGGCGCCTTCTAGCGATACTCGTTGCGTATTTCTAGTGCAACTATCAACGGTCAGGATATCAACCTGCTCTCCCAGCATTTTTGTCTCAGATGATACTGTCATGAGCCAGCACTTTTTATCGGGGTGATGACAAATTTTTGCTGAAGGAGGTGTGCGTAATTGACTATCTAATACAACAGGTTGGGGATTTGCTCCTGTCCATTGCCTGACTGTCAATTGCGGATCATCGCTTAGTATCGTGCCGATACCCACTAAAATTCCATCATGGAGACTGCGTAATTGGTGCGTCAGGCGCATTGATTCCTCGCCGCTAAAATTTATGGCGGCCCCACAATGAGTCGTAATGCTGCCGTCCCAGCTTTGTGCGTAGGATAGCGTTATAAAGGGTCTATGGTCTATTTGAAAAGACGCGGTTCGGGCACGCAACCACTTTTCAATCTGTTGGTTGAGGTTTATGTGAGTCACTATTTGGAGTCTGCGTTTTTGTATTAGTCAAAGGCAGCATATGATTCATCCGCTGAGCCTTGGTTAGCAAGTAGCGAGAATTTTCCGAATTAACAAAATTATCAAGCTTAACCCTATTATTGACCTTGATCCCTGCTTCTTCTAGCGCATTGATCTTGACCGGGTTGTTCGTAATGAGTTGGACTGACTTGATGCCCAGATCCTCAAGAATATGAACGGCAACCGTATAATCGCGCTCGTCTGCCTGGTGCCCCAATAACAGGTTGGCATCGACTGTATCATGGCCGGCATCTTGTAGGTTATAGGCGCGAATTTTTTCCAGTAATCCAATACCTCTGCCTTCTTGGCGAAGATAAACCAATAAGCCCTGACCAGCTTCGGCGATGCGCTGTAATGAACGATCCAACTGTTCCCCACAGTCGCAGCGGCGTGAACCAAAAATATCACCAGTCAGACATTCTGAGTGTAGGCGGACAATGATGTCCTCTCCTGTGCTGAGTTCTCCCATATAAAAGGCTAGATGCGCCTTATCATCGAGCGTATTATCGTAATAGACGAGCTGAAACTCACCATATTCCGTGGGAATGCGGGCGCTACCAGCGCGGGATACTGAGGTATTAGTCATAGGACATTATCTTACTTTTTTCAACTTAATATAAATAGGGCTAAAAAGGTTAATGCAAAAATACAGTAGTTTGCGGCGATATGGAATTCTTCAGCAATTCTGAGTCTTCGCCAGCCCAGCCGCGCACCCCAAAAATATAGAAGGCAGACCTGGCTTGATTTAAAAAGGCGCTTAACTGCTGTATGTATGGCGTTAATTCTTTCTCTCTCAACCTTTCCTGAAAGTCTCCTTCAGTTAATTAGTCGCCCTTGATGATTCTTTGCTATATGTTACAACATCTGGGTAGAATTAAAGTTACTAAGTTTTATTGATCTTTTGGACGAAGCCACCATCTCTCGAGTTATCGATTTCTTTGTTACGAATATTTTTTTCAATTAGCTTTATGATTTCCGATTAATTGGCGTCGGAAATAGCTATTCGGTATGAAATTGGTCTTTGTGAAAGTAATTTTTAGAAAAAGTATGACTTTATAATACGATACTTGGCACCTATTTAAATTTTTAATTAATGCAGTGATTATAGTTGGGTATGGGTAAGACGCCACCTTTGACAGGTTCCTCAAATACTGAGTTCGCTAAGTTGATTGTTCATTCTTCTCGGGCAGTGATTTTCACTGGAGCAGGTATTTCCACTGAAAGCGGCATACCAGATTTCCGCTCACCGAGTGGTGTTTGGTCCAAAATGAAACCTATTCAGTTTCAGGATTTTGTTGCTGATCCAAAAATACGACATGAAAGCTGGCGTAGGAAATTTGATCGCTTGGATGGGTTGGCTAATGCGCTACCAAACAGCGGGCATTTCGCAGTAGCGAAGTTGGTCAATAACAAAAAAGTCAGTCATGTGATCACTCAGAACGTTGATAACCTGCATCAAAACTCTGGTGTGCCCGATAACCAGATTATAGAGTTACATGGCAATGCAACTTACGCCAAGTGCTTGGATTGTGGCCAAGTGTATGAGCTTTCTCTTTTAGAATTTGCTTTTCGGAAGTATGGAGAGGTCCCTGACTGTGAACACTGTGATGGCTTGCTTAAAACCGCGACTATTTCTTTCGGACA
>JAQWQD010000073.1 GCA_029244985.1 Gammaproteobacteria bacterium | reverse complement strand
TGGTGTGCCTGGGATATCCAGGCCCATGCGCAATGTAGAGTCCCGAATGGTCTGTGCACCTTCTAATCCAAATTCGACTCTCTGTGTATTATCAATATCAAAGGTATAAGAACTGCGCGCAATACGTTCTCTGTCACGCCCAGTTCCGGCCAAAAATAAATTTGCAGTACTAGCCAAATCCTCAATATCGAAGCGAGTCCTATCGTAGCCAAAATTTCGATCATTAACTATGAATAAAAAACGATACTTGGACCCATTTAAGAACGCATATTCGTAATCTCCACCAATCTCCCAATTAGTCCGATCACTATCGCTTAGTTCGGTTTGCACGCGAGAGGTATTTTTCGTTAGGTTGTTGATAATACGATGGCGATCTTCCGGTGACCGTGTTCTGTCTTCTGCTAAGGCATTGAATTGAATCACACTGCGGTCGAAGCTGTAGCCGAGGTTCATGCTGGCAGCAAACTCGGTTCGATCACGGGTGGTTTCTTCACGACGTGTTTCAGTTAGATTGCCGTCTGGGTCAAAGCTAAATTCTCTAGCTTTACTATTGCGATAATTTGGCTCAGCTTCAAAAGAAAACAAGTAGTTCAAATCACCACTCTGACCACTTACAGAAACCTGGCCACCGGGGTCGAGGGTGCCATCTTGTTTGCGATCAGCGCGCAATTCGACAGAAGTGTTGGAACGAGCCGGTGCGTCTAATAAAACGACATTAACAATTTGTCCTCCGCCACGAATATCCAATTCTTATGATGTGCCACGGATTATTTCGATGTATTCCACCTGATTCGCTGAGATTCGATTTAGCTGATCTCTTCCTTCATTGTTCTTGCCAGTAATTCGCTGACCATTGATTAAAATTTCACCTTCGCCAGCGCCAAGCCCTCTGCCCCCGCCACCACCCCTCAGGGCAAGACCGATACCAGGAATTCGATTCAGCATATCGTTGGCGGAAACGGGGAAGAACTCCGCGAAATAGGAAGAAGGATAAACGATTATTGAATCGTCAGAAGGATCTTCAGGCTGGGTTAGTTGCCCGTAGGAAAGAGAAACTGAAAAAGGCAAAAGTAAAGCCAGTACCAGTGCTCTTAGGCTAATCGAAAAATGGTTTATCATGGGATGAAAGTAAGTGTTTCTTTGATCCTGCATTGAGCAGATTTTTTTATGTGCAAAGTCTTTCAATGCTTAACACAAATTATACCGCTTTCATTTCACTCAGTCTGTAACAATTTGTAGGAAATCATAAGCAATATTTATTAAACATTAGATAAAGACACTCCTGATAAAGGGTATCTGGCAACGAAGAAAAAAGAATAGGAATCACAATCCATTCACACTCCGGGGCTGTCTTTGTCGTTAAAAATCTTTTAAAGAAAGACTGGTTTAGAGCCTAATAAAAATCCCGGCCATTAAATAATGACCGGGACTCCAATTTGTTACTTGACTCTTAACTGAAGCCTAATTGATACAACTAATTAGTTTCATAGCTTGAGAATTGATCTTCTCCATCCCCAGCAATGAAATCTGTGTACTTTACATCACCGGTGAAATTAGATTTTAGAAAAGCATAAACATAAGTGCCTAATGTTCCTAAATCTGAACCTTGATTTGACGGCAGCATATGATCGCCAGCCGCAAACTCAAGATATACTTTCGAGGTGGAAGAATTTATCGCATCGAAAAGTAAACGGCCATGAGTTTCAGGAGGCGCAATTGCATCTTCAGCACTGGTCACAATTAATGTTGGTACAGAAACTCCTGCCAAGTCGCCTTCGAATGACTGCCCTAACTCACAACAATAAGGGGTAAGAGGAATGACAGCTTTAATATCGCTTCCAAGTTCTTCGGCTGCGCGTAAAGAAGCGCCGCCACCCAGAGAATGGCCCATTATGCCAATTTGATTTACATCGAGTTTATTGTTGATCGGGCTCGCGCTATTGCTGTTTTCACTTTTTATCAATTCAACCCCAGCGATTAATGCATTCTTGCGCTGCTCAAGGTTATCTGTCGTGGTATTGGTTTCAATAATCATGGTAATGACACCCACTGAGGCAAGCATTGGCCCCCACCAATCGTAAACCTCTGGTGTACCCTGATAGCCCGGGGCCATTACCACGGCCCCGTTAGGCCGATCGAAACTAAGGGTTAGAGGATAAAAGATCGTTGCACTGGCAAATTCAGCTACATCGGTACCAGTAACATAGGTGCGCGCTTCATACAGGCGATCATCGAACAAATTGGCGGCATTGCGGGCGAAGGTTCGCCCTTCTGGCCGGTAGCGGCCGTCGGTATTATCTTGTGCAATGGCAATTGGAAACAATAGAGAGCCTGCTAATAGCGCGACTCCCGTGAATGTTGTCGTTAGGGATTTAATTTTTAGTAAATTCATCTCAGTTAACCTCTATTCGTTGGTCTTATTGGTTAAACTCTGGTCCAGCGAGACCTGCATGACTGTTAAATATAGCAAAGACTAAGAGGTAGAGAAACACACGATGGCTGTTGATTATTGTCATTCCTTAGTTAAATTTCTCTTCCTCATAGGCAAGGGGCTAGACTAAAGAGCTTTTCCTGATCCAATGGACCTGTCACCCAATTCCGATTATTCTCATCCTTTCCAAAACTAACTAGTAATTGTGAAGTTTGAATCTATGAAGCTGTTAATGAATTTGATACTAATTTCTACCAATATCCGCTGCAGGATTGCTTTGGTTGGCGCCAGCCTAATGCTTTTTGTTGTTTCTGGCAGCAACGCACAGGAAGTTGGAGACCACCAATACACAACAGAGGCCATTGAGCGAGGCAGTCGCATCTATTCCCGTGAATGTGCCTTATGCCATGGGCCTCAAGGGGATATCGTAGACGGGGTGAATCTGCGTTCAGGGGTTTTTAAATCAGTTCAATCCGATGAGGATCTGAAACAAGTTGTTATTTCTGGTGCCGGACAAGGGCAGATGCCTGCTTTTGGCTTAAATGACGCGGATCTCAGTGCCATTGTTGCCTATATCCGAGCTGGTTTTGATCCTGATGGAGTGGCCGTGCGTATTGGCGACCCGGGGCGCGGTCAATCGTTGTTTCAGGGCAAAGGTGAATGTGTCAACTGTCATCGAGTTAACGGTATAGGACCAAGAACTGCGCCCGATTTGTCAGAAATTGGTGTGATTCGCACTCCTGCCTCATTGCAGCGAAATCTGTTAGACCCAGCTACTGCAATACTACCGATCAACCGTCCAGTGCGAATCATTACCCGGGGCGAAGAGACTGTAATTGGAAGACGCTTAAATGAGGATACCTATACTGTGCAGGTTATCGATTCAGAAGAGCGGCTGCGATCATTCCGTAAAGCCGATTTGGTGAGCTACGAAATCAGCATGCGGCCAAGTAAAGGTCCGACCGCACTTTCGAGCGATGAAGTTGCTGATGTAGTCGGCTATTTGTTAACCCTGAGAGGTCAGTAATGAAACCAATTAAACCTTTTATTTTTATTACTTGTCTCATTCTCAGTGTTGTAGTCAGCAGTTTTTCTAATGCTCAACTTTCTTATGAGCGAATTCTAAACGCTCAGGACGAACCACAGAATTGGTTAACTTATAATGGCGGTTATATGGCTCAACGCCATAGCCTGTTAGATCAAATTAATAAAAATAATGTCGAAAATTTGGAATTGAAATGGGTGCTGCAGAACCAGGTTTTTGGCGCCTGGCAATCTAATCCCATCGTCGTCGATGGCATTATGTATGTTACAGAGAGACCCAATAGTGTCATGGCCGTGGATGCGGTAACTGGGAGAGTTTTCTGGAAGTATCGTCATCAAAATGCCGATAACGCATTGGTATGCTGTGGTGCAAATAATCGCGGTGTTGCCGTATTAAATGACAAAGTATATATGGGTACTCTTGATGCCCATTTGGTTGCACTTGATCGTGTCAACGGACAATTGTTGTGGAAAGCTGAAGTTGGAGATGTTGATTTAGCTTACTCAGTGACCATGGCACCCTTGGCAGTTAAGGATAAAATTATGGTGGGTGTTGGTGGCGGCGAGTTTGGTATTCGCGGTTATGTCGCCGCCTTCGATGCAGAAACTGGCGAAGAGGCATGGAAGACGTACACGATTCCGGGTCCCGGTGAGCCAGGCCATGACAGTTGGGAAGGTGATGATTGGGAGCATGGTGGTGCGCCCGTCTGGATAACGGGCTCATTTGATCCCGAGTTAAATCTGACCTATTGGGGTGTTGGGAATCCCGGTCCAGATTGGAATGCGGGACAGCGCCCAGGTGATAATCTCTATTCAGATTCTGCCATTGCCTTGAATGCAGATACAGGCGAATTGGAATGGTATTTTCAATTTACGCCAAATGATGCCTATGACTACGATTCTGTGCAGGTTCCAGTGCTTGCCGACATGGTGTGGCGAGGTGAGCCTAAAAAATTGATGTTGTGGGCTAATCGTAATGGCTACTTTTATGTATTGGACCGTACTAACGGTGAATTCCTCGAAGGCAAGCCCTATGTCCAAGTAAATTGGTCAAGTGGCCTCGATGAAAATGGAAGGCCTATTCCAACACCGCAACCTGAAGGAATGCCAACTTTTCCTGGTAATCAAGGCGGCACGAATTGGTATCCTCCTTCTTTCAGCCCGAGCACCGGGCTTTTCTATTTTAGTGCTTGGGAGAATTACGCCACAATTTATAGGGCGGAAGAATCTGAATACATTCCAGGACGTGCCTTTCTTGGTGGAGGTTTTTCAGTTTTGGCCCCTTCACCGGGTGCGCCGACTATTGGCATTGGTCGGACTAATCCAATAAACAATTGGACAGATGAAGTAGGCTATGCAGCTTTAAAAGCTATGGATCCACAGACCGGAGAAGCAGTGTGGTCCTATAATCAATTCGATGTTAGCGATAGTGGCATGCTAACCACGGCTAGTGATTTGTTATTCACCGGTGGTCGTGAAGGTTATTTTCATGCTATTGACGCGCAATCAGGTGAGCTTTTGTGGAATGTTGGATTAGGTGGTCAAATTGTAATGGCGCCGGTAACTTTTATGGTGAATGGTGTGCAATATGTTTCTGTAATTTCGGGCAATAGTCTTTCCACTTTTGCGTTAGAGGATTAGTCAACATACTAACTGTAATAATACAAAGGTCAGGTCTAACTCTATGAGACTATTATTAATTCTCACTATTGCAGTTTCTGGAATTGGAGTGAGCGCACAAGTCGCTGATGCGCGTTTTACCCCTTCTGAGGATTTCAATATTGATTTGACCTTTTTTAAGATGCCTTCAGGGAGACCAGTAGGGTCAACTGCTGGCATATCAATGCATCCTGATGGAAGCAGTCTCTGGTTATTTGATCGATGCGGTGCCAACAACTGTATCGGGTCTGAGCTTGACCCAATAATGCAGTTTGATTTAGAAGGCAACCAACTCTTAAGTTTTGGTGCAAACATGTTTGTTCGTCCTCATGGTATTTTTGTTGATACAGAAGGCAATGTTTGGGTAGCCGATGGGGAGGGACCAAATGGAGAAGACCCTCGGCGCGATGGCAAAGGCCACCAAGTTGTAAAATTCAGCCCGACTGGCGAAATCCTTATGGTATTGGGTAAGCCCGGGATTGCAGGTGATGGAATCGACGAGCTAAATCAGCCCTCTTCAGTCTTGGTGGCTCCAAACGGGGACATTTTTATTGGTGACGGGCATGGTGGCAGATCTAATAGCCGCATCATGAAATACACAGCTAAAGGTGAATTCATAAAAAGTTGGGGTGCACGGGGTGCCGAACCAGGAAACTTCGATGTGCCCCATGATTTAGCGATGGATTCTCAGGGTAGATTATTTGTTGGTGATCGAGGCAATAATCGCGTTCAAATTTTTGACCAGGAAGGGAGTTT
Organism: Gammaproteobacteria bacterium; assembly: GCA_029244985.1. Taxonomy (GTDB): domain Bacteria; phylum Pseudomonadota; class Gammaproteobacteria; order Pseudomonadales; family Pseudohongiellaceae; genus UBA9145. Next base: position 5,475 of record JAQWQD010000073.1, on the reverse strand, counting down.
TATTGCTGAATGGGAGCAATTTGGACGTCCTAGCGGCATGTTTATTGATGACAACGACATGCTCTATGTGACGGACTCTTCATCTACTCCCAGAAGTAATCCAGGTTATGGAGAAGGTATTCGAGTTGCAAGTGTCCATGATGGCAAGATCACCTTATTCATTGATGACCCGGATGAGGACGGTACACAGGAAGGGGTATTGGCGGATAAGCAGGGTAATATATATGGCACATTAACTGGAGGCATGGCGCTAAGAAAATATGTTTTAAAGTAAAGTTTTTTGACAATTGAACCAGTTGCTTGGTACTCCTTTCTTCCATAAAAACCGATCTGAAGTCCTAACTTTATCCCGTCTCCTAACTTTCAGAGCTTATCCTTGATTTCCTACCCTATTGTTTTTAATACAATAAATTACAAAAAGTAAATTGTTCCTGTGCCATACTGCGATTGATTAGAGCTACTTGCACTGGTTTGGATCGCCATTAATGGAATTGTTAGATGGCAATTCATCTCAACGGGCTGAAAAATGGATCGGCGAAATATTTATTACATAAACATCTTAGTCTTATTAATTTCTTTGATAAGTAAGGATGTGTTTGCTCAAGAAAATGTCGGTGATGACTCAACCGTAAGATATCCGGCCGATTACTTTGCAGAGTGGTCTCCGGTAACTGCCCAGGACATGCTTGACCGTATCCCGGGTATGGATTCCAGTGGCGGGTTTGGTCCCCCTGGGGGTGGAGGCGGTGGATTTTCAGGCGGATTTGGCGGAGGTGGACCGCCGCCGGGATTCTTTGGTCGTGGTGGTGGCGGCGGAGGTCGTGGTTTTGGTGGTGGCAATCGCGGCAGTGAAATTTTAATTAATGGCAAGCGCACTGCTGGTAAGAATAACAGTACAGGAGGGCAGCTCTCCCGTATCACCTCCGATCAAGTTAATTATATAGAAATTATTCGTGGTACGTCGGGAGAACTCGATGTTCGTGGCAGTGGTCAAGTAGTTAACATAGTGCTGTATGACACGTTCACAGAAGCCTCCCTGCAATATCAGGCACAAGCACAGCAAACAGATAACAATGAAATCTCTCCTTCGGGCTCGTTGTCATATAGTGGACAAGTGGGCGGTTTAAATTACTTAGTCAGTGCAAGTCATAGTGACAGTTATACGAAAAGTATCAGCAAAGAAAATTCGATACTCGGTGACCTTTCTCCCAACGATAAAATATATGAAGAACGCACCAGCGAAGGTAAGAATACGGCTATTAGTGCCAATCTGGATTATGAATTAAATATTAATAGTAGTGCCCGATTAAATGCGCTGTTTTCCGATGGAGATCGGCCTAGCGATGTAATACGCCGCACCACTGATCTAACGACTCAACCTAATATTGCAAGCTATCAAAGAGAATCTGCGCCATCGGAGAATGATAATTGGGAGATTGGCGGAGACTATGAATACAACACCGACTCTGGTAACCGTTACAAGATTCTATTTATTAGTAATGAATTTACCAACTCGACCACTCGCGAGCGTTTTGATCTGGCAGCTGGTGGGAAGGAAGAAAAGAACCTATTTCTGGATTCGGGAAGCACAACGCGAGAGCGCATCGTGCGCGGATCATATACATTCGATATATTTAGTGGGGCTCAGGATCTTGAAATTGGAGCAGAGCGTGCGCAGACAATTCTAGACTCAAAGTTGGCATTGGGCGTAATCAATCCTCTCGGCACACCTTCTGAGGCTGCAGGTGGCCTGGTGCCGGTGAGTCTCGACAATGCTAATTCTGAGGTTGAGGAAATTCGGTACGAACCTTTTTTAATTCATAATTGGGTTATCAACTCACGAATGTCTTTGGAATCTTCCCTGCTTTATGAAGATTCAGAGATTACTCAACGTGGTGATGTCTCCAAAAAACGAGATTTTAGCTTTCTGAAACCAAAAGTAGATTTTAGATATGACTTGACTCCGACCTGGCAGATTAGAGGCACTATTGAAAAGATCGTACAACAACTTACTTTTAATGATTTCGTCGCTGCTACAGACCTTCAAGATGAGGACACAAATGTGCAGGCTGGCAATGCGAATCTGCAACAGGAATGGTACTGGAATTATGAGATAAACAGTGAGTTTCGTCTCCCTAATGATGTTGGCGTTCTAAGTGGCAGGCTTTTCTATGAGGATTGGCATGACAGAATTGAGCGTTTAGATGTCACTAGTGATGAAAAAAACCTGCTCAGTGCCAATGGCAATATTGGTGATGGCGAACTTTATGGTCTCGAATTGAATAGTAGTATTCGAATGCGCATGATCGACATGCCAAATTTATTACTTACAGCAAGCCTTAGTGCAGAAGATTCCAAAATAACAGATCCGTTTCTCGGCATAGAAAGGCGCATGCTTGGCAGTTTTCGAGGGCGTAATACCTTAGGTTTTAGGCATGACATTACCCGCTGGAATCTCAACTATGGGGTTAATTGGAGCAATTTATGGGACGGCAATCGAAGACGGTATGATGTCGATGATATCGAATTGTCAGCCGGTGACCCATTCTGGTCTGCTTTCGCAGAGTGGGTGAGCCCAAATAACATGACATTTCGGCTTGATGCGCTTCGCATCATTAACAATGGTCAATTTTGTCGAGAGCGCCAACGTTTTGTCGGGAGAATCTCCAGCGGAATTATTGAAGAAATTGAAGATCAGTGCACCGCGAGTGGTCCAACTGTTTCGCTGCGAGTATCAGGCACTTTTTAGATTTCATTTTAGTAATTAAGTGGTTCCAAAGCTTGGGTTTCAGCACTGAATTCCGCACACATATAATAGAAATAACGCTAGCAATGATTGATCCTTCTAGCATCGTCTAGCGTATTACAATAGGTCCCAACGCGTTTCCGTCTTGCCAATTGCGGCCCGCGATCATCTGGCTCAAGAATATACAATTTGTAACGTAATAAGACAGTGAGTTGTGCAATACTAGCGCCCGAAAAATATTGCTAGTGCATGAGTGATATCAGTCTTGGAAACAAGACTGAATTTAAGAAGAAGTAGAGGATTCCGTAATGCTACAACAGCTACTGTGGATAGTCATCTCTGGTACTTTATTGACTTTTAGCGTGATAGCTACAGCTCAAGACAATGTAGGTGAAGACTCTACTGTAGTATATCCGTCTGATTACTTTATGGAGTGGGCGCCAGTAACGGCGCAAGACATGTTGGATCGTATTCCTGGGCTCAGTGGAGGAGGTGGCGGCAGAGGTGGCTTCAGTGGTTTCCGTGGTGGCGGAGGCCCTCCTGGTGGATTCCGAGGCGGTGGTAGTGGTGGTCGTGGGTTTGGTGGTGGTAGTCGTGGTAGTGAAATACTCATTAACGGGAAAAGAACCGCCGGGAAAAACAATAGTACAGGCGGACAACTGACTCGCATAACTTCGGGTCAAGTGGACTACATTGAGATTATTCGCGGCACCTCCGGAGAGTTAGATGTTCGTGGCAGTGGCCAGGTAATTAATGTTGTTCTGTATGACGCGCTAAGCACATCCATCACGCAATACGAAGTGCGGGCTCAACAAAGTGAAAACAATACGGTGACTCCTTCAGGAAGTGTTTCCTTCAGCGGCCAACAGGGTGGTTTGGATTTTCAATTAGAAGCGAGAGCTTCTGATGTATTTTTTAGAAATATCAGCAGAGAGAACTCGATACTTGGGGATTTTTCACCAAACGATGAAATTTATGAAGAAAGAGCGACTGATGGCTCTAACAGTACTATTAGTGCGAACTTGGGTTATGAGATTAATAATAAAAGCAGTGCACGCATTAATGCTCAATTTACAGAAGGTGAAGGTGACAACGAAACTATCCGCCGCACGACTGATTTAAAAGTACTTCCAAATCTTAATGTATTTCAGCGAGAAGACAGTCCCAGTGAAATTGAGAATTGGGAAATTGGTGGCGATTATGAATACAACACGGAACGAGGTGATCGCCTCAAATTTTTATTTATAACTAATGCCTTTACTCGATCTAGCACTCGAGAGCGATTCGATATAACTGGCATAAATTCAGAAGACAAAAATTTGTTCTTGGATTCTGGTAGTACGACTCGAGAGCGTATTGCTCGAGGATCTTATACCTTTGATATGTTTGGCGGTTCTCAGGATATCGAAATTGGCGCTGAGCGTGCGCAGACCATTCTAGATTCTAAATTAGTTTTAGGAGTCCGAAACAACTCTGGAACTCCCTCTGACGCAGTAGGTGGATTAGTCCCCGTTGCAGTGTCGAATGCTAATTCTTCGGTTGAAGAAATACGAGTCGAACCTTTCATGATTCATAATTGGATCTTTAGTCCACGAATGTCCCTTGAAACTTCAGTGCTCTATGAAGATTCTGAGATTACCCAACGGGGTGATGTTGCGAAGAAGCGAGATTTTGATTTTGTAAAGCCAAAGATGGATTTCAGGTATGACCTGACACCAACCATTCAGCTTAGAGGCACTATCGAAAAAATTGTTGAACAATTATCTTTCAGTGATTTTGTCGCTGCTACGGATGAACGAGATGAAGATTCTAATGTGCAGTTTGGTAATGAAAACTTAAGACAAGAATGGTACTGGAACTATGAGTTCAATGCTGAGTATCGGTTGCCTAATGATATTGGTGTAGTTAATAGCCGGGTATACTATGAAGATTGGCATGACAGGATTGAGCGTATTGATGTTTCCCCTTCAGAAGACGATCTACAAGGAGCTAATGGCAATATTGGTGACGGTGAGAAATACGGTATTGATATTAATAGCAGTACTCGGTTACGCATGATAGGGATGCCAAATCTCTTAGTTTCCGCTAGTGTCAATGTTGAAGACTCTAAAATAACTGACCCATTCCTCGGGATAGAAAGAAGAATGCAATACAGTTGGCGAGGCCGCACTACTTTAAGTTTTCGCCATGACTTGCCAACTAAAAATCTGAATTGGGGTATGCGCTGGAGTAATTCATTCGATGGCAATCGCAAAACTTATGATTTAGTAGACATTGAGTTATCGGCTGGAGATCCGTATTGGTCTGCTTTTGTGGAATGGGTAAGCCCGCAAAACATTACCTTCCGATTAGACGCCGATCGCATTATTAGTGATGGGGAATTCTGCCGAGAACGGCTCCGTTTTGTAGGTCGTATCTCCACCGGTATTCTGGAAGAAATTGAAGATCAGTGCAGTTCTTCTGGCCCGCAGGTTTCCTTGCGAGTTACTGGCACTTTTTGATTGCACTACCGCTAATTTTAATGTTTTGCTGTGTTCACCTACCTACCGATCCCTTTTTGTAGGGTGGTCAGCTGGATCTCGCCAATTTCGCGACAATTTGAAACACTTTTGATTCACCCTAAGGGCCTGATTTGTGGCAGGATAGGTGGTACAGACTGAAAAATCGTTAGGTATTTGTCATTGTCTGGATTAATCAGGTTTTTAGGCCTTTTCGGCATCTGAAAAGCC
>JAQWQD010000052.1 GCA_029244985.1 Gammaproteobacteria bacterium | reverse complement strand
TCGCGACAATTTGAAACACTTTTGATTCACCCTAAGGGCCTGATTTGTGGCAGGATAGGTGGTACAGACTGAAAAATCGTTAGGTATTTGTCATTGTCTGGATTAATCAGGTTTTTAGGCCTTTTCGGCATCTGAAAAGCCATCGGGAAGTAGGAGAGGATATTTTGAACACTCTAACTGTAAAAAGAAGCTTGTTGGGGCTTGTTGCCGGTTTGGTAGCATTGCCAACTCTCGTAAACGCTCAAGACTCTATTGAATGGTATACGTTAGGTAACGACTACGCGCATACTCGCTACACAGCAGCTGATGAGATTACTGAGGACAATTTCAGTGACTTGGAAGTGGCCTGGGAATGGGATGGTGCGAGTTTTGGTGCCGTAAGCGGGCGCTCTACGCCATCATATATCGATGGCAAACTGTTTACGGTTGCAGGTTACAATCGTCATGTTGTCGCCATCGATCCGAAAACTGGTGATACGATTTGGTCATACCGTGAGCCGCAGACACCGCGTGCGAATTACTCCATGCGTGCTGACTATGGTAAAGGGGTTGCCTACACAGAAATTGATGGTCGTGGTGTTGTCATCATAGTGTCGCCGGCATTCTTTTTAACTGCGTTAGATGCAGATACTGGGATTCCGCTTGAGGATTGGGGAGCACCAGTCGGTATTGAAGGCTTTCCTAATAGCGGGATTGTTGACTTGATTGCTGATCTCGGTCATCCATATGACCCCTATGAAGGAATTCCATTAGAAACTGGCTACATTACGTCTTCCTCTCCGCCAATTGTTGTCAACGATACTATTATTGTTGGTAATTCTGCGGAGCAGGGATATCACCAGGCGCGAATCGAAAACGTACCAGGCGATATCTTGGGCTATGATGTTCGAACTGGCGACTTCAAATGGAAGTTTAATGTGATTCCAAAGCCTGGCGAATACGGCCATGAAACTTGGGAAAATGATGCTTGGGAATGGACTGGTGATGTGTCTTCATGGGCACCACTTTCTGCGGATCCGGAAAATGACTTGGTTTACATTCCAACTAACAGCGCCACTATTGATTATTACGGAGGTTTTAGGCCGGGTGATAACCTTTATGGAGCCAGTATCATTGCGCTGGACGCGAGTACAGGCGAAAGAGCTTGGCACTTCCAGTTTGTGCATCACGAGATTTGGAACTTCGATACACCGACTGCTCCTTTGTTGTTAGACCTGAATGTTGATGGCCGCGACATTCCTGCGGTCGTTCAGGCGACCAAGCAAGGCTGGTTGTATTCGTTTGACCGTGTCACGGGTGAACCAATCTGGCCTATCGTTGAGCGTCCTGTGCCCCCTTCGATTGTTCCAGGTGAAGTGCTTTCTCCCACTCAGCCCCACGTTACTTGGCCTGAGCCTTATGCCATGCAGGGAATATCTGAAGATGATTTGGTAGATTTCACTCCTGAATTAAAAGCTCAAGCTCTTGAAGCGATGGAAGATTATGTTATGGGTGGCCTATTTAATCCGCCAATCCATGCGGACAATCCGGACGGCAAATATGCTGCGATGAATTGCCCCGGTGGTGCTGGTGGTGTGAACATTACCAGCCCTCCAGTGGCCGATCCGAATACTGGGATGATGTATGTAAATTCGCATACTGCGTGTTTTGCATTGCGTTTGATTCCTGGGGAAGAAGCAGACCTGCTGTTCCCGAACTCAACTGGTACGACGACAGCGCAATACGCCAATGGCGTTCCTGGCGCGACGGCTCGTCCTCCGCGCCACCCAACTGGGATTCCAATATGGAAGCCACCCTATAGCACTATCACTGGTTATGACATGAACACCGGTGAGAAGAGATTTGAAATCCCAACTGGTGAAACGCCGGCACGCTACGCAGAAGTATTCGAAGCAGCAGGCGCAGATATGGAAGAGGTAGGTAACACAGGAACTGGTGCGCTTGTACCTATGGTGGCTACCGCTAATATGTTGATTTATTCTGATCAGGCTTCCGATGGTACGCCAATGCTTTGGGCCATCGACAAAGATTCAGGTGAAATCATCGGTGAAATAGAAGCGCCGGCTCGAAGCAGTTATGGTATGAGCTCTTGGACGCACGATGGTCATCAATACATTATGCTGCAGACATCTTCTAAATTAACCGCGCTGGCACTGCCAGCAGCACAAGCAGCGTCTGGAACTCATTAAGACTAGGCTAGCTTATTCAATAATATTGACAATAAAAAACGGAGTGTTCGAAAGAGACCTCCGTTTTTTTTGTGCGGTTGGTTTTCTTAAATTGGCACCCTAGTTGCCACTAGCTCTAAAGTCCATCAATGTGGCAATAATATTTTCAGTATCGATGTGGCTGTCTTTTGTCAGCGTATCGACATAAATGATTTCGCTAGTGTTTTCACCGCATGCTTGCCAGCGTCGAATAAAACGTACGTTATTAGTACCGGCAAATATTGTGAATGTTTTTACCGATTCGGCTGCTGCTATGTGTTGGCAAGCAGAATCATAACCAATAAATTCATCGCTTTTTCCGATCAAGGACGTAATTTCCCCTATATTACATTCCACTCCTACTACTCGCGATGCGACATTTACTTTTTGAAGTTGAGAGAATGTGGTTTCCGCTGTTTCGATTCCAGCCTCTTTTGCTGCCTGCAGTAAAGCGGTGCTCTGAGCTCGCTCTTCTTCTCCGAAGCCAAGATCTAAAATAAGTCTTATATTATCTTCTTTCAGTAATGTAAGAATAAGATTTTTTTCAAAGTCCCCTGGTACGCGCTTTCTCTTATTACCCCCAACTCCCAAATTAATTGTTATGAGGGTTGCAGTCCCATCCGGGTCGATAGCCGCCCGATAAGATGCGGCAATTTGTTGGTGAGAGCTTGAGGTCCATACCTTTGGGTAGCAGAATACTTCATTGCCTAAGATGTTATCCATCCACTGGTTAGTAAGTCGGGCCATGGAAGCATGCTTTGCAGAGCCCTTTTTGCCTCTTGAATTAAAGAAGCGATAATTTTGGAGAGGAACTAAAGGGAGCACACCTAATTGAGTTAAGCGTGAATCAGGATCAAGAATAAGAAACTCTGCTGGCGACAGATTTTTTATAAGTTCTCGTACTTCAGCTAAAAGTTCTAACCACACTTGAAACTTTTCTAACAAACCTCCACGGCGGGAATAGGCAAGCTCGTGCACATAAATATCAGATCCTTCAGAAAATACCTGTTTTAGTTTGCTATTACCAACCAATATTACTTGGGCATCTGGGTAACTTTTTGCAATACGTTGGCAGATCACCGAAGTTATAGCTACGTCTGCACCAATAGTAACTCGGGAGAGAATAATTACCTTTTTGGGTCGAATGATGCTGGGTAGTTTTTGGTCTGGCGTTAAGCGGATGGATTCGATGCGTTGATAAAGTTGTTCTTCAGTGTCTAACTGAAAGTCATAAAGTTCCGATTCAATTTTAACTCCTTCAGGCAGTTTGCAGATAAAATTGACAACCTGACAGATTAGGCGATTGTATGTTTCGGTTTGTAATTCTTCAAAGTCATCGCATAATCTTTCGATTATAGATCCAAAAAGTGCTTTTGCGGTAATTTGATTGAGTTCTTCATCATCAAAATATGTCGCCATCTCACACAAAAGATGAATGTGTTCACGATTGTATTCGTCACTGTAGTAGTAACGATCGATAAAATTTGAAGCTATGCGTTTGCTGAGTGATTCTATTAGTTGAGGCTTCACAGCCTCTTTAAGTGTCTGCCATTGTTCCTCATAGTACGCCGATTTCAATTTATGACTCCATTTAATGTGGCTAAACAAGCATCAAGCACATGTGCAGGTTCAAGCTCCTTCATACAGGCATGATGCCCCAATGGGCAGGTTTTTTTATGGCATGGAATACATGGTAAATCCTTTTGTAGAACCATAGAATGATCAAGATTACTGTTTGTATAAATTGGATTCGTCGGGCCCATCAATACTATGTGTGGGACTTGAAACGCCACGGCATAATGTCGTGGACCGGTATCGTTTGTAATAAGTAAATTACAACGCTTGACTAACGGTTTCAATTCCGCCAAGCCGATTTTGTCCCGGGTAGTGTCTATGATGTCGACGGAACAGTTGCTTATTATTTTTTCGGAAATTCCTTCTTCCCCCGGACCCGCAAATAGTAATAACTTACATTTGAATTGATCGAATAAGGACTCTGCTAGAGAGCTAAAATACTCTGGGGGCCAACATTTTGACGAACCAAAGCTTGCTCCAGGATTTAGACCGATAACTCTATCTTCAGGCCGGATACCATATTTTTTTAATCTCACATTTGCTTTTTTCTGTAATTGCTCAGAAATGTAAAGTCTTGGTTCGAGCTTTTCTGGTAGTTCTAGTTCCAGGAAGCGGCAAAGCTCAAGATAGTACTCCTGCATTGGTAGTGGTTTAAACTTGCCCTTTTCAATAATCGGATTTGGGCCTTGGAGAAAGTATTTACGCAAGTTTCGTCTGTATCCATATACTAAAGGAACGCCTGCATATTTAAACGTTAAAAAAGAATGAGTAGTATTTGGAAGTAGTAAACCCATCTGGGGATTCAAGCGAACAAACTCTTCACGGATGGCAGATAGTCCTTTCAGATTTTTATCTTGGCAATCCACGATCGCATCGAACCAAGGGCTATCTTCTAAGATGCCCTTTGCATAGGGACGAACCAAAGCAGTGATTGTTGCCTGAGGAAAATTATGGCGCAAACAGTCAAATACAGGAGTAGCCATAACAATATCACCAACCCAATTGGGACAGCGAACTACCAGGCTATCAATAGACTGCAATGCGGAGAGCATAATGACTTGCCATGTCTAACTTTGGTCGAGGGTATAGGCGATTGCTTCTGTTTTTTTGCCTGCTGCCATTTGTTCTCGTTCTTGTTTAATGTAATCAGAACGAACACCCATAACATTGGAATATCGAATCGTGTAGTGAATCTTATCTTCCGACATTAATTGTTCTGAAAGATCGCGGTCATACGCCACCAAATCCTCGTTCTCTTGCAACCAAGTGTCATGATCCATGGCTTCAATTTTTTCAACAAGTTTTCGATAAATAGGTGCGCACTCCCAATCAGTTTCGGCATTCACATACCAGTTACAAAGCTTGGATAACTTATCGAGAAAAAGATCATGCTCTTCACCAAAATTCAAGCATGAACCATCGAAATAATTACCTTTGCCAGCCATCTTTGATTCATCGATGAGTGGTTTGGCAATTTCATAACCCGCAGTGCCTTTGAATGGAAAGAATAAAGCCCACCGAAAGCGACCCATTTTTACTTTGGCACAGAGACGAATGGTTTCCATGATTTCTTCGCGGGCTTCGTAGGGAAGGCCGAACATAATAAAGGCAGAGCTATGCAAGTCATAAGCATGGGCCGAATAAAAAGAATGTTCGATCTGTTCATTCTTCATGTAGCGCTTGAGTACTTCTCGGCGAACTCTTGGGGAGCCAGATTCGAGTCCAAATTTGACGATAATGCATCCAGCTTCGGCTAGAGCTTTAGCTGCCCGTTCATCGAAACAATTTACGTGACCATTGACAACAAAAGGAGTATTCACCTCGTGTTCAATGTAGGCCTTACAAAATTCGATGACATAATCTGTGTTCAAGGTAAACAAGTCGTCATCGAAAATAAAAGTGTTTATTTCGGGGTTTCCCCGTAGCAACTTTTTTAGGTCTTCCATCATGACATCAACTGGGAAATGACGTAGAAAATCTTTTACGTTTTTTGCTGCGCCATCTTCTATGTATTGGTCAACGATTTCGATATTAAAACAATAAGTGCATTTATAAGGACAGCCGCGGGAAGTCAGTATCCCCATCCACCCACGGGTTTCTTCCATTACCGCTTGCATATCGAAGACGTCATAATCTAATGGTGGCAATTTTTCTAAGTTTGGAAAAGGCGCAACTGGATTTGAGACAGGAACGCCTGCCATCCATGATCTAAAATTTGCTAGGGTATGAGGGCGGTCACCTTTTTCCAGAGCGTCCATTAGTTCCATTAAAGCCCAATCACCTTCTCCTACACACACGTAGTCGAATAATTTCGATTTATGGACATCGTCAGGCACCATGGTGCAGTGGACCCCACCAATTACTTGCACGAATTCAGGCATTGCTTTGCGAATATCTTTGCTTTTCTCTTCTACCCATTCATATTGCTGCGACATCACTGAGAAGCCCACCAAACCGGGTTTGGTCTCATTGATGTGATCAATAATTTCCTGGCTGGAAGGCACGGGCTTGTATTTCTCGGAGACATGCATGAGATCTAGTTCATGGCCATTAGCATGTAAAACACCTGCCAGTGAGGCAATGCCGTGATTAGTGCCCAGTGGAGCATCAATCTGCGGATATATCATAAGAATTTTCATAAGCAGCCTTTGACTTGAGTTAAATCCAAATATCAATCACGGTTTATCGTTGGTGCGATATGTATTGAACGAAACGAATGCCAAGTCTTTGTTTTTATGGGTTTAGTTCTTTTTCAAACGGTCAGTCTAACACTGATCTTAATGGGCGAAGAAGCAAATTGAGTGCTCGTCCTATAAATTATCGGGCTCTGGTAATTTTTTCTTACGTTAAAAGAGAATAAAGTTATGAATAACTAAAGAGAGAGAACCCTTAGCGCCTGCAAAACCGCGATTACGCTGGTCTAAAATAACGTTTCCCAATACACTATCCCGGTAGAAAGTCCAACCTATTGATAGCGAAGTCTCAATTGAAAATGAATCAGCAAAATCGTCGTTTAAGCAAATTTCCTGCATGCCTGATTTGTGTACTTCTTGGACGAGTAGTTTTAGCGCAAGAAGTCATGCCAGATAAAGCGGATCCTATGATTAAGTCTAAATCAGTGGCTGCAGTTGGTAAGAGTCACTATCTTATTAATTGCCAACAATGCCATGACGCCGACGGCAGAGCCTTGGCAAATATTGATTTTATTGCGGCAGATTTAACCGCACCTGACACATGGTTCTACGGAGTAACTCCCTTGCACATTTTTCGCAGTATTAAGTTTGGTGCAGGTTTGGAGATGCCTCCATTCAGTGACAGCTTAGAAGATGAAACGATTTGGCAGATTGTCGCTCATGTGCTTAATATTGGGCCACGAGCAACCCGCCCCACACAAGATTAGTTACAAAAGAGTAAACGAAGAAAAAATCAGGAAGAATAACCATTGAGGAAAGTAGAATGACGAAGCAAACAGAACAACCTCAAACAAAAACAGTAGATAATAAGAGTGTTGTGAGTCCAGAAAATGAAAATAATGGGAATGAGAAAATAGTTTCACGCCGGAGTTTTATTAAAAGTACGGCGCTCGCAGGCGCTGGTGCAGCGGCAATGCTAAAAACGGAATCCACCGAAGCTCACCAAGCTGATGCGACAGACATAAAAATTCCAGAAGAAATTCCGCGGACCCTAGCAGAAGCAGTAAAACCGGCAAACTTTCCTATGAGCGGAGCAGAAGTGTTCGCAAAATTTATGAGTGACGAGGGCGTAGCAGGTTTCTTTTGCTGCCCTGGTAACTACAATATGATTAATGCAATCGCGGCAGAAGGAATTCCTTCTTATGGAGGACGTTGTGAAGGCAACATGACTTCAGCTGCTGATGGTTTTAGTCGAGTTACTGGCGAAGTCGCTGCTACTTCTGGAACTGAAGGCCCTGGCTTCACAAACATGATTATGAATATTGGTGCGGCTAACTCATCCCGCACTCCTTTACTTGTTATCGCTAGTAATAAAACAATTGGTGAAGATGATACTGAGCATGGGATTCAAACCGCATATCAGCAATCACAAACTGACGGATTAAAAAAATGGGGGAAGCGTCTAATAACGCCTAATCGAATTTATGAATATGCCGCTTATGCTTTTCGGCAGTTAAAAACTGGTATTCCTAAGCCCGTACATTTGGACTTTCCCGGTGAAATTTCCCGGGCAAGATTCGAAGAGCCCGGAGAGCTGCAATACTATTATGATAAGACCCGATATCGCACCGAATCAAAAGCGCATCCTAATCCTGCTGATATTACCCGTGCAGTTGAAATGATTCAGCGCGCCGAACGGCCAATGATTGTGGCTAGTACCGGTGTCTTTTATGATAAAGCTTGGGAAGCACTATTACGAGTTGCAGAAAAAAATGATATCGCCGTCACTGAGTCCGCCCCTATGCGCGGGCATTTTTCAGACGGCCATGAATTATCTGCTAGCACTGGTCTTGATGCCGTGCGCAGTGCCGACCTAGTAATTCTAGTTGGTCAATATTGTATGCCGTCCATTGGTGAATTCGCATTTGGTCCCGACGCTAAGTGGATTCGAATTGATCCCGATGCCACAGATATCGGGCGCAATGTGCCTATCGATCTAGGCATAGTCAGTTCTGAGAAGGCGGCTTTAGAAGCTCTGGAAGATGCGCTGCCATCCCGTAATCGACAGAGTTGGCGTGACGAATTAGCAGCAGCGCGAAAGATTTTTGATGATCAGAGCGATGATTATTATAAACTAGGGTTGAAATACAGTGCTGAAACTGAGTCTATTCATCCGGCAGTTATTGGTAAACATTTACATGACTTTTTATACGAAGGTGATATCGCGCCTGATCAAACAACAGTGGTTTCTGGAGGCTATGGGATCGGTCGTTATACGCGGCGTTACCTAAGAGCCTTCCGCCCAGGACAGATCTGCAATGGCGCCTATCAATATGGGGCAATCGGTCCTGATATTGGCTATGCGGTTGGCGTTGGCGCAGCGGTGCAGAATGGAGTGGGCCCCCAGGCACCATATAAGGGCGCTCCAATTGTAGGTGTTACAGGAGATGCTGGCGCAGCCTACTCAATCATGGAATTTGAGACTTTAGGCAAATATCGCATACCAGCAATCATGATTGTTTATAACAATAATGCCTGGGGAGTTTGGACTTCTGGCGGCGGGCGTGGGGCTGTTCGAGCTCAACACATGTATCTATTCCAAGAAAATTTACGCTATGAAAAGATTGTAGAAGCTCTAGGCTGTAATGGCGAATATGTAACGAGTCCTGAGCAAATGACACCAGCCTTAGAAAGAAGCTATAAGTTGGCTTCGGAAGAAGGGATTTCAACTTTAATTAATTGTCAGGGTAAGAAAGAATTTTGGACGAATCAATATCCACCATCAATGCCTCGTCATTTTGCTCCCGGTGCTTTGGCTTATTATAAATAAGCCCTTTATTTTCAAGTATTAGCCGGTATTAAAAAATGCATGAAATTTATTCAGCAGTAAAATCTGCGCTGCAGGGATATGCCGATCGCGGCATTTTTCAAAATTTCAGCGCTTTGACACCCAATGAGAGTAATGCTGAATTCCGATTTCATTGGTTTACAGAAAAACCTTTTTATATCCGATTGAATACCGACAAGTGTGAGCTCGAATTAAAAAACGTCTTGCCATCAATTCCATTTCGCTCATTTATGGACAAAGACTTTCGCGGATTTTTAAGTAGTCGTTGCAATAAATTAATTCCTGCTCATCGACGGTTAGACAATGAGAGGTTCGTATTTCAGTGTAAAAATCGACAAGGAAACGTGTCGGTAATCATTGGCTTTAATTCGGACGATGCCGAAGACGCCGCTAAGACTTCGATTAATTTGTTACATGAAATATTCAATAATTTTTTAGCAGAAGGACCGTACCAAAGCTATATGGTAGAAGTCTTCAACGTCCCTGAAGAGTAGACTTGAAGATTGACGAGTTAACTAAGTGGTATTTGTGTCTAAAGGGCCTTGAGATTGTTCCCTGCCACTCGCGGCATTAACAATCATATCTGCGGTAACAGGCACCCGATTAAATACGTGGCCATCTAGCGCATCAGAAATTGCGCATAATAATGCAGCGGTTGCACACCCTTGAATCGGTTCACCCACACCCTTTGCACCAACTGGGTTTTGTGGGTCAGGAATATTCGTAGCGGCCCAATCTAGTGGTGAGGGTACATCGAGATAGCTTGGAAGTTTGGCATTATGGAGGCCTGTCGCTGCAGGTAGTCCGTTCTGCGGATCATAGGCATGGCGTTCAAATCCTGCCATACCGAATCCCATTACTGCAGCACTCTTCACTTGAATCTCCAGTCCTCGTGGATGAATGACGGTGCCGCAGTCGGCGACACCTAGATAGTCTAAAATATCAAACTTGCCAGTTTCGAGATCTAATTCGATCTGCACAAAACCAGCAGCGAGTGCAGGTACGGTGCCTTCTTTTTCTAAATTATCTTTTGCAACTCCGATTAGCCCACTACCTGCAAGCGCAGCGACTGATCGACTGGTCATAGCGTTAATGTCTTCAGGGACGCTTTGACCAGAATATTTTCCGCCGAGCTCGATTGCCTTGGTAGCCGCATCTCCATAACTGATAAAAGAAGAAGGGTTGTCTTTGCGAAAAACACGCTCTTCTCCAATATCAAAGTCTTCTGGAGAACCTCCCAGTTCGATGGAGGCAATTTCTAGCAATTTTTCTAAGGCATCTAATGCTGCTACATAGTTGGTGCGGGTCATTGTAAAAGAAGTATTGCTACCAAATTGGCCTAGGTTCCAGGGTAAATGCCGGCGGCTGTCTCCCCGTTCTATCACACAATTATTCCAATCACATTTTAATACTTCGGCGGCAACTCGAGAGGTTCCTGTATGAGAATAAGTTCCCAAATTGCCCACACCGGTGTGTATATGAAGCTTGCCCTCTGGAGTAATGCGCACTAAGCCATCAAAGCCATTACTGCCCGCAGAGTGGTATGCCTGCCCGACACCCAGGCCGATAACTTTGTTGCCATTGCGTTGACCGCTCTGCGCTCGCCTGCCTTCCCAATCGAATTCCTCGGCGCCGCGCTTTAATGCTTCTGACATATGAGAGCTGGTGAGTGAGCTTGCATTAGCTCCGAAAGTATCTTCGCTCTGAGGCGCATTGATTTGTCGAATAGTCAGTGGATCAATGCCCAATTCTCTGGCAGCTTTGTCTAACAATGGTTCTATGGCTGAGTGAACCTGATTTTGTCCAGGGCCGCGCTGAGGCCCTTTAAATGGTGTATTAGTAAATACTGGAATTCCGCGAAAGCGCATTGCTCCCGGCTGGTAAACTAGTGAGACGGCATCTCCAGCGGAAAGCCAGTCGGAGAAACCTGCGTTAGCGCCGTTGTCTTGAACGATATAGAGGTCTATCGCCGTAATGCGGCCATCCTCTTTAAATCCCATTTTTGCTCGACCCTGGAAACCATGTCGTGCAGAGCCGATGTAGTATTCCTCCTCTCGACTAATACGCAACATTACTGGTCGACCAGTAAGTCGAGACAAATGAGCAGGAATAGTCATGGTTGGATAGGGTCCCCCTTTAGAACCGAAGCCACCGCCACAAAATTCTGCAACGAACACCAAGTTCTCCGGCTCAATTCCGATATAGGCAGCTAAACCAGGAACGGGAAAACTTTGACTTTGGCTGGAGCCGTAAAGGAAACATTTGCCATTTTCCCAATAAGCCATAGCAGAGCGCGGTTCCATGGAGTTATGTGAATAGCTAGCAGTGACAAAACTCTCGTCTAAAATATAGTCAGCTTGATCGAAACCTGCTTCCAAATCTCCAACTGTCCACTCTCGCGCTGCTTCTCCTTGCGGAAGTTGGTTATTGGCAAGGGAGGCAAATTCATCGTCAGTCCAATGAATTGACCTGAATTCTTCTCGCATCGTTGAATTTCCTACATTGCCTTGGATTCGGGCATGTGGGCCCCCTGGTTGAAGGCTTTTAAGTGGGTCTACAACAAAGGGAAGCGGTTCGAAGATGAAATCGATTGCTTCGATTGCATCTTCAGCAGTTTGTTCGTCAATGGCAGCGACTGCGAGAATCGGATCCCCAACATAAGCCGGTTCATTGGTTAATATTGGGTTACCGAGATTTGGCATCTCTGGCACGTCATCGGCAGTTAGCACCGCGACTACGCCTTCCATTTGCAAGGCTTTGGAAACATCCAGACGCACGATACGTGCATGGGGGATTGGGCTCGTGAGTAATCTGGCATAGAGCATACCCTCTACCTTGAAATCTTCGGCATATTTGGCTTTACCGGTGACTTTGCCGTGGACATCCGGAGGAGTGAAATCCTTACCAATTAGTGTATATGCCATAGTCTTAACTCGTCTTAATTTAAGCTTCCTAGCATAAGCAAGGTGCTATCGAAGTGCAATAAATCACACTGTTCTAAGTGTTATTTAGAACTATACATAGGTATTTTCGTTACAAAATGTTTAGGAAATTTGATTGATTCTACTCTCGCTAGCTTTTACCGTAGTGTGTAGCTAATTTTTACTACAAATGCTTAGAATTTATCAAAGAGGTCTATTTATGAAGTCTCGAATACCCGTTTTAGTTGCCGCATTGGTATTGACAAGCAACGCATTCAGTCAAGGCAATACTGCTTTTAAAGCCCCTCGTAATGAATGGGGTCAGCCTGATCTTAATGGTGTGTGGAATTTTGCTTCGAATACACCGATGCAGCGTCCAGAGCGCTGGGGGGAACAGGAATTTTTAACACCGGAACAATTGGAAGAAGAGCTTGCGCGTCAAGAGGCAGCCGCTCGTGCTGCAGATGAGCGAGCAGCCCTAGCAGTAGAACTCGACGCAGATCTACCGACAGGACCGCAGGTATTAGGATATAACGATTTTTGGTTTGAGACTCAGGGCTTAGGAGAAAATGTGCGGACATCTCACATTGTCTACCCCTTAAATGGAAGAATCCCTGCGGCTATAGAAGGCGCACACGTTCAGCGGGGCAATCAAATCACTGATACGCCCAATGAAATCAGGCCTGTTTATTTCACCGTTGGCGGAATTAGCAAAGATGGCCCAGAGGATAGAGGATTATCTGAAAGGTGTATCGTTGGTTTTAATTCAGGACCCCCGTTTGTTCCAAGTTTATACAATAACAATGTGCAGCTAGTGCAAGACAGGAACAATATTGTGATCCTCACTGAAATGATTCACGACGCACGTATCGTAGCTATTAGCGAAAAACCAGCATTGGATGATCAGATTAGATTATGGTCTGGCGATTCTACTGGCTACTGGGATGGAGATACTTTGGTCGTAGAAACTAAAAACTTTAATGGTTATCGTCAGACCTTTAGCAGCACTGGCAAAAACTACGATATGGTACTGACGGAGAAATTTACTCGGACTGCCCTAGATGAAGTGACATATGAGTTTACCATCGATGATCCTTCAACCTTTACAGACATAATATCTGCGGTTGTGCCAATGACTAAAACCAGTGGCCAGCTTTATGAGTATGCCTGTCATGAAGGCAATTACGGTATGTTAAATACTCTGCGTGGTGCGCGAGTCGCTGAGGAAAATGGTTGGGATTTAGAAGGCCGCTAATTACTTCATGATCTGAGAAAGCCGGCAGTTAAGAAGTTGTCGGCTTTTTTTATGACTAGAAAATGATTTCTAAACCCGCCACGATTGACGCTAGTGCTAACGACCATAGGAAACAAGCCAAGCTGTCTAGAAGTGAAAATTTTACCTTGGCGAAATTTGTTATGCCAAGTAGTGCAGGTATTAAGCTGCGGATCGCTGGAATAAAGCGGCCAACAAAAACTGCAAATGGACCATAGCGTTTAATCATGTCTTCCGCTTTCGAAATTGCCTCTCTTCGTTTCTGGACAATGCTCATTCGATGAAAGTGGGGACCAAAACTTTTACCGATATAATAACCTACATGATCGCCCAGTAGCGCTCCAACAAATGCCAACAAGGTTATGAGCGGCAAGCTCGCCAATTGTTGATCGAAGGCGAGAGAACAGATAACAACTAGAAAGACACCCGAGACGAATAGGCCTATACCGATGCAGGCTTCAGCAAAGGCAAACAGGGGTATGAGATACAGTGTCAGGTGAAGGTTTGCATCTATCCATGACAAAATTGGAGCTGAAATATCTTTAACCTCGATTAGTAATGACTATCGAACACAAAAAAACCCGAACACACTTCTAGTGATCAGGTTTTATTCAATTACTCTCTGTTTTATTTTTATTCCCGGCCCTCATTTATTGCAACAACTACTGGAGAGTTACCCATATTGCGGACTAGAAAGGAAGAGCCGGGCATTCTCCACGCCCATTCGCCTGCCGCACCCAGCTCGCGAGTCAGGCCATCGTTACGCGTTACATGGACTAAGCCCGCTGAGGCTTGAACAACCACTGTGTGGTTATCATGGGACTGCACATTAGTTTGTTCTCCGGGGCCTAACTCTAAGCGATAGGCACGAAACCAAGGATTTTCTACATCTGGATCCGTTGTCATGCCGGAGGGTGCATCGCCATCATCAGAAACACCAGAACCTCCGTTAACAAAAGCAATAATACGTAAAAGACCAGGTCCATCATTGGAAACCTTATGAGTAAGTGGTTCGGTGGCATACTCTGGGATAGATCTTACCGGGCCGTTTGCAGGACCGTTGCCAGTGCGAATAGTAGTTAAAAGAATTGCTTGGTCATGTACATGGGCAAATGAAACATCGCCCGGATTTACCTGCACATCCAACAAATACAAATCACCTTCATTGTGGACAGTTCGGTGACGTGGCTCATCTAACAAATGAACAACTTTTTCATCGGAGAAATCAGTTTGTTGTGCAGCAACTTCTGACCAGAGCAATCGATTAGAGTTCGAGAGTGTTGCGCCGACCATCATTAGTAGCACCAATAAGCCAGGTACTTTTATCGCTCTATGAATATTAATTGTTCTCATAATTTGCTCCATTAGCAATTCTGCATATCTTATGTCTCTGTTTTTTATTCTGGTAGTGCAAATACCAATAATTCATCATCTTTATCACGCCCGCCGCCGGCTACAGCGATAAATTGTTTTCCTTCATGTTTGTAACTCATAACAGGTCCGTGTAAACGTTGATCTACCAGCAATTCGCCTGTTTTTATCCCTGATTGCTTATCAAAAGCAACGAGTATCGAACCGGTTTCTTCAGGTCCAATCTCATCCTTAGCAGCAAGGTAGGAGACTACCAGAGATTTTGTGACTAGTAAGCCACCCTCAGCGACTACGTCATTGAATACTGAGCCCAAGTCACCCAGATTCAAGTGCGAAATTGCGGGATGATCAGTAGGCCCTTTCCCAAGAGGAATTTGCCATTCATGGTTTCCTGTATTGAGATTTATTGCGGTTATTCTTCTATACGGAGGTTTCAGCAATGGCAGTCCCTGTGGTCCTTGGCTCCGGTCATAACGAATTACATAAGGCCAATCAGAGGTTCCCTCTGGTGGTTCAATAAGAGACATGCCAGTAGGTCGGGTCACAGAAGGTATGTAGAGAATCTGAGTTTCGGGGTCCATGGAGGCGCCTGGGAAATTCGCACCACCGCCAGCTCCAGGCACAACATAAGTGGACGTTTTATCATCGGTTCCCATAACGATGGGCGGTGTGAAGATATCGCCAAGCACAAAATTACTGGCAATTTCTAAAGCAGCTTCTCTTAGCTCTGGCGTGAAATCAATTAAGTCCTCTTCCGTTGCTCCGATCTGCTCGAAAGGTGCTGGTCTGGTCGGAATTGGTTGAGTCGGATGTGCGCGTTCGCCAGGAATTGTTGAAGGGGGCACAGAAACCTCTTCAATTGGCCAAACTGGCTCGCCGGTCACCCGATCGAATACGTAAGTAAAACCAGTTTTTGAAACCTGGGCGACTGCTTTTATGGGGCGCCCATCAACAACGATGTCGATTAAGTTTGGAGCCGATGCAATGTCGTAGTCCCAAAGGCCGTGATGAACTGTTTGGAAATGCCAGATTCGGTCCCCGGTTTCGGCATTTAGAGCTACTATGCTTTCTGCATAAAGGTTTTCACCTAATCGGTAACCGCCCCAATAGTCATTAGTTGGGGTGGATGTTGGTAAGTAGACAATACCAAGTTCATCATCTGCAGCCATATACGTCCATACATTAGTATTGCCGGCCGTCGCCCACGAACCATCTTCCCAAGTATCATTAAAATCTTCGCCGGGTTGGGGGATGGTATTGAAACGCCACTTGAATTCACCAGTACGGGTATCATAAGCACGGACATGTCCGGGAGGACTGCGGTTGTTCATACTGTAGTCGTAGATTTTTGAACCAACGATTACTGAGTCGTTTACCGCAATCGGCGGCGCGCCATGGGTAATGTTGTTCATTTCAAATTCGAGGCGGCCGAGGTTTTGTTTCAAATCGACAAAACCATTATCCCCGAAGTTTGGATCAGGTAGTCCGGTATGTATGTCGATTGAGACGAGTTGCTTCCCGATCGTTGCGACAAAGATCCTTTCTACTTCGCCATCAGTCCAGTATTCAATACCGCGCGTTTGAATCGGCGAGAAATTGGGCGGCCCAAAGACATAACTTTCAGGATCGAAGAGCCATAATTCTTCTCCTGTCATCGGATCTAATGCAACCACTTGGCTGTGGTTTGTGGCAGTGTAAATAATCCCATTCACATAAATCGGTGTGGCTCGATAATCACCTGTTGGGAATATTTGGTCTTCTGGGAGCCGCAGGTCAGCTGATTCCCACCGCCATGCAACCTCTAGTTGTTCAAAATTTCCTGCATTAATCTGATCGAATGGTGCATATTTGGAGGAACTATGATCACCCCCATGGTGCTTCCACTGAGCACTATGCGCGGCATTCGTGGAATCAAGGTCTTGTTCACCGCAACTTAGTAGTAGCGCTGGTGACATCAATAAAAAGAGTGCGTTTATGCTCGTTCTCATTACATTTTCCTGCTTACTCTCTGCAGCTTCTAAGTGTTGAGACGGTGTTTCTGTGAAGCTGGCAGCTTGGGTTGATGAAATCTTTCGCAGTACTTAAATGTTATCGATTAATGACTAGTTGTTTACATGGCTGTCGAGAAACGAAAAGATTGATCCATAAGCTCGGAGCATTTCATCCGCAGGAAACCCTCCGTGGAGTCCATTAGGTATAGTAATTAGTTCATTGGAGACTTCGGCGCGATCTAAACCTTGGTGTAACTGTACAGCATGTTCATAGGGAACAACGGGGTCCGCGTCACCATGTATCGTAATTATCGGAGGAAGATTTTCGCGAATGTACTTTAGGGGGGATACCCGTTCGGCAATTTCATACATGTCAGACTGACTTCCCAGCCAACGCACGGCATAATTTTTTTGATTAACACCGTTTAATAGATCGCCAACGTCAGTAATGCCATACCAATTTACGATTGCTGCAACTTCTGGTGTCTCATTGCCCAGGCATTGGCGATCAAGGCCAGCTTCCGAGGAGATCATTCCTGTTGTTAACGCTAGGTGACCTCCAGCCGAGTTTCCCGAGACAACTAACCGTTCTGTATCAAATCCATATTGCTCAGAGTTGCGCGCGACCCAACGCAGAGCGCACAGACTATCCTCAACAGCGGCAGGCGCTAGGGCAACATTGCCTAGTCGGTATTGGACATTTACAGCAGCCCACCCCTGCTCTAAATAAGGGATTAAGCGCAGTACATTGGCTTCCTTAGACCCACCAACCCAGCCACCTCCGTGGTAGTAGATAAAGGTTGGTGCGGGGCCGTGAGTATTACGGGATTGATAAACGTCTATCTTTAGTTCGACGCCATTCGCATGGCGATAAGTAATATTAGGAATCACCCTGAAATCGTTTTGTAAATTAGCAGCCCAGCTAGCCGTATCGGAAAGTTGCCCATTTGCAGAAGGGAATGCGAGTAGAGCAAGCAGGCTAATCACGCTTAGCCTAAGAGTGGTATTCATTTCGGG
The DNA here is from genome assembly GCA_029244985.1 of Gammaproteobacteria bacterium. Classification (GTDB taxonomy): domain Bacteria; phylum Pseudomonadota; class Gammaproteobacteria; order Pseudomonadales; family Pseudohongiellaceae; genus UBA9145. The sequence goes on along the minus strand of JAQWQD010000052.1, from coordinate 8,213 downwards.
ACCCCATTATTATTGTTTTTGGAGACTGATTAAGCTTTGACCTCAAAAGGGCAGAGGGCCCTAGTGTAGCGCATCGACTCCGCTCTTGTCCGTGATTTTCTAGCGGCTGGATTAGTAGAGAAAGCGATGGCAGGTTCTATGTGTAAAATTATCTTGTAAACCCACTAGTTTGAAAATTGATTTAGAAATACTTCACCGTCTTTCATGACAAAACCTATGTTTTCAAGCAGGGAAACGTTTTCCAGGGGGTTTCCCTGCACTGCAATGAGATCGGCATAAGCGCCTTCATTTAATGTGCCCACTTGATTTTCTAGACCTAGTAAAGCTGCAGCTTTTAAAGTTGCTGCTTGAATCGCTTGCATTGGACTCATACCGAATTCCACCATTTTTGAAAATTGTCGACCATTCAATCCGTGCGGATAGACTCCAGCATCAGATCCGAACACGATGTTTACACCGGCAGCATGCGCGCGCTGAAAACTTTCCCGCTGAACTTGGCCAACTTCGCGTTCCTTCGCAAGAGACTCTTCTAACATGCCCACCTCCGCTCCCGATTCTAGGATATAGTCAGATACATAGATATCCATGACCAATGTTGTTTCGTATTCAAGTGCCAACCGGATTGTTTCATCATCCAAAATGGAAGCGTGCTCAACGGAATCTACGCCAGCTCTAATCGCAGCCTGAATGCCATTTGTTCCATGGGCATGTGCTGCAACTTTCATCCCTAGTGTGTGGGCCTCATCGACGATTGCGTTCATTTCTTCTTGGGTGAATTGCTGTGCGCCAAGGCTTGTACCTTTTGACATTACGCCGCCAGTAGCACAGAACTTAATTAAGTCAGCGGAATACTTGTTATTTTCTCTTACTTTCTGACGAACAGCCCAGGGCCCATCAGCAACGCCACCCGCATTAAAATCATATTCGGCAGGCAGTAAATTATTGTCACAATGACCGCCGGTAATTCCTAAGGATTGACCGGCCACTATCATTCTTGGGCCAGCGACTTCTCCGTCCACAATGCTGTCTCGTAGCGCAACGTCTCCATAGGCCACAGCACCAACATTGCGCACTGTAGTGAAACCAGAGCGAAGTGTTAGGCCGGCAGAATAAGTCCCGTAAAGTGCATTGCGGATTGAAGAACGACTAAGTGAGTCATAGCCATTTACAGAAGCATCGCTCGTGAGGTGGACATGGGCATCAATTAGCCCTGGCAGAATGGTTGAATTAGAGAGGTCTATTTCAATTGCACCAGATGGGATGTTGATACGATTTGCATCGCCGACAGCCTCAATTACATTATTGCGGACGACGATGAGCTGATCGCTAAGCATGCGGCCATTGGTTACGTCGAGAAGTTGGCCTGCTCGTATCACCTTGACCCCATCTTGAGCCGAGGTGGGGATAGCAAACCCTATAAATGAAGCTAGGAAAGTGAAAGCAATGATTAAGCGAAACATAGTACCCTCGAATCTAATTTGTGTTCTATTGGTAGATAGTAATGGGCTAAGGCTACCGTCACAATCACTAGATGCAATACTGCTCTCTAGTTTCTAGCCTAAGAAAGAAAAGCAGAATCTGGCTGTTCCTGTGATAGCCAGAGCAACAGGAATGCCGAATATCGCTAAAAGACAACTGTTCATTAATAAATAGGAGAATGTAGTTCTTTTCCTAATGGCATAAATGATAAGTCCTAGCGCAGGAATAAATGCAGCTATCCATAGAGTAGGTGAGTTGCAGGCTATGACACTTGAAATGCTAAGAAAATAAAGGACTATTACGAAACCGCCATCTAAGTAGCTTGTATCGTTCGCTATTGAGTATGCCCAGTTAGAGAAAACCAGGAAAGAAAGTAGCGGAAAAGTAAGAAATGGTAGAAATAGTTTTGTGTTCGTTATAGTCAATTTCAATTCTCTGACTAATTAAAATCTGTCTCTATACTTTGGCGTCAATCGAGAGGAGATGCAAATAGTTTTGTTTTCCTAGAGGAATATTTGTTAACAAATATTGCGCCAGCAGCCCAGCATTCGGTCCATCTTTGATATTATTCATCAAAAATTGTCTGCTTTAGCTTAAGTCTGGCTATACTGCGTCTCCAATGAAAAGCCCGCAACAAATACTGCATCAAGTTTTCGGATATTCAAGTTTTCGCCCGCCTCAGAGTCAAATTATTGATACTGTGGTTAATGGTGGGGATGCCCTAGTATTGATGCCTACTGGCGGCGGTAAGTCGCTCTGTTACCAGATCCCGGCATTAATGAGGCCCGGTTGTGCCGTAGTGATTTCCCCCTTAATCGCTTTGATGCAGGACCAGGTCGATGCTATGCGGTTGCTTGGAGTTAAAGCTGCCTTTCTTAACTCCACTGTATTAACTGAAGAAGTTGAGAATATCCAACATCAGCTAAGAAGTGGCGAGTTAGATCTGCTGTATATAGCTCCTGAGCGACTTGTCCAAGCAAGAACGCTCCAGCTATTGAGAGAAATTGATATTGCCTTGTTTGCGATTGATGAAGCCCACTGCGTCTCACAGTGGGGTCATGACTTTCGCGCTGACTATTTGCAGCTCAGTTTGTTACATGAATTGTTTTCTTCAGTGCCGCGTATTGCCCTAACAGCGACAGCCGATGCTAGAACGCGAGAAGAAATTATTGTGCGTCTCTATTTGGATGAAGCTAAACAGTTCATTTGTGGATTTGATCGTCCGAATATTCAATATCGTATAGCGCTTAAATACAATGCCAAACAACAATTACTCAAGTTTTTGCAAAATGAACACAACGACGATGCCGGCATTGTCTATTGTCTATCTCGGAAGAAAACTGAAGCCATTGCGAGTTGGCTAACGGGAAAAGGCTTCAATGCTCTTCCTTATCACGCAGGTTTAGGGTCTGAGATTCGCGAGCGGCATCAGTCACGCTTCCTGCGCGAAGGCGGAATTATTATTGTTGCCACTATCGCATTTGGTATGGGTATCGATAAGCCGGATGTGCGTTTCGTGGCTCATCTTGATATGCCGAAGACTGTCGAGTCTTACTATCAAGAAACTGGGCGTGCTGGTCGTGACGGTTTGCCTGCGAATGCCTGGTTAATCTATGGTCTGCAAGATGTTATTAAGTTGCGGCAGATGATGGCTTCGTCAGATGGTAATGAAGAATACAAACGGGCGGAGCAGCATCGATTGAGCGCCATGTTGGGGTTCTGCGAGATTACAAGTTGTCGCCGACAGGTATTATTAAGTTATTTTGGTGAAAAACTTGAACAGCCTTGCGGAAACTGCGACACGTGCCTAGAACCAGTCGATACATGGAATGGAACGGAAGCGTGTCGTATGGCAATCAGCGCAGCATTCCGTACAGACCAACGATTCGGTGTGAATCATCTCATCGACGTCCTGCGAGGCAGTCATTCTGATAAAATATTCCAATTTGAGCATCAAAATCTACCTGTCTATGGCATCGGGAAAGACCTCGACACAAATCAGTGGCGGTCGGTATATCGACAGCTAGTGGCGAGAGGTTATATGAGTGTGGATCTAGATCGTTTTGGGGCGTTACGTCTGGAGGAAAAATGTCGACCATTGCTTCGGGGTGAAGAAAATATTGAGCTGCGAAAAGACAATAAGGTTAAAGTCGCTAAGCAACAAACTAAAATCCAATTGGCGGCGGAGGTGGATATTGCTCTGTGGGAAGCGCTAAGAGACTGCCGACGCATGTTCGCCGAGGACTTAAGTGTGCCGCCATATGTTGTTTTTCATGATTCTACATTACAGGAAATGTGCCTACGATTGCCTCAGACAATGGAAGATTTCGAAATGCTGTCGGGGGTAGGTGAGCGAAAATTGGAAAAATATGGACCGGGGTTTATCAGGGTCATTAACGATCATCTAAGCTCTTAAGGTTCCTATTTCTCAACACATAATTACTTAATTTGAAGAAATCGGGATCGATGCAAGAGCGTCTGCGCTGGCAGCAAGATCCGTATCCCCGGCAGGGAAATCATTGGATCTAAGAATAAATGCGAGTATAGATGCGTAGCTTTGCATTGATAAACTGCCTGGGCTCTCAGTAGGCATCTCAGTGCTCATCTTGTGGAACAGTTCTCCTAGAGTCTTTCCTTCCCAGATAAACATAAAACTCAAACCAATCAAACTGGGGGAATTACTATTGCCCCGTAAATCACTCGAGTGACAAGAGGCGCAGCGTGCAGCGTACTCTTCAGCGCCACGCTCAGCTTGGATGGCGGTATAAATGCCATCTTGTAATGACTGTGCACTAATTGTCATTGAGGAGACTGAACAGCAATAAAAAGCTAAGAGTCGTAAAGATGTTTTTCTAATCAGTGGGTAGTGCAAAGACATTAATAGAATTTCCATTTCGAGGACGACTTAATTCAGGTGCGAGATCCCTAGGCAACATGCCTGACCAACTAGCACCACCAACTCCGACGGGCATAGCAATGTATTGGCGACCGTCGATCATGTAAGAAATAGGAAAGCCTTGGGCAGAAGTTGTAGTACGAGTCTGCCATAGTTTTTCACCAGTTTCGGCGTCCAAAGCATAGTAGTACCGATTCCAGTCACCGACAATTACTAACCCTCCAGCTGTGGTCAGCGCAGCTGAGTTGATCGGGGCGCGTTGGCGGTAACGCCATTTAACCTCGCCGCTGGGGATATCTAATACTAGAAGTTCGCCTAAGTTCTCTCCGGCATCATGGTGAGGATAATTAATGCGCCTAACTGGCCCCACACCACCACCACCTAAAACTTGCTCAGTAGGACCAAATGTCGCCAGCTCACAATTAAGAGTGATTGGAATATACATTGCCTGCGTTTGAGGGGAGTAGGCCATAGCCCGCCAGCTTTTAAATCCTGAAGTGCTTGGGCACATATCGATCTGCTGCCCTATTCTGGGAATCATGCCATCACGATAAGTAACATTGCCATTGACTGGATTTACATTAACGATTGTTTGATAACCAACATCAGTGGCTTTTATGATCTCGCCAGAGCGTCGATCTAATTGCCAGAGAATTGCAAGTTTTCCCATTTTGAAAATTGATTCCCGACCGTCGACATCGACTAAGACAGATTCAAATGTTTCGTCCATATCGTGTGTTTCACCAGGAAGGTGTTGGTAGTACCAGGACATATCTCCAGTGTTAGGGTCAAGTGCAATTGTTGAGTTAGTGTAAAGCGCATCACCATCAGTACCTCTAACTGCACGCGCCCAGGGCTTCGCTTGAGAAGTTCCCATGTAGACAAGATTTAGGTCAGGATCGTAACTGCCTGCTTGCCAGGAATCGCCGCCGGCTCTAAATCTTAGCGGTAAATCTCCCCAAGTATCACCGCCTGGAGTGCCTGGTGCAGCGACAGTTGCAAAACGCCAGAGCTCTTCGCCAGTCAGAGGGTCATGCCCCGTGTAAAAGCAGACATCCTCCTTATAGCGTTCACAACCAGTGATGCCAGTAACCAAGACGCCATTAGCTACGATCGGTCCCGCCGTATAAAAATACCCCAAGCCAGGGTCGGCGGTTTGTGATTCCCAAACTAACAAGCCAGTGCGAGCATCGAGTGCTCTAATACTCGCATTCTCTGTCGCTGAGTAGATCATCTCGCCATAGAGTGCAATATTTTTTTGGACTCCTCGACCCACTCCTGCATACGCAGTTGTTGGCAAGGCGGCATCACCTAATTGTTCTGCGGAAATTTCGCGATCAGTTCCATCTATAGATGGCGTGACGCCAGGTCGATATTCCCAAATCAAATCGCCGTTTGCGGCATCCAGTGCTTGAATTACACCTCGAGGTCCAGGAATAAACATAACGCCATTGTGAACTAAGGGTGCCGCTTGGCCCGAGCCAGTATCATCTAAAGCCCAAGACCAGACTAGTTGCAGATCTCCAACATTATCGGTATTAATTTGATCGAGAGCACTGTAACCCCAGCTTTTCGGTGTGCCGCGCCAACTCAACCATTCTTCATCCGGTGGATTTTGCAACATCGCATCGGTGACCGCATCGAAGTTGAGGATTTGAGAATAGCTCTGACTAGCAGAAATACAGAGCATTGCGATAACTATCGAAAATGTTTTGGTTTTCATTATCAGTGGCAACCTTAAAGTTCAGATTCATGCACTTTTGGATTTCGTGAATGCAGGATAAACACTCCCGACGCGACAGTCCATAGCCTCAATAGGTCTTAATGAGATAGATAGATGGGGTTGGACGGAGGTTTAGGCTATCTAAAATTCTGGTTAGTGGGTATCTATTCCCGATTAATATTACACAAAAAATCTTCCCGAATTACCTCCGTCAAATATTTAAGCTTCAACCTTGAGTTTTAGAAATAAAGTCGAAAACAGATCCACTGACTACTTAAGTGATTGCTATCTCTGTCAATGGTTTATTAAAGTCTTGGGTTTTAAGATTTAGATCCAAAAACAAAACTATTGGAGCAATTTCTCAAAGATAGTTTTTCTTCGTTTCCCGAAGGCACGTCATCCTTGATTCAGCTGTTTTTCTTCATATTAAAGACCTAGCTCCCAGCCCGTCATTTTTTTGAACTGATGATGGAATTTTAAGAGTTTTCAAGGTTACTAGAAATGTTTGGAAGCCCAGGCTATTCGAAGCATAGACACATTTTGTTTCATTCGAGAGTGTATCTGCAGTGTTACTCTGCCAGTATTCTGTGTAGCATAAGCCCACTCTTGGTTTTTCGAATATTAAGAATGTCGCCAATAAGTACACTGAAGCGTTTGTTAAAGTCTTACTTCAGCCAATTTTCGGTGTTGATTTTTATAGTTCTTTCTTTGCTGGCCTCTCCACAGCTTCTGGCACAGCCGCCAATCGAAGTCACTGATGAAATCCTGCGAGAAGTTTTTCCTGGTGCCCAAGAATATTCTGTAAAAAGTGGCGAGCCTCCAGTTTATCGTGCTCTTAATGCAAACCCGGAAAGCACTGAGTTGGAAACTGTCGGTTATCTATTCGAAACTCCAGACCTGCCACCAGAGGAAATCGGTTACTCAGCGCCTGTGGATGTTTTAGTCGGAATGGACCTGAAAGGAACCATAACCGGAATCAAGGTTCTTCACTATATTGAGTCCTATAAAAGTATTCGTGGAGACTTTATCAACAGCGAATATTTCCCTCAGCAATTTGATGACAAGAACATCGTCGAAGGCTTTCGTATCGGTCGTGATGTCGATGGTATTTCCCGAGCAACGATTACCAGTTGGGCCGTAGCGCGCGGTGTCCGCAATGCGGCTCGTAGAATTGCGGAAACTTACCTAAGCGATTCGGAATTCGTTTCTCTAACCAGTTCTGATGCCGTAGCTCTTCGAGTGCTTGCGGATCAAAGTTGGGACGATATGACTGAGAATGGGTTGGTCGTCAATTGGGTTATTCCACAACCTGACACATCAGAATTACATCTGTCTTTGGCTTTTATGGGTCACGATGGTCTGGGTGAGATCATGGTTGGTGATGTTGATTATTCTCGAGCCGATCGGGAAGCCAGTGCTCGAGTAAGAGATGGCAATATGTTGTTGGTGGGTATCGATGGCAATTCATCTCAACCTTTTAGGCAAGAAAGATTAGCTGTACAGCAGGGCGAGAGTATTTTCCCTATCGAACGGCGCCGATTCGTTTATGTCGGTAGTGCAGACTATGGCAAGATTGCTAATCGGGTAAGATTTGCTGGTGCCATGGTGTTAGATCCCGATATTGATTTAGCCCAGCCTTTCGATGTTCTTTATAACACCGGTGGCCGAGTGGGAGAGTTCGGCTCTATTGCCAGTATCTCTTATCAAGTTCCACCAATCCCACTTGCGCTTTCTATTGGTCAGCCGATACCACCCGAATTGTTGCCAGAATTCGAAAATGACTTAACTGCATTTGAAAATGAAGGCTTGTATGCAAGCTTGATCAACGACGCTCCTTGGTTTGATGTTGGGGTCCTTTTGCTGCTCCTTGGAATGGTAATGTTGGCCTTTTTAAGGAAGAACGCAAAATTACGCTGGGTAACTTTGGCTTTCACGCTGGTTTATCTTGGATGGATGGATGGGGGCTTTGTTTCAGTCTCGCACATTACGAACTTCGTGAAGATTGGCCCAATAATGTTTCAAAGTGACTTACCACAATTACTCATTATCTTATTTACATTGGTAACTACTTTATTTTGGGGAAGAGTGTTTTGTTCATCGTTATGTCCGTTTGGT
>JAQWQD010000025.1 GCA_029244985.1 Gammaproteobacteria bacterium | reverse complement strand
AGAATGAATAAGTCGCAAGCGCTGGAGCTTCATCTGTTTTCGTGTAAATAATTGTGGATTTTTGTTCTGACATCATGTTTCCTTAACTGTGAATGACTGCGTCATAGTCCAATCTGACCTTAATTGGTTTTCAGATTCTTGTTCTACTTGCTTTGCTTTAGTTAATCTTTCAGCTGGCGATGCATTCTATTACTGGGTTTACTGTGCAATAAGAGTCAGGCCAACTATTAAAAATCGGGCCAAAAAAAGGCGCGTATTATAACAGCCATAGGAATCTGCGAATAGTAGACAACACGAGTCTATAAGCCAGCAATCTCCGCATAAACAAAGGTGTTTAAAAATATCCATGATTCTCACAACGACAATTGATAACTTCGTGCTGCGAAGCACCACTATAGAGGACTGTCCGCTTATTCTTAGATTTATCCAGGAACTCGCAGATTACGAGAAACTCAGCCATGAGGTTGTGGCTACTGCGGAAATCTTAGAAGAAACCTTATTCGGTGCCACAGCCTATGCTGAAGTATTTATTGGTGAGTTCAATTCCCAACCGGTGGGCTATGCTCTTTTCTTTCATAACTTCTCAACGTTCACGGGTAGGCCTGGAATTTACTTAGAAGATATTTATGTGAGGCCAGAAATGCGCGGCAAAGGATTTGGTAAGAGTATGCTTTCCTATATTGCCAACCTTGCCGTTGAGCGCAATTGCTCGCGAGTAGAGTGGTCGGTACTCGATTGGAACGAACCTTCAATTCAATTTTACCGTTCAATTGGCGCAACACCAATGAACGGCTGGACTGTCCAGCGCTTGCATGGTGGCGCATTAAAAAGTTTTGCAAATGAATTTAACTGTTCTTAAGGAAATAATTGCATGAAAAATAGTCTTAACAGGATCGTTTACGTGAATGGCGATTATGTAAAAGAGGAAAACGCGGTAATTTCTGTTTTTGATCGTGGTTTTATTTTTGGTGATGGTATCTATGAAGTAGTGCCAGTAATAAATGGAAAACTTGTAGATAAACAATACTTTTTAGAACGTCTAGAAAGATCACTTGATGAACTTTCGATTGCCTGGCCATGTTGCAAAGAAGATTATATGGCAGTAATGAATCAACTTATTATTAAAAATAATTTGCAAGAAGGAATCGTGTATTCACAAGTTACTCGTGGAGTGGCTGACCGTGACTTCCCTTTTCCTGACGACACTGATTCAAGTTTTATAGCTTTCACTTCGGTAATGAATATATTAAATAGTCCCGACATCAAAACAGGTATCTCAGTTATTACTACAGCTGATCTTCGTTGGAAGCGTCGTGATATTAAATCGGTAAACTTACTGGGCCAAGTTCTGGCTAAACAGGATGCGATATCAAAAAATGCAATAGAGGGGTGGATGGTTGAAGATGGAAACGTTACCGAAGGGGTTTCGTCTTCAGCTTATATCGTAAAAGACAATTCACTAATAACACGTCCTTTATCAAACTCTATTCTCCCGGGTATTCGACGGCGAACATTATTAGAAATTTCAAAGACCGCAGGAATTGATGTTAATGAAAGGCTTTTTACTGTGGAAGAAGCAAAGGCCGCTGATGAAGCATTTATTTCCAGTGCAACCACGATGGCGTTGGCTGTTATTTCTATTGACGGACATAAAATTGGAAATGGAAAACCAGGACCGATAACTCAGCAATTACGAGCTCTGTATCAAGAACGTATGCTTAAAGAAGCATCTGAATAGATCAATCTAGGAAAAATCGTAATTTGTTAAACCCGCCCGAGCGTAAAGCTTATTGCTTGATCAATATTGGTTAGCTCATGCATAGCCATTAGTAATCTATCAATGCCAAGGGCAACTCCTGAACAGGCAGGTAATCCGGATTCTAAAGCGCTGAGAAATTTTTCATCAAGTGGATAAACGTCCAAGCCTTTCTTTTTTCTTAGTGCATTGTCTTGCTCGAAGCGTTTTCTTTGCTCCTGCACATCGGTCAGTTCAAGGTAACCATTGGCGAGCTCCATCCCTCGACAGTACACTTCGAAGCGCTTCGCAACCTGGTCCTCTTCGCTATCCACTTCAATCACTGACAAAGACGCTTGCGCTTTCGGGTAATCATAGACAAAGCAGAACTCAGGCAGTGCAGGCTCAATCACAGAAAACATAAGTAACTGTAAGCAATCTGTATCAGTTAGATCTGTAGTACTTAATTCAAGTTGTCTTTGTGTTAGAGCCAAGAGTTCATCAGAGCTAACACGATGAGGATTGATTCTAAGATATTTTTCAAATAGCTCTCGATAGGAAAAAGCTGGCATAGAATCGCAAGCTAATAAGCTGCTCAACAACTCTGCTACTTCATCCATTAACTGACCCATGGTGAATCCAGGACGATACCATTCCAATAGGGTAAATTCAGGGTTGTGGTGTTTCGTTAGTGGGTCATGCCGGAATGCTTTAGCAATCTGATAAATGGGCTCGGCATTGAAAGCGAGTAATCTTTTCATTGCAAATTCAGGTGAAGTTTGCAGATAGAAAGTCTTAGTTATATTAGTGTCGAGGATTTCTGTAGTTAAGGATTGAATATGCAGGTCCGTAGTCGGCGCTCTGGCCAGAGCTGGAGTTTCTACTTCCAGTATTTCTTTCGCGGCAAAAAAAACGCGAAGTTTAGCGAGCAAAGCTGCTCTGTGTCTAAGAATTTCTAAAGATGCACCTGGTTGCCAATTAGACATGTGAATTCGCTAAACTGAATCGGGTACTACTTATTAACACGGTTCTGGTATTCTGCAGTGCGTGTGTCTACTCGAAGTACATCTCCAATATTGATGAACAAAGGTACTTTCACTATAGCGCCGGAGCTAAGTGTCGCTGGTTTAGTGCCGCCCTGCGCAGTATCACCTTTCAACCCGGGGTCTGTGTCAGTAACTTCTAATTCAACAAAATTTGGAGGAGTAACAGATATAGGCGCTTCATTCCAGAGGATGACCTGATAGACATCTTGTTCTTTAAGCCAGTCCTTTGCTTCGCTTATCGCATTAGAATCGGCCGCTACTTGTTCATAACTGTCGTCCGTTTTCATGAAGTGCCAAAACTCACCATCGCTGTAGAGATACTCCATGTCTGTTTCCATAACATCTGCTGCTTCAATCGACTCACCAGATTTGTAGGTTCGCTCCCAAACACGCCCGTTGAGCAAATTGCGAAACTTAACCCGATTAAACGCTTGGCCTTTACCAGGTTTTACCATTTCGTTTTCCATAATTGAGCAAGGTTCAGCATCAACTAGCACTTTTAAACCTGATTTAAATTCGTTGGTGGAATAACTGGCCATAGATTCCTCTTGTTCTTCAGATTCTCATTTATGTAGTTTATTGGAATTTTAACAATAGTTCTCAGCGAGATCTCTTCCAGATCGCCACTTGGGACAAATTATTGCTATGATCCATCCGCCCACAATAATCAAGAATAATGATGCAGCCTGTAATTTCAATTATTAAATCAGATCGACTAAAAACTGGCAGGAAATCTTATCCGATCCGGTAAAAGATCCAAAGGAATAAGTGATAGTTCTTCATTTGAATACTATGCAGCAGCCTCCTAGGCTGCAGGCAATAACACAGTTTCCACTTAAAGTTCCGGGACTTGTTGTTGCTACAATGGAACCTAGCAATTGACAAGACCCTCTTCTGCTTCAGGTTTGGCCTTCTTACCGAGAAGAGGAACAAATAAGCGACTATGGTGCCGATCTCTTAAGGGAGGCGGAGTTTAATCCCATTCCCGAATAGCTGCAACAGCATCAGCTCCCAGAGTATCTAGTATCGCAGTTAGTTCAAGAAGAACCCGGATAGCCAGCCAGAACGAGCTTCTCTATTCCATTCTAATTTGAAATCCACAACCGGCAACCGTAACGTGGCGCACTGACGAATTTTTTATGATTGGGGATCAGGCCAGGTCCTGTTATTCTTCCCAAATATGGTTGCTATCAATTCTCGGTAAACGTGGAAACATTTCAAGACGGAAAGCAGGAAAATTTGCCTGCTACTTCCAAAAAATCATCCAGCCAACAGATTTCTCGCAAGTTTGCGCTGGCGATTTGTCTGTTATTAATTCTTGCCATGTGTGTCTTTTGGCTAATCAGTAGCTATAGCACCCAAAATCTAATGCGCCAGCAAGCCGATGGCTTAGGTCAAAGCCTGGCTCGACAAACTGCATCCCAGTTAACTGAGTTAATGCTCGCTAACGATTTGATTAGCATGAATGTAATACTCGCTAACCTTGTTCGCGATTCCTCCATTGCTGAGGTCTCAGTGGTAAATTTAGATAACGAGATACTTGCAAGTGCGACAGGCACCAATAGCGAAACCCGGTTACTGATTCCTCTGCCGTTTGAGCTAACTAGTCTTGAGGCTGAATACTCTGCACCCATTACCCTGGCTGATTCCATTGCAGGCTTTGTCTGGCTAAGGCTTGATCTTACCTATATAGAAGTGGGTACACTCAATAACCTGATTTTGGTGATTGGAGCTACAGTATTACTGCTGATAGTCGCATCCACAATAACGACTACTTATTATCAATATTTGGTGAGCTTTCCCGCAAATCTGCTATCTTTTTCGCTAAGTAATATTCGCAAAGGAGAGATCGAAGCATGCCCAGAACCCTCAACCAATAATGAAATGAGTAGTGCAATAAGGCAGTTTAATGCAACCGCTGAATTTCTAGCACAGAACACGTTTCTAAGTAATTTTGGTACGCAGAAACCGGAAACAGACGATCGAACTTATAAAGCACAAGCCGGGGTTCAGGATGCTACCCTGCTCGATATTAAAATGAGCAACTTTCAGTATCTCGCATCGACTATTAGCGAGAAAAAAATGGTTGAGCTCCTGAACAAATACTATTTTTATGCTGACAAAGTAAGTCAGCTTTACAATGGAACTGTAAGCTATTGCTCAGACGACGAGGTGCTAATTAATTTCAGCACTGCTCAATTTATAGAAGAACAAGCATTCTATGCAATCTGTGCGGCACAACTCTTTCTTTATCTCGCCGATGATATCAATAATATTGATGAGAATACTGCGAATGCGAAATTCAAGTTGGCGGTGCACAGTGGCAAAACTATAAGTGGGCTGTACTCGCCGATTACGCAAAAAATAGATAATCTCACCGGAAAGACTCTCGATTTAACGCGAGCAATTTGTGAAGACTGCCCTAATAACTCTGTGCTAATAAGTGCTTCAGCCTTTGAGCATGCTGGTGCAGGTACAAGAATTGAAGCAGATGAATTTGGGGCGGCCGGCGAACAAGAACGGATTAATATTTATATTGGTTTGGAACCTATGTCTGAATATCGACTACTTCTGAAAAGACAGGCTAATCAGTTAGTGTCTCTATTCAGTGAATAGTTACTCAGCAGCGTCCTTGCCTGAGACTTCAATTCGATCAACATTCTGAAACCCCCGTGGCAATTTATTTCCACGACGCCCACGCTCCCCTCGATAGTGTTCGAGATCTGAAGCTCTCAGCCTGTGAAGTCTGCGGCCAGCATAGACTATTAGGCCATCTTGAGGCGAGAGCACGGCAATAGCGACAACAAACTCAATTCCATCGATAACTCTCGTAGTTGGTATGTTGATAATCTTATTGCCTTTTCCTTTAGCCAAACGTGGCAATTCAGCTATTGGAAACATCAACATACGACCTTCATTAGTTACCGAGACCACTAGATTTGTTTTATAATCGCTGACGACTAGCGTTGGCAATAACTTGCTGCCTTTAGGACAACGTAATACCGCTTTACCAGATTTTTTATTACTGATGAGATCACCAACTTTGCCGACGAATCCATAGCCGGCATTGCTCGCTAAAAGCACATCCTTGTCATCTTCGCCTATGACAACTCCTTCAAAAGTCGCGCCTGATGGAGGATTCGCTCGACCAGATACTGGCTCTCCTTGTCCTCTTGCTGAAGGCAAGCTATGAGCCGGGAAAGAATAGGCACGCCCTGTCGAATCCATAAATATGGCGAGTTGATTACTTTTCCCACGGGCTGCTAATTTAAAGCTATCACCAGATTTATACTGTAGAGACATAGGATCGACTTCATGACCTTTCGCTGCCCGCACCCATCCGCGGTCGGAAAGTACTATTGTTATTGGCTCTGTAGAGAGCAGCTCTGTCTGACTAAAAGCCTTCGCCTCGTCTCGTTCAACAATTGGTGTACGCCTCGCGTCTCCGAACTCTGCAGCATCAGCTTTGATTTCATTCTTAATAAAAGTCTTCAAGCGTGCAGAAGACTTTAGTAGTGCGTCAAAGGTTTTTCTTTCTGTATTTAGTTCTTTCTGCTCTGCCTTGATCTTTATTTCTTCCAATTTAGCTAACTGGCGTAATTTTAGATCTAAAATCGCATCGGCTTGTCGTTCAGAGATTTTGAATCTTTTAACAAGAGTAGATTTTGGTTTGTCTTCTTTACGGATTATCTTAATGATCTCATCAATGTTTAAGAACGCAATGAGAAGGCCGTCCAAAATATGAAGTCGATCTAAAATTTTATCAAGTCGATATTGTAAACGGCGCTTAACCGTAGTCGTCCTAAACTGTAACCATTCTTTCAGTAAAGAGACGATGTCTTTTACTTGAGGCTGTTTGTTATTGCCTATCATGTTGAAATTTACACGATAGCTCTTCTCCAGATCCGTAGTAGAGAATAAGTGTGACATGACTGCATCCACATCGATGCGGTTTGATCGGGGGACTATCACAATACGAGTTGGGTTTTCGTGATCTGATTCATCACGCAAATCCACAACCATAGGTAGTTTCTTTTTATGCATTTGTGCTGCAATTTGTTCAAGCACTTTTGCACCCGAAACCTGATAAGGAAGAGCATTAATAACAATCTCACCATTTTCTTTTAAATAAATCGCTCTTGTCTTAAGGGAACCACGACCGGTTTTATAAAGATCTATTATTTCGTTCCTAGGTGTGATCAGCTCCGCCTCAGTCGGAAAATCTGGTCCCTTAATGATCTTGCAAATTTCTGTCAATGACGCTTTGGGATTATCCAGTAAATGAACACAAGCTTTTGCTACTTCGTTCAAATTATGAGGGGGTATGTCAGTCGCCATTCCGACAGCAATCCCGCTACCACCGTTTAGCAACACATTTGGCAATCGCGCTGGCAATATTTCTGGTTCCTCGAGAGTGCCATCGAAATTTGGTCGCCAATCTACTGTCCCTTGACCGAGCTCGGCCAGAAGCATATCAGCATAATTTTGCAGACGGGATTCGGTATACCGCATTGCAGCGAACGATTTTGGGTCATCCTGAGACCCCCAATTCCCTTGGCCATCTACCAATGGATAGCGATAAGTGAAAGACTGAGCCATCAGCACCATGGCCTCATAGCAGGCAGAATCACCATGAGGATGGAATTTGCCTATTACATCGCCAATAGTTCGAGCTGACTTTTTAAATTTAGCACTAGCCTTTAGGCCCAGCTCGGACATCGCGTAAATAATTCTGCGCTGAACTGGCTTTAAGCCATCACCGATATTAGGTAACGCCCTATCATTTATTACGTACATGGAGTAATTCAAATAGGCTTGCTGAGTGTAAGTCTTCAGTGCTATTTGTTCGACGCCATCTTCGTTGACTGTTATTTCTTGGTTCATGATTTACCCAGTTCGATTAGTCAGCATAGTCCGCTAGGTTTCCGCTCGATTCTAACCATGCTTTTCTATCGGGTGCTCGATTCTTGGCCAGAAGTAAGTCCATTATTTCGAATGTGCCACTTTTGCTTTTTACTATAGCACTCTCCTCGAGGGTTAATTGCACCAAGCGACGCGTGTCCGGTGACATTGTTGTTTCCCGCAACTGCATAGGATTCATTTCTCCCAGACCTTTAAACCGTTGAACATTCACTTTGCCAGACTTCTTCTCCGCAACAATGCTATCTAACACACCTTTCTTCTCATCCTCGTCTACCGCATAAAAAACTTCCTTGCCTACATCGATCCGATACAGCGGAGGCATTGCAACATAGACATGTCCTTCTTCAACTATATGGCGAAAATGTTTAACAAAAAGCGCACAAAGTAACGTTGCAATATGCAAGCCGTCAGAGTCGGCGTCAGCCAATATGCAAATTTTCCCATAACGTAATCCGTCAATCTTAGTAGTACCAGGATCAACTCCTAAGGCGACAGCAATGTCATGTACTGTTTGAGACGCAAGAATTTCTGATGAATCCACTTCCCAAGTATTCAATATTTTACCACGCAGCGGCATAATGGCTTGAAACTCCCGATCACGGGCTTGTTTAGCAGAACCACCAGCGGAATCTCCCTCTACTAAGAACAGTTCTCCTGCCATCACATCTTCAGTAGAGCAATCTGCCAGCTTGCCGGGTAATGCAGGACCTGAAGTAATTTTCTTCCGTGCTACTTTCTTACTGGCTTTTAACCTTTTCTGGGCATTGTTTATACAAAGTTCGGCGATAGCCTCAGCTTCAGCCGTATGTTGATTTAACCATAGGCTGAAAGAATCTTTTACTACACCGGCAACAAAGACACTGCATTGTCTCGATGACAAGCGCTCTTTGGTTTGCCCAGAAAACTGTGGATCAATTAACTTTGATGAAAGTACATAGCTACAATTTTCCCACACATCATCTGCAGAAATTTTTATACCACGAGGTATCAAGTTTCTAAATTCACAAAACTCTCTGAGGGACTCCGTCAAGCCTGTACGTAAGCCACTGACATGGGTTCCTCCTAGTGGTGTCGGAATTAAGTTGACGTAACTTTCGCTGATAACCTCGCCGTCTTCAAACAACCACTGAATGGCCCAATCCACTGCTTCGTCATTGCCTTGCACCGAGCCGACAAACGGTTCAGCCGGCAGCGTTTCAAATTCTTCTGTAGCTTGTATCAAGTAATCAACTAATCCATCTTCAAAACACCATTCTTCACTTTGTGCTTTTTCTTTGGGAACTGTGTTATCAACAAATACTACTCGAAACCCTGAGCAAAGCACTGCTTTCGCTCTCAGCACATGTTTTAACTTTGGGATAGAGATTTTGATAGAGTCAAAGTATTTTTCATCAGGCACGAAAGTTACGGTAGTGCCTGTATTACGCTTTCCAACTTTTCCTATCACTTTTAATTCAGAGGCCTTATTGCCACCTTTGAATTTCATACCATAAACTTTACTGTCTCGTTTAACTTCTACCTCGAGGTATTTTGATAAAGCATTTACAACGGAAACACCAACACCATGCAGTCCGCCAGAATACTGATAATTTTTACTAGAAAATTTACCGCCAGCGTGGAGACGCGTCAAAATAAGTTCGACGCCACTCACTTTTTCCCCTTTATGTTTATCAACAGGCATACCACGACCATCGTCAGTCACGACGATTGAACCATCTTTGTTTAAGATTAGCGTTAAAGTATGGGCAAAGCCCGCGAGGGCTTCATCGACGCTGTTATCTATTACCTCTTGAATGAGGTGATTTGGTCGGGTAGTGTCGGTATACATGCCGGGCCGTTTCCTAACTGGATCAAGCCCCGTCAGTACTTCAATAGCATCGGCATTGTAGGTATTGCTCATTTAAAAAAATCTAAACCAAGGGGTTAAAAATTACTGCAGATGAATAGTATTTTATCGCTCAAAATGGCTAATTCTTGATAGCAAAAACTCAAAGATCATCGGCAGCTCAGCCATATAATTTTCATAGCTGTGATTGCCATTTTCTCGGACTATACAGTGCGCTTTTTGAAATTTTTCAACTGCAAAACGATAGTCTAATGTCTCATCACCGCTTTGGATTAGTGCCATTATATTATCTGGCTTAGTTAGTTCTTTAATAAATAAATTTCGCAATTCGTCTATGTGTGATTTCGTGACCACATGAACGTCATCAGAATAGTGGCTTTTATGCTCGCCAACATGCTTCTCCCAGTACTCAAAAGGCCTAACTGCCGGATTAATCAATACAGCCGGTGCTTGATAAATCTCGGCAAGATACGTGGCATAAAACCCCCCTAGAGAGCTTCCTATGAACATCAATTTCCCTTTGTCTTGTGCTTCTAGTAATGAATTTATCATAGCGATGATTTCGGCAGGGCCACCGCTAAGTCTGGGGACTTTAATAAAATTTTCAAAACCGATTTGTTGGCAATATTTAATTGTTTGCTGTGCTTTTTGCGACTGTGGAGAGCTCAGAAAACCATGTAAATAAAGTAAAAGTGGTTTATTTAACAATTTAAATCCCTGGCTCATATCTAAAGTAGGACATTAATAGCCATCAGAATTGAAATCAGCTTCGTACGTGTAGCCAGAAACTCGAATGACTTCAGAATCAATTGAACCGTCTTCATACAATTGAATAGTTCGATACCCAGGATTTACCTCATCTAATGTAAAGTTAGTTGCATTCGGCTTGAATTGTACACAAGTCGAAGGAGTACAGAGGCAACGAATACCCCCATATCGAAAATCAAGCTCTTGATGCACGTGACCATAAACAATGCATGCCACTTTAGAATTCTGCTTAACGATCTCGAAAAATTCCAAGCGATTATGCAGCCCAATATCCTTCATCCAATCTGCATTTCCTTTAATCGGATTATGATGCAAACAGACCAGACAGTGGTCGACTTCTTTACTCGCTTCCGCCGCAGCTAATGAATTTGAAAGAAAATCTAATTCCTTTCTAGCAAGTCTGCCATGCACTCTTCCTTCCACAGTAGTATCTAAGAACAAGATTTGCCAATTATTAATGTATAAAATTTTCTCGCAGGCGTTGGTATTATAGGCAGCTTCCGCCATAACATCTGGATTATCGTGATTCCCAGGAATCCATCTAAACGGAGCACCGAGTTTGCTTATTGCATCCATGAAATTATTGTAAGCTTCAAGGGAAGCGTCTTGAGCTATATCGCCAGTTGCCAAAATAAAGTCTATTTGTTCTTCGTTCTTTTGAACACTCTTAACAACGTGATCCATACTGTCTTGAGTATTTATTTCTAGAAGCTTGCCAGATGAGGAGCCATACAGATGTGTATCGGTAATCTGAAGCAATTTAATTGGGTGTCGTGTAGTCAGTGAAGTCATGACTGCAAAGTAGGCTTTTATGTTATGAATTGTAGTTCTGGTATTTTTATACTTCTACCTACCTTAAGACAGTGTGTCAGCCAGTCGCCTAAAAATGAATTCACCTGCATTTTTTCATCAGAATGATACATATCAGGATTAGGTGTTGAATATCTGGGCTTCAAGTTTCGGTGGCCTTGATAGGAAACGACTTCGGCAGTACTAGCATCGTGATAAACTCTTACTAACATAGATGGATTAGTCATCCATTTTCTGAGCTCTGGCCTTTGCACGATTTCCAAAGTTGTTGTGTATTTGAATGCTTCCACAATTTTAATCTCTACTATGACTTTCTCATTAGAGTCATCAAGGTCAGCAATACAAAATTCTGTAGTTAAGCCTTCTAAAACTTTCTCAGGTTCCTCGCGATTAACTGTTAGATCACCACATAAAGTTGAATCACCCGATCTAGCATATTCATCAAAAGACATAGTTCGGTAGGCTAATAACTGAGGCACTAACTTCAGCAGCCGAATATAATTCGCATCACATTCAGCCATCTGCTTTATCAAATCAATACTGTAATTAGTTCTAAGCATGCTTTTGTTTCTTTTAAAAATTATCTTCAGTGCTAATAGATTTATTGCTTTATTTAGAGGTTTCTAGTTTCCTCTATTATAGTGAAGCCGTCATTTTTTAACTCTTCGTTAAAGCTGTAATTGGCAGGCTGCAGGCTCTTACCAAAAAACTTCTTAATTGTAACGCTTTGGGGGCTTATTACGAGCCCAGTAAAATAACTTTTTTGGTTGACAAATATTCCTAATTAATTCTTAAGAATTAATCCCAAGCTTTCAACAGGGATTTCTTGTTTAGTGCCAACCATTGTAATGCGATAATCGACATTGCGTTACTGATGACGCCAGATCGCACTGCATCCTGTGCTTCATTGTATGACAGCACGACAACTTCAATGTCTTCATGTTCTTCAGCTAATCCATGGACTCCGCCGGTATTGCTTGCATCAATTTTTGCGCAAAATAGCGTCACTTTTTCATTGCTAACGCCAGGACTGCCGTAATAGTCACAGATTTTAGTTAATTCGATAATTTCGCAATTCGATTCTTCTTGAGTTTCGCGTCTTGCGACTTCTTTGAGTTCTTCATTAGCACCAACCATGCCCGCAACCAATTCAAGCAACCAAGGCGATGCATCGTCTTCTAGCGCCCCAACTCGAAATTGCCTAACTAGCGCAACTTGATCTCTTATTGGATCAAAAAGAAGCACCCCCACAGCTTCATCACGCACCAGAAGCTCGCGGTTAATACTATCGCTCCAGCCACCTGCGAAAAGCCGATGTCTTAATTCTATCTTGTCAACTTGCAGGAAACCGTTTTTGACATTTGCTCTTTCTAAAATTTCAACATCAGTTCCTGAAAAAATAGCTTTGATTTTTTCCATCTAATCTCAGGTCCAAGCACATTTATTAAAACTTGACAGCCTTGTACTAGTTGTTTGTTAAAAACAAGGGCTTTTACACAAAGATTGAAGAAACTAGAACAGGAATAGAACAGCTGGCTCGTTCTAACTGTGTTTGCCTAGTCTCGGCTAGTTACTTCCAATAGGTGAAAGCCAAATTGAGTTTTTACAGGACCCTGCAATGTATTCACATCAGCGCTAAACACAACCTCGTCAAATTCTTTTACCATCATACCCGGCCCAAATTGACCCAAGTCTCCGCCTTGTTCCTTCGATGGACAGGTGGAGTGGGCTTTGGCGATATCAGCAAAATCCTCTCCTGCGGCGATTCGTCCCTTTAGATCTAAGCATTTTTCTTCAGTATCAACTAAGATATGTCTTGCGCTAGCTACAGTCATGATTTTTTGTCTCCATGTAAAAGCATATTATGCATGATCAAGGATTGCCGAGCACACAAATTCTGCGACATAAGTTATAATAGTGCTTAAATTGAGCTCGGCACCTAGAATGAATCGTGTAACGACGATACATCAAAAGAAAATCAATTTTTAGAGATCCGAAAGAGAGAAAGGTAGAAAGAGTGCATTATGCCCTTGCCAGAAGCATCGCCTAGAAAACATGTACACACTCGTACTATAGATTGCAGAGGATACGAGCGTGAAGATGGGCTTTGGGATATTGAAGCCCATATGATTGATACGAAAACCTATCAGTTCAGGAATAATTGGCGTGGAGAAATGCAAATAGGTGAACCTCTACATGAAATGTTGTTACGAGTGACTATTGATGATGACTTTCTCATTCAAGATGTTATTGCAGTAACTGACAATGCGCCATTTAAAATGTGTCCAGACATCTCGCCCGCTTACAAGGCGCTGATTGGAGTAAAAATGGGACCTGGTTGGCGGAAGGCGATTCGAATGAAGGTAGGGGGTATACAGGGCTGCACCCATTTGACTGAACTGTTATTCCCTATGGCTACCGTTGCCATGCAAACTATTTGGCCGCTGCGAAACAAGCGTAATAGAAAAGAGAATGAATCAGAACAGAAATCCTCGCGCAGACCCGTCATACTGAATACCTGTCATGCGTGGTCAACAGATTCACCAGTGGTTAAAGAAAATTCGCCAAAGTATTACAGCGGGGAAGATTAGTTTTCAGTTGAAGGAATCTATCTCAAGAGTAGTTATTTATCTAATTAGTGCTAAGTAGCTGTAGATTAAATCAGCCATAATACAAAGGCATAACCACAGTCATTATCACGCCTTCACAATCTTTCCTATTCTCGGCACGTATTTGACCGCTATGAAAATCCGTAATCAGTCTTGCTATATGTAATCCCATACCGAGATGAGGTTGCTTTTGTTTTTCCTGGGGACGTACTGAAATCATAGAATCGAATAGTCTTTCTTTCATCTCTTCTGGTAAAAATGGACCTGCATTAGATACCTTTACCACAGCATGATCTCTCAGTGTTCTGCAGTACACAATGATTGAATGGTTAGGATAGGAAAACTCAACAGCATTGGCCACCAATTTATCTAAAAGCTGAGCAATATATTCAGGCACACCATTTACATGAATTGCGTATTCAGGAAGATCTGATTCAAATTTGGATTCCGGATAAGCCAATTTGTATCCCTCAACACAACCATGCACAACGGCGTTCAATTCAATCTTCTCTTTTTCAGAGGTCTGCAGCATTTGCTCAAGACGAGTTGCCTCACTCATATTTGTCAGAATGAGATTTAAACGACTGATTCCTTCTTCGGCACGCTCTAAATAAACCGCCGATTCCTCGTTATTCTCATGCATGCTTAAGTTTTCGAGTGAAGAACGTACTACAGTAACTGGTGTTCGTAATTCATGCGAAAGTCGAGAAGACATATTTTCTAGGTAATTAGTGTACTGCGTTAGACGATCAACAATATTTGAGAAACTGCGAGATAGGTCACCAATTTCATCTGAATTACCGGAGGGCACAATTGTATTCTGTACTCTTCCTGTGTCATCAATGATGCCTTCTGCCTGATTCCTTAATCCACGAATGCGAGAAGCAATACGGGAAGCGAAGAAGAATAATCCCAATGCACTAATCAACATCACAGCGAGAATTGTATTGAATAATTGCTCCAACGCTTGATTCCGAAACGTGCGTAGGCCATTCATATTTTGATCAACCACAACTGCACCCATCACTTCACCTTGGGAGACGATAGGGTTAGCAGCTTCCAATAATCGAGTTTGGGTATCCGCCAATGTTCTAAACTGGGTTGCTGAATTCCCTCGCAAAGCAGAGTTGATATGGTCACCTTCTCGAGCTACATCGGAATACAGTTCATCGATGAAATCGTTACTAGGTTTTGTGAGAATCTGATAATAGAGTGGATCTAAGATTCGATCTTGTAGATAAGACCAGTATTTGTTAACACTCTCCTCTTCCGCTGAACGCGCCAACTGAAGGCCAGACGCTGATTGAATATCGCCAACGGTCAATAATACGCGCCCACTGCGATCTACTACCTGGATCCGGGAATTATTGTGATTCATGCCCGCAACAATACGGTCAATTTCTGGAGTTGGCAGTCGCAGAGAGCCCAAACTTTTGGGGTTTGCAAGGGCATAAGTCGCAACGACGGTGCTGATGGATCTTTCTACAGAGTCGTCAACATCAAATATTGCAAACCCTAAACGCTCCCCAAGCATTTGCATGGGAATTTGCAATTCTACTTCATATCCACTCTCTACCTCATACCACTGTCCTGTAATTCGGCCTTCATAGGTGGGATTTGAATAATCACTTTCTACATGGAACGGATAAATTGGCTCAGGACCGTAGGGGGCAATGACATAGCGTGTAATCTCATTTCCATCTTGAGACAACATCGTTAGTTGCAGGAAATCACTTCGAAATACGCTTAAGGCTTCGCGATCTCGATAAACAAGATGGTCGTCTTTGACTTTAAAGTAGGCATAAAGAGAGCCATTGTATTCACCCACCATGTTTTTAAATTGAACTGACCCATCTTTATCATAGTAGCGAACAGGGTTAAGCGGAGTACGTAGATAATTTCTACGATCATAATCTACTTCATACTGTTGATACTCGCGCCAATCAAGAAGCGAGCCATCATTTAGCTCTAGTGGAGAAAACACAGGATACACATAGAGATCTTCGCTTCGCCTCGCCGGACTATAGCTACCTTCGTCAAAGAGTTCAGGGCGCTCGTTTAGTGCAGTAGCGAGGGCTTGCGCAGTACCAAGAACAGTTTGCTCTTGTCCACGTTGCAGATACTCTTCCATGACAAGAATATATTGATAACCAAGCCAAGGAATTACCAACAAAAAGCTGGAAAGGAAAACTAGTTTGAAACGAATTCCAAAGGGATTTTTGAATGTAATTTTCATAATTGAAAATAACTTTTATTTAGTAAACATTATTACTTCGAACTTATTGCAAAAATTAAACCAAGTTGATTGTGTCTTTAATAGTACGAAAAATGTATTCATTAATTACTTGCGGCTAGTTCAATATTCCAACGGTAACCCATTCCATAAACAGTCTCGATGCAATCAAAATCGTTGTCAGCCTGTACAAACTTCTTACGAATCCGTTTAACATGAGAAGTAATTGTGCTTCCATCGACAAATATTTTTGATTCTTGCATAAGTACTTGTCGGCTTTTTACATGGCCAGGAAATTTTGCTAACGCATGCACCATCCAGAATTCGGTAACCGTTAAAGGCACAGCATCTCCTTTCCATTGAACTGTTAGCCGACCGATATCTAGAGTGAGCTTATCCCGTTCTATCAAATTTTCTGGAGACGGAGGCTGATCGATAACATCGAGCCGCCGAAACAAAGCGGCAATTCTTGCTGTTAAATGCGGAAGGCTGATGTCCTTGGTTAAATAGTCGTCAGCACCCATGCGCAGACCACTAACGGTGTCGAAATCATTATCTCGCGCTGTTAGGAATATGATAGGCAAGGTATCAGACAAACCCCTTAGTGCCTGACACAGAGTAAAACCACCATCGATTTCAGTCTCCAGGCCTATATCAATTATGGCCAAATTTGGTAGTCGAATATCGAAAGCCGACATCGCGTCTTTGCGGTTTGCGTAGGTCTGCACTTCGTAGCCTTGCTTGCGTAAGACATCAGCATAATTTTCCCTGATGGCGGCCTCGTCCTCAACAATTGCTATTCTTCTGCTCATATATCAATTCTTCTACTGATATTTCAGTTTTTCCGAAACTAAGGGATTTTTTTGTAGCTCAATAAGTTAGCGCTGAGTTGCTCGCGACTATACCTCATTTGCCCGCTGATAAAGAGAGACGAAGGCTGCTTTCGGCTGATTGTCACTATTCTGCCATATTTAATCACCACATAGCCCCAATCGCCGCCCCGCGGTGCAAGAAACATCTTGTTTAATGCGGAATATGAAATCAGAACGGAATGCCTATGAGAAACCCCTTTCTTTATTGGACTCTAACTAACTGATTTTTGTTCCGCCCAAAACAGGAAATGACTATGATTAGAAAACTCTCTTTATTACTAATTCTCTGCACCACCAGTAGTACGGCATTCACCGATACCTCATACCAAAATTATGAAGAACAGCAACTAAAAGGAGAAACTCGTGGTTTTTTTAGTGGCGCAATTCTAGGTGGTGCATTAGGGGGTCCTCCTGGCGTCGTAATTGGAGCAGGTATTGGCGCCTTGTTCGGAGACGCATGGAGCACCGCAAGTCAAGTAAATAACTTGCAGGCTTCGCTTAATGAGTCACAAATCCAATTTGCTGTATTAGAAAATGAACTAGAAATTATTAAAAAGGAATATCAAACCGCAGAAACCGAACTCGATCTTTTTAGAAACGCCCCTCCACAGATATTACCTGCATTTTTATCAGCCCAACCAGTAATTACTTGCTGTGACAATACTGTCAGCTCTATTTATTTTAGGACTGGGTCCAGTGATATTGAACTCCATTACAAGGAACAACTTGAGAGCATAGCATCACTTGCTAAACAAATGACAAATGCGAAAATTGAAATCACTGGCTATTCCGACCGTACTGGAGATCCGAACAGAAACCTGAACCTATCTCAACAACGTAGTGACTCAGTAAAATCTTTTTTTATTGGAATGGGAATAGATAATGCTTCCATTGCAACACTGGCGCATGGAGAAACTCGCCCCCTCCAAGCAGTGCAAAATTTCGAGACTGATTTTTTTGATCGACGAGTGATCGTACGATTAAGAGACAATAGTCAAACTATGATCACTCAAACACCCGAAGATTAAATTAATTTGGAGTCATAAAATGAAAGACATAAGACTCGTCATTGGAAACAAAAATTATTCGTCCTGGTCGATGTGTCCATGGCTATTGCTAAAGATGTTTGATGTAGATTTTGAAGAAATTCAGATTGCACTTTTTCAAGACAATACTGCTGAAAAACTCGGGCCTTATTCTCCTTCGTTGAAAGTTCCTGTTTTGTTGCATCAAGATACAACAGTTTGGGATTCTTTAGCGATTTGTGAATATATTTCAGAAAGTCTACTCGCTGGCGCAGGTTGGCCCACTAGTCCAAAACGCAAAGCTAATGCGCGCTCAGTGAGTGCAGAAATTCATTCAGAATTTGTGACACTTAAAAAAGAATGGCCACTAAATTGCAAGGCTTCTTACAAACTAAACCCATCTAATGATTTGAAAAACGAAATCGCACGTATTGATGCCATATGGAGCTGTTGTAGAAGACGCTTCGGAGAAAACGGCAATTACCTTTATGGCCGCTTCTCCATTGCAGATTGTATGTTCGCACCGGTAGCGGCGTGCTTCGAGACCTATGGCGCAGACCTGAGCGAAGATGCAAACACCTACATGCAAAACCTACTGGATAACCCTTTCGTCCAAAAATGGATAAGCTTGGGAAGAAAGGAGAAAGAACCTCTCTCGATTGTCTACGCCACTAGCGCCTAACGGAATCCTAACCTTAGTAGCAGGAACTACAATAAAAAAGCTCTTTAGGGCTTTTTATTCCCTCGGAGAAACCGTTACTGGAAGTTAAGTGTAAAATTCACGGGATAGTGTCGACAAATAGAGTGTTTACATAAGAAAGAAGGAACTGAATTCGTTTCTCAATCTGGATCCACTTTCTAATTGTGCTAACGCTTCGTTAGTACATCTTTTAGTCTTTCAGCCATTTCCAACAATGACCGTTCAGTAGTCTCCCAATCCATACAAGCGTCTGTAACCGAGACTCCATATTTTAGCTTATCCAAGTCTTCAGGTATTGCTTGATTGCCTGCGTGGATAAAACTCTCAAGCATTACACCAATAATGGAAGTGTTTCCTTCCAGAATTTGACGGGTCACATCTTTTAAGACTAAGGGTTGCACATCCGGGTTCTTGCTCGAATTTGCATGGCTACAATCAATTACAATGTTACTACTGACTCCGCCACCGGCTAGAGCTTTCTCACATTGAGTAACATGGTCAGAGTTATAGTTAGGACCATTACTTCCTCCCCGGAGCACAACATGAGCATAGGGGTTGCCTTTAGTCGTTACTACTGAAACTTGACCGCTGCTGTTAATTCCCAAAAAGCGGTGGGGACTAGATACAGATTGCATTGCGTTAACTGCAACAGTTAAACCACCATCGGTTCCATTTTTAAAACCAACTGCTGACGAAAGCCCTGATGACATTTCACGATGAGTCTGCGATTCTGTTGTTCGAGCACCAATCGCAGACCAGGCAATTAAATCTTGCAGGTATTGAGGAGAAATAGGGTCAAGAGCTTCGGTTGAAGTTGGCAAGCCAAGCTCGTCAATGTCCAACAAAAGTTTTCGCCCTTTGCGTAATCCTTCTTCTATCTTAAAGGAATCATCAAGATATGGATCATTTATGAGCCCTTTCCAGCCAATAGAGGTTCTTGGTTTTTCGAAATAGACGCGCATAACTATAAATAAAGAATCTTGTACTTTGTCGGCAAGCTCCTTCAATCGTCGTGCATAATCAATTGCTGCGTCAGTATCATGGATCGAGCATGGACCAACAACGGCAAAAAGACGTGGGTCCTTGCGATCGAGTATTGAAAATATTGTTTCTCTGCCACTCCGCACTGAGTCCATTGCAGCGCCAGCTAAGGGCATTTCCTGCTTTAGTTGTTCAGGAGTGATGAGAGCGTCATTTGACATAATATTTAAATTGTCTGTGATAACTGCCATAGTATCTGCCGTAGCCGAGTCTAGTTTCGTAGGCTGTAAGAAAAGGGCGCCAATGATAGCAAATTGTTGTTTATAAAGTCATATTCTCATCTGCTCGCATTTTAAATTTGATTCAAATGTATTGAAACGAGGAAAAGCCATGGAGATTAATCAGAATTTTGATGCGGGAAATATTTCTGTAATTGACTGCAGTGATGCTAGCAATATTCAATTGGAAATTGACCGGGACAATAATTCTGAATTTTTTCAATGGTTTTACTTTCGACTTAGCGGCGTCAAAAACCAGCAATGCACGTTAAATATTACTAATGCGAAAAG
Organism: Gammaproteobacteria bacterium; assembly: GCA_029244985.1. Classification (GTDB taxonomy): domain Bacteria; phylum Pseudomonadota; class Gammaproteobacteria; order Pseudomonadales; family Pseudohongiellaceae; genus UBA9145. Next base: position 11,188 of record JAQWQD010000025.1, on the reverse strand, counting down.
TGCTGCCTATCCCTTGGGTTTTGAAAATTATCGTGTGCTTTATTCATACGATAGAAAAGAGTGGTGCCGTCATTCTACTAATCTAAAAGCCGATGTATTAAGTATCGTCTTCACCTCTAGGCATGATTCAGTCTATTTCGCCTATTTCATTCCCTACTCCATGGAGCGCCACCACGATCTTATTGCGAATGCATTAAGCTATGAACACTGCACTCATGAGACGATAGGAAAAACACTTGACGGACAGGATATGGACCTACTCGTCTTTTCAACAGGAGATATTAAATACAAAAAAAACTGCTGGCTGATTGCCCGACAGCATCCAGGTGAAACTATGTCGGAATGGTGGATGGAAGGCTTTATCGAACTGCTTCTCGATATCGAAAATTCGCAAACTCAACGTGTTCTTGATAAATGTAATGTATTTCTTATTCCCAATATGAATCCTGACGGCAGTCGACGGGGGCATCTACGAACGAATGCTGCTGGCAATAATCTAAATCGTGAATGGCAAATACCATCTCTTGAAGGAAGTCCGGAAGTGTTTTTTGTGAAAGAAAAAATGTCGGTGACTGGCGTAGATTTTCTTTTGGATGTGCACGGAGACGAAGCACTTCCTTATTGTTTTATTGCTGGCACAGAAGGCTTAAAGGGCTGGAGTAAAAATCGACAAGCACAACTGGATTTTTATAAGAATCGTCTCGCCGAAGTTAATACAGATTTTCAAACCATAAGAGGTTATCCATCCAAAGCTGCCGGGCAAGCAAACATGACAATGAGTACCGCGCAAATTGCAGGTCTACATGACTGCTTGGCCATGACGTTAGAAATGCCATTCAAAGACACTACTGCAACACCAGATGAGAAATATGGCTGGTCAACTATGCGTTGCAAACGACTGGCTCATTCCTGCTTAAAAGTAATGGGAGAGTTTATTGAAAGATTTCTTTGACGGGAATCGCTAGTAACTACGTATAGGGATTTTATAACATCTAGTGGGTATAGGAATGCTGACTGTCGCAAACGGTCTGATTAAATTGTCACTTTTCGTTACGCTGTGTAGAATGCCGTCTTGCTTGAAAACCGCCAGCTTGAACCTTATTTAGATCATCATATTTTACAGAATAATCAATACACTATTTTTAGCACTTAGGTACGCACTATGGGACGTATAGCGAAGTTTATCGGAATTTTATTAGTCAGCATTATCAGCGCTACTGCCAGTTATGGAGACGACTTAGTCACTATTCTGAATTTAGCGCTGGAAAATGACCCTACATTAAAACAAGCCAAGGCTAACTATCGAGCTAATCGAGAAACTATGGTGCAAAGCAGATCTACTCTGTTGCCATCATTTGGGCTTCAAGCTGCCACAACGCGCTTAACCTCAGGACCTACTGATTCTCGCTATCTCAATATTCCAGACCCAATCTCAGGGAATCTTGTTAGTACCAGAATCATTGATGATCACAGTTTCCGTCCGGGAATTAATAACCACAACTGGGGTATTGGGCTGAATCAAAGCGTTCTAAATCTTTCTAATTGGTATAATTTCCAAAGCTCCCAAGCAAGCGATCGCGCTGCTGCCGTAAATCTTGCTGCGCAAGAACAAGATTTGATAATGCGTGTTGCTATGGCTTACTTTGATGTGCTCCGTGCACAGGAATTACTCGAAACCAATCTGCAAGAAGAAGAAGCTGCACAAACGTCTTTGCAGCAAACCCAACAACGCGAGGCTGTTGGTTTGGTAGCAATTACAGATGTCTATGATGCACAAGCTGCGTTTGATTTAGCTCGCAATACCACAATCCTACAAAGAGATTTCTTGCAGGCTCGTTTTGAAGCATTGGAAGCATTGACTGGCCAAGCTCACCCCAATGTAGATGAGCTCAGAGAGGATTTCCCGATTGTCGAAGTCGAAGGCAACCTACTCGAATGGGAAAACCAATCCGACGATAATAGTTTAGCTGTTGCTGCTGCAGAATTTAATCTAACTGCTTCGCGCAAAAATTTGAGTGCGCGAAAATCAGAACATCTTCCAACTTTGGATATTTCGGCCTTCTACGGACATGTTGTTACCGCTCCCATTGTCAGCCAAGGTATTGAAATTGGTGGGGGTGCTAGTGATCGTTCACAATTAGCCTTGAACTTATCAATTCCAATTTATTCGGGTGGCGCAACCAGATCTCGTCGTCGGGCAGCAGAGTATCAAGTTATTGCTGCTCAAGAGTCATTAGAGTTTACCAAGCGACAATTGACACAAAACATTCGCAATGCCTATCGCCGGGTCAATACAGATGTACTCGTTATTGCCCAACGTCAGCAATCTATTACTTCTGCACAGAGCGCGCTAGATGCCACTGAACTAGGCGCTGAAGTTGGAACTCGTAATATCGTTGAGGTTTTATTAGCACGAGAAAATTTGTACCGTGCACTACGTCTTTATGCTGATGCGCGTTTTGATTATGTAATTGATAGTTTAGTACTGAAACAGGTCTCGGGAATCCTGACCCCTCAGGATGTATTAGATCTTAATGAATGGCTAGCGGAAGAAACCTAATAGGGCTTGCTTAACAATCAAGTTTCAGTAGTTAACAAAACCGCGATCTGGATAGCTTTTTGTGCCAATAACAAAATAGTAAAAATAAGCTTCATAACTAATGCGAATTGCGGCTCTGAGTTCCTAACCAAGTTATAATATTGTTATGAGCGAAATCGATTTTTCTAAACTCGCAGCAGACATCAAAGGTTGGGCAAGGGATCTAGGTTTTCAAGAGGCTGCGATTACTGACATAGACCTAGAAGAATACCAGTCACTTCTAAAATCTTGGATAGAAAATGACTATCATGGCGCTATGGATTACATGGCCCGCAACCAAGATAAGCGCTGCAATCCGGGCCAGTTGGTTCCTGGAACCATTCGGGTTGTTTGCGTGCGCATGGATTATTCTTTAGAGAAAGAAAATTCATTTTCACCTCTTTCCAAACGCAATACTGCCTATATCTCCCGCTACGCTCGAGGACGGGATTACCACAAACTAATTCGTAAAAGGCTGCAACAACTTGCGCATAAAATCCAAATCACGGTTGGAGAGTTTGGTTATCGTGCTTTTGTTGATAGTGCTCCAGTCCTGGAAAGAGCCCTTGCCGAAAAAGCAGGTTTAGGATGGATTGGCAAAAATACAATGCTACTGAATAAGGAGGCAGGTTCCTGGTTTTTCCTAGGCGAACTTTTTACTGACCTGCCGCTGCCCGTCGATAACGCAGTGACTCATCACTGTGGGAGTTGCAGTGCTTGCTTGGATATTTGTCCAACTAAAGCCTTTGTCGGGCCAAATATTTTAGATGCTAAACGTTGTATATCTTACTTAACCATCGAACTAAGAGATGCTATTCCCGAAGAATTTAGGAAAGCGATGGGTAATCGAGTATTTGGATGTGATGATTGTCAACTCGTGTGTCCTTGGAATAAATTTACCAATGAAACGGCTGAAGATGACTTTAAGCCAAGACATAATTTTAATGATGTTGCGCTCACTATACTTTTTATGTGGAGCGAAGAAGAATTTCTCACAAATACTTCAGGCTCTGCGATTCGAAGAATAGGTTATGAATGTTGGCAACGGAATTTAGCAATCGGTCTGGGGAATTCAGAGTCCAGTGATGAAGTAATGAATGCTCTACACAGCGGAATAAACAATTCTTCGGAGATGGTTAGAGAACATGTTAGATGGGCGCTAAATCAACATCAAAAGGCTCAATAGCTGCAATTGCGCTTCCTTATGCGTCTATAAAGTGCTCTCGATAATGAACAAGTTCAATAACTGAATCTTTTATATCATCCATGGCGATGTGGGTTCCCTTCTTTACCAATCCCTCAAGTATTTCTGGTTTCCATCTGCGGACAAGTTCTTTAACGGAACTCACATCTAAATTCCTATAATGGAAATATTCTTCAAGTTCTGGCATATAATTGGCGAGGAAGCGACGATCTTGACAGACGCTGTTGCCACACATTGGTGATGCTCCTTTATCAGAATACTGGACTAAAAATTCTATTGTCTGTCGCTCGGCTTCTTTGTCATCTATTCTACTATTCTTAACTTTTTCTATAAGTCCAGTTTTACTATGATGTCGCTGGTTCCAATCATCCATTCCGTCCAAAAGCTCGTCACTTTGCCTCACAGCTAAATTAGGACCTTCAGCAATAATATTAAGATTTGCGTCAGTGATCAGTGTAGCTATCTCTAGGATTCGATCTGCATTAGGGGCTAATCCCGTCATTTCTAAATCGATCCAAATCAAATTCAGTTTTTTGTCCATGCTAAAAAATCAATTGCCTTTGAGTCACAATATTGTAGCAAAGCTTCAATCAAGGGAATATGTAATAATCATACCCTTCATGAATACCCTTTTGTTCACTAACTGGCAATGAGTAAGAGACGCCTCAGCAAACAACAACGACTTCGCATTGCTGAAAATCAGCAAAACGAACTTAGCAGCGCTGACAAAGATTCCCCAATAAATGAGTCCGATTACAACGGCAGAATCATTAGCCATTATGGACAACAATTAGACGTTGAAGTATTGCCGGGAGACAACTCCACAGCAACTATTCGCTGTCACCAGAGAGCGAATCTTCCCCCTCTAGTCACAGGCGATTTGGTTCTTTGGGAACAAGATACAGCAGAAGCTGGGGTGATTGTTGCAATAGCTAAACGCAAGAACGTTTTTGCGCGACCTGATTCCCAAGCCAAACTCAAACCGTTAGCCGCAAACATCGATTATGTGCTGGTGGTTTTTGCTGTTGTGCCAGAACCATTTCTCAATTTTATTGATCGATATTTGGTGGCAATTAATAGCCTCGGCCTTGAGCCTCTCTTAGTTCTGAATAAAGTTGATTTACTTAGCACCATTCCTAGTGAGCAAATCGACACTATGCTGTCAATTTATCGTGGTTTGGGTTATCCAGTATTTGAGGTTTCAGCCCTTCAGGGCACCGGGATAGCAGCATTGCAGGCCAATCTCAGGAATAAAATCGCGGTTCTTGTTGGCCAATCGGGCGTTGGCAAATCCTCATTAGTGAACCGTTTAGGTCATGATCATCTGGCAGATGTGGGAGATTTATCAAGATCTAAATACAAGGGTACCCATACCACGACAACGTCACGTCTATTCCATTTGCAGGATTTTGACCTCATCGATTCACCGGGAATAAGAGAATTCAGCCTCGGCCATATGGACGCAGATTCAGTTCTCGCTGGTTTCCTTGAACTTAGGCGCTGCGCGGCAGAATGTAAATTTCGCGATTGCAGTCATAGCAGTGAACCCGGTTGCGCAATTCAAGCTGCAATCGAAAATGGTAATGTTACTGCGGATCGATTCGAAAGCTTTCAAAGTATTCTGAAGTCCATGAAATAATTCGTTAATAAAAAGAAGTTTAAAGTAAGATGATTGTTGAAAAAACACTCGCTATTGGAATGTAAATAATTAGCACAATGCATACTATTCCCTGTCCATTCTTATTAATAGAATCAGAAGATCTTGCTAAAAAACTGCCGTCGAAAGAACTTCTTATTATTGCAGTTTGCTCTGAAAAGGCCTTTTCTGAAGGGCATCTTCCGGGCGCGATACTTGTCCAACCAAGAGAGCTTGTCTGTGGAGTAAAACCTGCTACTGGAAAACTTCCATCACAAGAGTCCTTAGACAGATTATTTTCCCGAATTGGCCTAAGTCATGACAAACATCTAATTGCCTATGATGATGAGGGGGGGGGTTGGGCAGGTCGGTTATTGTGGACTCTCGATGTGGTTGGGCATTCATCCTACTCCCTTTTGAACGGTGGGCAAATATCCTGGGCTCAAGCTGGGCTCCCACTTCCAACCGAAGTGGTATCTCCAACACCATCTGAGTTTCATTGTATGATTGATAAAAGTTTCATTGCGGAGCTCGACGAGGTAATTGCTAGCATAGAAAATAATGATGTCATTGTGTGGGACGCTCGAGCAAAAGAAGAATACGAAGGTTCAAAGATCACAGCTTTAAAAAATGGACACATTCCCGGCGCCGTGAATCTTAACTGGCTTGATGTCATGGACCGTGACAATGGCTTAAAACTTAAATCACTGGATTTATTAAGACAACAGTTGGCATCTATCGGAATAACTCCAGGTAAAAAAGTTATTACTCATTGTCTAAGCCATCACCGTTCTGGGCTCACTTATTTTGTCGGCAAGCTTTTAGGTTTGGATATTCAGGCTTATGATGGTTCCTGGTCAGAATGGGGCAACCACCCCGAGACGCCTGTTGAAGTATAACTATTTTTTGGAAGCGGTAAATGTCTAACCTGCTTACCCTAATACATTACCTATTACCCCACCATTTGTTATCTCGCTGTGTTGGGTTTCTTGCTGAAAGCTCGCTGCTCAAAAATTTTCTTATCCGCAACTTTATTCGCCGCTATAAGGTGGACATGAATGAAGCGGTGATTTCTGATCCGCTGGAATACCCGAATTTTAATAGTTTTTTTACGCGAGAACTTAGAGCCTGTGCACGCCCGATAGCAAGTGATGAAGGGGCCATAGTTAGCCCTGCCGACGGCACAATAAGTGCGCTGGGGCTCATTAGCGATGAGAAGATTCTGCAAGCCAAAGGCCGAGACTACTCAGTAACAGATTTGTTAGGCGGTGATCAAAATTTAGCTGATGAATTTCGAAATGGCACTTTTGCCACGGTCTACTTGTCTCCTAGAGATTACCACCGAGTGCATATGCCATTATCCGGACAACTTCAGAAGCTAGTCTACGTCCCTGGACGTTTGTTTTCCGTTAACCAAGCAGCTGCAAAAGCTGTTCCGAATCTGTTCGCTCGCAACGAGAGAGCAATATGTGTATTCAACACCGAAGTCGGGCCAATGTGCGTAGTATTAGTAGGTGCAATGATAGTAGCTGGTATCGAAACAGTTTGGGGAGGTCAGGTTTGTCCAAACATCGGTAGTCGTAATATTCGACAAATTAAGTATTTAGAAAAGGAACCGCCAATTCAACTTGCTACCGGAGTGGAACTAGGGCGGTTTAAATTAGGTTCCACCGCAATTGTTTTATTTCCTCCAGAAACAATCGAGCTAGACCAAAATTTGCGAGCTGATAGCGCCGTAAAAATGGGACAACGAATAGCGAATCGAATAAGGCATTCATAGAAAACTACAATCAAAAATCGATTAGGATGACACTATGTCACAAGATAATTTAAAAAAAGCCGCCGCCAGGCGTGCTTTTGAATATGTTGAATCACTGCTTGAAGACGACTCGATCGTAGGAATAGGAACAGGATCAACTGCCAATTTTTTTATTGAAGAATTGGGCGCGATCGCTCAGAAAATTGAGGGCACGGTAGCAAGCTCTGAAGAGTCAGCAAAGAGACTTAAAGAACTCAATATTCCAGTGTTTGACTTAAACAGTGTTGGCGAGGTTTTTGTTTATGTGGATGGAGCTGATGAATCTAACGAATATTTGCAATTGATAAAAGGAGGTGGCGCAGCACTGACTCGAGAGAAAATAATTGCTGCTGCTGCAACGGAATTCTTGTGCATTGCTGATGAATCAAAGCTGGTATCAATCTTAGGTACATTCCCCCTGCCGGTGGAGGTCATTCCGATGGCAAGAAGTTATGTCGGGAGACAGATAGTCAAGCTCGGTGGCGACCCAGTGTTTAGAGAAAACTGTGTAACCGATAATGGTAATCACATATTGGATATTTTTAATTTAGAGATTCTGGACCCAAGAAAATTAGAGAACGAACTCAACCAAATTACTGGCCTGGTAACCAGTGGTTTATTTGCAAAAAGGCCGGCAGATCGACTATTTCTTGGTACAGCCACAGGGGTCAAGACTATAGAATCCTGAATTACTTCAGGTGATTCAGTTCACCTTTAGAATAAGACACGTAGGAAAGTGTTGATCTTAAATTGAACGAAGTCGTAATGCTTTTGACTTCTCCTGGACCAATTCTCTAAAGCAATAATTATTCTGGTAGGAGTCGGCGTCGCCGCTGAACTTTCTTATAACGGAGTAACGTTCTCCGCTTGTGGCCCTTTTTGACCTTGACTTACTTCCATGGTCACTTTTTGCCCTTCGTGAAGAGTCCTTCTTCCAGAACCGTTAATGGCACTGAAATGCACGAACACATCTTTACCACCTTCTTGTTCAATAAAGCCGAATCCTTTCTCATCGTTAAACCACTTAACGGTACCCTCTGCTATGTCTGACATATTTCTCTCGTACTAAATATAAATTGGAAATTTGAACTACGTTTAAGTAATTCAGCGATCTACAACAGCCGCTAAATTAGTTTACGCTGTAAATCTAGCAGATGGAAACAAGAATTGTTTTAAATTGTAACGGAGAAAATGGAAAATTTTGTGTGCCCAATTCTTCCTGTAGCGCTTGTCATCCGGTCGTTTAGTTCTACAAATCGACCAGTTTCCCAGGATTCATAATATTTTGTGGGTCGAATACTTGCTTTATCGCCTTCATATAATCTAACTCTACTGACCCACGTGAATAATGGAGATAGGGTTTTTTCAGCATGCCGATTCCGTGTTCAGCAGAAATGCTTCCACCAAACTTTCTCACTAGGTCGAACACCCGTTCTGAAACCTCATCACACCTTTTATAGAAATCTTCGACAGCAAGGTTAGAAGGCTTCAATATATTTAAGTGTAAATTCCCGTCGCCAATGTGCCCGAACCAAATTATTTCAAAGTCAGGGTACGCCTCCGATATCAAGGCCTCTGAAGCTTCTAGAAAACTTGGAACTTGGGAAACCTTTACCGAAATATCGTTTTTATAGGGGGTAAACTTAGAAATAGTCTCGGAGATATCCTCCCGCAGACGCCAAAGGCTATCAGCTTGGCCAGCGCTCTGACTAATTATTCCGTCTGATATCCATCCTTGTTCCAAACAATGTTCGAACAACTCTATGGCATCTTTAATATCTTGTTCAGCCACTTTTTCAAATTCAATGAGCACATAGAACTCTGAGGCAAATTCAAATGGCCGCTGCAGACCTTTTTCTTCTATTACATATTGCATAGCCTTGTCAGAGAAAAACTCAAAGGCTGTCAGCTCCATCCTGTTTTGAAAGGCTTTGAGCACTTCCATGGTCTCGACCATGCGCTCAACACTCAATAACAAAACCGTAGGGTCATTAGGCTTCGAACACAACGCGAGCGTTAGTTCGACGATAAACCCTAGTGTGCCTTCTGAGCCAATGAACAAATGACGAAAATCATAGCCAGTCGCATTTTTTGTTAGACCACGATTAAGATCAAGCACTTCGCCTGTGCCAGTGACAACCTTCATTCCAAGAATCCAATTTCGAGTCATGCCATAACGAATCACTTTGATCCCTCCGGCATTGGTCGCGACATTACCACCTAACTGACTCGACCCTGAAGAAGCAAAATCAATTGGATAAAAAAGCTCTTTATCAGTAGCAAATTGCTGCAGCTGTTCCGTAATAACTCCGGGCTGACAGATCACCTGCCTATCCACAGCGTCAAAACTAAGAATTTTGTTCATCCGATCGAATGATACAACGAGTTCTTGTTTCTCAGCGACTGCGCCGCCACTCAATCCAGTGCGACCTCCGGATGGAACCAGAGCAATTTCACTTTCATGGGCAAGTTTTACAATGTCTTGGACTTGTTCAATGTTACTCGGAAACACAATAGCAGTTGGGTCAGGCACGTAGACTTCAGTCCAATCTTTGCCGAAATGGCTCAGATCAGCACTACCAGTTTTCACGGCATCGACACCGACGATTTCAGCAAGCTGATCGACTAGCCCCATGGTGCTGCTATTCATTAATGAACCCTTCTAAAATAAGCTATTTAAACGTAAGTGCTAAAAAAATATGGCGCGGAGATCATTCGCAACTGAGCCCTTTTATAACAGCACTCAATCCACCAGCTGATTGATTAACGAAAAGACATGTTCACGATAGTCTCTAGATTCGTTAACTAAATGATGCATGCCTCCGTTAACTAAGTAAACTTTAGAGCCTATGAATTTTTCCTCTATTTTTCTTATGTTGTATTTCCAGTCGACAGTCTTATCAGCAGTTCCTTGAATAATACTGAGTTTCTGAACTTCTGTAGGGAACGTAGCGAATCGTTTTTGATAGTTCACCATTGCCAGTAGCCAATCGACTGGTAGCCGGTTGCTTTGCAAGCTATCACTAGCACGCAGGAAATTCAGGAATTCTTGGTCATGACTATTGGTTGAAAAATTTCTTTTCATTGATGAAAAAAAACAGCGCACCAAAGGAAAAAGAAATCGCATGGCATGCCGTTTTCGAGGATACAAGAGTGGAGCGAGCAAAATAATATGCTCAAAATCTTGAAGAGGAAACGTCTTTTCAATAATACAATTAATTAATACTGCTGCCCCCATGCTTTGCCCAATAGCGAACCGAGGTTTATTAATCAGTTGTTTTTCCACTTCATTAACACAACTTAGAAACGCCTCTGAGTATTGATTGAAGGACTCAATACTTGAAAGTTTACCGCTAGACAATCCATGTCCAGGCAGATCGAGTACAACTACTGCTAAACCATGCATCAAACAATGTTTAATTAAATTTCCATAAAGTCCTGCATGATCGAAATACCCATGGACAAGAAAGACCGTACCACGTTGGCGTTTAATAGAAACTGAAAAATACTGACAAACTAGTTGGAAACCGCTACTTTCAATAATGCCGATACGGTGAGATTCCAAATGCGAATTCTGATTAAAGCGCAAACCATAGTGGTCACTATAGGCGATGGCTATAGAGCTAAGATTAGAGGGGCCAGCAAATTCTATGGGGCTTAGATTACCTCTGAGTTCAGCTGCGTCGTCTCGCGAAAACATTGCCAATCATCGACTAGGTAGAAAGTTTTACTTTAAGCAGCGTTGGCATAGCGCTGATACATCTCCTCCAAGCTGTGAACTTTCTTAATCTTCGAAGCTTGCCCCGCAGCACCAAATGCGTCTAGTCGCGCTTTAACGATATTTTTCATCGCTGTCATGGTCGGAATGAGAAACTTACGTGGATCGAATTCTGATCTGTTTTCTGCGAGAAATTTTCTTGCAGCTCCAGTGGAAGCGAGTCGTAAATCTGTATCAATATTTACTTTTCGCAC
>JAQWQD010000024.1 GCA_029244985.1 Gammaproteobacteria bacterium | reverse complement strand
GAAGCGCGAGCAGCGAGTGATTTTGACGGCGAGTACGACCAGCAGGATCTTGATGTCGGTTATAACCAGTTTTACCTAGACCAAGGAACGAGAATGACAACGACCATGCGGACTTCTCAGTTGGTCTATCCTGAGAATGGTCGGATGCCAGCTATGACTGACAGAGGTCGTGAGACCGCGGCTTATTTTCGTATTCTGCAAAGTCGTTCCCCGGAAGGTCCTGAAGATCGGAATCTTTATGATCGGTGCATCCTAGGATTTAATGCAGGCCCGCCTATGAGATCAGGCGCTTACAACAACATCATGAAGTTGGTGCAAACTGAGGGTCATGTGGCAATCATGGTCGAGATGGTTAATGACCATCGAATAATTCCTACCGACAATGATGGGCCAGACCTACCGGAGGATATGCGCTTGTGGAAGGGCGATTCCAGAGGTTATTGGGATGGAGACACTTTCGTTGTAACCACTAGAAATTTCACTCATTTGAGCCGGTTTAGTGGGACGGGTGAAGGGATGGTATTAACTGAACGATTTACCCGACTTGATGAGAATCGTTTGGAGTATATGTGGACGGTTGAAGACCTTGAAATGTTTGAGGATAAGTTCACAGCAGTGGTCGAGATGCAGTTGACTGAAGACGATGTATTTGAATACGCCTGCCACGAGGCTAATTATGCGATGCCACTTATGTTAAGCGGTGCCCGAAAGCAAGAAGCTTCGGGGGAGGAAGACGATACCTGGTTGCCGAGTTGGTCGCGGTAGAGAGCTAGACCAAAGATAGTTAAAAAGGGAAGCTTGAGCTTCCTTTTTTTGTTTTCTTTTACAGAAACTCGAGCAGCAAACTTTGAATTAAAGTCAATTTGACTCCGCTGCGCGACCGAATGGTCTTAGTACTGCTTCGGGTCGGTAGCCTTGGCGCGATAGCAGATTAAATTCATCACCAGGTTCCAGAAAATAAAACTGTCTGCCTGAATCAAGCTTGTCCTCATGATCATAAATCACGGCATAACTTTGCCCGATCACCTCAAATAGATTGCCTTGCACTACGATAGCGGTGTCTTCATCAAGTCCGATTCCTAAGAGCTCTGGTTTTGCTTCGATGATTTCCAAGAGGTCGAAGTGGCGGTTTCGCCTTAAAAGATGTTGGTCAATCGCAATATTTTTTATGAAGCCAAACCCCTCTTCATGGTCGCCCATCATGATGGTGTTTCCAGAACTATCGCCCCGTACCAAGTAAGAGCCGAGAATAGTCGCCCCGGCTGATGAGCCACCAATAACACCATCTCTTTCTAATAGCCCAGTTAGAGCTGCATGTACTTTGTTATTTAAATAGGCATCAGCAAGCCTCCATTGCCGTCCTCCAGCAAACCAAACACCTTGTGCATTATGAATTGGCTCTGCGAACTCATCAGTATCAGCAATGTTTGGATCATAAGTATGAATTAAGGTGAGATTAGTGAACCCTGCTTGTTTAAATTGTTCGAGACCACTCCAGTACTGATTGTAATTTTCTGCACCACCAGCGGTTGGGATAACGACTATCGGCGCATCATGACCACCCGCTAATTCGGCAAATCGATGCAAGATGTCTAAGTCCAGCATGCCACCCCCCACGACTACCAAGGAGCCGCGTATTGGGCCAGTCGTTTGTGCAAAGCTAGAGAAATTAATATAAGCGCTAATGAAACAAACTAATAAAAAAAAGATTTTGTTCATCACAAAACTCCCACTGCACAAAGGTTGATAAAATTTAATACTGGGCACCCTAATTAGTTGTGTATGGTAGTCTGAAGGCGAAATATTCTGCACCAGATGGAGGACCCATACGGCCGCCACCTGCGGCGATAACCACGAACTGTTGCCCATCTACACTATACATAGATGGTGTGGCGAATCCTGCAGCAGACATTTCGTACTCCCAAAGCAATGAGCCATCTCGCGAATCATAAACGTGGAACATTTTATCTGGTGTGGCAGCAATAAAAATCAAACCTGATGCGGTAACTACAGGGCCTCCATAACTTTCAGCTCCCCAGTTTAGATCCGGATGACTTGGGTAGTTTCCAAAATTGATTTGCCAATCAATTTTGCCAGTAGCGAGGTCGATTGAATTTAATGTGCCCCAGGGTGGTGTATTGCCTGGCAGGCCCTCATGATCCCTAACCCTTATATAACCTGCGAAGGCATAATCAGTGTCACTGTTTGCTTGTTCAATGCGCTCTTGGGAAAATTCTTCAGAGTCAGGGTTTCGAATGTATTCAATTATCGCGCGACGTTCATAGGATTCTATTGAATCGAAGCCAGGCATATTGCCTCGTCCGTTCAGCACTATTTCGGAGTTTTCTGCAAAGGATAGCCGCTCGTTTAGATTCAATAAACTTGGCCCACGATCAGTACCAGTTCTATCCTCGCTATGACAAAGTCCGCAATTTTCTGCGTAAAGGCCGCGACCATAACCAGCAGGACGTTCGTAGACACGCAGAATTCCCCCGATCTCTTGGGCATTCAGAATAAGCTTGTGGCCATTCGGGTTATAAGCAGAACCACCCCATTCTGCTCCACCGTCATAAGCTGGGTAAAATAAAATACCGTCTGTGGTTGGCGGTGCCCAAGGTCGTTGATCGAGTGGCGCAATTAGATTCGTGACATGATTAATCGCGGTTTGATTACGTGTAGTCATTTCAAATTCCTGTCGCGTGAATGCGACAGATGAAACTGGTTGTGTGGGAGAAACTACTTCACCGGGTAGCTCGCTTGGCAGACCATTGACTTCATATATTTCATAAAGTGATTCACCAGTGTCTCGATCAAAAACGAATAAGTGGCCAGACTTTGTTGTTACTGCTACGGCATCGATAAGAACACCGTTACGCTCGAGTTGAACCAGAGTAGGAGGCGCTGGAAGGTCACGGTCCCATAGATCATGCCTAACGGTTTGATAATGCCACCGGTACTCGCCGGTGCGAGCATTAATTGCGATCAGACTATTAGCAAAAAGGTTATCACCAATTCTGCTGGCACCGTAAAAATCAGGTGTAGCAGAGCCGGTAGGCACGAACAGGATGCCGCGCTCCGAATCCAATGTCATTCCAGTCCAGTTATTGGCTCCACCAGAATTATCTAAAGAACCTTCTTCCCAAGTTTCTGAACCTAAGCCGCCTTCTACTGGTAAGCTATCGAATCGCCAAAACTCTTCTCCACTATGGACATCGAAGGCTCGAATTATACCGGCATGAGAATTAGCACTTTCTGCAGTAGAAAAACCTAGGATAAGTAGATCCTCAAAAACTATTCCCGGCACACTGGTAAAGAAAGGAGCATCTTTGTCTGTAGGGCGTAAGTCTAGTCTGCCGTTATTGCCAAAGCTTGTGATAGGGGACCCTGAATCTGCATTTAGCATAATTAGTTCGCGACCTGCGGCATAAATCAACCGCTTGTCATTACCTTCTTGCCACCACATAAGGCCTCGTTGCGCAGCTCCATTCCCGCCTGGATCATAACGCCATAACTCTTCCCCTGTTGCCGCATTTAATGCAAAGGCGGTCAGCTTTGGTGAGAGCCCATAAAGAATTCCATCAATGATCAACGGACTGGTATACATAGAAGAATTACCTTCACGTAGCTCTCCTGAATCATAACGCCAGGCAAGCTCTAACTGCGCTGCATTGCCGCGATTGATTTGCGTTAATCCAGAATAATGGGATCGGCCCGGATCTCCGAGATAAGTATCCCAATTGGTGTTGCCTGAGGAGGGTTGTTCTGAAGAATCAGAAGTACAATTTCCGGTTATTAGAGCAATTAGGGTGAGGGCAGCGTATTTCATTATTTAATGAGTCCACATTAATACAATTCTTTTTATTTGAAGTAAGAATAAAGGCAGCTATGTGCAGAGTCTAGGGTAGCCTACTAATAAGTCTTAGAACGCACATGAACAAAAGATTGCTAGATTGGTGATAACCTTTTTGCTAATAGTCTGATCGCAATTAATGCTCGCACCGGCGAGTACCGGTGGCATTTTTCATGTCAAAAAATTACGCTGCGAGCATGATCGAGTCAACTTATGCAGAAACCGCAGGAGCTTCAGGGACAGCTGGTCCTGTTACCGAAAAACAAAGGATTCGCTCGATAGATACACTTAGGGGCCTTGCTTTGCTTGGCATCCTCCTGCTCAATATTATTACCTTTGCAAATCCATTCGCAGCCTATTATGACCCCAGGGTCGATGGCGCTGATTCAGGGCTAAATCTCGCTGTCGCTATGGCAGTTGATATTTGGTTCGAAGGTTCTTTTAGAGCTATCTTTTCTATGTTGTTTGGTGCGGGCCTACTCATCTTCATTGACAAGCCAAGTGTAGATGCAAATGTTACTAAGTCACTCTACTATCGTCGCACTGTATTACTCGTTGGTTTTGGTCTTTTTAATTCTTATTTTCTACTCTGGGCTGGGGATATTCTCTATGCTTATGGCATGACGGGGTTATTACTGTATTTCTTTCGAGATTTTCCCGCCAGAAAGTTAGCTCAGTTTGCAGCACTTATTTTATTGTTGCTCGGTCTTCTGCACATAGGCTCGCATTTCGCTGGCCGGGCCATTTATGCGGAATATCAAACCGTTATCTCTCTGCCAGCAGATAGTGAGATCAGTGCCGACCAGCAGCAGATCCTAGACAATTGGGATTTATTTCAAAGGCAGCAGTTTGCAGCGCCGGATCAAGTAGCAGAACAAATTGAAGCGCGACAAAGTGGTTATATCAACAATTTTTTGGTTACTGCGGAAATCAATATTGCTTTTCAGGGTGTTATTTTCCTGCTAAACAATTTATGGGACGCAGGTGCCATGATGTTATTGGGCATGGCATTTATGAAATGGAAAATCCTTGATGCGTCCCGTAGCATGAGCTTTTATCTAAAAATGACTGCCATTGGATTTGGTGTTGGATTAACCATAAACACTTGGGAAGTGGTTACCTATGTAAGTAGCGGCTTTGAACCATTCTGGGCTGCTGCAGCGAGGCCAAGTTACGATGTTGGGCGAATGGCTATGGCTCTTGGTTATATAGGTTTGGTCATGATCATCTGCAAGCTTGATATTCTTGTTTGGCTTCGCTATGCATTGGCCCGTGTTGGGCAGATGGCACTGACCAATTACCTCTCTCAATCGCTAATCTGCAACATTATTTTTATGGGATTTGGTTTTGGGTTATTTGCCCAGTTGGAAAGGTTTGAGATCTATTACGTAGTTTTTGGGGTTTGGGTATTTCAAATTCTTTTCAGTGTTTATTGGTTAAAACATTATCGCTATGGCCCAGCCGAGTGGCTTTGGCGGAGTCTCACTTATAAAAAGAAACAATCATTGAGAATACAAGACACCTGAATTAATTCATGAGTTTCAAATACCTTACTGTTGAATGTGACGGACAAATCGCGACTATTACTCTGTGCAGGCCTGAGTATGGAAATGCGCTTAGCCTTGCCTTGATGCGCGAAATTACTGAGGCAGCAATTTCTTTTAAGTACGATACAGAGACTCGAGTGGTCATATTCCAGGGTGAGGGTAAGCATTTTTGTGTGGGCGCTGACCTTAAGGATGAGGAGCGGTGGAAAATCGGACAAGACGGTGACTTGCTGATGAAATCTCGACTGACCCAAATAGGTAGAGACCTCATTGAGTCAATTATTGGTATCAGTCAGATAACTATTGCTGCGATGCAAGGAGCAGCCGCAGGGGGCGGAGCTTGCATTCCTTCGGCCTGTGATTTCCGAATAGGCTCACAAGACTGCATTGTCGGATATCCTGAAGTTAAGTTGGGTATGAACCTGAGTTGGGGTGCTTTGCCTTTGTGCTATAACCTAGTGGGCCCTTCGATTGCAAAACGCTTGCTGATCGGTGGGGATCTTGAAGCAGCAGAGGATCTGCTAGCTTGGGGTTTTATCGATGAATTGGTCGAGTCAGCCGAATTGTCTAATCGCGCGCTGGAGTTAGCAAATTATTATGCCCAGAGGCCACCTCTGGCTGCCCAAATGATAAAACGTGGACTCAATGCTGTCCAAATGGTAAATGCTGGTGTTATGCATATGGATGGTGATCAAAATGCACTCTCGACATTAAGTGACGATTTTAAAGAAGCCAGGAATGCCTTTATCAATAAAAAGAAAGATTAATTTATGTATCATGTTTCGGTATTAGTTGTAGCAATCGGATTGCAATAGCAGAGTATTCGAACTCATGATAATTCCTATGCTTTATGTTGTCTTAATATCGTCAAACCAGTAAGATGCCGGCCGGCCTTGGTTCGCGGCGTATACTGCTTTCCGATAGCAGCCCTATCTTTTTTACTTCTGCGATTTTGTTCAATGAAGCAATCACTTCATTATACATATTGCGCTAATGTGGCGGTGTTTCCGTAAGTCATGTTATTAGATCGTTTACATTTTAATAAAGAAACTTTGCGCGAGCTGATGATAATTGCTCTGCCCATGGTGGTGTCTCAGGGCACCTTCGCCGTGATGATTTTCACTGATCGCTACTTTATGTCTCAGATCGATCCGATGCATATGGCAGCGGCACTCGGCGGTGGCGTAGCTACATTTTTTTCATTTTGTTTCTTCTCTGGATTGTTTTCTTATGCCAATGCAATGGCAGCGCAATATCTTGGTGCTGGTGAACTGGGTAAATGTTCGAAGGTAGTTACTCAGGGTATCATCATGACAATAATGTGCTCACCACTTCTGGTGATCATCACCTATTTCGTCGCAGACATTTTTGCAGGAATGGGGCACGACCCTGTGCAAGTCGAATTGGAGCGAACTTACTACATTATCTTAATGATGGGTGTAGTGATTACCCTCGCTAAAATTTGTATTTCATCTTACTTCGCAGGTATAGGTCGTACTTATATTGTTATGATCTGTGATGTTTGTGGCCTATTAATTAATATTCCTCTTTGTTATGTCATGGTTTTCGGCAAACTTGGATTACCAGCTCTTGGGATTGTTGGGGCTGGTATCTCGACTATTATTGCGACCTTAATCGCTTTGCTGCTGTTTGTTATTTTCTATGTGCGCAAAGAAAACCGCGAAAAATTTCATGTCATGGAATCTTTTAGAATCGATTGGGGCATTTTGCGACGTTTCCTGCGCCTTGGTTTTCCATCTGGCCTGGAGCTCTTTCTAAATGTTGCTGCCTTCAATTTGTTCCTGCTCATGTTTCAGGGTTATGGCATCGTAGAGGGAGCATCTGCTGCTATTGTGTTTAATTGGGATATGTTGTCTTTTGTCCCCATGATTGGGCTAAACATTGGCGTAATAAGCTTAATAGGCCGCTTTGTCGGAGCAAACGATATGGAACGGACCGGTGAGGTTATCTCTGCTGCCTTCATTATTGGTATTTTTTATTCTTCGCTTCTTGCCTTGCTCTATATTTCTTTCCGCTTCACCCTAGTAGAAGTGTTCTCGCCGCCAGCTGGGGACTT
The DNA here is from genome assembly GCA_029244985.1 of Gammaproteobacteria bacterium. Taxonomy (GTDB): domain Bacteria; phylum Pseudomonadota; class Gammaproteobacteria; order Pseudomonadales; family Pseudohongiellaceae; genus UBA9145. The sequence goes on along the minus strand of JAQWQD010000024.1, from coordinate 135,677 downwards.
CTCGGAGATTCGTGAGCTAGCGGCATTCATGATGATTGGGCTTTCCAGCTATGCTATGGCAGACGCGATAATAAATGTATGCGGTGGTGTTCTCCGCGGCGCGGGCGATACCCGCTGGTTAATGTATGCTTCAGTAACACTTCACTGGGCTATGTTAGTGGCTCAATATTTCATTATTCGAGTTTGGGAATTTGGGCCACGGGTCTCTTGGTTAACCTTTTGTGCCATGATTTTCGCAATTGCCATAGTTTATGCATGGCGGCTCAAAAGCGCTAAATGGCGTGACCCGGAGCGCCTTAAGTTAGTCATGGCCGAATAGAACTATTTCAGGTAGTTGCAGACTCAAGTGATTGCAGTTAGCCTTTCTAGTTCATTGTAAAAGCTCCAAAAAGAGAGATCTCAATATGAAAAGGCTTAGATTTAGTGCGGTTTCAGCCGTGGTAACTATGGGTGCGCTTCTACTTACTGGTACTGTGGTTCTTTCTCAGTCTCAGTATCCTTCTAATTTGCTCGAGCAAAAGGGTAGTTTTTCGGCTGGAGCAGCAAGAGCATTGGGTCAGCCATTTCGCGGCGTAGCTACATCTGACGGTATTGTTGAAGGGTTGTTCCCAATTAAATCAACCGGCGTTTCAACGATGCCGATTCGAGTTGCTGCGGATAGATTTTTAGCAACATTAAGCACAGCGGATTTATCTCGCTCCCATTTTGCGATTAATGACCCCGAGTGGCGTGACTGGTCCAACGTTGACGTAGGAATTTTTCCTCGGCGGGGAATTAGCTTGGAAGATATGAGCGATTCCCAAAAAGATGCAGCTTGGAATTTGCTCGCCGTTGCGTTAAGTGCTGAAGGTTTAGAGCAAACGCAGAACATTATGAAAACTGAGCAAACGCTGTTTGAGCTAAATGGAGAGCCCATACGCTATGGCACCGAGAAATACTATTTTACAATGATGGGAATACCTACTGTAGATGGTCCATGGGGATTTCAGTTGGATGGCCATCACTTGGTGGTCAACTATTTCGTCCTAGGAGATCAGGTAATAATGACACCGGCATTCTGGGGTGGTGAACCTGTTGTTACTGAAGGGGGAGTGTTTGCAGGCAACACCATAATGCAAGAGGAGCAAGATACTGGATTGGCGTTAATGCAATCTTTGAATCGATCCCAACAGACAATTGCTACCATTGATCCGGATAAAGTGCGGAATAATCAGGTTGCGGCAGCCAATCAAGACAACCTAACGCTTGATTTTGAAGGCATAAAAGGCAGTGAGCTCGACAGTTCTCAAAAATTGAATTTACTGAATGTAATTCGTTCTTTTGTTGGTGCGCTGCGAGATCCTCATGCGGCAGTGACGATGGAGGAAATTGGACAGCACATTGATAACACTTATTTTGCTTGGGTAGGTGGCGCCGAAGATGACGCTATCTTTTATTACCGAGTACACAGTCCAGTAATACTAATTGAGTTCGATCATCAGGGCCCTGTGGGCACGCTGCAAAAGAACCCTCCTGGTATCCCGAGCCGAGATCACATTCATACTATTGTTCGAACGCCGAACGGCAATGATTATGGTAAGGATTTGTTGGCTCAACACTTAGCTCAGGATCATCAAGAGTAAACTCATTAGAAACTAAAAATTAAAAATAACTTATGAAAAATATTAACATTCAGGCCTTGGTTCGTTTGGCAATGATATCAGTTCTATTCATGTCGAAGGTTGTTTCAGCTCAATCACCCAATCCATTTGGAATTCCCACGGAAGAAGTTCAGACGCCTGCTGCGAATGTAGTAGCAGCACCTGGTTCTCGTGCGCAGGGATGGTTAAATCAGGGCCGCTCAGAAGTGATTGCAAGACACGGCATAGTCGCGACTAGCGATACCTTGGCCGCTCAAGCTGGATTAGAAATACTGCAACGTGGCGGCAATGCAATTGATGCTGCGGTAGCAGCGGGAGCTGTCCTAGATGTCACTTCGCAAAATGATACTGGCATTGCTGGGGATTTATTTGCGCTAGTTTACATTGCTGAAGAGCAAAAGTTATATGCTCTTAATTCAGCAGGGTGGGCCCCCACGGGATGGACGCCAGAATTTTTTAAGGATGAGCTCGGGCTGGAGGGTGTACCAGGAAGCGGCGTGAATGCCGCTACAGTTCCCGGTGCAATTTCTGGTTATGACGCCTTACTAGAGCGCTTTGGCTCTTTGGGTTTTGAGGAAACCTTTGAGCGTGCTGCTCAAATTGCTGAAGAAGGGTGGGGGCAAGGCGAGAGAAGACATCGAGACCTTGTTTCGGCACAGAATAGGCTTTCAAATGATGAGTATTCTGCACAATTATTTCTCGAGGATGGCAATGTGCCAGACCTTTACAGCATAATTAATAATCCTGATTTGGCTGATGCTCTTCGGTTGATTCAAAAAGAAGGTCGCGATGTTTTTTACAAAGGTGCTATAGCTGATGCTTTGGTCGCTAGAGTGCAAGCAGGCGATGGTGTGATGACTCACGCGGACTTGGCAGAGTTCGAATCGGAATGGGTCGAGCCGATTACCACAAATTATCATGGTTATGACATTTTTCAGTTGCCACCACCAGGTCAGGGTTGGGCCGCACTGCAGATGCTGAATATTCTTGAGGTATGTGCGCCTGTGCATGAAGTCAATCTGACGGCATTGGGACCATCTAATTCTGATTATTGGCACTTTATGGTAGAGGCAAAAAAACTGGCCTACTCTGACCTTCAAGCTTACAACGGAGATCCTTTATTTGTAGATGTTCCCATAGATAAATTGTTAGATAAATCTTATGCAGCAAGTTTATGTGATCGTATCGATATGAACTCTGCATCAGAGCCCTCTGTGAAGGGAGGGCTAGACGGAGGGACGATCTATCTCACTACAGCAGATCGCTGGGGCAATATGGTGTCATTTATACACAGTATTTTTTCTGTGTACGGTTCAGCCGTTGCTATCCCCCCTTATGGTATGGTTTTACATAATCGAGGTGTGGCTTTTTCTATAGATCCCGAATCACCGAATCTAGTTGCTCCTCGAAAGCGACCATTCCACTCTATTATTGCCGGATTTGTAATGCAGAACGGTGACCCGTTGATGACTTTTGGTAACATGGGTGGTGCGGTCCAGCCTGAAACTCATGCGCAGCATATGGTAAATGTGATTGATCATGGAATGAATATCCAAATGACCACTGATGCTGCCCGGTTTACTCATAATCAAAACAGTAATCGGCTTTCCTTGGAGCATAGCCTCTATAATTTGGTTGGTCGTGCTCTAGAGGCAAAAGGCCATGATGTTCGCACTGTAAGTGGTTCAGCTGTAGGTGGTTATCAGGGAGTGCTCTTCACTAAAGACCCTAACTTGCCTGTCCCGATTTTTTCTCAAGAAAGTATTGATGAAGATCACCCGGTAAATGGCATTTATAGAGCCGGCTCAGACCACCGCAAAGATGGTGGTGCGGTTGGCTGGTAGATTAGAAAGATATAAGGAAAAGGTAAGCCATGGAAATGATTTCGGAACAGCGAATCCCTGCTTCTCGAGATGCGGTCTGGGCCGCACTAAACAATACAGAAATACTCAAACAAGCAATGCCTGGTTGCGAAAGCTTTGACGCTATCGAAGAAAACAAGTTCGAAGCTAAACTAACTGCTAAAGTTGGTCCAGTTAAAGCTAAGTTCAAATTCCAGGTGGAGCTCAGTGAAATCAATGCTCCGAATGGTTACACAATACTAGGAGAAGGGCAGGGTGGGGTAGCTGGTTTTGCCAAAGGCTCAGCTAAGGTCGATCTAACTGAAGACGGAAGCGAAACAATACTTGCCTATAATGTCCAAGCAAACGTAGGTGGCAAGCTTGCTCAACTCGGTGCTCGACTAATTGACGGTACAGCAAAGAAAATGGCCGATGATTTCTTTGGGAATTTCACAGATATTTTGAGTGGCTCGCTAGAGTCATCAGATTAGTTTCTAAGATTTCATGTAGTCCGCTCTGACCCCTTTGACAGTTCGCCGTCACAGTGCATTTTTCATCTATTCTGACTCGGCATTGAGAAATTTTGTTCAATCTGGGCAATTCTTGCTCTGCACTGCTTGACCTCTGCCTGCCAATCTCTGAAACTGCCTGACCAAGCTTTAAAAGCTCATTAGTAACAAAGCACTGTCCAATTGAAATTGTGCCAGAGAAACGAAGGGAGTTAGGCCATGCAAACCATATCAATGAACATTAACGGTGTGTCTGTGAGCGGAGAGGTTGAAGACCGAACACTGCTCGTTCAGTTCTTAAGGGAGAATTTAAGATTAACAGGAACCCATGTCGGTTGTGATACCAGTCAATGCGGCGCGTGCGTCGTGCATGTAGATGGTGTATCGGTTAAATCATGTACTATTTTAGCGGTTCAGTCCGATGGTTGTGAGGTAGTAACCATTGAAGGATTGGCTACTGGTAGTCACTTACATCCAATGCAACAGGCGTTCAAAGATAATCACGGCCTACAATGTGGATTTTGTACGCCCGGAATGGTCATGAGTGCTATCGATATAGTCAATCGCAACGGATGCGACGTTGACGAGGCTACAGTGAGAAAGGAATTGGAAGGCAATATTTGTCGCTGCACTGGCTATCACAATATTGTGAAGTCGGTTCAGGCTGGCGCTAAGAATATGGGAGGCTAGCAACATGGCAGAGAATGGTATTGGCGCAAGTGTGCGCCGCAAAGAAGATAATCGATTTCTTACCGGTAAAGGTAACTATACCGATGATATAAACGTTGTCGGCCAAACTTACGCGTACTTTGTTCGTTCGCCTTATGCTCATGCAATCCTGAATAGTATCGACACGTCTGCTGCTTCAGCTTCTGATGGTGTTGTAGCGGTATTAACAGGGGATGATCTTGCAGAAGATGGAATTGCTCCATTGATCTGTGGAGTGAATGTAACAAGTGATGACGGCGAACCCCATCGAGCTCCATTGCATCCGGCTTTGGCTCAGGGGAAAGTAAATTATGTCGGTGATCATGTCGCTGTAGTCATAGCGGAATCACTTGCTCAAGCGAAAGATGCAGCAGAAAAAGTTAGTATTGATTATGAGGTATTACCTGCAGTTGCATCGACTGCAACTGCAGCGGAAGAAAACCAACAACAGATCCATGACATAGCACCAAATAACATGTGTTATAACTGGCCGTTCGGTGATAAAGCTGCAGTCGACGCTGTGTTTGAAACTGCACATAAAATATCTACTCTGGATTTGATTAATAATCGCATGGTTACTAATCCAATGGAGCCTCGTGCAGCTGCTGGAGAATATAATTCTGGTACTGAAGAGATCACACTACATGTCACCACCCAAAATCCTCATGTACATCGATTAATTCTTTCTGCTTTTAATCAACTCGCACCTGAGCACAAGCTTCGCGTTGTTGGGCCAGATGTTGGCGGCGGTTTTGGCGTTAAAATATTTGTTTATGCTGAAGAATTGGTCGTTGGTTGGGCGTGTCGCAAGTTGAATAGACCGGTTAAATGGACTTCTGATCGGACGGAAGCCTTTCTGGCTGACGCCCATGGCAGAGATCATGTCGCAACCGCAGAAATGGCTCTAGATGATCAAGGGAAATTTCTCGCGATGCGGGTTAACACGACAGCCAATCTTGGTGCTTATTTGTCCACATTTTCAACGATGGTGCCGAGTTATCTTTATGCATTCCTGCTGGCGGGACAATACACTACGCCACTGATCTATTCTGAAGTGAAAGCCGTGTTTACTAATACTGCACCAGTTGATGCTGCACGCGGTGCAGGCCGGCCTGAGGCAACTTATTTATTAGAGCGCTTAGTGGATGTTTGTGCGGAAGACATGGGCTTGGATCCGGCTGAGATTCGACGCCGTAATTTTATTCCAGTTGATGCGTTTCCCTACCAGACTCCTGTAGTTCAGTGCTATGACTCTGGAGATTACCCAGCCGCTTTAGAGAAAGCTTTGCAGTTGGCAGATTACGATGGCTTTACGGGGAGGGCAGAAGAGGCAAAATCTCGTGGCATGCTTCGTGGAATTGGGCTTTCCTCTTATGTTGAAGCCTGCGGGATTGCGCCCTCCGCAGCCGTAGGACAATTAGGCGCGGGCGTTGGGCTTTGGGAGAGTGCACAAGTGCGCTTCAATCCAACTGGGAATGTGCAAGTTTTTACCGGCACGCACTCGCATGGGCAAGGTCACGAAACCACCTTTGCGCAGCTAGTTACGGAGCAACTGGGTGTGCCAATAGAGAATATCGAAGTCATTCACGGCGATACTGCTAAAACTCAATTTGGGATGGGAACTTACGGTTCCAGATCTCTCGCAGTTGGTGGTGTCGCTATTGCAAAAGCTTGCGAGAAGTTAATTGAGAAAGGTAAAAAAATCGCAGCCCATGCTTTAGAAGCGGCGGAAGGTGACATTGAATTCGTCGACGGCGACTTTACAGTGGCCGGCACCGATAAGGCAATGAACATTGCTGAAGTCGCATTCAATGCGTACGTTCCACATTCCTATCCAGAAGGATTGGAGCCGGGTTTCGATGAAAACGCGTTCTTTGATCCGCTCAATTTTTCGTTTCCGGCGGGCACCCATGTCTGTGAGGTAGAAGTAGATCCGGAAACAGGAGAGGTAGAAATTGTTAAGTACTCTGCAGTGGATGACTTTGGAAAACTCATTAATCCAATGATTGTTGAAGGTCAGGTCCATGGCGGTATTGTTCATGGTGTTGGTCAGGCTCTTTTAGAGGGTTGTCAGTACGATGATGATGGTCAATTAATTACCGCATCTTATATGGATTACGCAATGCCTCGAGCTGATAATGTTCCGAGCTTCGATGTAGATTACGCACCGACTAATCCTCCGCATAACCCTTTGGGGGTTAAAGGATGCGGAGAGGCGGGTGCTATTGGCGCCCCACCGGCAGTAATAAATGCGATCTCTAACGCATTGGGAGTTAAACACATTGATATGCCGGCGACACCAGAAGCTGTTTGGCGAGCCGCTCAATCAGCAGCGTAAATAGAATTAAGGAGAGATAAAGAATGTACAATTTTTCTTATCAAAAAGTGAGCAGTGTCGCTGATGCAGTTGAAGCTATGCAAAAATCGGAAGACGGGAAATTCGTCGCTGGTGGACAAACTATGTTGCCGACTATGAAGCATCGATTAGCAAGTCCTAGCGACCTTATCGATCTAGCTGGAGTAGGCGAGCTAGTGGGCATTAGTGTTGATGGAGAGACTGTGACAATTGGGGCTATGACTTCCCATGCAGCAGTTGCTGCTTCTAGTGAGGTGCAAGCTGCAATTCCAGCCTTAGCTAAACTTGCGGGCAACATCGGAGATCCTGCAGTACGCAATCGTGGCACCATTGGTGGGTCAATTGCCAATAATGATCCAGCCGCAGATTATCCAGCTGCCGTGATTGCTTTGGGAGCGACAGTCACAACTAACAAGCGGGATATCTCGGGCGACGAATTTTTCATCGGTATGTTTGAGACAGCACTGGCTGAAGATGAAGTGATTGTTTCGGTGTCATTTCCTAAAGCAGGGACGGCTGCCTACATGAAGTTTGAAAACCCGGCTTCACGCTATGCTATTGTCGGTGTCTTTCTAGTCAAATTCATAGATGGAGTTCGGGTAGGGGTCACTGGGGCGACCGCTTGTGCGCACCGTGGTATGCGTCTTGAAGAAGCTCTAAATAAGACTTTTACAGCAGATGTGATTGATTCCGTTGAATTGCCTATAGAAAAAATGAATGCAGATATTCATGCTAGCGCAGAGTACCGTGCACACCTAGTAAAGGTAATGACCAAGCGTGCAGTTGAAGCTTGTGCGTAAGCAAATGAGTGCCGAGCTACCCGCTAATATAGAAGCTACCTTATCTCTGCTCGCAGGGTCGGATTACATCGCCGACCGCTCACTTGCGACAACCTTATTCCTGGCATTGAAAATGGGAAAACCTCTCTTTCTTGAAGGAGAGGCTGGTGTTGGGAAAACTGAAATCGCAAAAGTATTGTCCACGGCGCTGGATCGGAAATTAGTGCGTTTGCAGTGTTATGAGGGATTAGACGTTGCTTCTGCTGTGTACGAGTGGAACTATTCTAGGCAGATGATTGAAATTAGGTTGGCTGAAGTTGCTGGAGGCGTGGATAAAGATAACCTGGGTACAGATGTTTTTTCTAAAAACTTTCTAATAGAGAGACCTTTGTTGCAGGCGCTTAAACCAGATGTTTCTGGTCCGTCGATATTGCTTATTGATGAGCTGGATCGCACTGATGAAGCCTTTGAAGCTTATCTGTTAGAGGTGCTTTCAGATTTTCAAATCACTATTCCAGAGATTGGAACCGTGATAGCGGAAGAGCCGCCGATTGTGATTATTACTTCAAACCGTACCCGAGAAATTCACGATGCACTCAAGCGTCGCTGTCTCTACCATTGGGTAGACTATCCCAGTGCCGAAAGAGAGCTCGAAATTGTTGCTGTCCGGCTGCCGGGCATCGACAAGCAATTGAGTAAACAAGTGGTGGGGTTTGTGCAGAAGCTGCGTAATCAAGATTTATTTAAATCCCCCGGGGTAGCAGAAACTCTTGATTGGGCAGAAGCTTTAACCCAACTGGATAAAGTTGCATTGGACAGTGAAGCTATCGATAACACTATTGGTACCCTCCTAAAGTACCAAGATGACATTGCCAAGATTCGAGGCAGCGAAGCCGCTCAGATACTCGAACAAGTCAAAATGGAACTCGCTGAAGCTTCTTAATGTATCAAGAACCTATTGAAGGACGCATAGCAGAAAACATAATGTATTTCGCGCGCTTGTTGCGCTCTGCTGGTTTGCCTGTAGGCCCTGGCAAAGTACTGGATGCAATTACTGCTGTCGAGCTGGTGGGTATCGGTTCACAGCAAGACCTTTATTGGTCGCTATTTGCGTTATTCGTCAATCGCAATGATCAAAGAGAACTATTTGACCAAGCCTTCCATATTTTTTGGCGAAATCCTCATATGATGGAGCGGATGATGGGAGCTATGTTGCCAACTGTGCGCGTAGAGCAGGAAGACTTGCAGGAAATGAGCCGGAGGCTTAGCGAGGCCATGTCTCCCGCAGATAAGAAAGCTGAAGCTAACGATGAGCCTAAAGAGATTGAATTCGATGCCACTTTCACTTTCTCAGATAAGGAAGTGTTGCAGAAGAAAGATTTTGAGGAGATGTCGACTCAAGAAATTGCGGCGGCGAAGTTGGCTATCAAAAATCTCCGACTTCCGATAATGGAAGTGAACACGCGACGATTCCAGCGTAGCGAGACCAAGAAAAAAGTGGATATGCGCTCAAGCTTGCGTGCCGCATTGCGAGCTCCTGATACCATTCCATTGAAATTTAAAAAACAGAAACGCCGCCATCCTCCCTTAGTAATGCTTTGCGATGTATCGGGGTCTATGAGCCAGTACAGTAGAATGTTTTTGCATTTCATGCATGCTATTACTAATGACAGGGATCGCGTGCATAGTTTCGTGTTTGGGACTCGTTTAACTAATGTGTCGCGCCACTTAAAACATCGAGATGTAGATATAGCGTTGGATAGGTCTTCAGACTCAGTGCAGGACTGGTCCGGTGGTACGCGAATCGGTTCCTGCCTAAAGCAATTTAATACTTTTTGGTCACGGAGAGTGATGTCTCAGGGCGCGGTATGCATTCTAATAACTGATGGCCTTGATCGAGAAGAAGGTGATGGGCTGCAGAAGGAAATGGATCGACTTTCTAAATCTTCGCAACAATTAATCTGGCTAAATCCTCTGCTCCGGTATGAAGGCTTCGCGCCAAAGGCAAAGGGGATTAAGACGATGTTACCCTATGTTGATGAGTTTAGGTCATCCCATAATCTGAGCAGCTTAATAGACCTGGCAGAAGTACTGAGTAAGCCCATCATTGAGCGAAACTTTCTACTCAGTGCCTGATTTATTTCCTTGAATTTTTCGCAACTTTATAACAGAACTCGCAGGGTGCCGAGCAGTATAATAGCAATCAGAAAGATTTAGATAAACGCAGCAAAAATTTTTATGCCATTTATATTTGAGGATTAATTAACTTAATGTGGAGTTCATAATTTGACCATGTCTAGTTCTTTTAAGCATAAAACACTAAATCGTACTTTTATCACGGTCATTTATCTGTTTCTGTTAGTGCTAGTTATTCCTTGGTATTGGCCTGAGAATGACGCGCGTCAGTTTTACGGTTTCCCCCTTTGGGCTCTGGCTAGTCTTGGAGTGCTTTTCCTAACATCGGTGTTTACCGCAATGCTCTGCCTGCAGAATGCTGAGTCAGCATGCGAGAAAGTCGGGTGAGTAATTTGCTGCCATTTGGTTTTGGCGCGTGGTTGTTTTTTTCTGCTTACCTTTGTTCGTTGCTTCTGTTGGGTTGGTTAGGTCGTAAAGCTCGTAAGGAAGATTCTCTTCAAGATTTCTACCTCGCAGGCAGAGGCTTCAGTTTTTTTGTTTTGTTTCTTACCCTTTATGCTACTCAATACAGCGGCAACACCGTATTTGGTGTGACTGGTGCTAGTTATCGTTTGGGCTTCCCATGGCTAATTAGTGTTCATTACATGTTAGCTATTATTGTATTTATGCGTACTTATGCGTTTAAGTTGCAGACACTTGCGCGGAGTCGAAATTACGTCACGCCAGTTGATTATTTAAAAGACCGTTTTCACTCGCGCTTTCTCGCAACCATTTCATCCATTGTCATGATAGTAGCGTTAAGCAACTACCTACTTGCACAACTCATGACTATGGGTCGAGCCTTACAAGGGCTGGCAGGTCCAGCTGGAGATATTGCTTACAACTACGGTGTTATATCACTGGCATTGATCATGGTCATATACGGAACGCTTGGCGGTCTGCGAGCAATAGCATGGACAGATGTTATTCAGGGTTCAGTATTGTTTGTAGGATTCTTTGTGTTACTACTTCTCGTGATAAACCAATTTGGTCCGCTTTCGATTGCCACGGAAACAATTGCACAGGCTTCTGATTTAGATAAATTGGAGAGACCAAACTCTTCCATGCTTAGAGAGTGGCTGAGCTATATATTCTTGGTTGGAATAGGAGGGGCGCTTTATCCGCAGTTTATCCAGCGGATTTATTCAGCAAGAACAACACAAGGTTTAAGACAGAGCTTTGCGGTGATGGCGTTCATGCCTTTTATTACTGCACTTATTGCAGTAATTATCGGTATTTATGCTCTGGCCTATATCCCAGGCCTTGAAGGGGCGGCCACAGATCAGGCGCTTTCAAGTATATTGCGTATCGTCCAAGAACAATCCTTATTTGGCTACGCGCTTGTGGTGCTTATTTTTAGTGCAGTCCTGGCTGCTTTAATGTCGACAGCTGATTCTGCCATGCTCTCGGTTTCATCTATGTTTATTAAGGATATCTATGGGGTTCATATTAGGCCCAATGCATCAGAACAGGAATTGACTCGTCTAGGTAAACGTTGTTCCTGGATAGTCGTGGGCCTTCTGAGTCTTTTAGCAATTTTACTAAAAGAACAAACGTCTTTAATTGGGTTGCTTGATCGCAAGTTCGATTTGCTTGTTCAACTCGCACCAGCATTTATGTTGGGGATTCATTGGTCGGGGTTGCGCACTGGGCCAGTTCTAATCGGACTTGTATTAGGCATCATAATTGCACTTACTTTAGCGTTTGGACCATTTAGTTTTGTAGTCGCAGGCAAAGTTTGGGGCTTTCATCCAGGTCTATATGGGCTCGCTGTAAATCTTTCCTATGCGATATTGGGCTCTAGATGGTTGGCCAAGCGGGAAAATTTTGACCCCATTTAATCCAGGTCGCTTTATAAATCATTCCAATTAAGAATCGCGTTATATACAAACCCATGGTCATGTAAATTCACATGTCTATGCATGGGATTCCAATTCAGCATAACGACTTGGCCTTCATCAAGTGGTTTACTGACAATTGCTGGCTCACCATCAATAATATTTGCACCTTGAACAATCCCGCCAGACATAACTAGTGGAGGATTTAGGCTGCCGTTGTCCTCTTCCAAATCTTCATCCCAGTGCTTGGTGCCAAACTGCAGAGGTGAATATCGGCGGTCATAATCTGGAAGAGAAAATACTGGACCATTACCGCGAAATACATGGGTAATCTCATTATAACCGTAAACTAGTGGCGAATGATGGTCGTTTATTTTTGCTGTCATCACTGAGCCTGGTGTATTCATTCCACTCGGGCCGCGTTTGTTAATCCCCCGCAATATTCCTGAATCAGAAGCAATGACTCCGGCTGAACCTAGAGTCACTAAAGTTCCGCCTTCTCTTATAAATTGTTCAATGGCAGCCATGCCCTCGAACCCCATACCGCCTGTTATGTCATCTGAGCTGAGTATATGACCAAGATTTGGAGTGTCATTACTATTTGTATAAGGAAGAGGCGACCATTTTGGATCGATACCACCAATGATTGAGGCTAAGTTGGTGCCGGAACTCATATGTGGAATTAGGATGACATCAAAATCCCGCTGCAAATTTCCGAGGCGAGCTCGATCTTTGGAAAACAAAGTGTAGGGAACATCTGCTTCATCCAGACTGTAACGTACCCAGCCTGCATTCTGGGTTGAAGACCAAGCTTGGTAGATTCCCAGTCGTGGTAAATCTAATTCATGGGTAGAAACTTCAGGCATGGATGTTAGATTTGAAATGGGCAGATTAGTATCCGCTAGTATTTTTTTGACATGATCGCGGTTTCGATTATTTAACTCGCCCATGTCTATAATGAAACTTCCTGCCGGAAATTCATTATTGTTCGCTTCGAATGACTCTTCGGCGATTAAAACCTCGATATCACCTAAAGCAAATCTAGTCGGCCCAAGCTCACGCTGTGCATGATTTGTGATAACCCAGATCTGACCTTCTTCTGGTGGTTCAGTTTTTGGTAAAAACTCATCCCCTTCCCTAAACCTTCTTGAGGCATGAACCCAAATGTTTGGGTCGTCAATAGGAATAACATCGACGCCATAGACTAGTCCGAAGGTCCAGGCTACATCATCATAAGGTGGAACTTCCACATCAGTTGGAAAATTCTGTTTCTCTAATAGAGTCTTTGCAAGTTGACCATAAGGTTGGTTCAGATTGATTAGAATGTCTCCGCTTTTAACTTCGATTTCGCCGAACGTTCTATTAGTGTTCGATCGTTGCATTTCTATTGCATGTCGATGGAGTGCGCCTATCATATAATTCGCTGATTCTGGATCAGTCTGTTCTTCAGGAATGAGGAAAGCATAGGGTGGGTCTTCTTCGCTTTTAAGTAATGCTTCCACCCCTTTCTGATAGAAGTTGGAAAGAAACAGACGTTTGTTTTGCGCGACCATTTCTAGTGAAGCAATAACGCCACTTTGCATGTAGTTGGTATTATTGCGCATGGACCAGGTGAATTTTTTAGGCGGTGGTGCTGCGCGGTACCAGGTACGATCTATAACTGGTTCGCCTGCATAGCTGGAATTGCTTAAATCTCTTTCCATGGTTTCGGCGCTGCCATTACCGAAAGTTTCATAGAAGCGGCCCATACCATTGTGGTTGTTAGTCACCCATAACATATAGCCAGGGTACCAGCCGGTGTAAAAACCCCAAGTCCAAACACCTTCCAATCCAAGTCCAGTGAGGCGTGAAATTTCATAATTAGCTAAGAGTTGCCATTCACCAATGGTAATAGGGCTAACGCCCTCGTTATAAGGTCCTGTTCCACCTGCCACATAAAGTAGTGGGACAGATTCATGCAGATCGAGACTAACTGTGGGTTTATATTCATAGACGCCATTGTTGTAGTTCAGTGTAATGGGTTGGGTTATGGAAATGCCGTCGCGATTATTGTCATGGCGTGTATAGTGGCCCCAAAATGGAACTCCCCGCGGCGGCATATCAAAGTAATTGGTGTGGCCGGCAATATTCGTTTTGTACCAATCGACTTGACGTGCTCTGCCATCGACATCAAACACCGGTGTAATCAACGTAATAACATTGTCTCGAATATTCGCGAAGGGTTCCCGTGTTTCGACGGCAAGTCGGTACGCTAATTCCATGACCATCTCAGGTGGGCCCAGCTCCGGGGAATGCAATCCAGCGGTCATCCAGAAGATCGGCAAGGCATCATCGATAATCTGATTCGCCTCACTGCGATTAAGTGTGCGAGGATCGGATAATTCGTTTAGATACCCTTTGTAAGTTTCTATGTCGGCAATATTTTTCTCAGCAGAAATCGCAACAACTAACATATCTCGTTCTTCAAAACTTTGGCCGAGAGAAAACACTTCCACTCGATCCGAGGCTTCGGCCAACGCAGTAAAGTAAGCATAAATATCTTCAACCTGAGTTAGTTCACCCGGTGTGCCGATGGTGTAACCAATTACGTCGCGGGGGCTTGGCACTGTAGGGTGCTCTGGAAGGACATCGATCCACTCTGTTAGAAAATCTCTTGAAGTAGTAGCAGCCAAGATTGCATCCGTAGCTGTTTGATCCATGGGCAGGTCACCGATTGTGGTTTGTGCTGTCAATGGGCTAGCAATACATAGGCAAATTATGGATGCCGATAAAAACCCTATTTGAGTTCTTCTACTCATGTGCAGTCCTTTCTTTTTAAAACTTTTTGAATTAATGAGTCAGACCTAACGGGTCAAACTTAAATAAGCTCGATCGATTAGTCGCCTGGAGTCGCCCATGCGTGCATCCCAATTTGCAGTTGGATTGGCAGCGATGACTTCTTCTAAAGTTGCTCCCTGGGCAATCAATACCATCATCTTGCCTCGAATTTCTGTGAGCATAGTGATGTATTCTGCCAGGCCGTTATAGTCAGCGACCGGCCCATGACCTGGAACGACTACCGTGTCAATATTGATCTCACTTAAAACGGCCTCGCAGAATGCGATCATGCCTTCTAGGTCGCCGCCATTATCAGCATCAATAAAAGGATAGCCAGAATTGTTATATACATCTCCCATGTGAACAATGTTGGATCCGCGAAAGAAAGTAGCTGTATCCCCCATCGTATGGGCTGGACCTGCATGTATTAAATCGATTTTCTCGCCATTAAAAAACATTTCCATGCGAGTTTCATAAGTTGCAACTGGCACACCAGCAGTGGAGTAGGGGGCTTGTTCTATTAATGGTGCGACGACTGTATTAATGGTGTTGTGTCTGGTCATCATGTCGCGAGAATGAGATTGGGAAACTATCCATGAACCTGCTTCCCCAAGCAATTGGTTCCCATCGGCATGATCGAAATGCCAGTGACTATTAATAGTGAAATCGACATCGCCACCACCCAAGGAACGAATAGTAGACTGGTACTTAGGTACCATGTCTGGAAACTGAGAGTCCACAATCAAAACTCCTTGGTCTCCTATGGAGGCAAGAATATTGCCGCCGCGACCGAATAGAACATGCCGGCCTTCTGTTACAGTTTCAATTGTGATTTCAGCGGCCTGCTGACTTTGAACGACAAATGGAAAGCCAAATAAAAGCACTAAAGCAGCAATTACCCCAGGAATATAATCTGGAATGGATAGTCTGCCAATCTTATGGCGGGTGACATTACTATTAATATTTTTCATTTTTCTTCCTCTATTTTGAGTCAGCAAAAAATAATGCTTTGCTGATTTTTCTGTTGGGTATGAAAATAGTGACGAGTACCTGAAAAAACCTTATTCCTTTTATCAATTGTTTGGTAATGCCCAGGCGAACAATCGCGGTGTGGGCTCAGTAAGTACTGCCACGACGATAAATTGTTTGCCATCGACTTCATAAGTCATGGGGGCTGCGATTGCGCGAGCAGGCATAATGATTGCTCCTAGTTCTTCGCCCGAGTCCTTGTCTCGAGCAATCATCAAGGGACCATCTTGGTAGTTTTGCGCGTGAACTAACATGGAAGGAGTGGCAAGTATGGGGTTGCGGCCGCCACCACCAAGAGGGGGTAGATCTATTCCTTCAACGGCAGGGTTATTTTCTACGTTTGGTGCGCGATCACCGTTTGGAACTTGCCAAAGAATTTCTCCTTTATTCATGTCAATAGCGGTTATGGTTGAATAAGGTGGTTTTAATAATGGCAAGCCCTCAGGGCCGCGTGCACCAGCGTAGGAAATGCGTCGATAGCGCAAGGTAGATTCATCTGGATTTGTTTCAACTACTACGGGTACGGAGATTGAATCTGAAGATGGAACATAAAGAATGCCTGTTTCGGGGTCAACTGCTGCGCCCATCCAGTTAGCCCCACCACCCGCGCTAGGCCGAAGGATAGTTCCTCGATTACCGCCAGGAATCGACAAGCTTGGTGGCGTGAATAAAGATCCGTAAGTGTAGTCAGCAATAATTTGCTCTGCTTCTGCCCTTAATTCAGGAGTGAAATCGACAAGGTCAGCTACAGTTAGACCTTGGCCTTCAAAGGGTGGTGGTTTAGTAGGGAAAGGTTGAGTGGCGGAGAGTCTCTCTCCTGGTATTAGGGGTTCTTGAGGAACTTCTCTTTCTTCAATGACCCAAACTGGCTCACCAGTTTCTCTATCGAAGGTATAGACAAAACCTTGTTTGGTAATTTGTGCTAATGCTTTTATTTCCCTGCCTTCGACGGTTATGTCAAGTAAGTTGGGAGCAGCGGGTGGATCGTAATCCCACAGGCCATGATGCACCATTTGAAAGTGCCAGCGACGTTTGCCGGTTTGTGCATCTACGGCAACTATACTTTGACTAAATAAATTATCGCCAGGGCGATTGCCACCGTAAAAGTCATCAGTGGGCGCATCAATTGGTAAATACACTAAACCTAATTCAGGGTCGGCGCTCATCATTGACCAGACGCCGGAATTACCAGTGCGGCGCCATGATTCTTCTTCCCAGGTTTCAACACCATACTCGCCTGCTAAAGGAATTGTATGAAAATCCCAAACGTGCTGTCCTGTTCGAACATTGTAACCACGCACCCACATGGGTGGTCGTTCACGATTAATAGGGCGGGCCTGGGTAATTGAAGAGGTGATTACAATATCGCCTACCACGATAGGTGGGGAAACCACGGCAACAGGTTGGGCCCCGGTCCAGTCTAAATTGTCACGCGTAGCTCGAGGTAGACCATCGGCCAAATCGACCTTGCCTTCACTAAAGAGAACATCTGGTACTCCAGTTTCAGCATTAATTGAGATCAAATAACCGTCATTAGTGCCAGCTATCACCCTTTTTTCATTGCCATCTGTCCAATAGGCCAGGCCGCGATTGTGATACCCAATATAGTTAACTGGTGTACTACCTAGATAGACTTCGGGGTTATATGACCAAAGTGTTTCGCCGGTTGCAGGGTTAATCGCAGCGATTTGATTTACAGCAGTAATTATATAAAGCGTGCCATCAATCATTAATGGCGTACCTTGAAAATTATTTATGCGTACGGTTTCATTTACTTCAAGTATCGCCTCGAGGTCTAAATCTGCATCGATTGAAGTCCAGGTCCATGCGACTTCTAAATCTTCGAAGTTTTCAGGAGTTATTTGATTTAAAGGCGAGTATTTCGTCGAGCCAGCATCACCGCCATAACTTGGCCAATCTCCTGAACCGGTTCCATATTGGCTGAGCGCGGTTTGGGAAGCGATCACTAATAATATTCCAACGGAAATTGCAGCCGCTGTTTTTTGAAATGATTTTTGAGACGCTCTCAGTATTCGCACTTACAAATTCCTCATTAGTTTTTTAGTTAGGGCAGTGCATAACTTAAGACGGTATCGGTTGCCGTAATAACAACATATTGTTTGCCGTCGCTACCTAGAAAAGTCATCGGGTTGGCGTTGCCACGTTGTTCCATTACGTCTTCCCAAATAATTTCTCCACTAGTTGCGTCCAGAGCGCGAAAATAATTGTCATCGGTTGCGGCAATAAAGAGTAAGTTGCTTCCCGTGATAATTGCGCCCGCACGACCTGGTCGGCCTGTAAGTTGTTTATCGACTGTTAGTCCTTCGGTGATTCCTAAGGGAATCTGCCAAGCAATGTTGCCAGAGCTCGTGTCTACGGCAGTTAGTTTCCCCCAAGGTGGTTTTTGGCAAGGCATACTTTTGCCATTGATCCGCACATCAAAACCTGCTGGTCGCGGCCCAGATCTAACATAGGGGAATGCTGAACCGGGCTCTGAATCTTCCATCCAGCCAAAAGTTCCAATATCAGCAGCGAATACATAGACATAGCCATTGTTTGGGTTGTGGGCTAGGCCACCCCAGTTTGGTCCCCCTGCTAGTCCGGGAAATAACAAAGTGGTTTGCCCATCACTGCCGTCGGGCCTGTAGGTCCATGGTGTAAAGGGCCCTGCGTTATAAATGCTGCCTATTGAATTTACCAGCTCTCTACAGGAATTAGCATGTTCGGCGCTTGTATCCTGTGCGGTTACTAATTCGGAAGCATCGTAACTGACCCTCGCCAAAGGTGCGGGTCTAATGGGAATAGGTTGGGTTGCAAATGTTTCTTCGCCCGGCACTTCGCTTTGGGGCACTACTCTTTCTTCAACGCCATAGACTGGTTCGCCAGTTTCGCGATCGAGTACATAGAGATAACCAGATTTTGTGGTTACGCCGAGAGAAGGAATTATCCTGCCATTATAACTGACATCAAATAAAGTAGGTGGTGCCGGTGGATCATGATCCCATAGATCATGATGAATGGTTTGAAAATGCCAATCGTATTCACCGCTGTGAATATTTACTGCCACAACTGAATTTGCATATAAGTTAGATCCCGCACGATCACCGCCATAACCAAAGGGAATGGGAGAAGCTAACGGTATGTAGAGCTGATCTCTTTCCCTGTCCACAGTGAAATAGAAAGGCCAGGCATTCGCCCCTAACCTACCCATCCAGCTATCACCTTCCCAAGTTTCGTTTCCCGGCTTACCTGGTTGCGGAACCGATTCGAATTCCCATAACTTGTTGCCATTAATTGCACTGAAAGCGCGAGCATTTCCAATGCCGCCACTCGCACCTCGTGGTGTATTGGCGCCAACAACGATGACTCCCTCATAAACGAATGGCACTGAAATATAGGGAATGCCTAAACCGACCATTCCTGATTCGCCAAATTCCCGGTCAATTTCGCCTGTTTCTGCATCCAAAGCCACGAGTTGATCAAACGCGGTATAAAAGATCCGAGGAGAAATTCCACCCTGCCCTGGCCAATAGGAGACTCCTCGGCGCGACGGGGAATTAAGAGGAACAGAATGACTCCAGAGTTCTGCTCCACTAAGAGGGTCAATTGCGACCACCCGATCTAAAGTAGGAAAATACATTACCCCATCCACAACAATTGGAGTCACTTGAGAATTTGGATTACGGGCATTATCAGTGGAATCATTGCGCAGCGAATAGCTCCAGGCAACTTCCAAATTATCGACATTTTCAGCCGTAATTTGATCCAGCGCCGAGTATCCTGTGCCTGAGGCATTGCCCCTGTACATGGGCCATTCGCTGAGATTTTCGTTGCTTGAGTTGTCCGCACCTTGGGCGCAGACGGCGTTTACAAGGATTAGCGTCAATGCGGCTGAGCGAACTGTGCTGCGAGCAGGAATCATGTTGTCTCCTATTCTTCTTTAGTTTCTTTTGTTTTCACACGGCCTAGGCCGAGCTTTAGATTCGAATTTATGAGTTTACGTGAAAAACCTCTGGGTTTGTATTTAGTTGCCGGGAATTACCTTGGCAAATGAGGCAGCAAATTTGTGCTACTAACTAAGTTGTTTGCAATGGCGAGAAGTGGATTAAGTATGGTTTGGGGTTCTTTTTCGTCGTCTTTAAAATTCCTAACAATGCTTAAAGTACGAGTAAGACTTTTGTAACTGTCATTTTAATCAACAAGTTACTGCATCTGATGTTGGGTGCATGGATAAGGGTCGGATAAAGGTTATTTTGCTCTCAATACGGTTTAAGTCAGTTCCACTTGGCTGAAATTAATTAGCAATTTCAAACTCTACAAATTCAAGTCCAGTGATATCTTCTTCTTGTTTGAGGCGAAGATACACATCATATTCAGTGATATCAGGTGGTAAAACATTTTCAAGATTGACTTTGGGCAAATAAAGCATTGAGGTATTGGAGTCAAAAGCTGAGCTATGCCGCCAGATTGGTGTTGCGCCTGTAAATTGTAAATCACCAACTGTAAAGATTGTGCTGTTACTCACAGGAGGATTTAAATACCCATCATAGGTTTCGTCGTCCCCGAGTATCTGTAATGATTGAAAATTGAGTCGTCCGCTTTCAACATCATAGGTGTTTATGCCAGTAACTCCGATTGAATTTGAACGCTCAAATATTGGTAGTGTGGACTCGATAACTAAGTCAGGAGCATAATTACAATTACCTCCATCAATTGCGGTTTCTAAGCAGGCCAATTTTAAATCTGACACTGTTGGTTGAATGGCGCCATTTACCCACTCCGTTAACTTATTCCATGCAGCTAGGCCTTCGTCGATTGTGAAGCCACAATGACTCGGGCTCTTTGAGTCATCAACTATTGCAACGGTAAGTTGATTTTCAGGAACCAAAGATTGCAAGGTCTTTTGATTCTCTACGCGAACTAGCCCGTCATGAGAAGTATGTATAGATACTATTTTGGTATCACCCACATTGCCGATAGGGGAGTAGTTAGCTAGCAGTGCATCTCTTGCGGATGGTAGAGCAAATGTTCTCACAGCCGCTTCATTAACTGCATCATCATTGTAATCGATACCGATATTGCTAAACGGAATTGCGCCATTTAACTGAGTTTCATCATTGATCAGCCTAGGGATCTGAAACACGGCATACCAAAGATTTAGCGCTAAAAAGTAAGGATTTTCAGTATTAGAAGTTTCTAGGATTTTTTTGAGTCGGTCTGCTTTACTGAGGTTGCTGAGTTCCCAGGCAAATACCTCGAGTGGATCATTCTCATTAATCAATAACCGGGTGCTAATTCCAATGCATTTGTCTAAAGAATCGAGATAATCTAATTCACCAAAAAGCAATTCAGGCCTTTCATACCATGGTTTGGGCAATTGTGCCCCAGGTACTGCATCACAAACTGATTCATAGACGGTTCTTAAATCGAAGGCTTCAATCCAATTAATCGATCCAGCTACGGCGCCACACAAAATGAGAGCTCCATCTGGGTCGGGGACTAACTCTGATTCGAGGTCTCGGATGGTCACTATGCCGCCCAGAGAACCTCCAATAATGTAAAATTCCTCCGGCGCCGTTTGATCTAAGTTTAAAGCGATAGAGAGAAACTCGTTGTACATTTCACCATTAGAGATATGTGAATCAAATACCGCCCAACCAGTTTGGCTGTAGCTGGAGGCAGCCATGGCAAACCCTTGGGAGAGAATTGATTCACCATAGGGTCCCAAACCCGGCTCAGCCTGGACAGCGCCAGTGTAATAGCCCTTCCAAGATGGATCCAATAGGTCAAGCAGCTCGGCAGTTTCAAAACCTGTCAAAAAACTTTGAAAGCCATGATTCCAGAAGACCAGGCCGTCACTAGCATCCCAATTTTCGGGTATAACTATTGTGTAGTAAGCGCCACTTCTAGTTTGGCCATGCCAGACTGGAAAGCAATCACCGTTATCTGTTTCGTACTGCGTAGAAGCGCAAGCTGAAGCCGCCTGTAAGTCATGGCTTATAAATGGACATGCTGCGACTGCAGTCAAGAAAAGGATTGTTACGAGTGTCTGGGTGGGCACTGGAGTTTCCAGGGTCTTACAAAGATGGAATAAGTAGGACAACGAAAGCTGTCATCTATAAAGTAGAGTCGGTTAGATGAATGAAAACTGAATAGTGAGATATTAGCTTAAATATCCATCATAAGTTTAATGTCATTGTCGAGCACAGGTTTTTTAGTGACCAGTGAGACACCAATAAAAAGAACCATAGATGAAACAAAGGCTACTAACTGGCCACTAACCCCATAAGGGAAAGTAATCCCTGCCAATTGAGAGCCAAAGTTAATTGTTAGCGCAGTTCCGATAGCTGTAACTGCACCTGCGACTGTGGCTTCTTTCCAGTTTAATCCTACAGCTACCACCGGAAATATAGAGGCGGCGAATGTCCCCCAACCAAAAGCGCCTAATAGTGCTACGAGAGTAGCGTCTCGAAAATGAGAGTAGAGCGCAAAACTTGCTGCGACTATCGCTAGTAATACAGTCACGACTCGCGCCCAGAACAATTCATTCTCAATACTTTTGCCACGTATTGCTTTGGGTATGTCGTGAATTATTGCGGCTGTGCCAATATTCAAGAAAGCATCAGAAGTTGACATGATTGCAGCGAATAGACCAGCAAAGACTATGCCTGCTAACAGCGGGTTGGTAAATACAGAGAGGAAAACCGAAGCAGCATCATCTGGAAGTGCCAGTGGATCAACAACTCCATCGATAACCGCGGCACGCATCACAATACCGATCGAAATCCATAATAGAGCAGCCATTACGTAGCCAAACAGCGACATGGGGAGAATGCTACGGTTGTCTCGTATGTTTTTATTCATCATCATCTTGGTTATCAGATGGGGTTGTCCTGCTAGGCCAAGCCCAAAGACAAAAAACCAACCGAGAGAAGCCATTATACCGGCAGCTCCATAGGGCATAACTGTTTCATAGTCGTCGGCGAGAATAATCGATGTTGCCTCTTGAATACCGCCATCGAATACATTCATAGCAGTAAACAAGATTAGTGTGCCAGCGACTATCATGATTGACCCTTGTACTACATCAGTGTAGACGGAAGCGATAATGCCGCCGGTGACGCAATAAAAGATTAGTACCGCTGAAGAAATCACTACGCAAGTGACTAAACCTACGTTAGCAAAAGCTTCTGTGCCCGAGAGAATTGCTTGCATTACGACTGCCATCGCGAGTATTTGAGTTGCCAAGTAACCCATTACTCCTAAAACGATTGTGATCGCAATCATAAATCTAACGGCTTCACTGCCGTATCGGGCGGCAACAATGTCAGGTAAGGAAATGCAGTCCCTCAGTTCGGCTATCATGCGAATGCGTTTTGCAACCAAGTAGAAACCAAGAGCATAGCCGCAGGAAGAAATAACGACCATCCAGAATGAGCTAACACCAATTGAATAGACTAAACCTGGTCCACCAACGAATCCGAAACCACTCAAAGTGCTAGAAAAAAGTGCCAACGACACGACAATTGGGCCGAGACCACGGCCTGCGATAAAAAAATCACTAGAGTTGTGCGTGCGGCGCATTGCCCACAAGCCTGTGAGCACGCAAAAAATCATGTAGCCGACAACAGCGCCAATTATTATTTCCTGTCTGAATGCTTCCATGTAATTACTACGTCGCTCTATCCGGGTTCTTTGCTTCAGACAATTTGTTAGCCTTTTCTGCTAAGAGGGCATTAAATTTTTCTTCGTCTTCCTTGGTGTAGAAAAATTTATTAAAACCAAAGCTATAGATAAGAATTAATGGAATAGCACCCAGCCAAGTCCCATAGGTTTGCCAAGCAGTTGCGGTGGGAAAGCCCATAAAATAGCCTGTTTCTCCGGTATCTAGAAAAGCTGAATGACCCGAAAACATCTTCCATGCAATAAATAAAGTGATTGCTAGAGTGCCGCCCATGTATGCAAGTAGCTCGCTAGTGCGATATCTTTCTGCTACACCTAGTAAAGAGAGAAGAGCAATTTGGATGAGTAACAGGCACTGAAATATAAAAGCTAAAGGTCCGATGTATTGCAAGCGGGCAGCTCCGTCACCGCCAACTTGCAGACCCGGAATTTCAGCGTGCGCTCTGCCGCCGGCATCAGGCACAGTTTCGGCCAGGCAAATGGCAAGGAGAATCGCAGCCATGAGGACGGCGACAGCGAAGATTATATAAATCAACTTGCTTCGCATTTTGCTCTTCTTGTGCGCGATGTTTTTGACTAATTACTTAATTTAAAAACATACAAGTGACCCCCTTCAGGAATCGCTATGTCTCCTCCGACAAAACCAGACAGAGTTTGAAAGTTGCTAGAGCCAATTGCAACATAAGATTCACCATCAACTTGGTATGCTATTGGCTGGGAGCGAACCCCGCCACCTAACTTGGCGCGCCAGACCTCTTCGCCATTCTCTGCATTGAGAGCAATCGCGTGGCCAGTTAGACTGCCAGTAAAGACCAGCCCACCTGATGTGCTCAAGGTTCCTGCCATCATTGGTTGTGGGTCCATAAATCTCCAGCGGACTTCCCCAGTTTGATAGTCCATGGCAGTGATATGACCATAAGCTGATTCGTCGGCAGCATCCACGGGAATTGGAAAACCACCAGTGAATTGCAGTCCTTCAACGTGAAAACTTAACCCTTTTTGCATCAACTGACAGCTTTCAATTACGGGAACAAAAGCTAGACCTAAATCAGGGTTCACCGAGCCAGAAGTTGAGCCATTCATTCCGCCCATAACACCGGGGCAAACTCGATATGTAGGCTCCTCTACAGGTAAAGCTTCAGGATTGATAACCGGCCGGCCACTCGGTTCCATCGCAGTCGCCCAGTTTAATTGTTCCATATAATTGGTGGCGCGGATGAATTCTCCGTTTTCTCTGTTAATCGCGTAGAAAAATCCATTTCTATTTGCTTGCACAAGCGCCTTGATAGTTTCGCCATCGACATCGAGATCCACCTGGAACAGATGAGTATTGCCGTCATAGTCCCAAACATCATGAGGGGTGAATTGGTAATACCATTGCCGTTCGCCAGTATCTGGGTCCAGAGCTAATACACTGTCAGAAAAAAGGTTATCACCTAGTCTTGCATCACCATTCCAATCTGGGGATGGGTTGCCAGTAGTCCAGTAAAGCAGGTCCAATTCTGGGTCATAGGTCCCTATAGTCCATGCAGGTGCGCCACCGGTTTCATATGAAGTTCCAGACCAGCTTTCATAACCGGGTTCGCCTTCGTCTGGCACTGTGTAGTGCCGCCACATCCGTTCTCCCGTATTCACGTTGTAAGCATCAAAGAACCCACGAACACCGTATTCGCCACCACCTATTCCGATAATGGCCATGTCTTTAACAATAAGAGGAGCAGAAGTAGCGCTAAAACCTCGGTAGTATTCAATGATTTCTGAGTCCCAAAGAATTTCTCCAGAGATGCGATCGAAAGCCATGATGCGAGCATCAAGAGTAGCCATCAGAACTTTATCGCCGACTATTGCAACTCCACGATTTGCTGGCCCGCAACATAAGCGTAAATCCTCCGGCTGCGGATGATCATAGCGCCAAAACAATTCGCCATTCTTAGCATCTAGTGCAAATAATCTGTTGAAAGACGAAGTAACATACATGATGTCATCATAGACAACAGGGGAAACTGCGAATTGGCCCAGCGTCCCAGTGGGAAAGCCCCAAGCAAAGCGCAAATCGTCTACGTTTTCAGGAGATAAATCTTCTAAGGGACTGTGGCGGGTATTGGAATAGTCTCCACCGTATTGCAACCAAGAGTCAGGGTTCGCACTATTGGGTTGTGATAACAAATCAAACGTTACATCACCAGAACCATTACCTATAGGTTCTTCATTGATCCAGTGCGATTGAGTAATCACAAGACCTTCACCAGGTTCCTGAATATCAACGGGGACTTCCCCTTCGCGCATTTCACTCGCCGCTTCCTCTGCAGGAGCTGAAGTTTGTGCTGCAGGCAAAGGGCTTGAGTCTTCTTGACCACAGGCGGCAAGAGTCAGCGCAAAGAACCCTCCTATGACGAGTTTTAGATCTTTATTGATTGTTAAAGAACTCATGTGTCCCCCTTCCATTAATATTTGCAAAAAAAAATAGGCTTCAAAGTCCAGGTATTTGAAGCGACTGGGAGGCAGAGCATAAACAGCCCAAGGCTAGGAGTCTAGGGAAGTTTCGTGCTTTTACTCAGAATTGCATATCCTTGACAAGTTATACGCTTAGGTTCATGTTCTCAGTTCTGTTCGACATCCAATAATAGCTATAAAGAAGTCAAGAGAGGTCACAATGATTAGAACAAGAAAATCCGGGATAGGACTCTTAGTAAAAGCTGGGTTAGTAGGACTCACATTTTCTATTGTCTCTGCAAATTCAATGGCACAAAGGGGGTCGATGGCAGAATCTGGCAAGCCGGCTGCGCATGCTGGCCAGCAACCCATAAATAATTTACCGAATCCCTACGTGACAGAGCGTAATTTTGGCTCGTTACCGGATGGGCGTAGTTGGGGCTCTGTAAGTGCTATTAACGTTGATATCGATGGCGTTCACATATGGGCGGGCGATCGCTGCGGGACTAATCAGTGTGCAACCACACCAGATATTAATCCGATAGTGAAACTGGATCCCAACGGTAGGGTCGTCGCTCAGTTCGGCGCTGGCCAGATTCTTTGGCCCCATGGAATGGATGTTGATCACGAAGGTAGCGTTTGGGTAGCCGATGCTCGCGTAGCCAATGACAATGAAATTAGCCAAAATCCAGCGGCCGCTAACATCGGAAGCGCTGTTATGAAATTCAGTCCAGATGGCGACTTGTTAATGACAATAGGCACACCGGGGGAAGTTGGCGATCCTCCAACGCATCTTACTGAGCCAAACGATGTGTTGATTGCGCCAAACGGTCGTATTTTTATCGCAGAAACTCACCAAGCCCAATTTCAAGGTGAGCCGAGTGATGAGACCAAGAGCCGCATCACCATGTGGGAGCCAGATGGCACATACATAGGGCACTTTGGTGAATACGGATGGGATGACGGTCAATTTCGCGCGCCCCATAGTTTAGCAATGGACTCGCAGGGTCGATTATTCGTCGCAGACCGTGGTAATAATCGCATCCAGATTTTTACGCAAGACGGAGAATGGTTAGATACTTGGTACCAGTTCAGCCGTATTAGCGGCATGTATATCGATCCTAGCAACGATATGTTGTATGCCATCGATTCTGAAACTGACGAGAACTACAACCCTGGTGGTTGGAGAAAGGGTCTACGAGTAGGAAATGCACGTAATGGTGAAGTGCTTTATTTCATTCCCGAGCATATATGCGGGGGAAGGGGTTTCTCCGGCATGGGTGGAATCGGCTGCATGGGTGAAGGTGTGACGGCAGACAAAGATGGGAATGTGTATGGCGGTGAAGTAGGTGTAATTCAAGGAGTGACTCGCTTCGTCCCGCGTTTGATACCATAGTGTTTCGTGTTTAAATCGAAACGGGCGCTGTCGCAGGACACCGCCCGTTTTTATGTATTTGTTGTTTCATTTTTTGAGAGTCGTTATGAATTCGCTATTTTCGCCACTTGATTTCAAGCGCGGCCCTAGCATGAAAAATCGTTTCATGCTGGCGCCGCTAACTAATTTGCAGAGTCACGAAGACGGGATCTTATCTGATGAAGAATATCATTGGCTCACCATGCGTGCGAAAGGGGGTTTCGGTTTAACCATGACTTGCGCGGCTCATGTGCAGGAAATCGGACAAGGCTTTCCAGGCCAATTGGGAATTTTTGCTGATAAGCATGTGGATGGATTATCTCGACTAGCCTCAAAAATTAAAGCTGAAGGCAGTGTTTCTAATTGCCAGCTTTATCACGGTGGCATGCGCGCACCTGAAAATGTTACTGGCTATAGGCCAGTATGTCCTTCATCGGATGAAGAAACAGGAGCTCGCGCTTTAGAGACAGCGGAAATAAAAAAGCTGATAGAAGATTTTGTTGCTGCGGCAGTAAGAGCTGAAAGAGCAGGTTTCGATGGGGTTGAATTACACGGCGCCCATGGTTATTTGCTTTGTCAATTTTTCTCAAGTGAAATCAATCACCGGGATGATGAATACGGCGGCAGCTTGGAAAACCGATCGCGCTTGTTATTCGAAATAATTGATGGTGTTAGAGAACAATGCCGTGAAGACTTTACGTTGGGTGTGCGTTTGTCAGCGGAGCGCTTCGGCATGAAACTCGATGACAGTATAGCTATTGCTCAGAGGCTTTGCGCTGACGGAAAAATTGATTTTCTTGACATGTCACTATGGGATGTATTTAAAGAGCCGGATGAAGAAGAGAAGCGGGGCAAGAGTCTTCTGTCTTACTTTTCGGAAATAGATAGAAAAGAGGTTCGTCTAGGTATAGCAGGAAAAATTCGCACACCAGGAGAGGCAGAGAAGGCTTTCGCCAGCGGAGTTGACTGGATCATGTTGGGTAGGGCGGCAATACTACACCATGATTTTCCAAAGCTTATGGCGAATGACCCGAGTTTCGAGCCGATAGAATTGCCTGTTTCCCGTGAACATTTAGCTAAAGAAGGCCTGTCTCAAAAATTTATTGAGTATATGAATGGCTGGAAGGGATTTGTTGCAGAACAATAAGGAGCTTCAAGAGTTTTTATGTAAAATATCTGAAGCGGCAACATCGTTGATCGGTTTTATTGCTATTGGTCCAATGTTCTGGCCTCTAGTTTCACGTTTCTAATTGAGTCATGTGGCAAATTATAGTTGGAGTGAACAATTTTTCTCTATGGCTGAAAAGGCGACATTCTAAAGTCCGACTAAATTCAAAAAAAATTCTGAATTAGAAATTCTCAAAGCAATGGCAAAGATAAACAAGGTCAATAAATTAACTCACAGATTCCAAGTTCTACTTAGAATCTCAGCAATGTTGATTGCTCTGACTCTGTTGTCGTGCGCATCTCTAATCTCTCCAAGTTTCGAAAATAGCCTGATCGAGATAACCATAAATGAACTACAAGTTGCTTATGGGGAAGGAATTATAAGTGCGGCAGATGTTGTCCGTTTTTACCAAGAGCGAATTTCAGAAATTGATCCACAACTCAATTCAGTTCTCGAAGTAAATCCTGATGCTTTAGTTATAGCAGAAGCGCTTGATGAAGAGCGGGCAAGGGGTAATGTTCGTTCGCGATTACATGGTATACCCGTGCTGCTTAAAGACAATATCGATACCGCTGATAATATGTTAACAGCTGCAGGCAGTTTAGCTTTGGTTGACACACCAACGCCTGCGGACGATGCTTTTGTAGTTAATCGATTGCGCTCCGCAGGGGCGATTATTCTTGGCAAGACTAACTTGAGTGAGTGGGCCAATTTTCGGTCCACTTTCTCTTCTAGTGGTTGGTCGGGAAGAGGGGGTCAGGCACATAACCCCTATGTTTTAGACCGAAGTCCGTGTGGTTCAAGTTCTGGCTCTGGGGTTGCGGTTGCTATCAATTTCACTATGGTTGCTGTAGGCACTGAAACCGATGGATCCGTGGTTTGTCCTTCTTCTATTAATGGGTTGGTTGGCATCAAGCCTACCTTGGGGGCGATCTCGCGCAGCGGCATCATTCCCATTGCTCATTCTCAGGATACCGCCGGTCCTATGGCACGGAGCGTTACAGATGCGGTTATTCTTCTAAATGGTATGGTTGGCATCGATGCGCGCGACAATGCAAGTGTCGTTGCTGGTAGCCGACCGCTCATTGACTATACAAGGTTTCTTAGTAGAAACGGATTGCGAGGCAAACGTATTGGTGTTGCGAGACAATTGTTTAATGATAATGCTGCGCTTAACAATTTATTGGCGAACCAACTGCTTATACTGGAAGCGGGTGGCGCAACTCTAATCGATATTGAATTCGATAATATGGAAAAAATGCGCAGCGCAGAAACAGAAGTACTGCTCTATGAGTTTAAGGCAGGTTTAAACGTTTATTTAGAAAATCGCGGCGGGGAGCATCAATCCCTAACAGCATTAATCGAATTTAATAGAGAGAATGGACTAGAGGAAATGCCGTACTTTGGCCAAGAATTATTTGAACAGGCACAAGACAAGGGGGACCTCCTAAGCGATGAGTACCAGGAAGCATTGCAAACGACAAAGCGCTTATCGCAGCAAGCTGGAATCGATAAGGTAATGGCAGCGAATAACCTTGATGCCATAGTAGCCCCCGCCAATGACGTTGCCTGGCCCATAGATTTGATAAACGGAGATAGCCCTGATAGCTACATTAACTCCTCTTCTTTGGCGGCGGTATCGGGCTATCCGAGCATGACTATTCCAGCCGGTTTCATCGATGGACTTCCCATCGGGTTATTATTTTTCTCTGGTGCCTTTTCTGAACCTACACTAATCTCTATTGCGTACGATTATGAGCAACGTACCAAGGCGAGAAGAGCTCCATTGATGCTGGAATCTTCTGACTAAACAAACTTCTAGAAAAATTAAGAGAATAAGAGAATGAAAAAAATAATAGTTCAACTTCTCATATCAGGACTGCTGTTTAGTTTTTCCGCTGCTCAGGTTAATGCGCAACCAGAAGGATGGGTTAGACCCTTTGAGGGGTTTCGCATAATCGGTAACCTTTACGGAGTTGGCAGTTATGATTTAAGTGTATTTTTGATTACTACGGATGAGGGACATATTCTCGTCAATACTGGCTTAGAAGATTCCACTCAAATGATTCGAGATAATATGGAGTCTTTGGGATTTCAGCTAGAAGACATTCGGATTTTATTAACCCAGCAAGCGCATTGGGATCACACGGCTGCCTTAGCGGAGATAAAAGAGATTTCTGGCGCGGAGATGTGGGCTACTGTGGGTGACGCCAAGGTGCTGGAAGATGGAGGCTTTAGTGACCCTCATTTCGGCGGAGAAGCGACCTTTACGCCGCTTGATGTCGATAAAATTATTCGTGATGGTGAAATTATTACCCTTGGGGGACTTGAGTTAACTGTTTATCACCATCCCGGTCACACTGAGGGAAGTTCCAGTTATTCGATGCGAGTGTCTGAAAATGGCCAAGACTACAACGTTTTAATCGCTAACATGGGGACGATTAATCCAGGTAAACGACTCACCCTCAACCCCACCTACCCAGGTGTTGCAGAGGATTTTCTAAATACCTATCGACGCCAGAAAGAGATGGATGTAGATATATGGGTGGCGGCTCACAACAGCCAATACAATATGCATGAAAAATATCGACCTGGGCAGGCATACAGCCCTAATACTTTTGTTGACTCTGCTGGTTTTATTCGTGCTATCGAAGGACTTGAGCAGCGCTATGCAGATTATGTCGCTGAAGAGCGCGTTGGAAACTAAGTAGTAGTGCTCAGCATTTTTTCGTTTACTGAGCGATCAAGCTTCCTTAGTGTTGTGCTTAGTGAATAAAAAACCGCGACAAAAACTATCAGCAACAAGGATGCAGCCAGTATGGCATTAGCTGCACCATAATTGTCTGCCGCAATGGCCATTGGAAATACGCCGATTGGCGTTAATCCAAAAGATAGCATCATGAAGCTACTCATCCTCCCACGCACATTGTCATCGACTAATAATTGAATTGAGGCGTTATTGACTGTTTGACAAGCACTGGCACATAAGTTCGCGAGCAACAAGGGTATTAGGGCGAGATAAAAATTACTGCTTAGTGTAAAAATCGCGAGGAAAATACCAAACGCGAACGTGCTTCCGAGCATAACGTTCAATCTGCTTGCATGATCTCCTCTTCGGGCTATCCACACTGCTCCAAAAACGCCACCGATTCCACCTGTCGCCATAAGGATGCCCACGCCACTTTCACCTGCTTGCCAAACTTCCTCTGCCATAACTACCAATATATTTTGAAAAGGCATGGCCAGAAACATAGGTAGCAAGCCAAATAAAAGGCAGATGAGAACAGGACGATTCTGGCGGATATAACTGAAGCCATATGCGATATCTGTCAGCAATGGTTTTGGGTCTGCCCTATTTTCGTTGGAATGACTACGATTTATTCCGAGCATACAAAGGATTGCGCTGACATACAGCGAGATAGCGAGCAGGTAGGCCCCGATAAAAGAGTAGAGAGCGATGACCACGCCCATAACAGCTGGCCCTAACACCCGATTGAGATTCATCGCTCCGGCTTGAAAAGCCATTGCCCTTTGTATTCGCTGCGGGCCAACCACTTTCATCGTGATTGCCATTCGCGCCGGCATAATAAATGGAAATGCACAACCCGCGATGAAAGCAGTGCAAAGCATGTGCCAGAATTCTAAACGACCGAGCAGCAGCATCACTAGAATAAAAATCTCATTGGCGACAATGAGACATTGACCGGTAATTACCAAACGTCTTCTTTCAACTCGGTCAGTAATTGCACCACCGATGAGTGAGGCAATGATAAGCGGAACGGCGACTACTAGGTTGATGAAGGCTAAAGCAGTGGCTTCACCGGTTAGCTCCCATGCCAAGAGGGAGCGAGTAAGCATTTGGCCCTGCATAGCGAAGAAGAACGCGACGTTTCCGAGAAACAACCAACGGAATTGCTTGATACCAAATACTTCAAAAGTACTTTCATCCAAAGGTTTTATATCTGACTGTATGGCAGGAATGGGAAGGCTCCATAAGATGTGCGCGGAGTATAGCGCACCACCAGTTGAAAATCAGGAGCTCTTATTTTTATGTCTTAAGAGATGTTTTATTCTGAATGCAAGACAAGCTAAATTAAATCGAAAGCCGAGAACTCACTCACTATTTTTTTATTTGAGCAGGCAAGGTACTTGCTTGCATTCAATCGATGGATCGTGAAACTATCAACTGAGAAACGAATGGGGGATATACCTTGCTTTATTTGCAAGCTTTAGTAGGGATTGCAGTCTTTATTGGGCTAGCCTTTTTATTGAGTGAGCAGCGTAAAGCCCTTAATTGGAAACTAATCGCAGCAGGGCTTGGTCTACAATTTTTCTTCGCCTTTATAGTTTTTCGATTTAATTTTCTCCAGCAACTATTGAATGGCATTAATCGCGGAGTCTTAGCCATTGTCGATGCAACGGAGGCAGGTACTTTATTTGTTTTTGGATATCTAGGTGGCGACCCAAGTAATGTTGGGTATCCATTCGATGTAAGTGACCCTGGCAGCTCTGTTATCTTGGCGTTCCGTATATTGCCACTAATACTGATTTTTAGCGTGCTATCAGCCATTCTATGGCACTACCGAGTTCTGCCGGTTATTGTGCAAGGCTTTGCTTATGTACTAAGAAGAGGTCTTGGAGTTGGGGGAGCTGTAGGTCTTAGCGCTGCTGCGAATATTTTTATCGGTATGGTGGAGTCTCCCGCGCTGATTCGACCCTATATTAAAGCACTGACCCGAAGTGAACTGTTTGTTGTCATGTCTGTGGGGATGGCTACAATCGCGGGCACTGTCATGGTGTTGTATTCAGTAGTACTTGAACCATTGGTTGGGAATGCCTTGAGTCATATTATTACAGCTTCGGTGATAAGTGCCCCCGCCGCGATCATGTTGGCTCTTATTATGGTGCCGGCTACCAGCTCTGATTCTGCTGATGATGTGGCGAAAAATTCTAAAGACTTTGGTCCTAAGTATCACAATATTATGGACGCGGTAGCTAAGGGAACTAGTGACGGTATTGCCTTAATGGTTAATGTTGGAGCGATGCTTCTGGTGCTAGTGGCTCTGGTCGCTTTATTAAACAGCTTTTTATCATTGATTCCATTTCCTGGTAATGAGCTATTAACCCTACAAAGACTCTTCGGCTATATGTTCGCGCCTTTGGTATGGTTTATGGGTATTCCTTGGGATGAGGCACAGGCGGCTGGTTCTTTAATGGGCATAAAAACTGCGCTCAACGAATTTATAGCCTTCCTCGCCATGTCCGAATTACCCTCCACAGCGTTATCAGAGAAATCGAAAATAATTATGACCTATGCAATTTGCGGATTTGCAAACTTTGGTAGTCTGGGAATTATGATAGCTGGACTCAGTGGCATGTGTGCTGAAAGGGCTCATGAGATAGTAGCGCTTGCTCCAAAATCGATACTTTCAGGGACGTTAGCTACCTGTATGACTGGTGCAATTGCAGGTTTACTTTACTAGTTAATTTTACCCTAGCATCTCCTACAAAGTAGCTTCTCATTTATGACAACCGACCATTAGAAAAAATGACATTATTCCTTTCTAGATCACCTAAATAGAGGCTCAAGGACGAAAGACGCTTGATTCATCGCGTATAGCTTTAAATTCATTGCTATCGAACCATTCCGGAAAATCCATCGAATTTACTAAGTCAGAAGCAATTTCATAGTACATTTGTATGTCTTCGGCGGCGCCACTCAGATCCCAATTGGGGTTATATTCGTCACTAGGTGCGTGATAGCGATTGTCGGTATAGTCTTGTGCTTGCGCTGAACCCCATTCCCGACCGTTTTTCACATTGTCTTCTCCTGATTCGGCATACAGAGCTGGAATTCCTACCTTGGCAAAATTGAAGTGGTCCGAGCGGTAGTAATAACCACGTTCTGGGTTTGGTTCCGCAGTTACATATCGACCCTGGAGGCTGGCTGCTTTTTCTAAATATTTTTCCAATTCACTGCTACCCGCACCCACTACTACAACATCGCGCGTGCGACCAAAAGTGTTTAAGTTGTCCATATTGATATTGGCCACGGTAGTTTCAATTGGATAGATAGGTTGTTGTGCATACCACTGAGAACCAAGTAATCCTGATTCCTCAGCGGTAACTGCTAAGAAGACAAGAGTACGTTCCGGCGCGGGTTGCCGCATATGCAATTCTGCTAAGGCGAGCAGTCCTGCTGTCCCTGTAGCATTGTCAGCCGCACCATTGAAGATACTGTCGCCTTCAATCTCAGGGTTGACTCCAAGGTGGTCCCAATGTGCAGTGTAGATAATCGTTTCTTCAGGGCGTTCACTTCCTGGAATGGCCGCGATGACATTTTGTGAAATGGAGGTTCTTACGGAATTCTCAATGCTAACGCTCGCTTGCATATCTCCTAGTTCCACTGCTGTAAAACCTGGCTGCGATGCCGCTTCGCTTAACTCATTGTAATTGAGGCCGACACCTTCAAAAATTGCCTTTGCAGAATCTAGAGTAAGCCAGCCTTCAATTTCGGTTTTATCTTCATTTAGATTTTCCGCTTCTAATCCTATTTGGGGTCCAGCCCAGCTGCTGCTTACTACTTCCCAGCCGTAACCCGCTGGATCCGTTTCATGAACGATTAAAGCAGCAGCAGCACCTTGTCTTGCAGCTTCTTCATATTTATAAGTCCAACGGCCGTAATAGGTCATCGCATTACCATTAAACAAATTTTCATCTTGGGTGGTATAACCCGGATCGTTTATCAAGATGATTACAGTTTTGTCGGTAACATCGACGGCGGCATAGTCATTCCAGTTGCGCTCTGGCGCAACGATACCGTAGCCAACAAAGATCATGTCACTGCCTTGCACAGTGACATAAGGGACTTGCTGTTGTGTTCCTACTATCATCTCTTCGCCATAATTAAAACTTGCTTCGAAATCACTGCCCTGGATATAAAGAGTGGCATTACTGGCGGTCGTTAGTTCTGTTACGGCAACGGACTGAAAATAAGATTCGCCATTACCGGGATCAACACCTAATTCAGCAAAAGTATCTCGCAAATAATTGATAGTTTTTTCTTCGCCGGGTGTGGCAGGTGCGCGGCCTTCAAATTCATCTGACGCCAAAACCGCAATATGCTTATGCAGCGTGTTTTCAATTTTGCTGGATGTGCGTTCGTCTCCAGAGGTAGTGCTGGAGTTTGTTGTTGAATCCTTGCAGCTCAGCAAAATTGCACTGGTTGCCAGAATAACTAAAAATTTGGACATGCTGGAGTTGGCCTCGAAAAATATTTCGTTTATCAGATTCTCAAGGAAGAGGAGGATATACGGGATATTGCAAACTAGTCCAGTGGCAGGCTACGGTATATTTGTGCTCTTTTATTTTTAAAAAGCGCAAGCACTCAGTTTGCGTATTTGGCCATAAGAAAGTTGGTTGAGTTCTACTGACTAAGTTAGACGAAGTGCGATGAATTAGTTTTCAGTCTTCTCATCAACATATTGAAATCGCGGGATATTCTCTCCATCGACTACAACTGATTCGAAAAACATGGCGAAAGGTCTGACCCAAAGTCCAAAATCATCATACAGTGCACGATACAGAACTAAAGGTTCCAGGGTTTCGCTGTGATGAACGATGTCGATTAACTCGTATTCCTGATTTTTATAGTGACGGTATTTGCCTCGCGGAATATCGGCGATTTGTTTGCTGTCCATTTTAGAGCTCTCGCAGCGGTGGAGAAGGCCTGTCACGACCCCCACCCCGCCCAAGACGGCTTTCGCGATCTCCTCGAGGGCCTCGCCTCTGCATAAATTCCTGAGCAATGCGGCGTTCTTCCAAGGTAAGTTTAGACAACAAAGCGGTTGTTTGTTCGTGGGATAACTGTTGATAGCGATTGGAAATAATACGAAGTTGAGTGAAGGCTTCATTTAATGCATCGACATCAAAATTGTCGGATGCAATTAATCTTTTAACTCGCCTTTGTGTGGCGAACATTTCAGTTCGCTCCGGCCTAATCTGTTCGTTGCTTCTTAGTAATATTGGCTCCAACTCTGCTTGCCGTCTTTCGCTTAAGTCTCGCACCACCCAACCTATATTAGGTGTAAAGAGCGTTTGCGATAATGGGCGAAAATTTGATGTGCGAAAACTGATACCACCGATAAAAATTAAATTCAGCGCAAGTGAGAGCACAAGGGCAGATAAGATTAGTTGGCTTCTATTCATTGATCATCCCCTCGGAATAATCAGAGAGAGCAAGGAAGGCAAATTCGCCTTCCCAGTAGTCGTATTCGTCAATTACTGTATCAATGCCAAAGCTGTAGTAATTACCTAGTACAATGCCAAACATCAAGGGTAAGCATGCGGCAACCGCTGGCCTCCATAACTGTTTATTACTCGCTTCCTTTGGGATGATCCAGTTAAGCAGTTGAGCAAGAAGTGAGCTCCTCTGCGGTGGCAGCGCTTGTTTTAATACTTTCTGCTCCAGGCCCCGAAATTCTGGAACACCATAGCTGTCCATTCTTTGCTCGAGTTCTTGGTATTCGGCTAACACTTTTTTGGCAGAGGTATTGTCAAGTAGAAAGCCTTTGATGGACTTATTTGAATCTATAGGCCAACGATTCGGATCGGCGCCGTAGATTTCAATAAAGTGGGTGAAATCTTCTATTGTCATCATCTCATTATGCTTGACTTAGGGATTAGGATAATTCCGAAGTCATGCTTTTTCCTCGCTTTGGGCGCTATTAGCGTCACTCAGTTGTTTGCGCAAAGAGCGCTTTGCTCTAGCTATTGCTGATTCCAGAGCTTTGACAGAGATATTCATGATAACAGCGGCCTCTTTATTAGAGAATCCAGAGTAGTGACACAGCATTAGAGCGCTGCGTTGATTCTCCGGAAGACTATTGACCGCAGTTTTTAACCGTAATTCCTGTAGCCGTTCTTCTTCGCCGTCAGCGTGACTGTCTCGCCAGTCCGTTCGTTTTTCATTTTCTTCCTCAACATTTTCCTGTGTTTGTATGTTTCTATGTTTTCTTAAGTAGTCTATACAAAGGTTATGAGTTATTCGGTGCAGCCACGTTGATAGTTTTGCTTTTTCTGGCTGCCACTTCTCCGCATTTATCCAAAGTTTTAAGAAAGCCTCCTGGGTTATGTCTTCAGTTTCTCTTTGATCATCCAAGATTCTAAAGGCGTAATGACTAATGGATTTTAGATGCTGTTTCACAACAGTTTGATAGGCGTCCTGATCCCCATTGCAAATTGCTTGCATCAATTCTTCGTCGGTCATTGGGTTTTGAAGCTTTTAACACTTTTATTTAGATCGTTGACGATTGTCCTCCGTCCCTGTTCATAGTTCTACCATTACTCTTGAGGTCTCGGCGAGATCTTCGTGGTTCGCGTCGCTGGTCTTTCATTTCCGCTACGCTCAATACTCCATCCTTATCGCTATCGATGCGTTCGAAATTTGCTTCCTGAAATTCGGCAAGAGTGACAACTTCGTCATCATCAGTATCCATAGCATGAAATCGACCAATTGCTCGCTCAGTCATTCTTTCACGCATACGTTTCCCGCGGCTTCCAGAACGAGGCCCGCGAGAGGGTTGGGCATTGAGAAACTCATCTAGAGTCAACACATCATTCAGATCCGTATCAAAGCGGGCCAGGCTGCCATTATGACTCGCCTGAAACTCAACAAAACTGATTACTCCATCACCATTGCTGTCGAGATCTTCCATGGCAACGAGGCTCGAATTACTATCATCCGCTGCCGAAGCCGAACCACAGAGGCCCAAAATACTAACGCTAATTGCTAATATTAACTTTTGCATCCTGTTTGTCCTGTACATTTAAAGTGTCATTTATCTATACGCAGTGATCAGCGATTCCCGTCGGTTACAATCTGGTTGTCGCGGCCTGATACGTGTAAGCTAGCTAATCCGCGGTATTAAAACAGTGAGAGAAAAGATTCATTATTCATGCACTGATGATCGACTGTATTCATAATAAGCCAATTAATTACTTTATAATAAAAAGAACGGAGCGAATCATGATTCTGAGTAAAAAATATTTAGTTTCAGCATTATTTGTATTATCACTATTCCAAACAGGTGTCGTGGTTGCACAGGACTATGTACTGGACCCTGATTGGCCGAAGCCACTTCCGGAGGGTATTGAATGGGGGCAGGTGCCAAATGTCACTATCGATGCGGATGGATTTATTTATGCATTTCACCGTGCGGACCCACCTGTTTTAAAATTTGATCCAGAAGGTAATCTGGTGGATTCATTCGGCGGGCCGCAATGGGTGGCAACACCTCATGGTTTTCGGGCCACTCCAGACGGCGATACTTTTTGGGCTACGGACTTTAATCCTCAACTTGGCCATACAATTACAAAAATTGATACTACTGGCCATATTCTGCAGCGTTTTGGCGCGCGAGGATTTACTGGTGTCGGTCCAACTACCTTTAATGGTCCAGCGGATGTTGCTCAGGCTGAGGATGGCACTTTCTTTGTAGCCGACGGCCACTCGAACAACCGTATTGTGAAATATGACAAAGACGGCCGGTATCTCATGGAATGGGGTAAACGAGGAGCAGGACCGGGAGAATTTAATCTACCGCATACTATCGTTATAGATAGAAGAGGTAGAGTGCTGGTTGGAGATCGCGCTAATTTGCGTATTCAAATCTTCACTCAAGATGGCGAGTATTTAACGGAATGGGATCAATTTGGACGTCCAAGTGGCATTTTTATTGATCAAAATGACATTCTTTATGTCGCAGATTACCAACAGCTTCGCGGTGTCACTTATGGGAGTGCTGAGGACGGCACAGTTATGGGTTTCATCGAAGGGTCTGAGCCAGAAGGTGTTGTTGTCGATGCCCAAGGCAACGTCTACACAGGCGAAGTTACCGGTGGTGAAGGTGGTGAAGGCAGCATAATTCGTAAATTTATCAAGCAGTAAGCCTTAGGGCGGGTCGTTGATATAGTACGACCCGCTTTCATTAATCTGATAGAATCCTGCCTCTTTTTTGACCATAGAGCGTCTGAAACTGTTTGCTACCGGCGAAAACAAGTTCAGAAACACCGGAAAAATGCGTATCTGACAATTGTCTCTCCAAACTTTATGAGATTAGAACTACTGATTTCCCAGTAAACGTGACTGATTATGGAACTAGCAGAAGAAAAATTAGACGAGCACCACCTCGACAAGAATGAAGTCGTCGACGTAGTAGTGCGCTTTGCTGGTGATTCTGGTGATGGCATGCAGTTAACCGGCTCCAACTTTACTCAAGCTACAGCGCTCTACGGTAACGATCTCTCTACCTTTCCAGATTTTCCTGCAGAAATTAGAGCGCCTGTTGGTGCGACTTTCGGTGTTTCTGCTTTTCAGATTTATTTCGGTGCTGAAGACGTTACCACCGCAGGCGACGCCGTCGATGTATTGGTCGCGATGAATCCTGCTGCGCTAGTTACTAATATTGGCAATCTTGTTACTGGAGGATTAATTATTGTAGATAGCGGCGCGTTTACTGCAAAAAATCTATCAAAAGCCAAATACGAATCGCACCCCTTGGAAGATGGCAGCCTGGCTGCTTATCGAATATTAAATATCGATATTCATAAACAAGTACTTGCTGCGGTTGAGCCTTTCGGGCTTAGTCATAAAGAAGCATTGCGCTGTAAGAACATGTGGACGCTTGGTTTGGTAATGTGGTTATTTGACCGAGATCGATCTGCCACAATAGAAAGCCTGCAAACAAAGTTTGCAAGTAAGCCGGCTATTGCGGACTCAAATATTGCGGCACTAAATGCTGGGCATATCTATGGAGAAACTGCAGATCTGCCAGCGGGTATTCATGTCTATAAAGTTCCAAAAGCAAAAGTTTCACCTGGTATCTATAGGAATGTTACTGGTACCCAGGCTTTGGCTTGGGGGTTAGTTGCTGGTTCGGAAATGGCAGACATTGATTTATTGTTTGCTTCCTATCCAATTACTCCTGCATCTAACCTTTTACATGAACTCACTAACCTCAAAGAGTTCAGGGTAAATACTTTTCAAGCAGAGGATGAAATTGCAGCCGTTTGTGCGGCCATCGGTGGATCTTTCGCTGGATCTCTAGGGATTACTTCCAGCGCTGGGCCGGGTATTGCTTTAAAGGCAGAAGGTATAGCTCTAGCAGCAGCTTCTGAACTACCGCTGATTGTTGTTAACACTCAGAGGGGTGGGCCATCGACCGGCTTGCCTACCAAGACAGAACAATCTGATTATAATATGGCGCTGTTTGGTCGTCATGGTGACACTCCGATCCCTGTTATCGCCGCATCCACTTCGATTGATTGCTTTGATGTCGCCATGGAAGCGGTGCGTATCGCCACAAAATACATGACGCCAGTCATGCTCTTGTCCGATGGTTACCTGGCAAACGCGG
Organism: Gammaproteobacteria bacterium; assembly: GCA_029244985.1. GTDB lineage: Bacteria > Pseudomonadota > Gammaproteobacteria > Pseudomonadales > Pseudohongiellaceae > UBA9145. The sequence continues at coordinate 94,871 of JAQWQD010000024.1, read as the reverse complement.
CTGAGCCCTGGAAAATTCCAGCTGTTGACTCACTGCCATCATTCCCAGTTAAACACTATGACGATCCTACAGAATTCAAACCATCAATTCGAAATGAAGAAACCCTCGCGAGAGTTTGGGCTAAACCAGGTACGCCAGGCTTAGAACATCGGATAGGGGGTATTGAGCGCAGCTATGATACAGGGGATATCTCATACGATCCTGACAATCATCAAAAAATGACAAATCTGCGAAAAGCCAAAGTCGATGGTATAGCTAGCGATATACCTTTACAGGAAGTTTGTTATGGTAATAGCAGTGGCAGGCTTGCAGTGGTTGGTTGGGGCTCAACTTTTGGTGCCATTCATCAGGCAGTAAAAAGAGCTGTCGCTGAGGGCTTAGATGTTTCACATATTCAAGTACGTTATCTGGCTCCCATGCCTAGTAATCTTGGTGAGCTTCTGGCGAATTTTGATGCGGTTATTGTACCGGAGATGAATTCGGGGCAATTTATTAGAACGATACGTTCGGAGTTTCTAATCTGCGCCGATGGTGTAAACAAAGTAGCAGGTCAGCCTTTCAAGATAGGGGAAATCTTGGCGGCAATTCACGAAAAGTATCAAGAACTGGATTGATAGGCATGAATCAAGCACTTCCAACCTTAACTTTAAAAGACTTCGCCTCGGACCAGGAGGTTCGCTGGTGTCCTGGCTGTGGTGATTATGCGATTCTTAAAACAATTCAGAAACTTATGCCGAGATTAGATACGCCAAAAGAAAACCAAGTCTTCGTTTCAGGTATCGGTTGTTCCTCGCGTTTTCCTTATTACATGAACACTTTTGGCTTTCACACGATTCATGGCCGGGCGCCAGCGATTGCAACCGGTGTTAAGTTAGCGAACCCAGAACTGGATGTGTGGGTAATTACCGGTGATGGTGATGGGTTCAGTATCGGTGGTAATCACATGATGCATGTGATTCGCCGCAATGTAGATTTGAACATATTGTTGTTTAACAATGAAATCTACGGGCTAACCAAAGGCCAATACTCTCCAACTTCTCAAGTAGGGACTCGTTCGCCATCGTCACCTACTGGATCAATTGATTCACCTTTGTCACCTTGTCTGGTTGCATTGGGCTCAGGAAGCACATTTATTTCTCGTTCAATAGACACGGAAGCAAAGCACTTAACAGAAGTAGTGAAACGTGGGCACGACCACCGAGGTGCTTCATTTATCGAAATATTACAAAACTGTCCGATTTATAACGACGGTATATTTGAACAAGTAAAAGATAAGAAGATTGCTCCAGATTTTCGAGTCGAACTTAGCCATGGGCAACCGATTATTTTTGGTAAGGAAAGCGAAAAGGGTATTACGCTTAATAGAGATTCCCTAGAACTTGAAGTTGTGTCGGTTGCTGGTAATGAAGGCAAACTGCTTGTCCACGACGAAACCCACAAGATTCAAGCACAACTTCTCGCAACGATGACGGGTCCAGATTTTCCGGTAGCAGTGGGTGTGATTTATCGCGAAGAAAAGACCTCGTTTGTAGAAGATTCCCAAGAACTGGTCCAAAAGGCACGGATTGAAAAAAGCTCTCTTAAATCGCTACTTCATAGCGGGCATACTTGGGAAGTTAAATAATTTCATCTGTCATACCGGCTTTATATCTCTAGCGTTTTCCTCTTAGCATCCCTCGATTAGCTGCCTATGGACCAACGCTTGGCGAGCCGTATACAGATTTTCTGATATTTGCTACGCTCAAAAGATCGATCCAAAGGAGATTGCTATGGCTCGTAAGAACCCGAATAAAAATAATGACAAACACGTGACGGATCAGTCTATCGACTCTTCTCGGCGAAACCTACTGAAGAGTGCGGGTATAGTCGGTGCTGTAGCTATGGGAACTGGTGGGGCATCAAATGTAATTGCACAAGATTCTGCCGCTAGAAATTCCCCCTCTAGCCCGATAACTAGAGAAGCCTTGGAAGTTCTAACAGCTGAAGAAGCTGAAACCTTGGAAGCAATTTGTGATTGCTTAATTCCTTCGGATGAAAATGGTCCTGGTGCATACGAAGCAAGGGCAGTACATTACATTGACCGTGCATTGTCGAGCCACAATAAATCGGTACGTGAAAATTACATGGTGAGCTTGGAAGCTATTAATCGCTATTCTAAGATAACCAGGGGGAAAGCGTTTCCCGCGCTAATTAAGGACCATCAAAATTCTATCCTACTTGCAGTTCAAAGTAATAAGGTTGTAGGTTGCGCGCCTAGTGGAAGCGAATTTTTTAATATGGTTCGCAGCCACACTATTGATGGCACATTTTGTGATCCTTATTATGGTGGCAACCAAAATTTTGTCGGCTGGGACATGGTTCAATATCCAGGGATTCGATTGAGCGCTTCTGAAACTGACGTTGCGCAGGGTGCTGATCTCGCCCCAAATCATCAATCCGCCTATGACCACGAAACTTATACTAAGATGGCCAGTAATATCGAGATGACAAATAGGGGAGGGGGCAAAAATGCCTAAGAACCTTCCTAAAACAGATGTAGTCATTGTAGGTATGGGTGCTGCTGGAGGAGTCGCCGCTTTACCTTTAACTAATGCGGGGTTAAAAGTAATTGGCCTAGAGGCTGGTGGTTGGTTAAGTCCAAGAGATTTTGCGCCAGATGAGTTACGTAATGGTGCGCGCAATTGGCCCCAGGCAGTTCAAAAAGCGGCCACCGAAGCGCCTACAGTGCGGGCTACTTCAAATGATAAAGCGGTACAGGGTGGTCATCCCATGATGAATGCTGTTGGCGGCACGACCATGCATTATTGGGCCCAGAGCTGGCGACTTAATCCATGGGATTTCACTGTCGTCAGTGCTACCCGAAAGCGTTATGGGGCAGATCGGATTCCTGTAGGTTCTACAGTTGAAGATTGGCCTTTTGGCTATGAAGAGCTAGAACCGTTTTATGAAAAAGTCGAGTATTCAGTTGGGATATCCGGACAGGCTGGCAATGTCAAAGGGTCTATTAACAAAGCTGGTAACATATTTGAAGGAGAGCGCCAAAACGAATACCCCATGCGCCCGCTTCGTTCGTCTCCATTTACAGAATTGATGGGGGACGCTGCCCGCAAACTCGATTGGAATCCTTTCCAAGGACCGGCTGCGATAACTAGTGAGCTTTATGATGGTCGACCACCTTGTCAGTATCATGGGTTTTGCAATAAAGGTGGCTGTCATGTGCAGGCGAAAAGTTCTACTGCGTTTACTACCATTCCAAAGGCCATTGATTCTGGCAACTTAGACGTAGTTACTTTTGCTCGTGTCACCAACATCGTCACAGATAACAATGGCAAAGTAACTGGTGTCGATTATGTAAAAGGAAGCGAATCTTTTTTCCAGCCAGCGGATGTAGTTCTAATGGCAAGTTATGCGTATGAAAATGTTCGTCTCTTACAACTTTCCAAATCTCGCGCATTCCCTAATGGCTTAGTAAATAATTCTGGCCAGGTAGGCAGACACTACTTAAGTCATCACCAGGGATCCCCTGTGCTGGCCTTGTTTCCCAATGACTTGCGCAATTGGTATGGATTGCCAGCGCAAGGTGTGGCTATTGATGATTGGGCTGATGACAATTTCGATCACGCGGATATGGATTTTATAGGTGGTGCCAATCTTTGGGTACACACAGATAGAAAACCCATGAGTGCAGCTAAAATGAGCACTTTTGGCAGAGTTCGGAACTGGGGTTCGGATTGGAAAAAATTTATTATGGAAAATGCTGATAGGGCTAATACTGCTTATCTCCAAAAAACGACGCTTCCTTATGAAGATAATTATCTGGATCTAGATCCTATTGTTAAAGATCCCATGGGGTTCCCAGTAACCCGAATCACTGCTTATTATCACGATAATGAAAAAAAGGTTACTGCTTTCTCTCAAGAAAGAATGGAAGAATGGTATCGAGAAGCCGGCGCCATTGAAATTGTTAGAACGGGCCTAGGAAATGCTATGGGCGCTTCAACTCATGCTTATGGCGGAACGCGCATGGGTGATAACAGTGAAACCAATGTAGTCGATCGCTGGGGATTTGCTCATGAAGCACCCAATTTGGGAATACTCGGCGCTTCTGTCATGGGAACTAGTGGGTCGCGCAATCCAACACTTACGGTGCAGGCTCTTTCTTGGCGAACAGCCGAGTATCTGGTAAACAATTGGCGTTCAATTGTCGGATAAATCACCGGTTATAATTGTTCAGCAATTCAACTGCAGTAGTTTTTCTCTATGAATGTTAGCAATAAGCAAATCATTCCTATTCTGGATATGTTTCGGCTTATTGCGGCGCTCTTTGTTGTTCTTGTTCACTACGAAATACTTTTTGGTCATTTCGTAATCTATGGTTCGTTCGGCACTACTGCTCTTTCATGGTTCTTTGTCTTGAGCGGTTTTATCATGGCTTACAATTATCCTAGCCTTGATTCCGCTGAAGACTATAAGCGTTTTTATGTGCATCGATTTATTAGGATCTATCCCGGTTACTTCTTGGCGGTATTAGTATCAGCACTTTTTGTAGTTATTGGATTTAATACACTTGGCGATCAGTTTTTTACAGAAGTGAGACGTCCGTTTGAAATTTCCTATGATTTGCCACAAGTAAAAGACAACAGTTTCTGGACTCTTGCAACTATTCGGCATTTAACATTCACCCAATCGATAAGTAGCATTGAAACTCTGAAGCTAGTGTTTAATGGTCCACTGTGGTCTCTGGTATTAGAGATTTATTTTTACCTTGCATTCCCGATTCTTCTCTTCTTGCTGAAGCCAGCAAATACAATGCGTCGAATCATAATCGCATTTATCTTTGGTTATGCGCTGCAGTTTGGCTTGATTCAATATTTTCTTCCTGACGTTGAACGTTACGACGTAATGAACCTGAATGTATCGGTTTATACGAACCCAGCTATCCGGGGCTTGGAGTTTATATTCGGCATGTTGCTGTTTAAGGCCTTCGCGCTCATGCCTGCATTAACGACCGATAGAAAATCGAATCTACTACCTTTATTTCTCTTCATGCTCGTCTACGTCGCAATCAATATCATTGGTGAAAATTTTGTGCCCTATCAGTACAGCATGTTTTTTCTTGCAGTTCCCGCTGTTACGTCCTTAGTGTTTACTATGGCACGCTCTCATTGGTACCCCCGAGGAGTGGCTTACAAATTTTGCTTGTGGGCCGGGGGTATTAGCTATGTCCTTTATTGTTTTCATTGGCCGCTCATGGAGATGATGCAGTTCTGGGATATTTTGCCTCAATCGATGCCATTTCCCGTGCATCTCCTTTTGCTGGTTTTTGTTTTGCTCGGTATGTCGCACCTTATCTACAAATGGGTAGAAACACCTATGCGCAAGTTTCTTTATCGCAAGTTGGATAAAACAAGAGAATCAGTCAATCACTAATAAATTGGTTAATGTAAAAACTGCCAAGAGAAAACGTTAGAGCAATAGAGATCTTTATACCCTGAATATCTCACCCTATATCTTCCTAGTAATCTTTTCATCGCTCATCAGGAAAACTCTATTCTTCGGACAGTAGTTCGGTCATTGAGAGAATCACAGTGACGAGGAGCTCAAGAATTGGGGTGGAATGAATGCAGAAATTCAAACAGCTGCTCGTAATAATATTCAGCGTTGCGAAATGTTACAAATTGCCCCGGTGGAATCCTGCTCAGATTTGAGAGAGACGCTTTGTGATTCCAGACGAAAATGGCGCGAAATAGTGGAGTATATGGCTAATAAGGAACGAAATTCAGGGCCTTTTCAAGTCGGAAATGGGCGGTCTCGGTCCTCGGTACAATAAGCCTGAACCCTAGACAATACGGAGTTATTTATGGTTATATCATTGATCTCGTAATACCGAGTAGTAATACTAATTAAAGCAAAAGGTAGAAACATGAAGATTCAATGGCTGCTTATAGCAATCGCAGTATTCGTTGCAGGTTGTTCACCTGCTGAAAACACATCTAGCGAATCTCAATCTCAACCAGCGCAGGTGGCCGCAGCGGCTGAAGCGCCTGGTAACGATATTCCACGCACCCCCAGCGGAAAGCCGGATTTCAATGGCATTTGGCAAGCGCTAATGAATGCTAATGACAATGTTGAGGCTGCGCCTCCAAAAGCTGCTTACCACCTGGTGCCTGGCGATTTTGTCCCTGTGCCAGGGCCAGAAGTAGTTGCTCTAGGTGCGGTAGGTGCAGTTCCAGCTAGCTTTGGAGTTGTAGAAGGTGGCACGATTCCTTACAAGCCTGAAATGTTGGCGAGACGGGACGAAAATCGCGAAAACTGGCTGACCCGAGACCCTGAAATTAAGTGCTATATGCCTGGTGTCCCTAGGGCTAATTACCAGCCACATCCATTTCAGATTTTTCAGAGCGAAAGTGCCTTCTTTATTGCTTATTCATTCGCTGGTTCTGTTCGAAACGTATTTTTGGAAGATCCAGGCCCAGCCCCTATAGATTCCTGGATGGGGCAGTCCTATGGATACTGGGATGGAGATACTTGGGTAGTGGAAGTCACTGGACAAGATGATCGCACATGGTTTGACCGGTCAGGTAATTTTCACAGCTATGAGATGAAAGTCACTGAACGTTGGACATTGGTTTCTGAAAATGTCATTGAATACGAAGCGACTATGGAGGATCCTCAGACCTTTGAGCGCCCATGGTCGATTAAACTACCCCTGTATCGCCGCCTCGAAGAAGGTTACGAGCTTCCACAATTTAAATGTGTCGAATTTGTAGAAGAACTTATGTACGGTCGATATCGTAAGGGTAGAGAGAGCGAACTTGGTTTCTAGAGGCATTTAGCCAAAAAAGGGCCCTATTTAACGTATTTCTACTTGGAAATTCAGTGGGCCCTTGTATAAAATGCGGGATACTGTCCGCTTAACCGATATTTAGCATTCTGGGCGAGGGGAGAGTACGGAAATCATCGTCAGAATGCTTAGAATTAAGATAACAATGGGGTGTAACTATATGAAGATTAAATTACTGGCTTTAGCAGCTGTAACCGCAGTAGGGGTTGTTGCCATTAAGCCTCCGGCAACTGCGCATCATGCGTTTTCTGCTGAATTTGATGCGAACCTACCGGTGCGTCTAGGCGGTCCGATTACTCGCGTTGAGTGGATTAACCCACATACTTGGATTCATTTGGATAATAATGATCCAGAGGCTACTCGTGATCCTGGTCCTTGGATGGTTGAGGGCGGCACGCCGAATACGCTTCTGCGTCGTGGTATCAATCGAAACTCTTTGCAGTTAGGACAAGATATCGTTGTAACTGGATACCAGAGTAAGGACCGTTTGTGTGAGCCGACCTGCCGTGCTAACGGTCGTGACATAACCTTCCCAGATGGACGTAAGTTGTTTATGGGTTCTTCAGGTACTGGTGCCCCTCGTGATGGTTCGGATGCTTCTGAGCCAGGTCAAAACTAGATTTAAATAAATTTAGTAAGATGTATTTTAAAAAACCTGGCACGTAAGGGCCGGGTTTTTTTATGCCTAGAGAACTGTTCATTTTTAAACACTCTTGTGTACGCTCAGCTGCAATTTTTCTAATTTTAGGATTTTTCAGCTGACTGTTTGCTTCCATCCTGTTCCACACGACTAATAAAACTGCTGTGCTTTATTGTTGAGATAGAACTGAATTGAGAATCAATTCACAACGTCATTAGCTGAATAAACAAAAACTAAAATCGCTCTGAATTAAATAAAGTATAAGAGCGGAAAATCTGAATCTTTCCTAGGTGGAAAAGTTAGCATTAATAGAGTACTGAAAAATTTTAAGATCGCACACTACATAACCCACCCTTAATTGCATTGGGTTAGCACTAAAATGGTTATCCATTGGGGCTTTTTAGTTAAAGCCGACAGGTAGCAATTGCATAGCTACTAGAATTAATGGTAATGAGCTTAATAAAAACGAGAGCATGAAAAGTGATAGTGCAGGATGGGCCTTTACTAAATAAGCTATGTTTTCACTAAATATCTACTTGTTTCTTCAGCTAACAAAGCATTTAGTTATCAGCGATTGGTGCGATGGCTCTAGAGTAATCACCACCGTCTCGGAAAACAGTCGAATCCACAAAAAATCCTGATGCGTGCAGGCGCACCACTACTGTGCGGCCGCTCCGGTTCTCCCAGAACCAGCCATGGATGCCGGCAAAAGGTGCGTGAAATGATCCAGTGCGACGTTCCGCATCTCCTTGTTCAAAGCTTTCTGCATACTCTTCACCGAGGCCCGCCGGTTCCGCGTGCATGTCAAAATAAACCTCGGAATCTGAGGTCCAAGTGAAGACCATGGGCGCATCTAAGTCCATAGTGTATTTGTATTCCACTGATTGAAAGGGCCCCAATTCAAATTCGACATAGTCGGTACGGTGCATTTCTACTTGCTCTTCAAATGGAGTTTCTGATCTTGAAAGGGCGGTTAGACCGAGTAGGTCTCCAGTACCTAGGGGGTCAGTACCGAATTCTGCTGGTAATATTGCCACCAGAAGTACTAATAATCCCACAACGAAAGAGATGCCAGTCGCTATTAAGATATTTCTGGATGATGGCGCTTGAGTAGTTGCTTGGTTGGTATTTGGTTCAGTCACGAGCGCTCCTAATCTAGAAGGGAGGTAATAGCAGGTAAGCGCTCATTTGATAACCGGCTAGCAGGAAGCCGCCAGTCATAAGCGCGGTATTGGTGGTGAAGGCATGGCGGATATAACTTGTGTTAGTGCGCCATATGCTCAAAAGAATAAACACAGCAGATAAAGCAAGTATCTGCCCTATTTCAACACCGATATTAAAACTGACAATGTTTGTTACCAAGCCGTTGTCTGAAATTGTAAATTCTTGCAATTTAGTCGCTAGCCCTAGTCCATGAAAAAGGCCAAATACGAAAACAGCAACTTTTGTGTTTGGCTCAAAACCGAGGAGTCGTTTAAATCCGCCGATGTTTTCAAATGCCTTATAAACGATCGATAAGCCGATGATCGCATCAATAATGTAAGCATTGACTTGTAAGTCTGCGAGAACACCTAAGAGCAACGTGATACTGTGACCAATTGCAAATAGAGTTACGTATTGAACGACATGTTTTGGCCGGTATAAGAAAAAAATCACGCCGACTAAAAACAATAGATGATCATAACCAGTGACCATGTGTTTGGCGCCCAGATACATAAATGGAAAGACCGCGGGGCCGTCAATAGCTTGCACGAAGTTTGCGTCTGAACCTTCTATCGTGTGCCCAAATGCGTTTAGGGTGAAAAGCGTCAAGAACCCCGTTGTCAGGGTTTTAAGCAGCAACTGTTGTCTAGGACTTAGACTATCCATCGTAATTAGTCAGCCTCACCGTCAACAAAGCGATTGTTAATGTCTGGATTGTAGGCCTGATGACATGCGGTACAGACGCTATATAGTTGCGCCCCTGCTTGGAAGAAATCTTCTTCATTTTGAGTCCTTGCTGCCTCCATAGCCAACATGCCAGCTTCGCTTAATCCTTCTGAATAAATCATCCATGCATCATTATCTTCTGCGCGTCCAGGGAGCGCTAACATATTGCCAGATTCAACAACTATAGCTGCCTGTGCGCGAACATATTCCCAGCCATCGTCAGTTGTGGGGTAGAGTTCTTCATAGCCGGAAGCGTCAACAACCCATCCCCCTGAATCCCAAAGGATGTCCGACGCAGGCTCCAGAACTAAAGCCATAAGTTCTTGAACATTCAAAGAGGTGTTGTAAGTCGCATTAGTTGCGACTTCCTCTTCAGTTTGAATTTCCGGAGAGCATGCGGCAAGGCCACCAACTAGCAGGCTTGTCAGGCCGGCACATAGAAACTTTGAATTTTGATTAGTCATTAAATTAACCTGTAATTTTGTGTATTCGAAACAGCTCGAATGGGTTTAGCTTTAGTTCAGTGTCCTGCAACTGCTATTATGTTAATGCTATGCTCGTTAAAGGCTATAAAGTCTGCCTGAAAACGCGTTTTTAATCCACTTTTGTGCCGGTCTTGGCAGGCAAGAAAACGATCTATGTTATCGAAATTTCAACAGTTTTCTATAGCTCCAGCTCTTGGAGTTTGCCTATTACTCTTTGGGTTCTGGGGTATTACGAATGCGGCTGAGGTTGTAATTCAGAGCACTCCAGATGGGGGGTTGCAACCTCGCCTAAGTGTTGATAATCAAGGCGGTGTCCATCTGCTGTATTTCAAAAAACGCATTAATACACCTGCCGCCCGAGAAGGAAATTTATATTATCGCCAGTATAACGTCGAATCAGGTCAATTCGGTCTGCCAGTAAAAGTTTCCAGTGACGCTTTTGCTATGCAGACGTTCGCCATCGCTCGCGCATCGATGGCGACTACCGATGATGGTCGAATTCACGTGCTCTGGTATTACCCGCGTTCTTCAGAATTTATCTATAGTCGAAGCAATCCTGAGCGAACCTCGTTTGAGCGGCAGCGTTCTATTGTTCAAATTAATACAGAAGGCATAGATGCTGGTGGAGATCTAGCTGCTATTGGCTCGCAAGTGGCAATTATTTGGGGCGCCGGGGATCTAAGCCTTGAGCATCAACGCACTATGTTTGCCAGATTTTCTTATGATTCAGGGGTCAGCTTTGGTGAAGAAGTGTCGATTAGCAACCCTGACCTTGGTGCCTGTGCTTGTTGTTCTTTGGCGGCTGAATATCTCAATGATAACGATCTATTAGTTGCCTATCGCTCTGCAATTGGCGGCATTGGCCGCCATATGCAGTTGTTGACTGTTACTAGTACAGATAAAGAGTTATCTGGTGCTTCCTACGGCTCAATGCGTGAATTGCAAAAGTGGGATGCTTCTTACTGCCCGTTGAGTACTAATGACATAGTCAGGGGAGATGAGGGTCAATTGTGGTTGGTGTTTGAAACGGAAAGCAGAATTGTTCAGCTAGATTTAAGGAATCAAGAAGTCATTGCTAAGCTCGCCGAGCCTTACTCAGAAACGCGTCAGAAAAACCCTACAATAGCAATCAACAAGGCAGGGGATCGTCTTGTTGCTTGGGGAGAGGCTATTAGCCACGCTCGTGGCGGGCGCATGAATATGCGTATCGTTGATAAGGGAGGCTTTAATACGGGGTTCGAGTTAGCTGAAGAAATTAGAATAGACGACTACAGTTTTCCAGCTGCTGTTGCTTTTCCTGATGGAAATTTCCTAGTTCTTCACTAATTGATCTAACTTTAAAGATTAATTGCCCGGAAAGGGTGGTCGATTGATTTGCTGTCTTAGCAATTCGTTTTCAAGATTCTTTAACTGTTGATTCGTTTCTGAGCGTCTACGCAGTTGCTGCTCTAATACTGAGTTCTGTAAACGTCGGCGTTCTGCATCTAGCATTTGTTCTTGATCAAATTCGTTTAAACGTCGATTGCCTGATATTAAGGAGCGATTTTGAGATTGCTCTCCTTGTAGTAAAGTAAAAGCGCTAATGACATATTCAGTGCGTTTTTGCAAAGCACCTTCTCCGCAGGCTAATTCTATTCCGCTAAGCAATCGTAGATTAGTCACAGCGTCGTTAGCACTAAAATTGCTATTAGTATTTTCGCCATTTATGAATTCTTCACGCCAAGTTTTTAATGCTTCGCAATGAGTTAAATAACTCTTCAGTAATATGCCATCGACAGATTGCATGAAGTCATCGCAACGGTTAGCAGCTGCATTAATATCGCCTTGTTCAAACATATTTAAACAGGCCTGTGCTTGACTATCGAGTGTAGTAAGAGATTCGTTGGCAGATTGAATGCGTGATTCCAGGCTAATTTCCTGGGCTAAGAGGGGTGAAAAAGCTAGTGGAGATAATAATAGTGCTCCAATGCTTAGGTTTAAGCCTTGGTAACTTAAGTTCGAACGCCTATTCATAAATTTCAAAGCGTTTTTTCCATTTTTTAAAACGCTTGCGACAGTATTTTTCCAATTGCTTATGGCTAGAAAACCAATATTCGCTGGCTTCTTCAATGGACTCATCAAATTCACAGTAATCATTGGTGTACTCCCGGCAAACCCAGGGTCGACTGTCATAGATACTACAAACACCTCCAGGTAGCAAATGGCTACAATGGGTAAGGATGTGCAAGAACCAACCATCGGAATCCTTAAACACACTTATACCCTCATGAGAAATTTGCCAAAGAAGATGATCGAAATCTTCTTTTGTTTTAGGCGCTTTAATCTTTTGGTTGATGGAATTGCAGCAAATTGACTGAGTACATTTCTGGCATTTTGTATCGATTTCGACTTTGCTTGCATCAACTACTTTTATTTGTTCCTTGGCATTCATGTCTCAGTCCACTAAAAACGCTAAAAAAAGTGTAATTTATTAAGTGATAAATAGCTTGAAAACGGGGGGCATTCTAACATCGGTTATGTAACTAGCTGAATGAATTTGGTGAAATGTTTGGGATTATTTGGCACATTTTAGAATGACTCATGATCATTGTGGAAAGTTATTCAGGCTATATTTTATTCCAACGGCAAATTATCATGACTTTGCGGCTGCGGTTACAATATCAGGCACTTGCAGCGGAGCAATTACTGTAATTGCCAGATTGAGGTCAGTCAATTTTTGAGTAGTTGAATTTCAGGCGAAAGGAAAGGCGTATGGCCTGACATCAAAAAAGGCTAATTGGTTAGTAAGAGGAATGATATGGAGAAAGGCAGAATCAATAATCGATTTCTTTTTATGCTTGCATATTTTGCGATGGCCGTCACTAGTTGTTCAACTGAGGAAACAGTGTCCACTGCCGGCGAGATCGATGTAAGCCCTGAACCAGCCCTTATCACACTAGAAACCTTGTCGACAAAACCCTGGTTAGTGAGTGGTGGTGATGTCTTGGTTGAGGTATCTGTTCAAGCTGGAACAGCAATAGATCTCGCGCGTATTAACTTAAATGATGACGATGTTACAGCCCAATTCATCACAATTGACTCTCAGCGCAAGCAAGCGCTACTGAGTGGCTTGCCTGAAGGAGAAAGTTTATTAAAGGCTACCCTCGGCGATGAAAACCAATCTACAAATCTCAGACTAAACAACTATCCGATAAGTGGTCCGATAATTTCGGGTCCCCATGAGCAGCCCTACTACTGCCGGACACAGGACTTTGAGCTGATTGGTGGTGAAACCTTGGGCGAAGCCCTAGACATAAATTGTTCAATACAAACTCGTGTAGATTATGTTTTTTGGTCTGACGAGCTTGAAAAATTTGTAGCGCTGCCAAATTCATCTGCCTCTATGTTGGCCAGTGAATCCTTAGCACCAAAAACTGAAATGTCTCAAGTCGACTCCCTCGAATTCTCGCTGGAAGACGCTGGCATGATTACTCTAGAATCAGGTCAGACTCTGCCCTTCATAGTGCGGGTAGAAACTGGAGTAGTTAATCGCGCTATTTATCAGATTACTATGCTGCATGATTCTCCTCACCAGACAATCGATCCTTGGAATCCTAGTCCCAACTGGAATGGTAAATTGATATACACCCACGGCGGCGGTTGTCGAGGGGGTTGGTATCAACAGGGAAATGTTACCGGTGACGTTATGCGCAGAGGGTTGTTTGCGCAGGGTTATGCACTTGTTTCATCTACGTTGAATGTTTTCGGCCAAAATTGCAATGACCTTCTAGCTTCTGAAACGCATATCATGGTCAAGGAGCGATTTATTGAACATTATGGTGTCCCAGAATACACGATCGCGACAGGCTCTTCCGGAGGTTCTTATCAGTCCCATCAAACTTCAGATAATTACCCTGGAGTATTTGATGGCATTATTGTTGGAGCCAGTTTTCCTGATGTGACTTCTGCAACAATATTTACCTTAGCTGATTCAAGATTGCTTAATTATTACTTTGCTAGGCTTGATGTTGAAAGTTTTACCCCTGAACAACAACGGGCAGTCTCAGGCTTTGGTATGTGGGCTTCGATTTTAAACTTGGCTGGAGGTGCAGCACGGCTAGACCCGATTTATCGATTTGATACTCCTTTGGAAGAGCAAGGTGGCGAAGTACGTCTCGCTGCGCTGGAGTCGCAGCGCTATGATTCAACCGCGCCTCAGGGTATTCGTGCCACGGTTTATGATCATACTGTCAATGTTTATGGCAATGTTAATAATGGGTTCATTGCACAGCGACCTTTAGATAATGTTGGTGTTCAATATGGATTAGCTGCGCTCAATAAGGCTCTTATATCTCCGCAGCAGTTCATCGACTTAAATAGAGACATAGGTGGTTTCGATCGAGATATGAATCACGTAGCGGCCAGACATCGTGCAGATTCCCAAGCCAGGAAGCGTGCATTGGAGTCTGGTCGAATTCTAAATGGGGGCGCCGGCCTTTCGCAGACGCCTATCATCGACTATCGGACTTATCTAGATCATGCAGAGGGTGGAAATATTCACATGCTGATCCATCAATTCTCTACTCGACAACGATTGTTCAACGAAAATGGGCATGCGGATAATCATGTGATGCAAATAGGTGGGTTATGGGGGTTTGATGAAGAATCACCAGACTTGGCTGAGTTGTTTCGTCAAATGGATCGATGGATAACAGCAATGCAAGGCGACAGCAGCGATAGCTCTCCTTCGGAAAAAGTAATTACACATAGGCCAATTAGTCTTCATGATGCTTGTTGGGATAACACAGGTGAAGAACGCATAAAGATAGAAGAAGAACAAACTTTTAGAGGCAGTAGTCGTTGTAACGAACTGTATCCAGCCTATCCAACGCCGCGCCATGTTGCCGGTGCTCCCTTGGCGAATAACATTGTGAGCTGTCAGTTAAGGCCAATAAATACTGCGGACTATGCCGTAGGTTTTACTCAAGCTCAGTACGCAGAATTAAACGAAATATTCCCAGAAGGAGTATGTGATTGGTCTATGGGCGATTTGAGTTCTGCCTCTCACCAGGGTACGTGGGTCTCCTTCGGTCCATCGCCGATTAATCGGATTTATGAAATAGATTATTAAATTCGGCCACTTAGTCAGTTTAGCCAGCTGCCGCCATCTTATTGTATGGGAAGTTCAATAGGGGCTTAGCGCACAGCACAGTATTTGATCCTTGCTAAAATACTTAATGTGTTTTACTTTTCGTTCAGTCAAAACAACAGCTTAGGCGAATCCGATAGAGAGTTTACTATGGCATTAATTAGAGGCTTGATTGCAGTTTTTATAGTCTGTTTGAGCAGTGTTAGCTTGGCGCAAAATTATCAGCCACCTCGCACTGCCACTGGCAAGCCAGATCTTCAGGGCTACTGGACTAATGCCTCGATTACTACGATGCAGCGTGCCAGAGACCTTACAGATATTGGGCTGACTATTCCAGATGATAGTTTGGAGCAGTTAACAGCGAGTAATCACCAAAACGTGCGCCAGGCTACCGATGATGGTCAGGTTCAAGGGGAATTACCTGACGGTACAGATTTAGCTAGTGGTCGAGGCTACAACGCATTTTGGGTCGATCCTGGGTCACAATTTAGCAATGTTCGTGGTCAATACCGCACATCCTGGATAACGTTTCCGGAAAGCGGACGTATACCCTATTCTAGTGAAGGCAATCAATTACGTCGTGCGGCCCGAGAACAATTCTCTGGTTATGGAGGTCCTGAAGGGGCACCTCTAGCCGAGCGCTGCTTGATCGGGTTCGGTAGCACTTCCGGCCCGCCGATGAACAGCGTGCTATACAACAATATGTATCAGATCGTACAAACTGATGAGTATGTGATGATTCTTATTGAAATGGTCCATGATGCTCGCATTATTCCAATTAATGGCGAGCATCGGCCTGATGAGTTAGAACAGTGGATGGGAGACTCTATTGGTTGGTGGGACGGCGATACCCTGGTCGTAGAAACAGTCAATCTGCATCCTCAGCAAAAATCTCGCATGATGGCCTCTCTTTCTGATGAAGGAAAAATTATCGAGCGATTCACGCGGTACTCTGATGATCAAATTCTTTACGAATTCGAAGTTAACGATCCTGTATATTACTCAGAAGATTGGGGTGGAGAGATTTCGTTTAATGCAACTGAAACCAAATTATACGAATATGCTTGTCATGAAGGAAACTATGGGCTTTCTGGGATTCTAGCTGGTTATCGCCGTCAGGAAATGGACGCTGACTAAAATTTTCTCAAGATTAGATTTGGTGAGTCCAGAAACTTGCCGGCCAATCTGAAAGGTTAGTTTTAAAGAACCTTTTGAGGAGAGTAGCAGTACTTTCTGAGGAGCTAGAGATTAGCCTGAATTATTGTAATAGAGCTTTTTTCAAGATTTAAAAACCTCGACATAATGAGATATAACAATATTTGATAAAGAGAAGGGGCCGCTTGCCCCTTTTTTTTGTCGAGAGCGAAACAGGAGACTATCTAGGCATCTTCTTATAGTCTTGCCGACTTAATGGGTCAGAGAATAAATTAAGTAATTAATACCAAGACGGTAGGCTGCATTAGCATATTCAGTTGGGTACCATTGATCATAGGTGTGCTCCCAGCCATCACCCATATCTGAATTCCAATTGACTAGCACCATGACTCTGCCATCGTCATCTAGTAAGGCATGATTGGTTGCTATATTGATTCCTGCTTGACCAAATCCTTGGCGTCCGCCGCGGCCAGGAATCATTTGCGCTCCTTCGATATCGTAAAAGGTATGATAAATTTCATGATCAGAATTAAGTTCAACCAACTGCCGATCAGGAAAGATGCGAGAGAAATCAGCAAAAAATGCATCCCATTGTCGCTCGCCCCAGAAGTCATCGATTAGTAGGAAGCCACCGCGCAGTAAGTATTCTCGCAGGTTTTCCAATTCTTTCGGTGACAGGGATAAGCCGCCATTGCGGCCCATTTCGAGGGCATAGAGAAACGGATAGTCAAAAATCTCTTCAGAGTCAAAGCGCAAAACTATAGGTTTGCTCATAACCCGCACATTGGTGAGCCTGGATACTCCCCTTAAGAAATTCTCATCAGCCGCTGGAAAATCTGTAGCCCAAGGGCCCCCATACCAACCGCCATCATAGTAGCTGTCATACTGGACGCGGGCGAAGGCGAACTCACCTCCGATATCATAAAGATCAGGGTTGTCTTCCTGAGCATCGACTGTAGAAAAAGTGCCCAAAAGGCAGCAGATTAGAAGGCGGTAATATTTTTTCATGGCAAATATGTAAATAATTGGGACGATTCGTGACTAGTTTGTATCGACAAGACGAATAGATCAAGTTATTGTCAGAGATGAAGCCCACCAGGCTTTTTTGAACTTATGAAACGTCCTTTCTTAAAACTGTTCGAGTCTCTGTTCGTAGGCCTGCTATGTCTGCCAGCGATGGTGTTTGCTCAAAACAATACTGTCTCCGTCAGTAATGAAAGTTTGCGCGACCTGCAGCGTTATCAAACTCAAATTGAAGATATGGAATCTGAATATGGCCCCTTCGATAATCGTTTATTGGAGCCACTTGCCAGCATAATCGATTTCTATATAGACCAGGGTGACTTTGAGGAGGTTGCAGAAATTCAAATCAGGCAACTCTCGATAATGCGCACAACTTTGGGTTTTGAGAATCCAGAACTAATTCCGATGGTTCGCAGGATGATCGAAGTTCAACAAGTCTTAGGAAATTGGGACGCAGTTAGTGATAACCTCGAACATATTCGATTTCTTGTTGCGTCCAATTTTGGAACGCAATCTGAAGAATTGCTCTTGGCGATGGAAAATCAAGCACAATGGTTGTTAACAAGTTTCTATCTTGGCGAACAACGGCGACAGTCTGATAATTTTCTTGACGCGCGTGATCTTTATCGAGATATATATCGCCTGTCAGAGAAAGTCTATGGTGAGGAGTCTGAAGAGCTTTATCCTTGGCACTATAAGCGCGCCTACAGCTTAGCTTTGTTGGTGCAACTTCTTAATACCGAAGACAGTTTTTCTGGCGAAATTTTTAATGACGTAGTGCGATCTGATGGCCCCAATCAATTAGAATACGGCCTGCGAGGGGGTGTGGTCAGCGCAAGTCCTTTTGTGGGGCTAGGAAGACAGATCGCAGTCGTCGATGGTGATGGGCTTCTAGGTGAGGGTTATCTTCGTCAAGGTTTAGGTTTTATCAATGACATTAGAGATATTGCGGAAGATCGAGGCGATTTGGAAGCAGAAGCAATTGCACATATCTATAGAGGGGATTTCAATGTCTTAATGGAGCGTGGTTCGGGTCGGCGCCAGTATCGAGAAGCTCAAGAAAAATTAGTGCAAGCAGGAATTTCACAAGAGTCTATCGAAAATTTTTTCAGGACACCTATGCCCCTTCCCATGCCGAAGTTCTACCCAAAATTTGGGGATCTGGTTGCCTATCAGCAAAGTATTCTCAATGAAGTTCCTGATAGATCCGAAGAATCATTGCATCTAGGTACTTTTCGAGCCTGGCATGAAAACGCTCGCGCCGTGCAAAAACCAGTTAGCTCTGACCTACTATTACGGATTGGATTGCCTCAGTTTCAAGTTGATCTCAGTTTCAATATAAGCTCTCGAGGTAATGCATCTAATGTTGATGTGCTTAGTTCTATTCCTGAAGATAGTCGTGTAACACGAGAAGGTGCAAGAGCTGTGAGAGAAATAAAATTCAGACCGGCCTATGAAGGCGATCGAGCCCGACGTGTTCGAGATGTGCGGATGCGCTATTTGTTTGCGCAATAGCAAGATTTTCATAGATAGGATTTCTGATCTGCTCTAATTTCACTTAACTTGCTGAAGATGCTTTCTGTAGTCATTAGCCATAAATACAATTATCTACTAGATTGATTCTATGGATGTCAAAGACGATTTTCGCCGCCAAATACTTGGTAGTAGGTTAGAAGTAAAGTGCTTGAAGTCTAACGGGTGATATATGTTTCGTTTGAGTAAATATTTTCTAATTCGACTGAGTGTTACTGTATCGTTTTTTGCAGGAGCATGGCCAAGCTGGGCGCAGGATTTTTCTGCTTCATTCACGGAATACGGCTATCCTAATTTACAGGGTTATTGGACTAACCCTTTTCAAACTCCTCTCCAACGCCCCATCGCTCTCGGTGGGCAGCGAGCTTATTCGATCGAAGAGGCACAGTTATTGATCGATCGTGCTATAGCGCTGGATTTAGCTCGTCAGGCGCCCATAGATCCTAATCGAGCAGCCCCAGATGCTGGTGCTAGGCTTAATAATCAAGCTGATGGAAATTTTGAAACCATGCCTACTGAATTGGCGACTGTGGGTGGAGAAATTCGTACTTCATTCATAGTCGTGCCAGATAATGGCCGGATTCCCTGGAAGACTGGAGGGGAGGACATTCATCAAATCTGGCGGGAGCAGGGGAAGGCTAGATTTGATGGCCCTGAAGGTTTGTCAGCACTCGATCGCTGTTTAAATCCTGGAGCCCAATTGCCACTCATGTACATATTCGGCGGAGTCGATCACGAATTAGGTAATCCAGCTGGTGACAACCCAGCGCGCAACGTACAGATAGTTCAGAACAAAGACTATGTCCTTATTCTTTCAGAGTACTTCAGCTTATTAAGGATTATTCGTATTGATAGCGAGTTTAATTCTGAACAGGGCAATAAGTGGATGGGCGACTCCATTGGGTATTATGAGAATAATTCCCTTGTGGTCCATACTCGTCACTTCAGGCCGGAACAATCCATCACACCATTACGCTCCTCTGAGGGCTTTGAAGTAAAAGAAGTTTTCACAAAGACAAGTAGCAATGAAATTCTTTTTCAATATACAGTCACCGACCCAAATATCTACATACAACCCTGGACTGCGGAAATTCCATTACAACGCTTGGCGCCGGGACTCAAACTCTACGAATACGCCTGCCATGAAGGCAATTATGCGATTCCCTCTATTTTACGAGCCGCCCGTATGGAAGAAGCTGGGCTGATCTAGGGGTGGGCTTGGTCTCAAGTTGAAAATAACTAAGTCTCTGCTCTGGCCATGATCGCTATTATTACCGCGCTGCTATATAGTTTCTTTAAATAAACTGAAATCAATAAATAACTACGAAAAAACCAATAATTCCAATAATTATCACAGGAGTTATCGATGAGCCTCTCTCTTCGCTTCCCGTTAATATTAATTATCGCTACTACTTTTTTTTCCGCAATTTCTCAAGAACGATCGCCAATGGAAACTAACGAAGATTTTCATCGGGCGATGGAAGAACTCTCCAATTGGGGTCGTTGGGGAGAAGATGACGAATTAGGCCAGGCAAATTTTATCACTCCGCAGAAGCGAGTCGATGCGGCAGCACTAGTGATTGAAGGCATTACTGTTTCTCTGTCTCATGATGTTGTTCAAGAGGATGCCGTTGACACTTCGGCTTATTTGAACAGAGAGGTTGTTCGAGTTAGCCCCACGGGTGCTTCTGATAGATTGGCCTACACTGGCAGTTATCATGGCACTATTCATAGTCATCTTGATTCTCTAGATTGCCACATCATGTATGAGGGTAAAGGCTATAACGGCGTAGGGTTCGAAGAAGTAGAAGCTGCAGATGGCTGCCCGCGCGGAAGCATTCATGCTCACCGCAATGGAGTGATCACGCGGGGTATTTTGTTTGATGCAACTCTGCTGCCGGGTCGCGCTACGGAGGAAGGGTGGCTGGAACCCGGCGCTGCAATTACTTACGACGATTTAGTAGCTCTAGAAGAAATTCAGGGTGTTCGAGTAGAGCCCGGCGATGTAATTTTGTTGCACACCGGTCGTTGGTCAAGAAGAGCAGCTATAGGCGCATGGCCAACTTCGGAGGGCGTCGCTGGTTATCACGCCGATGTCGCCTATTTTTTAAAGGATAGAGGCGTGGCGATGATTGGTCATGATATGTGGAATGATGTCGCTCCCAGCGGGGTCGGTGACATTTTTCTTCCATTACATAGTTTGGCTTTGGTTTCTTTGGGTGTTTCCATTTTCGATAATTTAGATTTTACTGATGTTGCATTAGTAGCTAAAGAATTGGGGCGCTATGAATTTTTATTTATGGCGTCACCTTTGCGTATTGAAAAAGGAATGGGATCGCCCCTTAATCCTATTGCAACTTTTTAACTTTTCTTTTCTTGAAAAACTCAATTAACTTTGCCTGTAATTAAGAGAGTGTGAAAAATTAGTTGTTCAGTGAGTAGTTTTTACTCCGTCCCCAGTAACCTATATGCTCAGCACCCATGAATCCAAAGCAAGGCATCTGGCAGCAACAAGAGTTTAGACTTTATTTAGGGTCCACCGCTTTTTCTGGCATCGCCTTCGCGATGCAGCAATTACTTCTCAGTTGGATATTAATAGGTATTCTTGAATTACCAGCAACTCAGGTTGGTATGATTCAAGCCGCTGTGGGTATACCGGGTCTGTTTGTCATGCTTCTCGGTGGTGCTCGCGCTGATGATCGGGACCCTCGCTCATTGCTTATTCGTGTGTATTCCTATGCACCTTTGCTTCCCCTTTTTCTTATTGTAATCATAAATTTTGATCAACTAACCATTTGGTCAGTGTTAATTTGGGGCTTGGGGGTGAGTTTTTGTGTTTCTTATTCCAGTCCCGCACAACAAGCAATATTAAATAGGATCGCAAGTTCTGATGTGCAGAAAGCAGTATCAGCTGCGACTGCTATTGCTTTTAGTGTGCAAATGTTGGGCTTGGGTGTTGCAGGAACAATGGACGAGCTAGG
This sequence comes from Gammaproteobacteria bacterium, assembly GCA_029244985.1. Classification (GTDB taxonomy): domain Bacteria; phylum Pseudomonadota; class Gammaproteobacteria; order Pseudomonadales; family Pseudohongiellaceae; genus UBA9145. The sequence continues at coordinate 73,153 of JAQWQD010000024.1, read as the reverse complement.
TTTAATTCCTGTTCTCTGTTTTCAAGGGGTCTGCCTAGGTCTAGGTGCAGTCTCTATTCGTCTTTTACAACCTCAGCCATCCACTAACAGAAATTCTGAGTCCACCTACAGCAACATAATTGCCGGCTTGAAAGCTATCTATCAGCAAAAAGTTATTATGCAAACTCTGCTCATAAACTTTGTCTCCAGTATTTTTAATGCCGGCGCCTTCATGACAGTGTTTCCTTTTATCGTCAAACGAATATATGAAGGCGATGCCTTGCTGCTATCGTTTTTGATGATTGTTTTTTATGGTGGAGCGACCGCATCTAACTTCATTATGATTCGTGCGATGCCCTTGGTAAGAACTGGTCGAATATTTCTGATTATGCAGCTGACAAGAATGCTTATCCTTGGTGTTATGTGGATTCAACCCTCATTCTGGATCTTTACACTAGCTGCAGTTGCTTGGGGGCTAAATATGGGTGTCACCACAACACTGGCGCGCACCATTGTGCAAGAGTCAGCTGGTGAGGAATATCGCGCACGTATTATGTCAGTTTACAGTCTTGGCTTAATCGGCAGTGCGCCTATCGGCGCCCTACTACTGGGCTGGATTATCGAATCTTTTGGTACTTTAAATGGTTTGATTCCTGCCATGATGATATCCATAGTTTTGTTCGTTTATGGCGTATTGTTTTCTGACGTCTACAAATACCATTCACCGCACTAAGCACAATGAACTTTTACTGTAAGCTTCCTGCGTAATTAAGTTACAAAATACTGCTGGAATCACGCCTGTTAATAAGCGTAAGCTAATCCTCAACACTAATTACAAAAAGTAGGGATCAATATGAAAACTTTTCTTCGGACAGGCGCCACAGCCCTAATCCTGGTGCTAGCGGCTTGTGCTGGGACATCTTCGTTGGATATGGGTGCCTTAAATGGGGCAGAAATTAATAATTTTCGAGCGCCTGAAGCAGAAGTGCTATCTACCGGTCAGCCAACCGCGGACCAACTGCAAGTTATGGCAAGTGCTGGCGTAAAACACATAATTAATTTACGTGGCCTTGGTGAAGATGCCGGATTTAATGAGCAGGCAATGGTGGAATCTCTGGGGATGACCTATCACAATATTCCGGTGTCTGTCGGAGATGGCGGTTTAAACGCCGATAATGCTCAATCCTTGCAATCGTTGCTAGCGGATTTTGAAGGTGATGGAGTTGTTGTTCATTGTGCCACCGGCAATAGAGTAGGGGCCTTAATTTCTATTTCTGAATACGCGGATAGCAACAACATCGATAGTGCTATTACTGAGGGCGCTCGCTGGGGAATGACATCTGAAAGATTGCAAAGTGTTGTTCGTGAGAGTCTAAGCGGAAACTAAATTCAACCGCGACTCCATCGAGGCCTATTAGTGAAATTTGGACTGATTTGTTTGGGCTCTTTAATGCTTTTTGCCTGTCGTACTGCGGATTTGACAGAATGGCCCACTGAATTGCCCCAAAAAAACTTCTTCATATCGATGTATGCATCAGATTCACGAAACATTGCTGCACAATCTCAACAAGAGTATTTGCAATGGATACTTAGTTTTTACGGGGGTACGTTGGTTGCACCAACCGGATGGACCGAGCTGCAGGCAGTTGTTACGAGAGCCGCTTCTGAAGAACGCAAACCTGGACTAGAAGCCCAACTCACAGAATTAGGTGGCCAGATCGCTGCAGAGTGGGCTAAAGAAAATGATTTGCGCGTAATTGATAGTCGAATGCTGGGCATCTGGGGCTCAATTTTGCAAATTGCGCTTGAGCCAGAGCAGCAATTTCAAGCGATTCAATTAATTAGCAAAGATGTGGAGGCGTTACTTCTGGGTACTTTGTCTGAATCTGATATTGAAGACTCTCGTTATGAGCAACAGCTAGGTCTGGAGTTGTTCGGCGACTTTTAGCTTCGGTTTATCTATAAAACACCTATTTCTATCGCCTATAAGCTTGACTCTCAATGATTCGGGGCTATATTCGGTCCGACCAAATTGGTCAGACCAGCTCATTCGAAAATTGTCCCTATGACGCACAACACAATCAGTCACGAGATTGCTAAGGAAATGCGGACGGAGATCCTCCGGCAGCGCTATGTTTGTGGTGATCGATTACCCTCTGAGCGCGATCTTGCAACGAGATTCGATGCTAGTCGCGGAGCAGTAAGAGAAGCGCTATCCCAGCTAGAGCAAACAGGCTTAATTAAAATTCAGCCTGGAGGGGCGCGTGTTAGGCCTATCCAATCTGCTAGCATTTCAGTTTTGGGGCCGCTAATGACATTGGATGAGTCCCCAGATCCGGTCTTGATAGATCAATTTTTACAGACATTTGCTGCGCTCTCAGCTTTGACAGCTAGAGAAGCGATTAACTATGCAAATAACGAAGAGATGAACCGTTTGCGCCAAATGGTCGTAACTCTTGGCAAACAAGCAAAAGATTATGAAGCTATGCAGCCACAGTGGCGTGAATTTCTTAGAGCATTAGGGGAAATCGCTGACAACCTAGTAATCCATTTAATAGCAAATGATTTGCGGGCGCAATTCGTTGATCAAATGGTAAAACTTGGGATCCAGCCTGAATTAAGAAAAAAAGCTATTAACGAAGTTTTGTCATCATTAAAGACATCGGTTACCGAACGCAATGGCGATTTGGCTCAATCGGCTGTGCAACAATATTTTGATGAGCTCAGACGATCGGTTACTAAGATTTTTGGCAACCAGCGCAGTTCTTCCCGAGAACAGGGAAAATGATATTTGAACGCATGCATATCTATAGATGCAGTAGCAATGGAGATATTCCCTTTGCTTAATTTGTTAACAGGATCAACACGATTAGGAGTGATCAAATGAAGCGAGTGTTAGTGCCTATAGTGATTCTAGGTAGTTGTATCGCCTTTTCTTATGCCTTGATTCGCACGCCTCTTTCCCTAGACGAGGTAGCACTGGAAATAATTCCAGTCTCAGTGCGCGTGACGGAAGTTGAGCAGCGGTCAGTAGGCTTGGTAGTCGGCTCTCAAGGGAAAGTACAAGCCGCACAAACGGCCAACCTTTCGGCAGCTGTTGCTGGTCCGGTTGCATGGATCTCCTCTGCAATGGAAGCCGGCGGCTATGTCACCGAGGGAGAGACTTTGCTCAGATTAGACGCCAGCGATTATGAAACTATGCTAGCAAGGAGCGAAGCTTCGGTTCAGCAGGCTAATGCTGAGTCCGGTCATGCCTCCAGAGAATATGATCGCATGAAGGAGCTGGCTGAACAGCGATTAGCGAGTCAGTCGCAATTGCAAGACGCCCAGAGGCTAGCTGAAGTTTCAAAAGCTCGTTTAGCTGATGCGGAAGCAAACCATAGGCAAGCACAGCTCGATTTGCAGAGAACAGAAATCAAAGCCCCCTTCAACGCAATTATAGAGACTAGAGAAGTAGAGCTCGGCCAATATGTAAACCGAGCACAAAGCATCGCTGTATTGTATGGAGCGAATGAAGTAGAGGTGCGCGTTCCTCTTGCGATCCGCCAGCTCGGATACCTGGATATCCCCTTAGGTTTGCAGGGGGAATTGCCTCCTGAACAGGCACCAAGTGTTACATTGACCGGCATGTATGGAGGTGTTGAGTATCACTGGGAAGGCACATTGGTAAGAATAGAGGCATCTATCGACCCCAACAGTAATACAGTGCAGACAATCATAAGGGTTCCTCAGCCGACAGCGACTAGTGACTTGGCTTTAGATGAGGCAATAAAAGCTATCCCACTTCCCATTGGGCTTTATGTGCATGCCGACATCACAGGTAAGACTGTCGATAGTCTTATCTCTCTGCCTCGCTCTGTGATTAGAAATAACAATCAGGTACTTGTAGTAACCTCTGAAAATAAGATGTATTTCCGTGAGGTCGATATTTTTAGGCTTGAAGAAGAGAACGTTCTGATTAGTGGCGGAATATTACCTGGCGAAAAGATTTGCATATCGCCAATTCAGGCTGTAGTTGATGGTATGGCTGTTCAGCCGGTTCTTGAATTTATTTAGTAGAATTAAGATTTAGTTGAGAGGTTAATTTTGAGAACACCAATAGCTTGGTTTGTGAAAAATCCCGTTGCTAGTAATCTGCTCATGTGGATTTTTCTGGTTGGAGGGGTTGTTGCTTATTTTAGTCTTAACCAAGAGGAGTTCCCTGATATAGAAGTTGGTGTTATACAACTTAATGTCCCTTACTTGGGAGCGACACCAGAAGAATCTGAGACTGGAGTCTGTCTTCGGATAGAGGAGGCCCTGGAAGGCACCGAAAATATTGATACGTTGACGACTACCGCGAGAGAGGGTGGTTGTGACTCTACGATCCAGTTGGCACAAGGCGCGGATCTAAATCGTCTACTGAATGATGTCAAAGGGAAGGTGGATGCTATAACAACCTTTCCTGTTGAGACTGAAAAGCCAATAATTCGGGCTTTTAGTAGTATCGGAACTGTGATGACAATCGCGCTGTCGTCGGAAACCAACGATCTAAACCTCAAGGCCGTCGCAGAGGAAATAAGAGACGATTTATTGGATCTCCCGGAAGTTTCTCAAGTTAATGTTGAATTTATAAGGCCTTTGGAAATTTCTATCGAAGTTTCAGAGTTTACGCTAAGGCAGTATGGTTTAACGTTGAATCAAATCTCTCAGGCTATCTCTCAAGCTTCTTTGGATCTTCCTGGAGGTACTATTCGCACGACGTCAGGCGAGATATTGATCCGTACAAAGGGTCAGGTGTACCAGGGTTCTGAGTATGCGGAGGTTGTGGTTGCTTCTTATCCAGACGGAACTCAGCTGCGCCTTTCAGATATAGCTACTATTAAAGATGGTTTTGAAGAAGGGTACTTAGACGCTAGGCTAGATGGGGTCAATTCAGCGATTATTGACGTGATGCGGATCGGAGACGAAGACATAGTTACGTCCGCTAACCAAGTGAAAGAGTTCATGGCTTCTGCGAATTTTGATTTGCCTGAAGGTATGTCTCTGAATGTTGTTTCTGATGATTCGGTAAGTACACAGACAAGAATAGCGACGGTCGCAAAAAACGCGTACACAGGGCTTTTGTTAGTACTAATAATTTTGGCTTTGTTTTTACGTTTTAAGATAGCTATTTGGGTGGCGGCTGGGATTCCTATCGCAATTTGTGGAGCATTGATTGCCTTTCCACCAATGGGTTTAACCATCAGTTCGCTAACAGTGATGGGATTTATTCTGGTTCTGGGAATTGTGGTAGACGATGCTATCGTTGTCGGTGAGAGAGTTCATGCGTATGAGCAAAAAGGTCTCAGTAAAGATGAGGCAGCGATAGAGGGCACCTTTGAAGTATCTGTTCCTGTAATATTTGGCGTGCTGACTACTATTGCTGCGTTCTTGCCATTGTTGCTTGATAACACTCAATTTTCGGCTTTCTCTCAGCTAATAGGGGGTACTGTTGTCTTTTGTTTGATAGCCAGCCTTATTGAATCACAGTTAATTTTACCAGGGCACATTGCTCACCGAAAAACGCAAGGGTATTTTCTAGAGGGTTCAAAGATTGTCACGGCATGGCAGAATTTTCAGGGCAACATCGCTACTTGGCTTGAAAGCTTCGCTGAACATGGCTACAAACGAGCCTTAAAGACAGTCTTACGGTACAGGTATGCGGCTTGGGCGGCAGCAACTGGGGTAGTGTTAGTCGTGCTTGCTCTTTTATTTAGCGGGAGGGTGATCTTTCAGTTTATGCCTTCAATAGAGGGTGATCGTGTTTGGAGTACCGTTACGATGCCTGCTGGGGTTCCTGCTTCACTAACAGAGGAAGCTGTTAACTTGATAGAGGCGAAGGCTCTTGAGCTTGTCGCCGAGCTGGATGCTGAGTTGGCAGAAATGAAGGCTGCCGGCGATTCATCGATATCCTCGGACAGGGCAGTAGACAACGTTTTGACGATTATCGGAGGAACTGCTCCGAAAGGAGGTCCTGGGGGTGGGCAGCGCTCTGCAGGCAGGAGTGAGATAGCTGAAGTAATGTTGTATCTGGTTCCATACTTTGACCGAGGAGGCATGAGTGCTGCAGACATACGAGATCGCTGGCGCGAAAAAGTTGGAACAATACCAGATGCATTAGAATTAACTTTCGTATCGGATGCTTTCTCTGCGGGAGATGCTATCAACTTTCGCTTAGAAGGTCGTGACGAAGAGAATTTAAAGGTTGCAGCCACGCAATTGCGCGAAGAACTGATGTTATATCCTGGTGTTTTTGATGTTTCCGATAGCTTCCGGGCTGGAAAGCAGGAAGTACAAATTCAAATTCTAGAGCGTGGCAAAACGTTAGGTTTGACTCTTAACGACGTTGCTACTCAAGTTCGCCAAGCGTTTTATGGTGCTGAGGCTCAACGAATTCAGAGAGGCAGTGATGACATTCGAGTCATGGTTCGCTATCCGGAGCCTGAAAGGCAATCGCTAGGAAACTTAGAAGAGTTACTCATCAGGACCCCTAATGGAGCGGAAGTACCTTTTCTAAGTATCGCTGATTATTCGCTAGGGAACACTTATTCAAGTATAAATCGGCAGAATGGGCGTAGAATTATATCGGTTAGAGGTGATGTCGATCGGACTGTAGTAGAGCCCGCCCAGATTCGCAGGGAAATATTTTCGAAATACGCGCAACTATGGGATAGAGAGCTTGATGTAAAAATAGCAATTGGAGGCGAGGGTGAAAGAGAAATGGAATCCCTTTCGGGGCTATTAACAAACTATCCGATAGCGTTGCTAATAATGTTTGCTCTATTGGCTGTTCCGTTGAAATCTTATTCGCAGCCATTGGTGATTATGAGCGTCATCCCATTTGGGGCGATAGGTGCGATCTTCGGTCACTTCATAATGGACGTTCCGTTAGTCTTTTTCTCAATTTTGGGTATCATTGCACTTAGTGGGGTAGTTGTTAACGCTAGTCTGGTTTTAGTGATAACGATAAATCGCTTACGTGCGGAAGGGCAGGATATTATGGAATCGGTTTCCAGTGCTGGAGCCATACGTTTTAGACCGATCATTTTGACTTCAATAACTACATTTATAGGGCTAGTTCCATTAATGGTCACGGCTAATCCGGCTACTTTTTTCATAATCCCTATGGCAATTTCACTCGCATATGGGGTGTTGTTTGCAACAGCAATCACCCTCTTTTTAGTTCCAAGTTTATATTTGATTTTGCATGACTTTTTAGGTGACAAAGAGCTAGAAAAAGCAGAACTGGCCTACGAAGGTTAAGCCTCTTTTTTAGAACTTTGGTTATATGGCGCTAACATTAACTTAATTGCAATAGTTCTGATTAGGTTTAACTCTCAGGGGTCGCTTCTATGACTAAAACCTTTTTGTCTTTAGCACTTAGTTGTATTGTTTGTAATGTGAGTGCTCAGCAAAACCGTATAGATACGATCGGCCCGCTTGCCCCTGATTTAGCAGCCTTTGGTAGTTATAACGTTGGTGTTCAGACTATTGAAGCAATTGCGGGTGATCGCGTTGATATTTTGAATACTCCCCGTGGCGGTGACACCGCCTACTATGATAGAAAGCTAACTCTTGAAATTTGGTATCCAGCGGATTTGCAAGGACAAGAGTCGGGTACTCAATACCAGGCTATAACACGCAATCCTGAAATTACGGCTACCCTTCATGGTCGAGCAGTTCGCAACGCTCGACCTCAATATCAAGGTGGGCCATACCCGCTGCTGATAATTTCTCATGGTTACCCGGGTAATCGTTTTCTCATGAGTCATACAGGAGAAAACCTGGCGAGCAAAGGTTATGTTGTAGTGTCAATCGATCATCTGGAAAGCACCTATGATAACCAGCAGTCGTTTGCGTCAACTTTATACAATCGCCCTCTAGACCAACGCTTCGTATTAAATACACTTGCTTCTATTTCGGCAGAGGAAGGTCAAGTACTTAGAGGGATGATTGATGCTGAGAGAACTGGGCTCATAGGATATTCAATGGGCGGTTATGGTTTGCTAAATAATCTCGGTGCTGGGTACAGTGAAGAAAGCGTAGGTGGATTCTTGGCGCCCCCAAACCGCTTACTAGAAGAACACGCAACATCGAATCCTGAATATCGAAACAATTTGGATTTACGTATTAAAGCTGGTTTCGCGATTGGCCCTTGGGGAATGAACGCAGGCTTTTGGCAGTTGGAAGACCTAGCAGGAATAGAAGTGCCCACTTTCTATTTGGCAGGGGATCAAGACAGCGTTGCTGGTTATGAAAATGGAGCTCATGCTATTTTCAATGGCGCTATAAATAGCGATCGATATCTTTTGACCTTATTGGGCGCTGGTCATAATGCTGGAGCACCAATGCCTGTTCCCAATGAATTAGATAATTCAGAGAACGAAGAAGCGGCCGGCCATTATCGTGATGCGAACTGGGATAATGTCGAAATGAATAACATCATGGATCATTTTGTCACTGCCTGGTTTGATATTCATTTAAAGAACATGGATCGGCGATCCAGTCTTGGGTTGGTTCCGTCCGGTTATGAAGATAGGTTAACGCTCGAGCATTTAAGCCCAGGCCAATAATTGCTAGGGCTTTTAACCTTTCGACACGTACTCCACATCTGATTTTCAGTTGTTCTTTGTCCGTTAATGCTGCCTAGTCACACTGAATTTCAATTACTAATATTAACCTATCACTCCTGTCGTTGAATGATAGTTAAATAGCATCTCAAAGATTCGTCAATTACATTCTTTCCAATTAGGTAAGCCCTGCTAGAAATTCAAGTAACAGACGACTTGTTTCCTCAGCTTGTTCTTGTTGCACCCAATGACCCGCACCATCTACTAAATGCACGGCCCGCATGTCGGTGCACGCAGATTGCTGCATGCGTTCGAAAGAGCCAGGGCCTTGATAAGTGCCCCAATCACTAGAACCGCTAATAAACATGGACGGTTGATCTATAGTTTTTCCGGCGTATAACTGAGATTCAGCATTGCCGATACCGCTTGCACCCATGCGGTAGGAATTTAAACCACCTTGAAAACCTGTTCTTCCATATTCTTCTACATAAACAGCTAGCGCGTTTTCCGGCAACCAGCTATTTGATCGTACTTCGCGTTCACTGGGCATATTCGCGGCTACTGTCTCTGCCATGCTCAGGTTCAGGTCCATAATGTAATAAGTTGGCATTTTTGCCCATTCTTCAGCCAGACGTCCTGCCAGTCGGAAAGGTTTGTTTTCTTCCCAGTCAGCGCTCTTGTGATGATAGTAGGCGCGAATAAAATTGTTAAGTCCTTGTTTGGCGTGCCACATGTTTTCATTGGCGCCGCGGGTCTGGTAATAGCGTTGATAATGCTTTCGTGGTCTTGGCAGTGCTGCAAGATCATCATAGATACTTGAGCTTTGAGCAGGAGTAGCTTGTGCCGGTTCATTGGCAAATCCAGAAGGAATTGAGGGCGTGCCACCGAAGGGCGCACTCATCATAACGACTGATTTAAAAACATCGGGTCTAGTCACTGCGCACCATGCAGCTAGCGGTGAACCAAAGTCGTGACCGATTACGGCAGCAACAGCGTCATAACCAAACGCATAGACCAAGCCTAGGGCATCTCTCACTTTGTTAAGCATTCTAAAAGGGGTTAAGTCGGCATCGTAATCGCTGTTCCAGCCCGTGGTTCTGCCGTAACCTCTTAGGTCTGGCACAATCACATGATAGCCAGCATCCGCCAATGGTTTCATTACATTGCGCCAACTGTAAGCCAGTTCTGGAAAACCATGTAACAAAAGTAAGGCAGGGCGATTACTTGTTTCGAAACCAGCTTCAAGCACATGAATGCGTAATCCATTTACGTTATCTACAAAACGTGAACGTACTCCATCCGGTAGCCATTCATCTGGATAGGGGTGAGGTACCCCGGAGAGTGTAAATTGATTCTGTGCCATTGCTACTTTACTTGTTGCGGCAGCAGCTGCACTAAGAGCAATTGCTTTAATAAACGTTCTACGAGTTTGTTTATTCATCGTTATTACTGTTCCGGCTAAAGGTTATAAAAAATCTAGTACTTACCGATCAGGCACCTAGTAAATCATAAAATCCATTTTTTTCCGAGAAGCTATTTCATCGAACTGGCGACACAAAAGCTTATTCAAAGCCCAGCCATATCAATCGCAAAATTCATAACCATGCCGCCCGCACGGTCATCCCTGCCAAAAATTGCCAATCGGTCTAAATAGGCCTCAAGGGAAGGCATCTTGCCAGTGGACGTGCAGGCGTTAATAAAAATACCATCAAAACTGGTACGGATTTTTATTGCGTTCCAGGCTTTATTCAATGCTGGTCTATAGGCGGTTTCAGCTAACCAGCCATTATCCAATCCCTGTTTAATCGCCATTCCGATCATTGCTGTTGATGTAATCTCCGCGAAAGAACCTGGATAATCGATTACTTCATGCCACATACCATCTATATCTTGATAAGGCAGCAGTGCTTCCAGATGGTCCACAAGGTAGCCAAGCATGACATCTCGTGCAGGATGCGCTTTAGGAAACTCACTCAAACTTAGAGCAAGACCATAGGCTGGAAAACCATTGCCTCGACTCCAAGCGACATCTGCATCTGGAGAATGCCGATACAATCCGTTGTCGCGCAGTAAAAGTTTACGCATATAGGCCGTATGGCGAATTGCCATGTCAAAGTATCGATCATCTCCACTTAGCACGCCTGCTTTTGCCAGCAGCGGAGTTGCCATAAAAAATGAATCGCTCATTTCGTAATGCATAGGCATTGCTTCAAAGGGCTGGTCGTTTTCATCAAACGCCAGGTTAGCCGCACTCAGGACTAGTCCCTGAGATGTTTCGTTTCCCGTGATTCTCGCATGTTCGGCAAACACAAGTTGACCGGCCATTACTGAAGCGTTAGAGATTTCAAAAGATTCACCTATTAGATAAGGCGATAACAAGTCGTTTACAGAGTCAATGTAACCAAGCCGGAGTCGACCAATAATACTCATACCGGGGACATAAACAGGAGATGAAAAATCATAACCGTAAATGGCGGCGAGTTGCTCTGCTACTGCTCTTGGTGTTCGAGCAGTACGTCGGTCTAGTTCGGCCCTAGCCTGCGATCTTGCTAGATTGGAACTGAAGCGTAAAAACTGCATCGTTGTATTGCTTGCAGAAAGACTTTCAATGGGTATGTTGCCGAAGCCGGCAATTCCGATCTCCTCCAATGCAGTGCTAAAGCCAAAATCTTGACCAGCTTCTAACACGATTAAATCTGGAGCATGGGTGCCTATCCAGCGCCACAATACATGGGATACCGAATTTTCAGAAAAAGCTGCACCAGTTGGCGGAAACTGTAACGATTCAGAATCTGGGTTGGCATTGGCAATGACGATTAAATTAACTGCAGAATCTGTAGGGGAAGACTGGCTGTAGTTTTCAAGAAGCGCGTTTAGCACTGCTGAATTTTGCGAGGAACCTTCGAGCCCTGCGAGATAAAGAATAGTCGGCGCGTTTTTCTCATACATGATTCCTCTCGCAGTAATTAAATTACGCTGTTCAGTTAATCCTATATCCCACGAAAGTTCTGTAGCAGAAATAGAGGCAAAACTAATACAGTTAAGAATCATAAAAATAAGGATAGAAACTAATTTCTTAATCACGGGCCATTAATTCTCGTATTTGATCCATCGCGGCATTAAATATTAGATCAAACCCTACTCTCCCGAGCTCTGCTGTAGCTATTGTTGGGTCACCGGAAACACCATCAATATCGGAACCTTTACCGGGCGAGATATTTTCTTTCCGCACACGTTCTGGTGCGATAGCGAGAAGTAAGGCGGTATCTCTTAGGCCTGCATGAGTCCCAATCTGGTCATAACTAGCACCTTGGGATAAAAGATACTCGTCGAAAATACCGATCTTGTACCAGTCCGATATGTGTAAGATCTTCACGCCCTCACTTTCCCATTCGCTAGAAAGTTGTCTTGCTACTATTTCCTGCGGCCTCTGATTCGGGCCACTATCACCGATAAATAAAATATCAGTAAATCCGTGCTGCTTTAGGCTGCGAGCGGTATGCTCAAGTACTTCAATGAAGACGCTCTGCGGAATAGAGATTGTTCCAGCATAGCGCATATGGCCGGAAGGCGGATCAATATCGCCTTCCGGCACGTAAGTTATTGCTGGAGCAATCAAGGTATTGTCTAAGGCTCTCGCAATTCGCTCGGCCCCAGCGTTGATTCGGTATTTGTGTTTACCTAATACCATGTGAGGGCCATTCTGCTCTGTTCCAGCTGTTGGCACGATAACTGTCGTAGTGCCGTTATCAATTGCAGAACGAACTTCAGTCCAAGTGAGTTCTTCAAGGAAAACAGTGTCAGGGGTTTGGGCAGAAAATGGAATGCTTAAGGGAAATAAGACCGTCAGAAAGATCAAGCCGCACTTTTTAAACATGCTTTGCACCTCAGTCAGGAGTTTAAAAAGAGAGCATCGATTTCTACAGGGATTCTTCTAGTTTTCTAATGCACCAGCAGCTTCTAAAAAAGTAACAATTGATTCATAGCGCCTTTGCTTTGCGAAGGCTAGGGCAGATTGCCCTTCAGCGTTTTTTCCGTTGATATCGGCCCCAGAAGCAAGAGCAATCGTTAAAGCATCGAGAGCGAGAGCTTCTCTGCTAGCAATTTGTCCAGCACGGCGCTCTGGTGTGCCCCAGCTTACGCGAAGTCGCGAGTTCCCCATGCCAACTGCAGCCATTAATAGATTGATCTCACCCTCATCTCGAATGAAGTTTTCGCCTTGGCGTTGAGCAGGATAACGCATGTGATTAATGATTTTTGGATTGGCACCGGCTTCTATTAAAGCCTCCATAATTCTTGCTTCTGAGAAGCGTGCTGCTAGCCAGAGAGGCGTGCCTCCCAATAGCGAATCATGAAAATTATAGTCAGTAGACTGTCTACGTACGGGTGTTGGTTTTTCCAAAATAGCTTCGAGGTTTGCGTGATGTTTGATCAAGACATTTACTGCATCAAGGCTACCTCGTAGCACAGCTGCATGCAGGGCCGTATGTCCGCTTGCATTCGATTCCGGATCAGCACCACTTTCTAATAAGAAATCCAACACTTCCGCATTGCCACCATGGATGGACATTATTGCTGGGCTAGTACCAAAGGCGGAGACCTCATTGATATCGGCGCCTGCTTCGACGAGTAATTGCGCTGAGCGTATATCTCCGGATCGGGCCGCAAACATAAGTGCTGTATTCCCGCCCTGTTCGATCCAATATTTATAGGAAGGATGGCTGTCCTGTTCTTTTTCAGACTTAACATATTGTTCACGAACTCTTGATCGAGCATGCACATCAGCTCCGTGATCCAATAAAGCTGCTACTACTTCCGAGTGACCAAGGCCGGCAGCCCACATGAGTGCGGTTTGTTCGCGGGTTACGGCGACATTGGGATCACCGCCTGCTTCAAGGATAGACCGCACTACTTCCCCATTACCTGCTTGGGCAGCAGTCATTATCGTTGTTTCACCTGAAAGTAGTTGAATCCTGGGGTCGGCTCCAGAACTTAGGAGCTTTCTTACTATATCAACACTACCATTCTCAGCAGCGAGCCAGAGAGCGGTGACACCCAAGTCGGTGGTGGCATTGACGTCGGCACCAGAAGCGAGCAGCAGTTCTGTAGCTTGGTTACTGTTGTGATAGCTCGCCCAATGCAATGCAGTAGTGCCATCTCCGTAAACGGCATTTGGGTTGAACCCGTCTTCCAATAAGGAAGCAAGTTCATTCCATTTTTGTTCTTTAGCAAGACTTATGACAACTGGAAGATTTTGCGCAAAACTCTGACTTGCGAAAAAAAATAACGCAACAAGAAGAGTTTTTCGCGAGATAATAATCATGAATAGTAGTAAAAAATCGCCAGGCTTCTAAAGCGTAATTGGACCAGAACTTCCACCCATTTGATCTATCTTAACGCCAAACTTATCTAAGAGACTTAGATGCAGGTCGGCCATAGTCGGTGTATTCCCATAATGCTTATGCTCCCCACCTTTTAACCAACCTGCGCCCCCACCGACTAAGAGTATGGGCAGATTGTCGCCGGAGTGAATGGTACTATTTGATAGACCGCCACCGTAGAGGATGGTCATGTTATCTAGCAAAGAACCGTCGCCGTCTGGAATTGCTGCCAATTTATCCAGATAGTTGGAGAACAGCGTGGTGTGATAGGTGTTAATCTTTGACATGCGCTCTATCAACATTGGGTTGTTATTATGATGAGAGAGCGGGTGATGAGCATCGGGTACGCCTATTTGCGGGTAAGGCCTTGGGCTTTGTTCTTTGCTCATCATAAATGTTATGACTCGGGTTAAATCAGTTTGTAAGGCGAGCACTTGCAGGTCCTGCATAATTTCCATGTGATCTTCAAACACAGGCGGAACGCCAGCGGGCTGATCAATCTCAGGAAGATCCATGTCAATTTGTTCTTCGGCTTTTTGAATTCGTCGTTCAATATTGCGCACTGATTCGGTGTAGCTATCGACTAGATGACGGTCTTCGTACCCCAGCTGACTTTCCAGGCTAGTAAGTTTTTCTAGCACCGCATCGAGAATGCTAGATTGCTGGCGTAAGCGAATTTCCCGAGCATGTTTTTCTGTGGTGCCACTGTCGCCAAATAAGCGTTCGAAGAGAGAGCGTGGATTATGTTCTGTAGGCAGTGGTTCCGTCTTGCCGCGCCACGAAAGTGTATGGGTATAGACACAGCTAAGGTTAACGGTGCAGGCTCCAGCGAGAGCAGGGGCATCCATTGAAAGTTCGAGAGAAGAAAGCTGTGTCTCTTTGCCAAGTTCATTTGCTAGAAGTTGATCAATTGAAACGTCAGCCAAAATTTCTACTTCGGTTTTTCCACCCTGTGTTACTCCTGTAAGAAAGGAGCCGCCAGCACCGGCATGTGCGATATTCCAGTTGGCTTTTAATCCGGAAATTACTCTCATTTTGTTTTTGTAGTTGGCGAGCGGTTGGAGTATTGGTGTCAATTCGTAGTTAGAACCGGTCGTGGTCGGTGACCAATACTGCATGGCCATGCCATTGGGAATATAAACCGTTTGGAAACGCTGAACCGGGCTAGGTGCATTGGCAAAAGCAGGTGTCATTGCATCCAGCATGGGTAGGGCAAATGCGGCGCCGACACCTTTGAGAACAGCACGGCGTGATAACGCTTTCCCAGTATGAATGTTTACTGCTTTAGTAATCTTGTTCTGTTTCGCCTTCATTATCGCTACCTCTTAGTAGGTATAACTTTTAGGTGCCATTTTTAAAAACGGCTCGTACGCAGTGCATACCATTAAATGTTACATGGTAAATGCCTGAAAATCAGGATTTACCGCCTTAAAGCCTAGTTGCCGCTGCAATTGTTTCAGCTTCACCATTGTTCTCCTCATTTCCTGCCACCTGCACGGGCCCCATGCTGGATTTGAATGCAGGGCTACTCACAATGCCCAGAACGATGGAAGACCAGCTGTAATTCTGTTCCGCTGAATTTCTTACAATTTCTCGAATAATAGGTTGATCATAGTATTCCACACGCCTGCCTAAGGCATAGGTCATCAATTTTTCTGTCAGGGTATGGGCGAAGCGATCCGGTCGATCCATCATCCAATCTCTCAAATCTGAAAATCCTGCAAATTCAACACCGCCAGGGTAGTTTCCATTGGGATCAACAGGATTGCCTGCTTCATCAAATTCGCGCCAGGCTCCTATAACATCAAAGTTCTCCAGGGCGAACCCTAGTGGGTCAATTACCACATGACAGGAAGCGCATACGGGATCTTCCCGATGTTGTGCCAGCCGCTCGCGAATAGATGCTGGAATTTCACCTGCTTCCGCCTCTGGAAGAATAGGCACATTTGGCGGCGGTGGGGGCGGCGGCGTACCTAGCAGATTATCCAGTAACCATTTGCCACGAAGAACTGGTGAGGTTCTGCCGGGATAAGATGTCACTGTGAGCAGAGCGCCGTGGGCTAAAATACCGCCTCTTTGAGTCGTATTTGGCAAGGCCGCTTTCCTGAACCGGCTGCCATAAACATCTTCAACTCCGTAATGCCGGGCGAGACGTTCATTAACGAAAGTGTAATCCGCATTGAGTAGTTCGATGACACTGGCATCGGTCTTCAATGTTTCTCCAACAAACATTTCGGTTTCGGTTTCGAAGGCTTCCATCAAGCTCACGTCGTATTGTGGAAACAACACGGTGTTTATATTTACTTCTTCCAAACGTCGCAGGTTTAGCCACTGTGCCGCAAAATCTTCTACCAATGCATTAATTCCGCGTTCATCGTCTAGCATGCGATGTGCTTGCTGCTCATAAACTTGAGAATTAGAAAGATTGCCGGCTTCAGCAAGTTCCAGCAATTCTTCATCTGGCGCGCTACTCCATAGAAAGAATGACAGGCGTGAAGCAAGCTCTAAATCATTAAGTTCGAAAATTTCACCAGCAGCCAAATTTTCTGGAGCCTGGTAAGAACGAATTAGAAAGTCTGGATCGCTGAGAATGAACTCAAGAGCGAATTGGATACCAGCATCAAAACTACCGCCTTGCTCTCGACCTCGATTGAAGAATTCGACCAGTAAATTCGTGTCGGCATCAGTAATCGCTCGTCGATAAGCTCGGCGGGCCATGCGCGAAACAATTTCTTCTGCGCAGGCAGCCTCTTCTGTTAGTTGTTCGGGATAGCAGGAGAATATTAGTTGGCGGCTTGGTGATTCACCGAAGCTCGCATTGTTCGTGTAAGGGCCACCCACTTCTATGGAATGGACTTTTTGATAAGTAAGGTAGGCTTCGGAGTTTGCTGGAAGCCTGCCTCCCTGCCGTGGCTGTGGAATTTCTTCTTCAATAACTTGTTGCCGCACATAGGACGCGGTTATGGAATGTGGTCCAGAGGTCACGGGCACAGTAATTTCCAAGTCTTCGGTGGCTTGATACAACATATACTGCTCCCAATCCACGCTGCCGGGTTCTCCAGTACCACTGAAACTTAGAGGAGTTGGTGTGCCTGGAGCATCACCGCCAATAGTAAATCTTTCCAGTAGTCGACCATCTAAACGTAAGTCGAGAATTTGCGCCCAACCTAAGCCCTTAATGTAGTCTTGGTAGTTGGTTTCCAAATCAATTTTTAGGGTGTATTCCCCATCGACTGGAAAATTGTGAGTGACTGAAATACCGCCACGGGAACCGAATGGCATGTCTTCGGTCTGGCGCCAGTCTTGACTCATGTAAAGTGGAATTTCATAAGTTGAAACAACTGGGCTTAAAGGTGGTAGTCCAGTTGCAAGTCGCGTCACTTGCCTCGCCACTGACATATAGCGTTCCATATGAGCTGTCGAAAAAGGTAGGGCTGAGGCAATGTTGTCAAAACTACCATCGGCAGTAGGATCGCCTGGCAACATTTCCATCACATCGACATCGAGACCCAGCAACCCATTAATGGAATTGTTGTACTCGTAACGATTCATTCGATGCACGGGCGTCACTCGTCCAGGGTTTGGGTTTGCTGTCCAGGCATCATCTAATTCATTTTCCAGCCATTCGGCCATAACCCTATAAGAATCGAAGTCCGGCCGTGGCATGCCAGCAGGCGGCATCATGTGTGCGCGTAATTTTTTTACTACTTTTTCTAAAGTTTCGGCATGGTTTGCGATTTTGGTGAAATCGACAGTTTGTAATGAAAGCCCTGAAGTGGCGAGAGCATCATTGTGGCAGGCGAGACAATACTGATTCACAACTCGCTGCATATCCGCGGCATTAAATTGATCTTGGGCGGCAGCCTTTTGCGAGATTGGTGGAATTGAATTTGAAATTGTCAACAACGCCACAACCAGCCCTGAAAAGGCTAGGCCTGACCTGACCCAATTCTTTCTGATTGGTTTCATAGTGGTTCCGCTCGCCGACGGTAAAATATATTATATTTCAATAACTTAAAATCCGGCAAATCTACAATTTTAAACTTACTTAACCGGAAAACAGTACCTTAGGCGTGTTCAGACTGCAATAATAAAAAAGAAACAAAGCGTAACGCTTTTTGGGCTTTTTAAGGCACCTCGCCTGTCCACATTTTTGCCTGTACTGTACTGCCTTCAAACGCGCCGCCGGCAACATACAGCATACCGTTAATTATGCCAGCGGCAGGCGATGAGAGAGGGTTAGGTAATTCGCCAACTTTTTGCCATTGACCTTCTGGGGCAAGAGTCAGAATGTCAGGGTCCTGGGACTTGGTTCCACCTGCTGGTGTTGTATGGCCGCCAATCATCCAGATCTTATTTGCGTGAACAAAAGTGGCGCCCTCAGCATGAGAATGCCCTTTTGGCAAGGGCGGCCCTATGCTCCATGTCTTCGATTTTGGGTCAAAGATATCGACCCGGGGCTGATCTAATTGCTGGCTATCGTGATTCAGTTGACCGCCAATCGCGTAGATATTGCCCTGAAATACGATGGTGGAAAATTGATTACGCGGTGAAGGCATTGGAATAGAGGGTTCCCACCTAGTGGATCCCTTTGCCCAGTCATCTAGATTTAAGACCCAATGATCGGCGGAATCTGTATCCCGGTCCACCATCAATCCGCCAAAATAGTGCAATTCCCGCCCAACCAGAGCGAGGCCCCCACCGGCACGTGGTTCTGGAAGAAGAGGTGCAGCTGTGTACCGGTCCAAGTCGATGTCGTAATTCCAGACTTCGGCAATCGTATGCCCGCGATAACCGTCTTTAAATCCACCTGCGAACCAGACTGTCCGGCCGTCCAACACCATATTCATGTGAGTGATTGCACTGGGTAATTCTTGAATTAGCGTCCAGCTACCATCTTCAGGGTCGAAGTATTCAGAACGTTTACTAGAGACAACACCTTCTGTGTAACCACCAAACAAATAAAGTTTATCGTCAAGAATGACGACTCCAGGTTCCCATTTCCCGGCTGGCATATTAGGTAATGCTTGCCAATCCATAGAATTTTGAGCCAGCGTAAACTGACTATTTGTGGATAATAACAAACAACTTAAAGCTAGTGATTTTGTAGTTTGCAGTAGAATAGAGCGGCTCATGTTTGTTCTCCAAAAGCATGGGCAATTATTCTTATAGGTTTAATACGGTGTAACTTCTATAGAGGATTTAGAATACCATTATTTGTGTTTTCAACAATACTTCAAATGGCTCTGCACCTGTTAACTTGATAGGGTTAGCATTGGTTAATGTTTGGAGCGGATAAGTCTAATTTTTGTCACTAGAGTTAGGCTTTTCATGTTTAAAAGTTAAATTTCATGTAGGCAATGTTATGAAAACAAGTTTCGCTATTAAAAACCCTCAAGTTGGTCAATTAATGCATTTTGTGAAAGCAGCATTTTGTTTTGCCCTGATAGGTTGTTCGGCCTTAATTCACGCGCAGACTAGCGAGCGCAGTTTTGTCGATGTCACCAGCACTTATTCAGTCGCGCCAAATTTAACTTACCACCGTGCCGGTGGCGTGGATTTGAAGTTAGATGTTTATCGTCCGCGAGATGTTCAGGGTCCCAACCCTACGCTTATGTATATTCACGGGGGAGGCTGGACCAATGGCAGTAAGGAAGGATCTTCGTTAACTTTTCTTCCCTATTTGGAAATGGGGTGGACCGTGGTAAATGTTGCTTATCGCTTAGCAGATGTTGCCCATGCGCCAGCAGCGGTTGAAGATACTCGGTGTGCACTTCGTTGGATTTATCGGAATGCTGAGCAATATGGTTTCGATAAAACCAACATTGTCGTTACCGGTAATTCGGCTGGAGGGCACCTGGCTCTTACTACAGGCATGTTAACCAGTAATGTAGGTATGGAACGTCAGTGCCCTGGTGACAGAATGCGTGCCTGGCCCATAGGTCCGCGCAATATGGAGCCTTTGGAAGTTGCCGCAATTGTTAACTGGTATGGCATCACTAATGTCACTTCATTATTAAGCGAAGGCCCGGGCACATCGGGTAATTTTACGGAAGCCTGGTTAGGCAGTTCCCCGGATCGAGTAGCTGTAGCAGCGCGAGTTTCCCCAGTGAATCACATACGTGCTGACTTGCCACCGGTATTAACAATTCATGGTAATGAAGACTCAATTGTTCCTTTTGATCAGGGTCTGCGCCTCCATGAAGCCTTGGAGAACGCAGGAGTTCAAAACAAATTAATCACAATAGAAGGTGGTGGTCATGGTGGCTTCACTCCAAACCAAATGCGCGATATCTATACTGAGATTAGAGATTTTCTGGATAACCATAATATTGGCCATTGAATACAGTTTTTCTGGTTTAGGAAGGCGTAATAGCAAGACGAATAGGCTGAACTGTAATATCTTGCCACACGCCTTCAGTCACATAGGGGTCTTCGGATAGCCATTCGTCTAAATCTTCCCTGGTGTTGAAGTCAACGCAAAGCGTAGAGCCAATCATCTCGTTATTTTCGTTTAATATTGCGCCGCCAATAATAATATTGCCCGCTTTATTTAGGTGGTTAGCTCCTTCTAAATGCGCTGGTCTCGCCGCTGCGCGACGGGATGCTGCTGCAGTATCTTTGCCATCATAGGCAATCACTAAAAATTGCATAAAAAATCCTCTCTGTTAAATCTAGTTTACAAAACGCCTTGATTACGATGGTCGCCAAATTTCGGACGGACAATATTCTTGAGTGGGATGTTCATACCTCCAGTATCTTCAAGCCAAGAATAAATATCCTTGGCAAAAGATTCGATCCGCTCTTGGTGTTCAGGCGCATCGATTAAGTTTTGCATTTCATTCGGATCATTCTGTAAATCATAGAATTCATTAGTGTCCCAAATTCCATGATAACGGATGTACTTGTAGCGATCGGTTCGCACACCGAACATAGTGGGCGTCTGTGGAAAATCCATCTCCCAATAGTACTCGTAGAATATTCTGTCTCTCCAGGTTGTGTCTTGTCTTGAAAAAAGTGGAACAAATGACATACCTTGCATGTGATCAGGAGCTTTCAAGCCCGCTGCTTCAAGGATAGTCGGAGCAATATCAATATTTTGTACCAGGGATTCGATAGGTGTACCGCCTTCAAATTTCGAAGGCCAGCGAACTAATAAAGGCACTTTCGCTGACTCTTCATAAAAATGGCGTTTGTCGATGAGACCATGTTCACCAAAAGAAAATCCGTTATCTCCCATGTAGATCACTAAAGTATCGTCACTCAAATCATTAGCATCGAGAAAGTCCAGCACTCGCCCTACGCTCTCATCAATTCCCATCAGTGTTTCAGTGTAACGATGGAAAAAATCTTCGAAATTAATGGCTCCGTGATACATATAATCGACCCCATGCCAGGATTCTCGTTGTTCTTTGACCCAATCAGGAATGCGGTTATTTCCATAGTATTTTTTGCCACGCAGAGGTTCGCCTGTTGATGAAGAGGAGGGCATTCTGGGTCCACCATAGAGTGGTGTTTCGAAAGAAGGTGGGTAAATAATTTCTTTATTGCTATAGTTGTCAAGGTGGCGCTGGGCAGGAGCAAATTGACTGTGAACTGCTTTATGGGATAGATACATAAAAAATGGTTGATCTTCTTCCCGCTCTTCAAGCCATTCTACAGCGTGTTCCGTTAGCAGGTCAGAGATATACACACTTTCATCGTAGGTTATGCGCTCGCCATTAATATTTAGAGTAGGTCCGTAATAAACTCCTTGCCCCCTGAAGCTCTCCCAATGACTGAAACCTGGTTGAGGTTCGTCAGAGTGATTGCCCATATGCCATTTTCCAAAATAGCTAGTCTGGTAACCAGCTTCTTGCAAGTACTCGGGAAAGAAAGTGAGATTGCCGGGATCGGGTGCTGCATTGTCCACTACTGTGTGGGAGTGAGAAAAAAGTCCAGTGAGTATCGAGGCGCGGGAAGGGGAGCATAGAGAGGTGGTAACATAAGTGTTAGGAAAATATGCTCCCTCACTAGCAAGACGATCTAGGTTTGGCGTTTGTAGCCAAGGAACCTTTCCCGTAAAACCCATGAAATCAAAGCGGTGATCATCACTTAGGATAAAGATTACATTCTTCGGTGTTTTATCAGGCAGCGGAGCTAATTGTAGCGGATGCTCAGCGAGTGTGCAGGCAGTTAAGCCTGAAAGAGTTATTAACGATGCGAGTAGTGCCTTCTTCATGGGCTACCTTTGAGTATTGGCGAAGTAGTAGTCAAATTTCACTAGTAGTTTCTAATGTATCAGGCAGTGAATTGCTGATAAAGCTCAATGAACACAGGCAGTAACGAGCCAATTAGCAATACCGCCATGCTGTAATTAAAGAGTCTCACAGAGGAGGGTTTCTGCAAAATAGTTTTTAAGGAGGCCCCAAAACAGAGCCACAACATGGTGCAAGGCGAGCCGAAAAACATAAAAATCAGAGCGATGGTTAATACCTGATAAACATAAGAGTCCGATATCACCGTGAAGGTAACCGTAGCTCCAATTGCCAATACCCAGGCTTTAGGATTTACCCATTGAAATGCAGCTGCTTGTAGGAAGGAAAATGGTTTGCCATGAGTTTCGTTAAATTCGGATATGGGCGCTGTGGCAATTTTCCAGGCTAAGTAGCAGAGGTAGGCTGTTCCAACTACTTTCAATATGATGTGTAGAACCGGGAACTGTTCGAACAGGCCTGCTATGCCCAGCCCAACTGCAACTATCATTAAGGGGAATCCGATACAAATTCCCAAAAAGTGTTGCAGACTGCGACGCACGCCATAATTTAATCCGGACGCCATGATCAATGCATTATTAGGGCCAGGTGTCACACAAGTGCTTACAGCGAAAACTATTATTGCTAGATATTCCATTGAGATAAAGTTATAGATTCTGATAAAGGGCTGCAAATGGAATCGAGATACGATTCTACACTGCTTCGAAAAAAGATGTTATTGCTCATCAGAAACTCTATGTCTTGATTCTCTTTTAGTCAATTTTAGGCCTTGGAATTAGTGAAAAGAATTAAAAATATGCAAGTGTCACGATAATAAAATAAAGTGGAAGTCTGGTGTCTTTCCCTAAGTGTCGTTAAACTTCATTAGTTACTAATCGGCACTGAAAAAGGATTTTAAGATTGAATTCTTCCCAACAAGCAGTCTCTGTTTATATTCCAAAAAAAACTCTTAAGGGCGCGAACCTCTATTTTCGCAACTCGATACTGGTTGCAGAATTAGATGTAAGTATTAGTAGGCGGCCTGTTGATGTCAGTTTCAGAGAGGCTGCTCTACAATTGCTCAATGGATACAGGCCCTACTCGGCAGGGTTGAATCTTTCAATGTTGCCACCCTTACCTGATTCTCTAAGAACAAACTCCATTGCAGGAGTGCTTAATTTTCTCGCTCTGACTTTGCAACGTTGGTGCGGATTACCGGTAGGGTTTGCAAAAGTGTTAGACAATATGACAGAGAAGCCGGAAGAAAATCAGGGAGAACATATAGTTTTCGAATGTCGATTTGATCATATGGCTATTGCCGCTGGTCAGATCGCTGCAGAAATCTGCTTGCATTGTATTAACCCCGATTTGGTAGAGAAACAGCGCCTGCAAACACTGCTTAATGAGTTTCTACGAGTTTTCTTGGAAAAACGTGCGACTCAAATTCCGTTTATTCGTTATGCGGAGCAACAAAGTATACCTTGGCAACCGCTGACATCCGATGGCGCTATTTTGGGGTTTGGCCAAGGCGCAAACTTGCATCTGATTCATCAAAATCTTACTAGTGCCACCAGCCATATCGCAGCTCGCATTGCCGCTGATAAGAATACCGCGGCTACTATACTTCGAGGCCAAGGAATTCCAGTACCGCGTCAGTATGTGGTTAATTCAACTGAAATGGCATTACAAGCAGCTCAGCAATTAGGGTTCCCAGTGGTAGTAAAACCGTCAGCAAAAGGGGTAGGCACCGATGCTTTTGTCGGTGTTTGCGACGAACATGAGTTAAGTGAAGCATTCAATGAAGCCGCTAAACGTGGCCCGGTAATAGTCGAACAGCTCATCTCTGGTGATCAGCATCAGCTCATAGTAATTAACGGTAAGTTTCGTTCTGCGAGGAAACAAAAACCTTCTCATGTCATAGGCGACGGCATTTTATCCATTAATGCGCTTATTGAAGCAGCTAACAAAACGAGATTGGCTAATGACTGGCAACTAATACCCAATGACAGTAAGGCTGAAGCCGTCCTCATAAAACAAAATATGGAGATGAGTTCAGTTCCAGGTGAAGGTCAGGAGGTAAAGCTTGGTTCAAAAGCTAAGCTTTCAGCGGGAGGAACAACGGAAGATATGACCGACCAAATTCATCCAGCCAATATTCAACTAGCCGAGCGTGTAACGGCAATTATTGATATGGATGTTGCTGGGCTTGATTTTATTATCAACGATATTAGTAAACCTTTTTGGGAAGCAGGTGGCGCATTCTGTGGAGTAAATGTTGCTCCAGAACTAATTTTCAATGAACAAGAACTAATTCTTAACGAACGGTTTCCCGGAGATAATAAAGGTAAAGTTGTGCTTATTGTGTTGTTGGATTCTGCTACAGAGAGTAAGCGAGGACTTAAAATATCGGAACAATTACAAGCGAAATTTTCGAAAGTAGGGCTGGCAACTAGTGGCGGATTGTTGCTCGACAGCGAATTAGTATCTCCTGGAAATTTTGCTAATTACAATGGCGTGCAGGCTGCGCTGTGTGAACCTGCGGTTAACGCCGTGATACTCGAAATTTCATCAGATGAAATAGTAATGAACGGGTTGGGAGCAGATCGCTGTGACCTAGCAATTTTTTCTTCTCAAGAAGGAGGCGAGATTACACAATTCAGTGAAGCATCCCGTCGACTGCTAGAATCAGTGAGCGAATGTGTGCTCGACAATAGTATCGTCCGAGAAGCCGATGCTGCTTCATTTGAAGCGAAGCAGCTGGCACGAGAAATAAATGCTCTTCCTCGCTGAGTTTGCAGCCAAGCTCATAGAAGAGAATTATGGGTTAAAGATTCATTCTTGTTTGGCGCTCGTTTCTATGCTCCAAACATAGTAATGCCGCCCACAACGGTGCGGACGATTTCTATATTCTTGATTTCATCTGCATCAATATCATGTGGATCGTCAGCCAAAATCACAAAGTCCGCCAGCTTGCCTGCAGTAATACTGCCCTTTAAGTTTTCTTCGAATGAGGCGTAAGCACCGTTCATTGTGCAAATGCGCATCGCCTGGTCCACAGTTATTCGTTGGTTCGGACCCCAAACCCGACCATCGAAATCCTTGCGCGTCACCATACTCTGTATTGCCATCATTGGTTCGTAAGGCCCTGGTGTGTAGTCAGATGCTGGTGCTACCGGAATGCCATAATCCAGGAATGATTTATGTGCGAACATCCATCGCATCCGTTCTTCGCCATACTCTGTCCACTTGTTACCGTGATAATGCACGTAAGTGTAAAATGGAGCGGGTACTACGCCTAAATTCTTAATGCGTTGCAGTAATCCTGGGTTGACAAGGGAGCAGTGCTCTATTCGGTGTCTGGTGTTTTCCCTCGGCCAAAGCCGTTGCACTCGTTCATAAGCTTTTAAGACCGTATCAATCGTAACATCACCATTTGCATGAATTGCTACCTGGAAATCGTTGCGATGGGCGTTTTCTACGGACTCATGAATTTCTTCTTCAGTCATGTATAGCAACCCAAAATCATCTGGTCTGCCTTCATAGGGAGTGCTCATTCGCATAGTGCGCTCAGAAGCAGATCCATCTGCCGTAAACTTAACCGCACCAATACGAAATACTTCGTCACCCATACCCGTGCGCACCCCAGCATTAACTAAGTCATTGAATAGTTGGCCACGAGGGAATAAATACATACGAAAGCGCATACCGCCAGCATCTCTTGCGTCCTGGAATGCAATCATGTCATTGCGGCCACCGCCGGTTTGGTGGACTGATGTTAAACCGGCCTGAGTCATCAATTCAGAGATTAATATTACGCCATCTCGTCTTTGTTCTCGGGATGAATCAGATGGAATCAGGTCATTGAATACTGAACGAGCAGGTCCTTGAACTAAACCAGTTAGTACGCCATTCGCATCCCGATAAAATCGTCCACCAGGGGGGTCGGGAGTTTCAGCAGTAACCCCTGCTAATGCTAGAGCCATGCTGTTGTATACGCTCGTGTGACCACCACGATGACTGACAGCCACGGGATGGTTGGGAATCAACTCATCGATATCAAATCGATTGATAGGACGACCCTCGGCCAGTTTTGTGTCGTCGTATTTAAAGGCCCTAACCCATTGACCTTCAGGGGTTATATTGGCTCTCTCCTGTAATACTGATGTAATTTCAGAGACGGACCTTCGGTCAGCATTTACTTGTACTAGCTCATTAACACCAGCCCCAGAAGGATGAGAATGAGCGTCAATAAAACCCGGGGTGACTGTCATGCCTTCCGCATCGATAATTTCAGTACTGGAGGAGGCCATGTTGCGAATATCGCTGGAGGAACCAACTGCGACGAATCGATCACCTTTGACTGCAAAAGCCTCGGCCAGGGGTTGCTCTTCATCAACCGTAAAAACTCGCGCATTGATAACTACATAATCGGGAGCAGCTTGACTATTTGGTGGTTCCGCTTGAGCAAGTGCAGATTGTGTCGGCAGACCCAACCCGGCAGCAGCCAGGGTGGTGCTGGAACCAATGAATTTTCGTCTAGAGAATTTTGCCACAGTGGACTCCTTCTTATTTGCGTCGATTCGGCGCTGACAAGGTTTAATCGAATCTTTGAAGCGCGAGGGTCAACTATAGCGCTACGACTCCGGTAACTCAAAATAGATGGAAGTTTCACTGTAATAGGATTCTTCAGGGTATTGAGGATGTAACTTGTAGCGCTGAGAGGTATTATCTGGCCTTTTCGGCTAAGCTCGCCTTCTCAAGGTTCTGTAGAGTCTGTGATGTTTGAAAAATACGTAATGATTATCATATATTTCGGCGTCTTGATGTTTTTAGGCTATCTCGCTTCGTGCCGAATACGCAACATGAATGACTTTGTCATCGGCGGAAAATCACTGAGTTTTTGGGTAGCTGCCTTCTCTGCTCAAGCGACCGGCGAATCTGCATGGTTGTTATTGGGTCTGACTGGCATGGGAGCCATGGTTGGCTTTTCAGCTTATTGGGTAGTGATTGGTGAGCTGCTCGGCGTAGCCGGATGCTGGTTCTTAATGGCGAAACGCTTTAAGCGGCTCACAGATAAATACGACTCTATGACTGTGATTGATTACATGGCGAGTCGTTTTCAATCAAAAACGCATTTTCTAAGAATACTTGCAGCAATAGTCCTGTCGATCTTTGTACTTATTTATATCTCCGCTCAAATCGATGCCACTGGTTCAGCATTCGAAACATTCTTGCAGTGGAATTACCTAACCGGCGCAATTGTTGGTTTTGTAATCGTAACGATTTATTGCGTCGCAGGCGGTTTTCTCGCAGCAGCCTGGACCGACATGTTTCAAGGCGCAGTGATGTTGCTCTGTTTGATGTTGCTGCCACTTGTTGCCTTTCTCTCCATCTCCAATGCTGATTCTATCTATCAGGGGTTGTATGCCATTGAGCCAGGCTTGGTGGATATATGGGGATCTGGTGGTCTTACTTTAATGAATTTTTCTGTTGTTATTGGTATGGCTTTAATTGGGTTAGGGTTTTTAGGTTCGCCTCAAGTCTTTGCACGTTTGATTGCGATTCGCAGTGAAGCAGAAATCAATCGTGGCAAATGGGTAGCCGTAGTTTTTACGATCTTAGTGGATTTTTCCGCTGTCAGTATTGGTGTTCTGGGACGATACATATTTACTACTCAAGGTGCAGATCCAGATACAATACTAGGTAATGGAGCACAAAATGTTTTGTCAGAATTGGTCGAATTCACTTTTCCTCCATGGATAGTTGGGCTCTACGTTGCGGCTGTTCTTTCAGCAATTATGTCGACAGTTTCTTCATTACTGGTTATGGTCGCTGGAGCTATTACTCATGATCTTTATGAAAAAATTGTCAATCCATCGCTTTCTGACAATGATGCAGCCCGGATGTGTCGTCTCATAACTATCGGGCTTGCGATGAGTGCGTTAGCAGTTGCTATATTAGTTTCTGTGTTGTCGCCAGATCGAACTATTTTTTGGTTTGTAATTTTTGGCTGGGCAGGCATCGCTGCAACTTTTTGTCCGATGATAATTTTGTCTTTATTTTGGCCAAAATTTACTGAGCGAGCGGCGATTGCATCCATGGTTACTGGTTTTTGTATGACGATTATTAGTAAGTTTGTCTTACAGAGTATGGAAACCATAGGGCCTTACTTCACAGCATTAGAAACAATGCCACCTTCTTTCTTGTCGGCACTACTGGTCGGTTACGTGGTGACAATTTTATGGCCAGATGATGCATTAGAAGCCACATATCGAGGCGACCTAACGAGCATTGATACCGAAATTGAAAAGCCAAGCGAGTCTCAGCGGGCAGCAAAGATATAAAACTAGAATCCCAGTATTGAAACAGATTGAGGAGATTGATTAGGTGACGATCGATAAGCAAGAACTTTATGCCCATTGGATGCCTTTTACTGCTAATCGCCAGTTTAAGAATAATCCTAGACTAATCGTGGCAGCTGACGGGCTTTACTACACAGATTCTGAAGGCAAGCAGATTTTTGACGGTTTATCAGGACTATGGACCTGTGGCGCCGGCCATAGCCGTAAAGAAATAAACGAAGCAGTTTCAAAGCAAGTCCTGAATTTAGATTATTCACCTGGTTTTCAATACGGCCATCCTTTAAGTTTTGAGCTCGCCAATAAAGTAGTAGAACTGACTCCTTCTGGACTTGATAATGTATTTTTTACTGATTCAGGTTCAGAAACCGTAGACACTGCGTTAAAAATAGCTCGAGGATACTGGCGCAACCAAGGTCAGCCTAGTAAGACTAAGTTTATTGGTCGCCACAAAGGTTATCATGGGGTCAATTTTGGCGGTATCGGAGTTGGTGGAATTGGATTCAACCGCAAACTGTTCGGGCAAACTATCGATTCAGATCATATACCTCACACATTGCTTCCAGAGAATGCTTTTAGTCGTGGTATGCCGGAACAAGGTGCGCATTTGGCTGACGAGTTAGAGGAATTGGTGTTACTCCACGATGCTTCCAATATTGCTGCGGTGATAGTGGAACCTCTATCTGGTACTTCGGGTGTATTGCCGCCGCCTAAAGGATATCTAAACAAGCTTAGAGCAATCTGTGACAAGCATAATATTCTTCTGATATTTGATGAAGTCATTACTGGGTTTGGACGAATGGGTTCTTTAACTGGAGCCGAAGAATTTGGCGTAACGCCGGACATAATGACTTTGGCTAAACAAATTACCAATGGTGTAATTCCATTGGGAGCAGTAGTTGTCGGGTCGAATATCTACGAAGCCTACATGGAAAAAGGCGGCCCAGAATATATGGTGGAATTCCCTCACGGTTATACCTATTCCGCACACCCTGTAGCCTGCGCAGCGGGCCTCGCAGCTCTAGATTTACTGGTAAATGACAACTTGGTTCAGCAGGTAAAAGAGATGTCCTCGGTATTTGAAGATGCGATTCATAGCTTACGTTCCGCGCCTTTTGTCACTGATATTCGTAATTATGGGTTTGCCGGCGGCCTTACATTGGAACACTACCCTGGAGAACCTTTACGCCGCCCGTTTGAGGTAGGTATAAAGTGTTTTGAAAAAGGGTTCTATGTGCGCTGGGGTGCAGACACTTTGCAGTTGGCACCACCTTTTATAACCAGTAAAGAGCAAATCGATAGTTTGATTAACGCAGTAGGAGAGTCCTTGAATGAGCTTGCTTGAACCTGTAAACACAGAGATCAATTGAGTTACAAGTAATAGATTGATTTAGCTATGGCAAAGAAATTTCGGTTAATGATAGAGCCTGCAATGTATTCAAGTTAGCAAGAGGCGCAGTCAGTAAATCAAGGATCTTGTTTATGCCGGCACATCTTAAACACCGCGCTCTTAAAAAGTGCTGCTAGTTTAGTAATTACTAAGCTTCTTCCAACCGTTTGATCACTCCAAAAAAATAATTAGTACTTACACATTGTCACAGTTGCGCAGCTAAGACTTGCGTATACTGCGCCACGATATTCTATTGTATTTAAATTAGATTTACTCTTTAGGAAGATATTTTGAAGGTGCGTATAAGGATTTCGCGAGGCAGTATCTCAGGAAGCTTGCTCAAAACATTCGCCATACAAATTTCTCGCCCTTTCTTGCCGTTGATGTTATTCGCTTCTTTTTCGCTGAATGCCTGGGCACAAGAGAATGTAGGAGATGACTCTACGATTGTTTATCCCTCCGCTTATTTTTCCGAATATGCGCCGGTAACTGCGTTAGATATGTTGAACCGGATCCCGGGAATGGAAATATCCAGCATCGGTGGTAGTAGTCGTGGTGGTAGTAGTCGTGGTGGCAGTAGTGGTGGTAGTTTTTCTAATGTAAGTCGTGGCGGTCGAGGTCTTGGCAGTGGTAGCAGTGGCACTCAAATTTTAATTAACGGCAAACGCACAGCAGGAAAGAATAATAATACAGAAACTCAGTTGCGCAGAGTCGATGCTGATCAAGTTGATTACATTGAAATCATCCGCGGCACCTCTGGAGATCTTGACGTAAGAGGAAGCACCCAGATAGCCAACATCATACTTTTTGAGGAGATGTCAAACACCTCGATTAATTACGAAGTAAACGCGAATTATTATTCCGATAACAATACTGAACCTGGTGGATCACTAACTTACGCAGGTCAAACAGGCGACCTGAACTTTATCGTAAACGCTTCAGCTGTGCCTAATTACAATTCCACACAGCTTAGAGAAAATAGCATTCTCCCTGGCGAATTGCCCAATGATTTTATCGACGAAGAGCGAATTCGAGATAACACCACTTACACCTTATCGACTAATCTAGATTATCAACTAAATACTAAAAGTAGTTTGCGATTCAATGCCTTGATTGCTGAGGACGACGACCCGACAGAAGTGGAACGATTGACCGTTGATCTTCGCGGGGGTTCGTTGCTACACGATTATGAAAGAGAAAACATTCCTGGAACAAAAACGAACTGGGAAATAGGCGGTGACTACGAGTATCGTCGTGATGATGGTAATCGTTTTAAAATACTTGTTATTGCTAACAAAAACGACACCGCCAATACTCGCGAACGCTGGGATATTTTGGAAAATGGCAGCGAAGAGAAAAATCTAT
This sequence comes from Gammaproteobacteria bacterium, assembly GCA_029244985.1. GTDB lineage: Bacteria > Pseudomonadota > Gammaproteobacteria > Pseudomonadales > Pseudohongiellaceae > UBA9145. Next base: position 41,854 of record JAQWQD010000024.1, on the reverse strand, counting down.
TTCTCGATACTGGAAGTATTCTGGAAGAACGGATAATGCGCGGTTCATACACGATGAACCTCTTTAATGGCCAGGATGTGGAAGTTGGCGCGGAGCGCGCTCAAACTATTTTAGATTCAAACTTGGCGCTGGGGCTTCTCTCGGGTAGTGAGGCACCTTCTCAAGCTTTTGGAGGTTTATCTCCAGTAAACATCCCTAACGCCAACACGCGGGTAGAAGAAGTTCGTTATGAGCCCTTTGCGATTCACAATTGGCGCATTAGTCCCCGTATGTCTCTAGAAACTTCTCTTGTTTATGAGGCATCCGAAATCTCAATGAGCGGAGATGTTAGTAATAGTCGAGACTTTAATTTCTTTAAGCCAAAGTTGGATTATCGATTTGATGTCACGCCACAACTACAACTTCGAGTGCTGATAGAAAAAGTTGTCAGGCAATTAAGCTTCACAGATTTTGTTGCTACCAGCGATCAAGATGATGAAGACTCAAATACCTTGGCCGGCAATTCTAATCTCCGGCCAGATTACTGGTGGAACTACAACTTATTGGCGGAATATCGACTTCCAGATGATCAAGGTGTAGTGAGCGCAAATTTCTACCATCATCGCCATAAAGATCTCTTGCAGCGTATCGATGTTTCTCCTGGGCCCAACGATCTAAGATCTGCCGCTGGTAATATTGGCACTGGCGATATGCACGTGTTTGAAGTTAAAGGCAGCGTGCGGCTTTCCCGCCTTGGTATGCCTAATGTGTTGTTTACGACTAGTGCCAATGTTCGAGATTCCTGGGTAAAAGATTCTTTTCTCAATGAAACTCGTCGCTTTAATAATTATCACCGTGGTGAATTTAATTGGGGCTTTCGCCACGACATTCCGCAATGGCGTTTAAACTACGGTATCGAAATGCGTAATCGTATTGACGGCGGAACTAAGCGCTGGGACATTGAAGACATCGAGAATGATCATGCAGATCCATACTTCACTGGCTTTTTGGAATTTATTGCATTTGATGATGTGACTTTTCGCTTGGATGCACGGAATCTTGCTGATGTACAAGTGTGCAGAGATCGTATTCGTTACGTAGGAAATATAGCTGACAACATACTGGAAGAAGTGGAGTACATGTGTCGAGATTTTGGTAGGTCCTTTTCGCTTAAAGTGAGTGGTACATTTTAACGATCTTTTTTTCAAAATTCTGAGCTTCATAATCGCGCTCTGGCTTCATGAGGTATTCCTCGATAAGTTCTTCGCTTGAGAATTTAATCAGGACCAAAACAGCTTTGGTATAGTGTTACCTAAGCCACCTGTGACTTATATTTCACTTGAAAAATTATGTCAGTAGCGTAATTTGATAGGCTCAAGTTCTCTTCCGATTAACAATAACCAGAGCACGGAGGATTCAATGAGCACCAAAGTGATCTTTCTTTTAAGCATAGTCCTTGGCGGCCTGATAGCTGTTCCTGCAGTGTCCGCCCAATCATCTGATATTCCTCTTACCGAATTTGGGCATCCAGATCTGCAGGGTGTCTACACCTATCGCACCATTACTCCGCTGAACCGCCCCAGAGAGTTAGAGCACTTGGAAACACTCACCCCCGAGCAGGCAGTAGAATGGGAAGAATTCGAACTTCGTCGTCAGAATCGGGACCTCATCATCGATTCTGTTGGTGGTGCTGGCTATCCGCCAGGGGTAATTTCCTACAATAATTTCTGGTATGAGCGTGGTGAGAACACCGTCGCCGATCGCAGAACGTCACTGATTTATGATCCGCCAAACGGTCGCTTGCCTGCCTTAAACGAAATGGGCAGGAAAAGGGCTCAGGTGAGGGCCGAAAATAGACGCCTTAGCATTGGTCCTGAAGGTCGAACTTTGGCAGACAGGTGTTTGATGAGTGGAGGTGCAGGACCACCTATAGTGCCAGGCGCTTACAATAACAATATTCAAATCGTGCAAACCGAAGATCACATCATGATTTTGAGTGAGATGATCCATCGAGCGCGCATCATTCGCTTCGATGATGAACATCAAACAAAAGTGTTGAAATGGGATGGTGACGCCATTGCCCGGTTTGAAGGTGACACATTGGTCATTAAAACCCAGCATTTTTACTATCATGACAATGGCCGCGGTGCTTCCGAAAAAATGGTGTTGGAGGAACGCATTCGGCGTATTGGTGCTAACACTCTGGAATATGATTTCACTATCGAAGATCCGCTTTCTTGGGATCAGCCTTGGTCTGCGAAATTCCCCTTACGTCAAATTGAAGATCCCGTCTATGAATACGCCTGTCATGAAGGTAATCATGGAATGGTTGGTATTCTTGCGGGATGGCGACGTTATGAATCTATGGGAATGAATGGAAACGGTACGCCGAAAGACGACGATTAGAACGCATTGGTTTGGAGAACTAAGTATGAAGTTTAAGCAATTCAAGATAATTTCCCTCAGCACAACTATTGCATTGGGTTTTTCCTTGAGTGCGCGAGCTCAGGTGCTGGAAGGTCCAGATCCTTTGCAAATGGAGCTTGCTCCAGATCTGGGATATGTCCCAGTGCAGCATGGGTTAAAAATTCCTTCAGGTGTCGAGTTAGGAGCATCCTCCAGTGTTGTATGGACTAAAGACAATCATTTGATTCTTTTCAATCGTGGTCCAAACCCTCTAATGGAGTTCGATCCGCGGGGTCGGCTACTGCGGACCTGGGGGCAGGGGGATTACGTGCGGCCACATGGTATGCGTCTTGATCCTCAAGGCAACATATGGACCACCGACGTTAATGGACACACCGTACGCAAAATGAATCTCGATGGCGAAGTGCTGCTTACTATTGGCAGAATGGGCGAAGCTGGAGAACCAGAAGATGGATTACTGTTTGAGCCGACAGATTTAACCATAAATGATGAAGGTGAAGTTTTTATCTTGGTTGGTCATGGCCGAGGTACACCACAATTATTAAAATATGATCGAATGGGTCGTTTTATGAAGAAATGGGGTGGGTCGGGCACAGGGCCTGGTCAATTCGATACCCCTCATTCAATCGTTGTAGACGGTGAGGGGCTGATTTATGTTGCAGATCGCCAGAATCGCCGCATTCAAATATTTGACGATGAAGGAGCTTACCTTAAGGAATGGCATTATAAGGGCTGGCCCTGCGGATTACACTTCGATGAAGAAGGCACCTTGTGGATGGTGAGTGGGTTTGCAGGGGAGATTTTGAAGCTGGATAAAAATGGCAAAGTTGTTGCGGCAACTGGTGAACCTGGGAAAAAGCTCGGTGAATTTGGTGAGGCCCATTACATGACTCTTGCGCCTGGCGGTGTAATCTATGTCGCTGACACAATAAAGCCTGATCTACACAAGTTTATCCACCGCCATTAATTAATGCTATTTATGCCTGCCAAAAAAGCAAAGTCGTCGTCGGCTTTGCTTTTTTGTTGCTTGTTCACTTTTCTTTGTTCGACAAACTCTTTCGGGCAAGCGACTAGTATCTTGGATGGCATCTATACTACTGAGCAAGCAGCCGCAGGTGCTGAGCTCTTCGCTTTAAATTGTGCTCATTGTCATGATTCAGAATTTTATCGCAATTCACTTATATCCTGGCAGGGTATGACAGTATTGGATTATTGGTATCGAATACTCGGTAACATGCCTGCCGATAACCCCAAATCACTAAGTAATGATGAATACCTAGACATAGTTGCGTGGGTACTTTTCATAAGTGGTTATCCAGCTGGAGAAGAACCGCTGCAGCCTAGAAATTATTTAGGTCGCCTCAAAATCGAAAGTTTTGATTGATCACTGTGAATGACTTTAACTTAATGACTAAATTCTACTTAATCACTGCTGATGCAATATTGATGCTCCATACCTTTGTAGTGATATTCATTGTTTTAGGATTGCTGACAATAATTCTAGGTGGAATATTAGAATGGGAATTGGCAAGGAATCGATGGTTCAGGATACTCCACCTGGTCGCGATAGCCGTAGTTGTAGTGCAGACTTGGTTAGGTAGAATTTGTCCGCTGACACTGCTTGAGATGTGGCTACGCCAACAGGCGGGAAGGCTTACTTACGAAGTTTCTTTCGTGCAGTATTGGTTAGAACGCCTGCTTTATTATGATTTTCCACTCTGGGTATTTGCAATCGCCTATACCCTGTTTGGTTTAGCTGTGGTTGTATCTTGGTTTTGGGTACTGCCCAATCAAAAAGTTAGTCATCGCTCTTAGTGGGCGCAGTCTAAGATTGCCCAATTAGTTTCTGCTTTGCATCAAGCCCCAAAGTTTGTTCGGCGTAACCGGCATATCTACATGACGGACTCCGTAATCACTTAGCGCATTAACAATGGCATTAATTATAGCTGGAGGTGCGCCGATTGCGCCGGCTTCTCCTGCACCTTTTATGCCTAACGGATTGGTGGTGCAGGGTACTTCATTGCGATTAAATCGTATCGGCGGAAAGTCATCGGCTCGGGGCATGGTGTAGTCCATAAAACTTGCTGACAACAACTGTCCAGATTCCTTTTCGTACTCGCAGCTTTCCAGTAAAGCCTGACCCAGTCCTTGAGCGATACCGCCGTGCACCTGGCCTTCTAATAGAAGAGGATTTATAACTTTGCCGAAATCATCCACCACTGAATAATCGACTAATTCGATTACGCCGGTGGCCTCGTCGATCTCTAGTTCGCAGATATGTGTGCCGTTCGGATAAGTGGCTTCATCAGGGGTGAAGGTCTCCTTTTCATCGAAAGCAACTCCCGACTCCGATGCAGCGGCTTTTGCTACTTCATTAAAACTTTGAACTCTATCGGTCCCAACAATTCTAAATTCACCATCATCGAATTCGATATCACTAACTGCAGATTCCATAAGTTCGGCGGCGGTTTCTTTGGCCTTATCTATTATTTTTTTGGAAGCTGCACCAATGGCAGATCCACCTACAGGGACTGAGCGTGATCCCATGGTTCCTCCGCCAGTTTCGATTAGGTCTGAATCTCCTTGCACGATTGACACATTTTCGAAGGCAACGCCAAGACGATCACATAGGATTTGGCGAAATGCAGTTTCATGGCCTTGACCATTTGATAATGTTCCAATGTATAAGGTGACATGTCCTTCCTCTGAAACTTCTAGTCGAGCTTGTTCCGGGGAGCCGCCAGCACATTTTTCGATGTAACTAGCTAAGCCGATGCCTAAAAGTTTTCCTCGAGTTTTTGCAGAAGTTCGCCGTGAATCAAAGTTATTCCAATCAGACATCTCTAGAGCATCTTCTAAATTTTTTTGAAATTCGCCAGAGTCATAAGTAGCGCCCAGAGCAGTAGAGTATGGCATTGCCTCTGGCGTTATAAAGTTACGTCTACGTATTTCTGCCGGTGACAAGCCTAAGTCGAATGCAGCAGCATCCAATAATCTCTCGATGGCATAGATCGCTTCTGGTCGCCCAGCACCGCGATAGGCATCCACCGGTGTAGTGTTGGTAAAAACCCCCTGTATTTCGACGTAGGCAGTAGGTATTGCATAGCAGCCCACCAACATAGGTACACCAGCGGCAGTAGCAACAAAGGGTGCAAAATTTGATAAGTAAGCTCCAAGATTCGCTACAGTATTTACTTTTAATCCAAGTATCTTGGCATTTTGGTCCAGAGCGAGCTGCATGCGGGTAACATGATCCCGCCCATGACTATCACTGACGAAGGCTTCATTGCGATCAGAAATCCATTTAACTGCGCGGCCAAATTTGCGGGCGGCATAGAGTGTGCAAACATACTCTGGAAACAAAAAGATTTTCATGCCGAAACCGCCGCCCACGTCATTGCAGATCACATGAATTTCTTCTTCCGCAACATTAAAAATTTGAGTGGCGAGCAAGCGTCGCATGACATGCACACCTTGACAGGACACATGCAGAGTCAGGCGACCTGTTTCTGCCTCAACAGAGGCAATTGCGCCACGTGTTTCCATTGAAGTTGGTACAACGCGATTATTAATTAAATCCAGCTCTGCAATATGCTTCGCAGCCGAAAATGCCTGTTCCGTAGCTTCTGCTTCGCCCGCTTCCCAATCGAAACATTGATTTTCCTGAGCTTCTTTCCATACTAGGCTCGAGCCTTCATGCATCGCCTTGTCGGTTTCCACAACTGCGGTTAGTAACTCATATTCCACCCAAACTTGTTCTGCCGCATCTAGTGCCTGTTCGCGAGTTTCTGCAACAACTACTGCAACAGCATCACCTACATGTCGAACACGACCTTCTGCCAATGCCGGACGAGGAGGCATTACGCAAGGTGTTCCGTCCTTGTTCATAGCAGGCGCAGCGCAAGGTAGATTGCCTATGCCATCTGCTTTCAAATCTTCAACGGTGAATATACCTAGTACACCAGGGAGGGAATTGGCTTCTGATATGTTTATCGAAGAGATGGTGGCATGAGCGTGAGGTGATCGCACAAATGCTGCGTAGCTCTGTCCTTTTATGTTTATATCTTCGATATAGCTTCCCTTGCCGGACAAAAAACGATTGTCTTCAATTCTTGTTGCCGGCTGACCAATTCCAAACTTCTGCATGCTGTTAATCCTTACCTAGTTGCACTCTCTAATTCTGAGTATTCAAGCTAAAAACTATCACAGAACCATGGGTCGTTTCACTTTCTTGCACAACAGGCTTCTCTAGTTTTTGCTATCGACTACCTCAAGCCGCCCTGTATAAGGGTTCATAAATGTTATCCTTGCGCGGGGAAAAGAAGAATTTGAGGATCATTGACTCTGATTCAACTAATAATTTTAGGTCAGGTCGTCGAATGCCGGAAATGTTTAGAGCAGATCTAATTGATCTTTTATATTCTGGCTGATCTACTTCGCTGGCTTTTCGAATGCAAAAATGAAGCGATCAGTTTTAAACTGAACATCCAGATCAAAGACGATCATAGACCGATCATCTGCTTCGTTTCGGAGTGCTTCAGACGAGCTGATAAAAATAAATCCGGCATCCTCAATTTCACTGCGAACAAAAGATTCCTCTATGCGATGTAAATCTGCAATAACGTCATGATCCATCAAGGCGTCTCCAGCATGATCAACTACTACGAACCTTCCGCCAGGTTTTAGGGCAGTGAAAACTTGTTCAAGAAAATATTTTGTATTTGCTGGATTACCAACGGGAACATACTCTTCGCCGTTATAACGTTTTGGAACAACGTAAAGATCATGGAAAGCCATTACTACCAGTGCGCCGTCCAAGGAGGCTTCACCTAAATCGAGATTAATGCCGCTGCGGTTGTGGCGTATGATATTGCCAGTGTCTCGCCCCAAAGCGAAACGATCAGTTAGGCCGTTGATGCCCCAAGCTTCGAAACCATTATTATTGTGCAACAAAGCTTCGCCGTGGCGGCCTACAACAGAGGCTAAGAGTTCTGTGTAGTAGCCTCCGCCGGCGAATATATCCACCACTCGATCTCCTGTCTCTAAGGCTAATAAAGGAATTACATCTTGCGGCTGACTTCTTGCATCTCTAGTAATATCATCGGGTAAGCGATCCTGCTTGTTCATTGCTGCAAGAACAGCGGCTTCATCGATCGCAGCAGCACACAATGACTGGCTGATAGTCAAGAAGCCCAACATTGCCAGAAAGCGCCTAATCAAAACTAATTGCTCCATTCTTTTTCGCGCAATTCGATACGACGAATCTTGCCGCTGACGGTTTTTGGGAGAGCTTCGATGAATTCCAGCTTGCGCGGGTATTTATAGGGAGCCGTGACCTTTTTTACATGATCTTGTAATTCTTTTGCCAAAGAGCCACTTGCTTCGGCACCTGGTACAAGCACCACAAAGGCCTTGACCACTTCACCCCTGGTTGCATCGGGGCTCGATACGACGGCAGATTCAGCCACGGCAACATGCTCGATTAGTGCGCTCTCTACTTCAAATGGCCCAATACGGTATCCGGCAGACAGGATTACATCATCGGCACGGGATACAAACCAGAAGTAACCCTCATTATCAATGGTGGCGCGATCTCCTGTGATATACCAAGGGCCCCTTCGAGTGTCAGCAGTGCGCTCAGGGTCATTTTTATATTCCTTAAACAACCCTTGGGGTCGATCCGGCACCACTCGCACGGCAATGTCCCCTTCGATATCAGTGGCCACTTCATTACCATCTTCATCTATTACTGATAAATGGATTCCGGGTGCTGGCTTTCCCATTGAACCAAACTTCGGCTCTATAAAATGAAAATTTCCACAGAGGATGCCAGTTTCTGTTTGCCCATAACCATCTCGAATAGTAATTCCTGTTGCGTTTTTCCATGTATCAATAATTTCGGGGTTTAGAGGTTCGCCCGCACCAACACAATGCTTTAACTCGCCGAAATCATAATTAGATAGTTTTTCTAGCACTAGCATCCTATATATGGTGGGAGCACCACACATTGTAGTAATAGGATATTTCTCAATAAAAGTTAATGTTTGCCCAGGATTGAAACCGGCAGAATGATGAATAAACAGGGCTGCCCCACAAGTCCAGGGACCAAAATAACTACTCCAAGCTGCCTTCGCCCAGCCGGTGTCACTTATATTCCAATGTAAGTCGTTTTCACCAAGGTTTAACCAGTGAGCGCCAGTGACCTGATGACTAAGTGCATAGTCTTGGGTATGAATAGTCATTTTGGGGTAGCCGGTCGTACCAGAAGTGAAATAGCACATCGATTCATCATTGGATGCTGTATTTATTTCCGCAAAGTCTTCCGCTGACTTATCCAGGAGTGTTGGATAATGCAGCCAGCCATCGCACAGACCATCTACAAGTACTTTTGTTACAAGTGTTGGGCAAGAGGCAGCAACCTCATCAACTTTTTCTGCATTAGCAGCATTGGTAACAATACAGGTGGCGCTAGCAGCACCTAAACGATACTCGATATCTTTCGCTGAGAGTTGAGTAGTGCCGGGTGAAACAACTGCGCCCATTCGGAGAGCTGCTGTAAAAGCTTCCCACCATTCCACCTCTCGCCCCAATAATAAAATGATGACATCTCCACGTTTTACTCCAGAATTTGTCAAGGCATTGCTAATTTTTTTTGAATTCCTTGAAATTTGATCAAATGTCCGTGTCTTTTCATTGCCGTTATCATCTACCCAAAACAGAGCTTGTTTATTTGGGTTTTGCTGTGCCCATTTATCAACAACGTCATTAGCAAAATTGAAATGAGTGGGTCTATCCCAAGTAAAAGAGTCATAGATTTCTTGATAGGTTGTGTTTTCTTCTGCAGCCATTGGTTTACTCAATATGCTTTCACTAAAATCCAGGGAAGAAAAAAGCAGTTCGATTGAACTGCTTTTTTAGATGAAAGCTAATTTAGCTGGTTTGGGAGCTGTTCTCAAGGAGTGACAGTGACAGTCAAATAGGTGTCGGCATAGAGCCCACCGTCATCTGCCCGTCCCCAGAGAGTATAGATGCCAGGCTCATCAAAAGTCGCAGTTACTTCAATTATGCCATCATCAGGGATTACTGGCGGCAGCCACAGTCCACCCCAGGGGGAGTTAGCCGATACGCGGGTGTCTTCCCATACCTTTGTTTGTGGAGGATCGAACGTCACCCTGCCTTCTCCGCGGTAGATATTCCAACTCAGGAATAGGGCATTTAATTTACTTACAGTGGGTTTTTGAGGAGCGCGAAACATGGCCCGATGCAGGTCACTCTCAGACCTAGAAGATCTAAGCCTTGATCTCGGTAAGCCATCATCTTCAAGGTGAGTCCGAAGGGTTATTGCCTCACCTACCTTAGCCGTGCGCGCATCATCACCCTGAAATGTGAGTACTGGAGGGGTATTCGACCTGGATTCAGGGCTGCTGACTCCAATTCCTAGAGACCCAGTTTCAGAAGCGATTATCATGTTATCAACCAGGTAATCAGGCTTCAGGGTTCCATAGGCCTTGGCTTCCACGCCATTGATATTTAAATTCCAAACCAGCTCACGATCACCCCAATCGGAAGGTACTTTAACCTCGAAAGTGAAACGATTTCGGCGGGGCATGAAATTTGTCGGTTGACCTCGGTCAGCTTCGCCGGGAGAGAAAAAATTATTGTCTCCAACTTCCACTAATGGTTGCTCTTCCCAATTTTCATTCATGTATCCGAACATGAGATTGAATGATCCGTCTGGATTGGGGCGCCAGCCTTCAAAGGAAGGGTAGACAGGTGCACCATATTGTAAAGTTTCTGCAGTAAGCACGGCAGGCGAGAAAAGCAATAGCGTTGCAAGTAACAGAGAGTTACACCTGCTTCTAATTTTTTCAGCTAATAATTTCATTTTTTCTCCAACTAATCTTCAGCTTCGACGAGTGAAACCAAAGTCGCCGTGCAGAGCGGGCATCCAATAACATGATCGTTCGGGCCCAAATTAAGAACTTCTTGTCTCTCTTCCATAGCTTCAAGGAATTGCTCCTGATTCATGGATACACGAATGCCGAGATCGAGAAACATGTTCTGTGTGGAACGATTACCAGATCCCTGCCAATTGCGAGGGTCTGGGATGTTGATATTAGTCTCCGTATTATTCATATAACCAGTGATGTGAAGGATAGTGCCTTTAGGTAATAGCGGCGCCGCAGAATCCTCAAATTGATAGGTACGCACCCAGTTGTGATCGTATCCTACACAGGACAGTGTCTCGACTTGATGACCCCAGATTGCTTCCAGACACATACGAGTTCCGGGTGCATGCAGGTGAGGTTCGAAAGAGACAATCTTAGTATGCGCTTCAAGAATGCTGTAGGCATGAAGTTCTTGATCTGTCTGATTTGGCACTATACTTATATCAACTCCATTGCCGGTAAAATTTATCGTGTCTCTATACTTGGGTTCGAAGTCCCGATCATGGAAAGTAAAACCAATCTCCAGGTGACCAGTGGTATCTCTGCCGTTGGAGTGCAAATGAATCGAGTCAGACACTATCGCTGATCCTGCTTCTAAAAGACGACCTGTATTATCGTCGAAGATATCGGCGTTACGTCCGACTTCATGCACTGGCCATGGATTACTGAACATTCCGCGCTGCGGATTTCCTTCCTCATCCAATTTTGCGGTAAACCAGAGCATGTGATGGAATATGTAGCGCCCGCCAACGGTACCGGCAAGTTGGGTCATGTCAACATCGTTAACCTCAACCACCTCCACAGACTTTACATAACGGTCTTCGGTCAGCCCGGTTGGGACGGTTTCCAGCTCGCCCCACCAGTCAGGAGTTCCGGCCAACTTGGTAATTTCAGGTAGTTTGACGACTAGGTCTGGTGTGCCGGCTTTCCACTTGATGCTGTCATCAAAAATCAGAGGCTCTGGGGCATCTGAAGGATCTCCCTGTGGGGTTCCGCTCCTAGCCCAAGTAGATATGGCGGCGAGATCCTCATCACTAAGTGAGTTATCGTTTTTAAAGCTCTGAATGCCGATATTTTTTTCTACGTACCATGGTGGCATGGCGCCAGCTCGGTCTCGCAGTCCTGTCTTGTACTCGATTAAACCGGCGAAGGGAGCGACTTCATCATAGGTCACTAATGGCATAGGACCGCCACCACCAACCCGATGACAGTTTTGGCAACTACGCTGCAAGATTGGTTCAATGTCTTTGTGGAACGTCACACTATCGCTCTGACCAAAGCCGGCCATGGGAAAAGCAAGTAGTCCGATAATAAAAGAAAGGGTTTTCTTAATGCTGAGTTTCATTGTGCTTTCTCCAGCAGGCGTTAATTGAAATTCATATAATAAAATTTTCAGCAGCTACTATAAAATACTATCTTTAGGTAGTTGGGTTTTATTGCGCAGAGAGTCCTCTTCAGAAGTCTCTGTTTAATCGTTACCAGCAAATGAGCGAGCTTCTTTTTCTTTACGCTCGGCAGCTAATTTTTCATAGCCTTCTTCATCTAAGTGGGTTACTGCTATCCAGGCATGGGTCATTTCATCAGCCGTTCTACTGCCCCCGAACACCCATTGATCCGGGTCTGGGTTATTCGGATTGTCCGCAGTATTGTCGTACCATTGCTTTAGTACGAGCACTGCCCCAGTTGGTAACAAAGGAGCGACGTCCGGTTCATAAATATGACTATGGTGCCAGGTTGCACTCCAATTAGAAATTTGGCTTATTTCTTCTGTTTGACCAGTTTTAGGGTAGAAAATTTCAAACGATGCTGAGCGCATGCGCAAATGACCATGGGGTTGAAAGCTGTCTATGCGAACCGGGTGATCAAAAGAGTGAAAACCCTGGGTCATCGTATAGCCATGAGGTGGAATAACTAAACGCAAGTCTCGCTCTGCTCTTTCGTATTGAATGTTGTACTGCTTTAAGTCTTGGGTATAACCAACATTATCTTCATAACCTTCAGGGTGTAGCCATAGGCCAATTTCTACCACGTTATCTTCTATGATAGTACCTGGTGCTATGCTCCCAAGACCGCCAGGAAACATATGAATGCTCCAGCGCACCATGGAATTAGTTGGAATCGTACGACAAACATCTTCGGGTACTAACTCACCCCATTTGCCCATCGCATATTCAGTAAGCATGCTATAACGCTCTAATTCACCGTCATCGTTATATACGTCTATAGTTGAGTTTGCATGATGAACAACTGACTTTGCATCGCCTCGAGGTTTAACTTGTACTGCTTTTATGCAGCGATCGCTTGATATACCGCTCGGCACATAGTGGGTGCTCCATAAATCATTGCCATTCGCAGGAATATCTATAGCAACTGAAGGAATTACTAAATCTGGTTCCCCTAATTCGCTAACAAAATTCCACGCATCAGGGTCGTTTAATTGTGGTGCAGCTAGGGGCGAATCGGGATCACCCAAAGGAGCGCCTTGATTAACCCAGGCTACAAGAGTGTCAATCTCTTCTTGTTCTAGACGCCAATCGCCTTGCAGGTTTTGAATACCAATGCCGTGATCATAGGCATAGGGTGGCATTTCTCGATTAGCCACTTTTAGCTGAATCAAGGGTGCCCAGGGCCGAATTTGATCATAGGACTCAAATTGCATTGGACCTATGCCACCTTCTCGATGGCATACTACGCAGTTCTCATTAATAATACGGCCTGCTTCGCCATTGTAGGTGATCTGCTGCTCGGCAGCCTGTGCCTGAACGAATGCGGGTATCGAAATAAGGGCAATTGAGTTAAAAAGCCTGCTGATATTATTCATAATTTTCTCTTAAAAGAGTGATTGGGTTATATAGAGGGTAGTCGTTTGGTGTGACCCACGCTTTAAATATTCCAATTCCTGATTAAACTGGGTGGTATTCCCGGAGTCAAGCAAATTGAGGTATTCGGCGTCGTCGATCTAGTGGTGGGCGGGAAGATTTTGGAATGATAGGATTATTTAGAGACTCAGCATATTAGGACTAATCTTGATGAATTTACTAACGGTTTTTCCAACGGTACTTGCAGTAATGGCTTTCAAGCTGACTGCGGTTGCTCAATCTATTGAGTCTGCAGTGCACGGTGTGCGTAATGACTTACCACGACCATATGTCACGCAACGAGACTGGGGAGAATTACCGGAGGGCACTGGAGCTTGGGCAGCTGTAACCGCGGTTGAACCTTCGCCAAATGGGCAGTTCATTTACGTAATTCACCGCTGCTTTGAAAACTCTTGTGAAAACCGGCCTGAGCCACCCATTCTGAAATACGACTACGAGGGTAACCTGCAAATGGCTTTCGGTGCGGGTTTGTTTGTTTTCCCCCACGGTGCCACTGTCGATCATGAAGGTAACCTCTGGGTAGCTGATGCTAGAGGTAATGAAGAAATTGGGCATCAGGTTACTAAGTTTAGTCCCGAGGGCGAAATACTTATGACTCTCGGGCAAAGTGGCAGGGGAGGATCTGGTCCCAATTTGCTGCACTCTCCAAATGATGTGGTAGTTGATCCGAAGGATGGCGATATTTTTGTGACTGACAGTCATCGTGGAGGTCTCAATAATCGCGTCGTTCATTACAGCGCCAGCGGTGACTATATAAAAGAATGGGGCAGCAAGGGTTCAGCTCAAGGCCTCATAAGCGAACCCCATACCATCGCGATGGATTCTCGCGGCCGACTGTTTGTCGGTGACCGTGAAAACAATCGCATTCAGTTATTCACCCAGGAAGGGGAGTTTATTGATGAGTGGCGTCAATTTGGTAGACCCAGTGGCATATTCATCACACCTGATGACCGAATCTACGTTGCTGACTCTGAGTCTGGTCCTGACACTGGTGCTAAAGAATTGATGGGAATAATGAAGGGTATTCGCATCGGTTCGGCGATTGATGGCAGTGTCGATGTATTTATCGAAGACATGGAGCCACTTCGAGATGATCATTCTGGGGCTGAGGGTGTGGGCGTTGACCATGAAGGCAATGTATACGGAGCTGTGGTTCGACGCCGCATGCTGGAACGCCACGTCCTGAATTAAAACGGATTTTAAGACTAGCGCTTAAATTTGGCTCTCAAGCAAACAACAAAGGCGGCAAAATACTAACTTGATATCAAAAATTACGGCAGTCGCAAGGCAAATAATGCTCCTGTCTGTCTCCTCTTTACGCTGCCTGATTGCAAAACGATGTACTGATTTCCTTTGTGCATGTAGGTCATCATGCCGTATTGGCCGGGTGCTGGTATTTCGACACGGTTAAGGATCTCGCCAGTTCTAAGGTCACGAGCATTGAGCACTGGATTATTATTCTCGTTTAACTCTGCATCACCACGCAGGTCCTCGGTAGTCTGCACTAGCAAATCCCCCATAATCATTTGAATAGAGTGCCCGGTACCGCCGGTAGCAGAAGTATCGATTCCCTGCAGTAATGGATGATTTTTTATGTTTTCAGGTGTTTCCCCAATTGGAATGTCCCAAAGTTTCTCGCCGGTATTCATGTCGTAGGCAGCCATACCTTGAAAGAGTGGTTTATAGACCGGCAGTCTATCTATAAGTGGTAGAAATTCTCGTGACCTACCTGGCGCCCAGGCAGCTACAGTAGTTCCGGTGGTTGGTGTGTGCCGTTCTCGTCCACGCCAGGCTTCTTCAGATAATCCCGGTAGGCCTCTTACTTCATCAATACCATTAGTTGGTTCCATAAACGCAGGTGCACTGCAGCTACGTCGATGCGAGGCATATAAAATACCTGAAGTAGGATCTGCTACCGGTGGGTGATAGATGTTTAACCCACCGACACACCCCACTACGTTTCTATAGTTATTAGCATGGGGGTAGGGCAGCGCAGGAACATACAAACCACCAACTTCAAACTCGCTTAATACAGTCCGAGCCTGTGCTTTCAACTCTGGAGTGTAGTCGAGAAGAAATTCCTCAGTGATGCCGTTAATGATAATGGGGTCCAAGGGTTCGGGCCGGGTAGGGTATGGCTGGGTAGCTGCTGTGTAATTGCCGGGCACTTGAGTTTGCATAACTGGTCGTTCTTCAATTGGCCAAAGAGGTTCACCAGTGACGCGGTTAAAAGCGAAAATCAAGCCCTGTTTAGTATTTTGAATGAGCGCTGGGACTGCTTGTCCGTTTATGTTTAAGTCCATCAATATCGGCGCGGTTGGAATGTCATAATTCCATTGTTCGCTGTGATGAATCTGAAAATGCCAGCGCCGTTCACCGGTCGCTGCATCCAGCGCGATAACACTACCGCCAAATAAATTATGGCCGGGCCGATGGCCTGTATAGGACTGGACGGTAGAAGCATTCGTTACTATGTACACCAGTCCCAGTTCAGGGTCGGCTGAGGCTGGTGCCCATGAGGACATATCACCGGACCATTGCCAGGCATCGTTTTCCCATGTTTCATGACCAAATTCCCCAGGTCTAGGAATAACATGAAATTTCCACAGTTGCTCTCCAGTTCGTGCATCAAAGCCCATAATATCACCTGGTACGTTTTCGATGCGGGTTTGGTCGTAACTCGGTTCATGGCCAATTAGCACAACTACGACACCATTAACCACAATGGGTGGGGCCGATGCAGTTACCATACCTAATTTTTGAGGAATTCCATGGTCAGGATCATAGGCCCCTTCTCGCTCTAACCAGCGTGGCCAGTCATTTACTAAATGAGGAATGAGATCGACCACACCGGATTCGGAAAAAGAATCAATCCCCGTTTCGCTTCCCCAATTTTTTAGTGGAACGCCAGTTCTTGCATCTAGTGCCCATAAAAAGAAGGCTGGGGAGGTAACATAGATAATCCCTTGTTCATCAATTTCACCGTAGGCGACGCCTTTACCAAAATCTGTTCGGGGTGAGCGCAAGTAGCGCATGGTTTCAGGTTCTCGAAAGGTCCACAAGGTTTCACCAGTGGCTGCATCGATCGCGACCACCTGGCGGCGTTGACCTGCTACCGTGTAAAGGATTCCATCTACGTAGATGGGTGTTGATCGAAAGGTATACTCAACGTTTGGTCCAAAATTGTCTCCACGCCAAGTCCAGGCGACTTCCAGCTCGTCGAAATTTTCTGTCGTAATCTGGGAAAGATGCGGCGAGGCGCGTGTATGACCTGAGTCCCCGCCTAGATATTGCCAACTACCTTCTTCAATGCCTTGCAGCTGGCTAAAGGTAGCAGGTGGCAGTGTCAGCAAAAAAATACTAGCTAGCCAGAATCGACAGGAATTTACCGCCCTAATCTGAGCCCATTGAATCAGTCTTTTTTTAGGAATTCGTAAATAAAATGAAATTATCATATTCTCTAAATCTTTATTATTAGGGAAAGAAGCAGTATTGAGGATGTAAAAGTAGCATTGTCCTTCCAAGGCAAGCAATGTAGGTTTTTTCTCTGCATTAGAATAATTTTTAGTTTTTACTAATTATATTGGTGTTGTAATGTTATATTGGCGCCTGTTTTAACTATAGCAGATAAGCTTTTTTTGGCTTCCAGCTATTAACTAGAGAATGGTTATGAAAGTAATAGGTATGATTAGTCTGGTTTTTTTATTAAGTGGTTGTCAATGGTGGTTAGACCAATACGACGATGGAGGAATACCTACGATTTCTTCTCAGCGTCAGGCTGATGCCTACAACGCTACAGTGAGTTCTCCGGGCGAAATGTTGGTTTGCGGGCGTGAGTCTGTGATTGGGTCGAATATACGTGAATTTGTATGCATGACGGTTGCACAGCGTGACCGAATGGCCATAGAGGCTCAAGAAGCTTTGCGGGAAGTACGCGCCGACGGTGTAATACAGAATTGAAAGGTTGCCGCTGTGTTGGCAATGCGCAAAAAAAGGTCTACCGTTTAGTAGGCCTTTTTTTATGGACATAAATAGTCTATCGATCTACTCTGAATTCTTTGGAATTCTAAAAAGGACATCTTCTCATGCCAACCAAATCAATAATGGGAAAAGCTAATATTGCAGTGCTGTTTATACTCTTCGGGGTCATCATAATAATCGTTAACAACATCAAGCCCGCGGAAGCAGATCATCATGGCGAAGCCGAAGCACTCTCTGGCCAAGATTACGAAGAAATCAAAGCTCTCTATTCACGCTACAACCAAGGTAGTGATTTTCGCGATACAGATTTATTTCTTTCAGCTTTTGCTGAAGATGCCATCATGACGCGCGAAGGCGGTGACATTGTTGGTATGGATGGACTAAAGGCAGACCGTGCTCGACGTTACCAGGGCGAAACTGGCGATGTTGGTAGGCGGCATCTCAATGGAAGCTACCTAATCTCAGCAACTGCAGAGGGGGCGGAATCACGCGCTTACTACATTTTGATGGATGTGACCGCGCGTCCACCAAGCATTGTTGGATCAGGTTATTATGAAGATAAATTTGTTAAAACCGATGCGGGCTGGAAAATCAAACACCGAACGTTGTATCGAGATACATTAGATTAGGAAGGTGTTTAAAGCTGCGTAAGTTCGTGCATTGCAATCGGTGGTTAGAATTGGGTTGATCCTATGAAGCGAGTACTTGCTAAAATATTTCTGTTTTTCTTCCTGGTAGTGAAAATTCATACCGGGGCTAATGCTCAGCAAGATGACAATGCAGAGCCAAATGAAAACTCGGGCGGGATAATCGAGCGTTATGGCAGAAATGTTGCAAATTCTCTTGATTCAATCAACGCGGATCCAGACACAAATCCCTTGCTTCGGAACTACTCATCGGTTTCAGATGAGCTTTTACAAAATCCACCAGATGCTGATTGGCTCACTTGGCGCCGCACTTACAATAATCTTGGCTTTTCTAATCTCGATCAGATAAATAGAGACACCGTCGCTGAACTTGAGCTTGCCTGGCATCAAGAGGTGACGGCGGGCAATAATATGCCTACGCCACTGGTTCATGATGGGATCATGTTTCTTTACAGCGCAGGAGATGTGGTGCTGGCCTTAGATGCAACCAATGGAGAAATGTTATGGCGCTACAGTCATGATGGAAATGCAGTAACTAGTCACAAGTTTGGTATAGCGCTGCACGAAGACAAGGTTTTGGTGCCAACGTCAGATCTGCACATGGTTGCCTTAAATGCGCGTACTGGGGAAGTAATTTGGGACCATGCAGTCGATGTTGGTGGTAATGAAGGGTATGCTTTGAGAAGCGCGCCAACTGTTGCTGGTGGTCAAGTTATTCAGGGCATGGCGGCATCTTTTGTACCAGGTGGCGGCTTTATTTTTGCTATTGATCTTGATACAGGAAAGGAGACCTGGCGCTTTAATACATTAGCGAGGCCTGATGCGCCAGGCGGTAACACCTGGAATAATATCCCCTTAGAAGAAAGGCAGGGGGGATCAGTGTGGAATACAGGAGCGTACGATGCCGAGCTAGATTTAGTCTTCTACGGTGTATCACCCACCTATAATACGGGTCCGTTGCTCTATTCTTTGGGCGTAGATGGAGTCAACAATGATGCACTGTATACTAATACTACCCTAGCACTGCGGCCTGCGACCGGAGAACTGGTGTGGTACTACCAGCACGTAGCTAATGATCAGTTTGATCTGGATTGGATATTCGAGCGCTCAATTGTCGAATTAGAAATAAATGGCGAACTGAAGAAGGTGGTTGTCACCGCAGGAAAACCAGCTTTGTTTGATGCTTTGGACGCCGAAACTGGCGAGTATTTGTTCTCTGTCGACACCGGATTACAAAATCTCTTTGTTGCCATCAATCCAGAAACCGGCGAGAAAATTCCTAATCCCAATGTGACGCTCGATGCAGAAGAGATTCGGACAGTTTGTCCGTATTATCAAGGAGGGCGAAATTGGCATGCTTCTTCTATTAACAATGACAGCGGCTTGTTATTTGTCCCCATGTTCGAAGTCTGCATGGATACCTTGCTCGATGATTCCGGTACATTGCTTACAACGGGAATGCGTGCAGACACTAGACCAGTTCCGGATACAGACGGAAACTACGGGCGTTTGCAAGCTATAGATCTGAATACTCGGGAGCCAGCATGGCAATACCGTCAAGAAGTGGTTCCGGCATCGGCTAGTTTGGCAACCGCGGGGGGGCTGGTATTTTTAGGTTATCTGGATAATTCTTTTAAGGCATTTGACCAGCAATCTGGTGAAATCGTCTGGGAAACTCAACTTGGCGCCATACCTGCTGCATTTCCAATCACCTATAGTGTAGATGGAATACAATACGTTGCAGTTGTAGCTGGACAGCTTAATATTCACACTGGCGTTTGGTTAGGACTGCAAAATAAGTTTTCAGGTTTCGTCCCAGAGAATCAAGAGGCTGCAGCGTTATGGGTGTTTGCCCTAAAGTAAAGAATATAAAGGGTTGAGAACGATACAGTGTTAGACTAATTAGGGTCAGTCGATTGTTCCGCTACCCGGGCGCCGCGCAAAATATTTACCATCCCATAGTTACCTTCATGGCATGCGTATTCGTAAACTTGGCCTGCCACTTTGAAAATTGGAATCAAGCCAACAATTTTGTCAGTAAATGTTGAAGCATCATCAACAGTAAACTCATAATTGATTTGATCGTGTGCAACACGAGTAAACTTTTCAGTTAAGTGTTTATTCTCAGAAGATCCTAGCAATGAAAATGTATTAGTTAGTCCGTTGAAGTTTTGAGTTTCTACAACGAGGGTATCTCCTTCCCAATAACCACGTGAGTCGCCAGTCCAGAAGCCGATCTCTCGCGGCGCAGTTGGACTATCATTAAGCGGCACGATTCGAGCGTCATGAACCATTTCTGTGATTATGACTAAGTGATCCCTGTTCTGTACGATCTGAAGATTGTTGTTGTAAAAACTGGGCGTAACGGGAGGTCCTGCGTTAAATCCAAGAATACAGCGATCGGAAAGTGGGCGATCCTCCGGCCCATCAGTTGCAAACCCCGCCCCTAATGCGCTGCGCACAGGTCGCTCTGGTGGTCTGCCAAATGCAGTTCGATAAGCATCATCTTGCAATGAGGGTAAGCGACCGTTCTCAGGATATATTATGAGAGAAGTTTGTTGGGCGAGACCAAGACCAGCGCTTTCAATCCAAAAATCGTTATAGGCTTCATCAACACCGGTTCCTGGAATGGCTGCGTCAGACGCTGCATCGTTCGCAGCAGATCTAGATAGTCGCTCGGCAACTTCTTCATCAGTAAGATATTGTCGAGTACCAAATTGGGAGGGGCGTTGCATTGGTGTATTGGAAGAAAAATTCCATACGCCTTGTAAGTCCGGCAAACCCCATTCAGTTTTAGGCACTGTGTAATTATCGGCAGCGAGACCGAGATTAGGAATTAGTATCAATAAAAAACTTAACGGAAGAGGAAGAAAGTTCATGAATTTACTTAACGATCAAAAATATTTGTCATAGATTACTTGAATATCGATACTCTCTCAATCCCGAGACAATTCTCAGGCTTGAAGAAAATGGCAATTTGTTGAATTGAATTTTTTTGACTGGTTTAGTCACTCTTATTTTTAAATGCATTTATCTTTCGCAGTAGTTACTAAAGACAGAAAAGAGATTGGAAAAGATAAAGTTATTTGGAAATGATTGAGCCTAAAATGAGGCCTACTATAAAAAGCTCTGGGTATTTATTGCCAATTATATGACATAATGCGCGCGCAACGAAATCCAGCGTTTATTTAAAAAAACTAAGTGTTTAATCAGAGCGAGAAGAATCAATGCCTTATCTTTTGCGTATACTCTTATATGGCCAATTACTTTGTATTTCAGGACTTGCCTTTGCTGATCCAGTATGGGAAATCGTTAATGAGCTACAGTACTCAGAGATATTAACTTCAATAGAGACGCCAGATAATGCGTTCGCAGCTTCACCAATTGAAATCTCTTCACTCTATCTCGACTCGCTCGCGCAAGAAGGCCAAATAGAAATTAGGATAAACTCAAATAACTCCATCGATTTCCAAATTGCAAATATTCTAAGTTTTCCTAATGGTGACATCGGATGGAATGCGGTCAATAATTCTACCAATGGGCTTCAAACGATTTCGATGACCGCAGGCGCTGTTTATTTTTTAGCTTCAATAGTTGCCGGTGAAGACTCCTATCAGGTTATTGCTAAAAAGCATCCAGATCAGTCCTCATACATCGGATGGATTTATAGTGAAGTCAGACAAACACCTCCCCCTATTAATGATGACTTCCATGATGAAGAGACCAACGACTTTTTTAAGGATGTATCAATTTTTTCGCTAGAAGAGCCGGCTCTGACTATAACTGCGTCCGCTGAACTAGTGGATTCATACTATGCGCTCATTGGTGAAGATTTGGGGTGGACATTCACTGTTAGCAATCCTTTTGGTACTGCAACAAAAGCACTAACATTGACTGTAGGTGGTGCGTATGCGGAAGCAGAGGCGGAAGCAGAGTACGGGGGATTTTATAATTTTTCAAATCATTCTAATTTTGTCTCTCTTCCTAGTAATTGCAAAGAGAGTGAGTTTGCGGCTACTGATGTTTTTCGAAAAATTGGGGAAATCACTTGCACTATTGACCCGGTACCTGCGAATTCAAGTGTAAGCTTGACGGTGAAAAGTCGCCTAAAGATAGACTTAACATTAGATGATTTGGAATACGGCGGGCTTTCCTATCCTTCTAGTTATTTAAAGGAGTCAGGGAGTGATCGATCCGCATACGGCAGTTATAGTGGTTATTTCTCAGGACCGATCCCGATTCTTGATGTGTTGAAGGATGCTGACACTGATGGAATAAGTGATTTCAATGAGGATCTACTAGGATTTGATGCTGCCGATAAAAACTCCGGTGCTCATAAGGATGTCGTAATTGATGTGGTTGTTTTTTACACCAAAAATTTTAAAGAAGACATCTCTGTTGATCCAGAGACTAAAATTAATAACGCTTTCACTACAGTAAATGAAATTTTTTCGGGTAGTAATACCGGAATAGAATTTAATATCGTTCACTACGAATTACTAAATTACGAAAACAACTGCATTGAAGAACGATGCACCGCCGGGCAAAGGTGGAACGATACACAGAGCGTCATGGCGGAGTATGGTGAGAAAGGAAAGAACCAATGGCGGTTCAGTGAAAAGATCAGGGCTTTGAAAGGCGCAGATTATGTAATGATACTCGATGGAAAAGGGGAAGATGATCCTACCGCAGGTCAGGCGGCATCTGGAACAAATAACAGAGGCTATTTTGGTTTTAATAAAGATAAGAGAACTGCCTTTGTGCACTATGAAAGTTGGGGGTACGACATAGATGAAGAAGTTATGGCGCACGAACTTGGGCATTTATTGGGAATGAGCCACTCTCGGAAGCAGTCGTTGGAGACTTTTGGAGATAACGCGAAAACTGCAGGTACTTTTCCATGGGCCACTGGCCATGCTGTGTTCGATAAATTTGGGACAATCATGACCTATCCATCAAAGTTTGGGATAGCTTTGGGGATAAAAAGATTTTCGGATGCCTCTCGCTCTGATTGTGAATACTCTGATCCGGTTACTTTAGAGAAGATATATAACGTTTTCTGTGGAGTGGATCGGTCTGACTCGGAAAACGGCGCTGATGCAGTTGGAGCAATGAAGATCACCCGATACCAACATGAGAATTTCTCACCCAGTCGTCCTGCCCTTGGAACGGGATCATCAGATGGTAAATCTTATCCAGCCAAATTTTTAGCAGGAGCAATAAAAGATATAGAGTTAGGTTTCAAGACAACGTTTAAGCCAAGTGATGCGATCACTGCCGAGGGCACTATCAATGTGGCGCCCGAGCATATTGGAAAAATTGGAATAACTCATATAATAGTAGACGCTGGATTATTAGGTGCATTTCAGGTAAATACAGAAGGCCAATTCGTTGGTTTAGATTTAGCAGCACCTAATTTAGTAGGTTCCATTGCACCAAGACCACTCAAAGGGATTGAGGATCTAATGGTGTTGAATGAACTTATTGTGGAACCTTTAGGAGTGACTGCGGCAACTCTAAATGTGTACTTCGGATATACGGTCGTTGATAGCGGATTGCTTCTATATTCCGCTGTTCCGCTAACTATTCAAATTGCAGAATAGCGCCCAATAAGAGTGAGGAAGGAATTATGATTGAGGAAAAAGTTGAAAACGACTTTCCACAACCATCAGTAGCATGGACAACGCTAGCTATTTTATTTTTAGCTTATGTTTCTTCCTTTGTTGATAGACAGATAATCGGGTTGCTTATAGAGCCAATAAAAGCAGATTTTCAAATATCTGATACAGAGGTGAGTCTTTTATTAGGCCTTTCATTTGCTATTTTTTATTGTTTAGTCGCTCTGCCGATCGGTAGATTAGTAGATACACGCTCAAGAAAAAATATAGTTGCAGTAGGTATAACACTCTGGAGCTTTATGACAGCCTTGTGTGGTTTAGCACAAAATTATACACAGCTTTTTCTGGCTAGAATTGGAGTTGGAGTAGGTGAGGCAACACTCGGTCCTGCTGCATATTCAATGCTAGCAGATAGTTTCCCGCCAAAAAGATTAGGTCTAGCGATGGGTATCTTTAATATGGGGACCGCAATAGGCGCTGGGCTTGCACTTATAATAGGTGGCTCGGTAATCTCCTTTGTTACTGGAAATAATGTGGGTAGTATTTCTTTATTCGGAATCAATCTTTTGTCTGGCTGGCAGTGGGTTTTTATTTTGGTAGGTCTGCCTGGCTTGTTTGTCGCTTTATTGACCATGTTCATCAAGGAGCCTCAAAGAATAATTATTCGGAACATGAATATGGATGGAAATGATGTTGTTCCAATTCCAGAAGTTAAAAAATTCTTTATGAGAAATCTAGATTTTCATTGGCCTCATCATGCAGCAGTCAGTTTCAGTAATCTCGCTCTTGTCGGGATCAATTCCTGGGTTTCGGTTTACTTTATACGAATACATGCTTGGTCTCTCAGTGAAGCCGGTTTATATATTGGCATTTCCCTAATTCTTGGAGGTTTGATCGGCCTGGTTGGGGGAGGATGGCTAAGTGATAAGCTGTCTGTTCGCTTTGTCGGTGGAAAAGCCATTTTTTGTATAATGTGCGCGCTACTCGCGGGCCCTTTCGCCGCGCTTTTTACTCTCACAGACAACCCTTCTGTCGCGTTAATCTTTTTTGGATTGAGCTATGGGTTCATGGTTGCACCGATACCGTCAGCGGCAGCAATGTTGCAAGAAACTACGCCAAATCGGATGAGGGGTACTTTGTCAGCTTTCTACCTTTTAATAATAAGTATTATTGGTTTAGCGCTGGGTCCATTAATAGTTGCATCACTTAACGATATTTTCTTTGATGGTGATACTGGGATTCGGCAAGCATTATTGATAGCTATACCATCCTTTAACTTAATAGCAGCTTTTCTCTATTTAAAGCTACTAAAGCCCTACAAGGCAAGGTGTTCCTGATTAGGTAGAAATATATGCTCAAATCTTTACTTCAGACCGAAAAGATAATTTTGATTCCAGGAACATTTGATGCGCTCTCAGCTTTGATCGCAAAGCAGTCTGGATTCAAGGCTCTTTATATGACCGGTTTTGGCGTTGCAGGCTCATTATTAGCCAAACCAGACATCGGTTTAGTGACTGCTTCAGAGATGGTTGAAAGAGCTTCGCAAATTGTTGATGTCGCAGAAGGTATACCACTAATCGCCGATGGCGATAATGGTTATGGCGGAATTCATAATGTCAGCCGACTGGTAAAGGCCTATGAAAAGGCTGGGGTACAATGCATACAACTGGAAGACCAGGTAATACCAAAACGATGCGGTCATATGGACAATAAGGAGGTGGTTGGTCTCGAAGAAGCTACAGCAAAAATCAAAGCCGCTATTCAGTCCCGGAATTCAGATGATTTTTTAATTGCTGCACGAACCGACAGCAGAGCCACGCATGATTTAGATGAAGCATTAAGACGTGGTGAGGCGTTTTTGAATGCCGGCGCAGATATCCTTTTTATTGAAGCTCCTCAATCTGTTGATGAAATGCAAAGAATAAAAAATGAATTCCCTGAAGCTAATCTAGTAGCAAATATAGTTGAAGGCGGAAAGACACCCGAACTTAGTATTGAAGAATTAGCTAAGATTGGATTTAAAATTGTTTTACGACCAGTATCGGCATTGCTTGCTATATCCGGCACTTTGCAGGATTGTTATTCTGCATTATTAAACTCAAATTATGACCAAAAAATTCCTTCAAAAATTAGCTTTGAGGAATACAACGAAATGATCGGGCTTGCTACTTTCGAATAAGTTAAGCTAGCCTACTCCGAATTAACTTTCCTTCCATGCCGAGCCCGCCCAGTCAGCAACTTCACCATCGCCTGGAATAGGAACTTCTCGAATTCTTTCAGGTACGTCATCAAATTCCAACCTTAGCGCTTTGCAAAGAACAGCATGTAAATTGTAGCCCATGACATGATAGGTTAACTCTAGGATGTCTTCCTCAGAGAGGTGCGAATGCAACGAATCAAATAATTCGTCAGAGGCGCGACCACCCTGAAGAACCAGTGCATCGGTCCAGGCGAGTATAGATTTTTCTTTTTCATCAAAATATGACGATACCTGCCAGTGTGGAATTGCTTCAATTTTTTCGTTGGTTAAACCAAACTTCCTAGCGGCCTTGCAGTGCTGGGAGAATACAAACTGACTACCTTGAGTATAGCCTGCTCGTAATATGCCAAGTTCTCTAGTCTTGGGGTCTAATTGACTCACGCTTTTATCCGAGAACATGCCGAACATGCCAAAATGGCTAGTCGCATGCTCAAAGATGTAAGGCACCCTAGCGAACACGGTCCACCAATTTCCAGGAGTTCCGGTGGCTGTGCCTGGTTCTTCTATCGGATCTCTGTCGCCAAAAAGGGCTTGGTAGTACTTGGCAATTATTCCGCTAGTCTCTTTTTTCGAAACACCTTTAAGCCGGGGCATAAATTTCTCTCTGTAATCAACGACAAGCTTCAAATATAGCAGAAAAGAAAGCTCTTGACTTTAATCCCAGATAGTCAATTATGATGGTTGATTAAAATATAAATGCTGCGCTAATTCTTTAGTGTTCAAAATATAATAAGAGGAATTCGTTGTGCCCAAAAACGAAAAGTTTGATATTCAAGGACTGAATCACCTAGCCCTAGTGTGCAAAGACATGGAAAAAACTGTTGAGTTTTACTCCGAGGTTTTGGGTATGCCGCTATTTAAAACAATCGAGTTACCGAACAACATGGGGCAACATTTTTTCTTTGATATTGGTAAAGGAAACTCATTAGCATTCTTCTGGTTCCCTGATGCGCCAGACAGTCAGCCAGGAGTCAGTCATCCAGTTTCAATAGTTGGAAGAGGCCCAATCACCTCGGCCCATGCTTCTATGAATCATGTTGCTTTCGATGTTCCGGCAGAAAAAATCGATGAATATCAAAAAAGATTAGAAGATGCCGGAGTTGATGTAACTTCTGTAGTTAATCATGACGATTCGGAGCGAGGCGCTAGTCCCACAATAACCGATACCACCTTCGTTAGATCTCTCTATTTTACGGACCCCGACGGAATTATGCTTGAGTTTGCGGCATGGACTCGTGAATTTGATGCGAGCGATGTGAAGCATGAACCTGCAAAAGCTGTTGAATAGAAACTCACCGCTGAAAACTATTAAAAGAAATAAGTCTGCTGGTGCTAATTGATGGTTATAGTCACTGTCTTAAAGCATCCATTGTTTCTGTTTTCAATATTGGGATCATTCCTATTTTTCGTGGATTTCTGGACTGAGTATGACCGTCAAGGAATTACCGTTACTGCAGCCCAACAACAAAGATTTTCAACACTTTGGGAAACACAAACAGGTTATGCTGCAACTCCCGCCCAGTTAGATTCACTAATCGTAAATTGGATTGAAGAAGAAATCTTGTATCAAGAAGCATTGAGATTGGGCCTTGATGAACAAGACTCTATTGTTCGCAGGCGCTTAATACAAAAACTAGGTTTCATTGCAGAATCTGGACCTTCAGAACCCGCAGAGATGTCAGCGTTACAAAATTTTTATCGCGAGAATATTAGTAGTTATACGTTGCCCGAACGTTATACCTTTCGCCAGCGATACTTTCAAACTGAAATAGATGCAAATAATGCCTTGATATTAATTAATAGTGGAGAAGCTATCGGAGTTTTAGGCGAACCTTCAATGCTCAACTCAGAATATGCCTATCTCAGTAAGCTTGAAATTAATGCGACTTTTGGAACTGGTTTTTTTAATCAAATAACGACTACAAACACTGATTCTTGGCAAGGACCGTTATTAAGTGGGTTCGGCTTTCACTTAGTTTATTTAATGGCAGTTCATGAGGAAGAAGCTACCCCATTCGAAACTATGCAAGATCAAGTCTTTATGGATTACAAAAATCAACAAGAACAAAGTACTCGAAGTAATTTTGTTGAAGAGTTAACTCAAAAATATTCAATAACAATTGAACCTAGATGAATCGATATCTGTTTTTATTCAGCATATTTCTCAATAGCCAAGGTTTTGCTCATGAAATACGACCAGCTTTCCTGCAAATTCTTCAGAGTGATAGTTCCGGCTCTTATGAAGCTTCATTTCGTCAACCGCAGATAGCTGGTCGATTTCTCGGGCTCACACTTTCCACGAACTGCCAGCAAGAATCTATATCTTCTGTTGTAAATACTTCTGCTCTTACGGAAACCTTTGAATTGAATTGTGGAAGCCAGCCCTTAAATGAAATTGAAATTGTGGGTTTGGATCGGACCATGATAGATACTCTTGTGAGAATCACTACTTTCAATGAGGAGGGGGAAAATGATTCAACAATATTAATTACAGGTGATGAGCCCAGAATTAGTCTAAGTTCAGAAAATTTCGGTTTGCCCGTTTATTTGTCTATCGGTTTTGAGCACTTATTGAATGGCTATGACCATATTTTATTTGTCTTGATGCTTCTATATTTGATACATAGGCCATCAGATATCATCAAAATTGTCACCATTTTTACTATCGCACACTCAATTACATTAGCCCTCTCGGTATTCGATATAATAAAAATTTCCCAAGCACCAGTAGAAGCAGTTATTGCGGGCAGTATCATCTTGCTAGCTTATGAAAACCTTAGATCAACCAAATCTATAAAATTACAATATTTAGGTTTTGTGACGCTTACTTTTGGGTTGTTACATGGGCTTGGTTTCGCTGGCGCTTTAACCGAAATTGGATTACCTCAATCCAGCCAATTAAGTGCGCTATTTTTATTTAATCTTGGCTTAGAACTAGGACAATTAACGATAATTGTAGTTTTTCTGATAGTCGCGATGGCCATCAGAATAAAGAGAAATCGATTGCTTTTCTATGCCCCTATTTACCTCAGTGGCGGAATTGCTTCTTACTGGTTTTTTGATCGCAGTTGGCAAATTATGTCTCCATTAATTTATTAAATTAAATATTATTTCTAAAATCAGAAATTTTTAAAAAGTATCAATAAACGACAATCAGATTAAAGATTACCTTCTAGACTATCTCGTCTGCAGGTCTTATGCTCTGAATAAATATAGGAATGGAAATAGGGCAAATTATGGGTAAGTTATTTTTTAGCCTCGGAGTTCTAATCTTTGTAGTATCTTGTACTGAAACTGACGGACCTGCAGAGGTTGTCACTGGAGATAGTAGCGATCGTATCGCCAATAACACGGTTGCATATAATAGTGAGCGGAACGCGTATTTTGGTGATTTACATGTCCATTCAATGTATTCCTACGACGCTTTTATTTTTGGAGGCATAGCTTCTCCAAATGATGCTTATGAGTTTGCTAAAGGTGGAAGCATTCGCCACCCTGCTGGGTTTGATATGCGGCTTGATGTCCCGATGGATTTTTATGGGGTAAGTGACCATGCTTACTATTTGGGAATCATTAGAGAAATGGCTTTGGGGGATTCAATTCTTTCCCAACATCCAGTTGCGGAGGGTATAGATTCTTTAGGTGATGACGTAAATCAGCGTCGATCCGTGTTCTTTAGATTTGCTCAATTTGCAAACGCGGGGAATGGCAGCGAAATCATGGATGATCAAGTTGTAAAGAACGCTTGGGATGACATTGTCGAAAGTGCTAATAGACACTATGAACCAGGGAAATTTACAACTTTTATAGCGTACGAATATACTGGCACAGGCCCAGAGGAAGAAATGCTGCATAGGAACGTCATTTTTAGAGACGCAGTAGTACCGGAAATCCCTTTTTCAAGAATTGACTCTGATGACCCTCAAGACCTCTGGTCTTGGATGGATATGAACCGTGCTGCTGGCAT
The DNA here is from genome assembly GCA_029244985.1 of Gammaproteobacteria bacterium. Classification (GTDB taxonomy): domain Bacteria; phylum Pseudomonadota; class Gammaproteobacteria; order Pseudomonadales; family Pseudohongiellaceae; genus UBA9145. The sequence continues at coordinate 12,147 of JAQWQD010000024.1, read as the reverse complement.
TGAAAGCTTAGCCATTCCGCATAATTCCAATTTATCTGATGGATTGATGTTTGCTCTTTCAGATTACCAAGGAAGGCCTTTAGATTCTGCTTATGCGAGTCAACGCATTAGGAACGAGCCTTTAGTTGAGATAACTCAGGTAAAAGGAACATCTGAAACTCACCCGGCGTTGTCAGCAAATGATGAATTAGCCGGGTTTGAAGTTTTATCATTTAGGATAGGAGGTTCTACCCCAACCCAACCGCAGGGGAGCTATGTTCGAAAAGCACTACAAGATGGAATAAAGCTTGAAGCAGAGCAAGGTTTTAATCCTTTTAAATTTGGCTTTATCGGGTCTAGTGATAACCACAACTCGACCCATGTAGGTGAAGAGAATAATTATTATGGTGTTTCTGGCCTACTAGATAGTGACGGCCAAAAACGGGGCTCCCTGCCTTTGGATTCAGTGGGAGAAAATGATGGCGTTTATTTTGATCGGTATGCGAGATTTGGCGCATCAGGCATAGCTGGTGTTTGGGCCGAACAAAATACTCGGGGATCTATTTATGACGCTCTGAGAAGAAAAGAGGCATTTGGCACCTCTGGTCCACGTATAAAAATCAGGTTTTTTGCCGGGAATGATTTGCCTGATGTGGATGATAGGGAACTGGTCGCAAAATCATATGCTGGCGGCGTGAGTATGGGTGGAAACGTTATCACCGATAGAAATGAACCTGCGACTTTTATTGCTTGGGCAGCCAAAGATCCAAACAGTGCGCCCCTTCAACGACTGCAAATAATTAAAGGATGGGTTCAGAACGAACAGATCTATGAAAAAATATATGACGTTGCATGTGCGGATGACATGGAAATTGACTCCATTAGTCATCGGTGCGCAGATAATAATGCTAGTGTTAGCTTAGAGGACTGCAGTATTAGCTCCGGACTTGGAGCGGCCGAATTGAAATCGCGGTGGGAGGATCCAGAGTATGACTCTGCCCAGCATGCATTCTATTATGTTCGCGCAATTGAAAATCCAAGTTGTCGCTGGTCTACCTGGGATGCTGTTAGGGCTGGCGTCGAACCTAGACCAGATCTGCCTAGCACCATTCAAGAGCGTGGATGGTCGTCACCAATCTGGTTCATTCCACCTCAATAGAGGCGCTTCCATCTGTAATAGGTGGTTTTAACGAGTTTATTCTCATATTAATTTATTTATGGTTGTGCCGCTAAAAATATGTACCCAAGAAATAGAAGTCCGCTTGATGGTTGGGAGGTTGTTTCATCTTTAATAGAATTCGTGTTTTTCTCAGGATAGCGCGCTTAAACATTTTAATTTTGGCTAATGTGTTCATGCTCGATCTTGGTGCTGTTGCGGCTAGTGAAAACATAATTAAGAGTTTCGAAGGTCACGCTTATGAAGTGATTAATGTACCTATGACATGGAGCGAAGCGGAAGAACATGCACAGCAAAAATTAGGCACGTTAGCAAAAATCGACTCTCTGCAAGAAAATGTTTTTCTTCAGTCTTTAATGTCCCAGATAACGACAGTGGCTCAAGACGGAGGAGGAGCGAAATATTTTTGGTTAGGCGGGTCTGATACAGTGCTTGAAGGCAATTGGCAGTGGGTTGATGGCACCCAAATCGATTCTTCATCTATTACTAATCGGGCTCTGTGGGGCCAAGGACCAGGGTTTGAAACAGGCTCAAGTGAGCCAGATAATTTTATGGGCAACCAAGACTGCTTAGCAATGGGTCTTGAAACGTGGCCAAAAGACGCTGAGACTCTGAGCGCCCTAGGTGCAGCTGGACAGTGGAATGATATTTCATGCTCAAATAAATTAAGTTTTGTGATTGAATATGACGTAACTGCGAGTTTTACAGATGGGCTACTGCAGGTAAAACATCTCACTGCTGGTGATAAAAAATATTCCGCTTCCTTTCAACTCACGAGTCGAACAACTGATGAACGATGTTGGTCACTTTCTGCATGTTTTAAACTCACTGTTGCCGATGAAACGATTTTGCCTACAACTAGCACATCGAATTATTTTTCTGACAATGTATTAAAAATTACCAAATTCGAGTATATGGGAAAAGTCTATGAGCTCGACCTTAAGCTCATTGACTCTGAAAATTTGATATTTGAATTAACCCAAGCCAATCTGACGAGCTCTATTCAGACTTTCCCGTCTGACTCCTGGATAACTGCGACTCCAGATAGTGTGGGTATGGATGCTGCTAAACTGCAAAAAGCGATAGATTATGCGTTCAATGATGTTATGGTGGATGGAAAACTCATACCGCAAAACACTCAAGGCCTGGTTATTATTAGACATGGCGCCATAGTAGCAGAAAAATATGCGTCAGGTTCAGCTAAGGATAGTATCGCAACTTCTTGGTCTACCGCTAAATCCTTTACAAGTGCCCTAATGGGGATAGCTATAGATAAGGGTTATGTCTCTTCAGAATATGTTCCGGCAGCAGAATTTATCACCGAGTGGGCTGGTGATGACAGGAAGAATATGACCATAAAAAACTTACTTCAAATGTCCTCGGGTTTGATTGAAGGAGGTACTTCAAGTTATGGCGATGGCACAATTATGTATGTTGGGCTAGAGAATGAAGAGGGGGTGTCAGATCCTGACAGGCCTGTAGACAATGTATTATACAGCATAGACCGTGCCATAGACCCAAACAGAGCACCTTGGTTAGGTGCAACTTATAGCTGGAGTTATCAAAATGCAGATAGTCAGCTTTTGGGTGAAATTATCGAAAGGGCGACCAACACCAGTATTTATGAATTTGCCCAAGATGTTTTGTTTAATAAATTGGGAATCAATGCTGGTTGGTGGACAGATGAATTCGAGAATTACATGGCTTATTGCTGCCTTGATATGACGACGAGAAATTTTGCAAGGTTTGGACTTCTCTATGCGAGAGAAGGCAAATGGAATGCAGAGCAAATTGTTTCACAAGAATGGGTTGTAAATTCCACAGCACGATCAGTATGGCTATCGGATTCAATTCCTTATGGATATGGATACCAATGGTGGGCTGATGATTCGAGTGATTGGTTTTTCTCGGTGGGCAGCCGCATGAACAATATTTACATTCACCCTGGTCTCGATATTGTTGTGGTTCGAAATAGCTCTTTGGAACTTATAGGAGAAGGGAAAAGTCGTGCTAACGAGGCTTACCATGATACGAAGTTTCCAGCGCGATGGAATCACCATGAGTTCTTTCAACCTATAATTGATTCTGCAAAACCATAGTACAAGTCTTCTAACTATATTAAATGGATTTATAAAGATGGACAGACTTTTTCGTTTACCCAACTTGATCTACTCTCTCCTTTTAGCCAGTGTTGCACAAGTTTCTTTCGCTCAGGAAAATGTGGGGGATGAATCGACTGTTAGATATTCGGCGAGTTATTTTTTTGAATGGGCTCCGGTCACGGCTCAAGATATGCTTGATCGAATTCCTGGGCTGGATCTGGGAGACATGGGTGGTTTTGGGAGTGGAAGTAGTTCACGGGGCAGGTCAACTGGTGGAAGTAGACGTGGGTCTCCCGGCTCAGGTGGTGGCGGACGGGGCTTTGGCGGCGGTAGTCGCTCTATTGAGATTCTGATTAATGGTAAGAGGACTGCTGGCAAAAATAACAGCACTGATCGTCAGCTAAGCCGGATTCCCTCCGAGCAGGTAAATCGCATTGAAATTATCCGGGGCACTTCTGGCGAGCTTGATGTAAGGGGGAGTGGACAGGTAATCAATGTAGTGTTGAACGAGCAATTCTCTGAGTCTTCATTGCAATATGCCATTGGCGCAGAACAGTCTCCTGATAATACAGTAAGACCCCGGGTCGAGTTGTTCTACAGTGGTCAGACAGGGGGGCTAAATTTTCAAGCTAGCGCGATGAGATATGACCCCTATTTTTATACCTCAAGTAGAGAGTATTCGATATTAGGTGATTTTTCGCCGAATGACAGAATTCTTGAAGTTCGAAAGAGAGATCCTCAAGGGGGAGGTATCACTACAAACCTTGACTATGAAATTAACTCAAAAAGCAGCGCTAGGCTAAATGCATCATGGACCGATGGTACGCACACGAGTGACACAGTAAGAAAAACCACAGACTTCAAAGTCAGTCCGAATATCGATACTTTCCAATTAGAAACCTCACCCGGGATATATCGAAATTGGGAGATTGGTGGTGACTATGAATTTAACACGCAAGCTGGGAATCGATGGAAGATTTTGTTTATTTCAAATGCTCTTGAGAGTGCTAATACTAGAGAGCGTTACGATGTTCTCAGCGAAACATCCAAAGAAAAAAATCTATTTCTTGATTCATGGAGTAATACGAAAGAGCGAATTGTTCGAGGCTCTTATACCTTTGACTTATTCGAAAGTCAGGATATTGAGGTCGGTGCTGAGAGAGCGCAGACTATTTTAGATTCTAAGTTAGCTTTGGGATTGTCCGGAGTTGTCGGAATGCCCTCTCAATCAGTTGGTGGGCTTATCCCTATGCCAGTAAGTAATGCTAATTCTACTGTTGAAGAAATGCGCTATGAACCCTTCCTTATCCACAATTGGATAATCAACCAAGAGATGTCACTGGAAACTTCTGTCTTGTATGAAGATTCAGAGATAATGCAACGAGGCGATGTGTCGAAAGAGCGAGATTTTGACTTTGTTAAACCTAAAGTAGATTTTAGATACGACCTAACGCCCCAACTGCAGTTAAGGGGGACTATTGAGAAGGTTGTAGAGCAATTAACCTTCAATGACTTTGTTGCGGCAACTGATGATCAAGATGAAGATTCGAATGTTCAAGCGGGTAATACTGATTTGCGTCAAGAATGGTATTGGAACTACGAGATAAATTCCGAATATCGACTTCCAAATGACATAGGAGTGTTTAGTGGAAGGCTTTATTACGAAGATTGGCACGATCGAATAGAGCGTATGGACGTCACAGTTAATGAGGCCCAATTGCAAAGTGCGAATGGGAATATCGGTGATGGTGAGAAGTACGGGTTAGATATAAGGGCGAGTGTTCGGATGCGTATGATTGGGTTACCAAATCTGCTCATTACGGTGCGATCAACTGTAGAAGATTCCAAAATCATCGACCCAATCTTGGGTGTTGAAAGGAGAATGATGGGTAGTTGGCGCGGTCGCACTAACTATGCCTTTCGGCATGATTTGCCGAACTTGAATCTTAATTATGGTGTGAATGTTCAAGATAGTTTTGATGGTGGACGTCTCAGATATGATATTGATGATATTGAATACGGCAGCGGAGACCCGTTTTGGGATGCGTTTGTGGAATGGGTAAGCCCCCAGGACATAACCTTTCGGTTAGAGGCTCAACAGATCATTGAAAAAGCCAAGATGTGTCGTGAGCGCCGCCGCTTCGTTGGTCGTATTTCTAGTAGCGCCCTTGAAGAAATTGAAGACCAATGTTACCGCTCAGGTCCAATTATCTCCCTTCGAATGACAGGTACTTTCTAACGTTAAAATTGGTTCCACTCGATTCGGAGAGGGAGTACTACTTAATAGCTAATGGCCCCACTCCAGAAGGATTTTTCTCACTAAGCCTCTGAGTGAGTTAGTAGACTTTTGGTCTCTGAAAACAAACCCGAGCGGCGGGGCGCAATAGTTTGTTGCGCCGCTTACTCTGGGTCAATGGGTGGCTTTTTCCGAGTAATTTTATTCAATCAAAGTGCCAGCTGGCCAGGCGGGGCCAGATTGCATTTGTTCAAGTGGTCTCAAGCCCCGGTAGACGAACTTCTGGACACGTTTTCCCTCATAGGTTTCGGTCGTATAAAAGTTTCCCTGAGTGTCGGTGACAATGCTATGAGTGCCGTAGAACAATCCGGGTTGCCGGCCACCTTCACCAATGACATACATGACCTCCAGTGTGTCTCGGTGCACAACATGGACTTTCATATTGGAGCCGTCAGCTACGTAAATAAACTCTTGGTCGTCGTCTTGGGAAAAAGCAATGTCCCAAGTGGCGCCAGCACCAACAGTCATCGGGGCGACTTGTGCTTCCTTAACATAGGTACCATCCGGCCGAAATACCTGGATCCTGTCCGCACCCCTATCACATACGTATATGAGTCCGTCTTTTGACGGCTCGGCGCAATGGACGGGACCGACGAATTGCTGTGGCAATGTTTCCCCGGGAGTATATTTGACCCGGTCATCTGAGGGGCGGTTACCGTAAGCCCCCCAATATCGTTTGAAGGCTCCTGTGGCAACATCTACGACAGCCACCCGCTTATTGCCATAGCCATCGGCAAAATAGGCCTCGTTTGCATCCGGTTCTATTGCGATTTCAGCGACGCGGCTGAAATGAGTTGTGCTGTTGCTATCAATAGGCTCACCGGGTAAGCCGATTTCACGCACAAACTGGCCGTCGCGGGTAAATACCAGGACATGGGAATCACCACCACCATTGCCACCTATCCAAACGTCGCCGTTGGGTGCGATTTCAATGCCATGATTTGAGGCAGGCCAGGTATAGCCTTGCCCAGGGCCGCCCCATGCATTAACAAGTGCGCCATCGGCATCGAATTCCAGAATCGGTGGGGCTGCCGTGCAGCAATCTGCTATTTCATTGTCGATACCGATTTCCTGTGTGGCAAAATTAGCATCATCATTTCGGTGAACAATGTAAACATGATCACGTGCATCTACAGCCACGCCAATAGCGCTTCCCAGTATCCATTTATTAGGCAAGGGCTGGGGCCAGAACGGATCTACTTCAAAATGAGGCACCATTCTTCCATTGCTGGCAGCGGTGACTGAGTTCTGCAAATAGTTTTGGGCAACCCCAAGTACCACGAGCAATGAAAGGGCTAGAGTGGCGGTTATCAAAGAGCTTTTATTGCGTTGCATAATTTGACCTTTGTTATTGGGTGGTTAACTAGCGGTATATCACTTGGATAGCTGATATTCAAGAGTATCAATCCAGATATATAAAAGTCGGTTCCAATAAAAATCAGAGAAAATTTTAATTGAATTTTGAGGAAACGAAAATCTGTAAATTATTAGTTTACTATTTGTTTAAATGACATTCATTTAAAACTCATCTGACGACTTGTCCAGCCAATTTCCTGAGTAGATTCCATCGAACCCTCAAACATATTATTCTGGGCGAGAGTTTAGTTAATTTGTGTATCTTATAAAAAGACCTATAACCTAAGTATCTATTAGGAGGATAAATATGAACTGGGAAGCTGTTGGTGCTATTGGTGATTTTGTTGGTGCGTTGGCTGTTATCATTACGCTTGCATATCTAGCTGTACAGGTGCGCCATGCTAAGGATGCTGCAGCGGATACTAATAGGCTTGAAAGGTCTAAAGGTGTTCGTGACATTATGTTGGCGACCGCTTTGGATAGAAACTTCGTAGAAACTTTAACGAAGGGTCTCAAGTTGTCAGACTATTATGAAAAAATTGGCGCCGAGCTAAGTATGTCATCAGATGAAGCGGCAAGCTTTGATTGGGCTATGCTTTACTGGTTTTGGCTACATTGGGGGCAATACGCGTCCACAACTAAGGCTTCTGATGTTGAGGAGTTAAGAAACCTCATTAGTATATTTTACTCGAATCCCGGGGTACGCCTTTGTTGGGATAACAGCCCATGGGCTAAACCCGTTTTAGAAAAAGATTTCGTGAATTTCGTAGAGGAAATTCTTATTGATTCGGAAGGAAAATGAAAAATTAGTGTCAAACTATTTACGGTAAAGCTAATTGGAGATCACAATGTTAAATATTATTCTTCGCAACGTTTTAATTGTCACTACTATGCTCACGTTAAGTGCTTTTGCTTCTGCTCAAACAACGTATACAACAATTGGCAATATTACTTTTGGTAGTGATGGGTCAACCGCGCAAACTATTGGAGGCACAACCTTTATTAATAAGAGTGACGGCACAGTAGCTATAGCGCAAAAGATTGGAAACACAACGCTTATAAATAGTAGTGGAATAACAAGTACCATTAATAAAATCGGAAATACGGGCTTTGTGAATAGTAGTAGCGGAACGGCAGGTACTATCAACAAGATAGGAGATATTACTTTTATCAATAGTAATACGGGCTCGACGACCACTGTTCAGAAGATTGGTAATAGTCTTTTTACAAATAGTAATTAGGCTTTTGTGTTGCTGGGCGCTCAGCCTCTATCGTCTGATTTGGGACACCTCAATTTAAGATTTATGCGATTTGCAAACTCTTGACCCGCTCAGCGCTCAAATACGATTTCACCACCGAAAATTGTTGCTTCCGCTCTTAGGTCGAAAAGTTCGGCATCCCGCATTTTGCCGTGACACTCAGAAAGCACCACGAGGTCGCCAAACTTGCCGACTTTAATAGACCCACGGTCATGGTCTTCGAAACCACTCCTTGCAGCCACGATAAATCTTTCACTAATTATTTTGACCGACCGTTTCATAATCCAGGAAACCACTGACGACGAGATACGTAATGGCGGCGACAGCAATTGCACCATGAAACTTCTCGTTTTGAGTGAAAATTGCTACTGCAGCGAAAACAACATGCAATGTGGTTGCTATAAAATAACGTAGTCCCAAACTATAAAAATAATCTAACCCCTTGATTAAGGAATCACCTAAGCCAATTAATTCGGCGAAACAAAACAATCCAAAAAACCAGGCGCGCTTTGCAAAAAAATAACCCTTGAACCCATCGTATCCAGAAAAGTTTGTTGGAAAAAGTATCGAACATAGTAAGAATACGAAAACCGCATAGACAATGAGGAACAAATAGATGCCAAAAGTCCAATCTTCAATGGCGTTAAGGTTAAACTCCCACCACCACCAGAACACGGCAAATAGGAACATATAAAATACCCAGAGTAAATGAACCCAATAGGGCTTAGCTTGCTCTGGGTGTTGAATTAGCCTTATTAAACCCTGCAACAGCTGAGCCATGCCAAGGCCTGTATTTATTGAAGTAAGAACCGCAACATATTCAAATAATCCCATTTTAGGTCCTATCACACCAACGAATCTAGATTTTTAGATTAACCTGTTACGTGGCTATCGTCGAGCGACAGGGTTCTAGTCAGGTACATTATTTGCGTGCGTATGCGACCTTCGCCGGCCCCTCCCTTGTCCGGCAAAGAGTCGCAATTTCTCTGGCAATGTGAACGCGGGACTGGTACAAGGTCAAATCAGGTATATCTATCAGTTTAGGGTGTGGAGAAACTCAGATGCAGATCAGTTTTCTTAGACAAAAATTCATTGGGCCTATGGCTTTGTCTTTTGTGACAGGAATTAGTGCCTGCTCAGAGCCCGCTACAGAACAAGTGAGTGCTGCAATCGAATCGTCTATTTCAGATATTGTCACCGATTTGGCCCCGGCTAATGAAGTGCAGATACGTTGGACTGACTATGGTATTCCTCATATAAAAGCGAACAGTTGGGAAGGGCTTGGTTATGGTTTTGCTCATGCCTCTGCGTCGAATACGATCTGTGTCCTCGCCAGAGAATTTGTCACCGTACGTGGAGAACAGGCTAAATATTTTGGTGCTACAGATGCAAATATCAATCAGGATGCTTTTCATCGTGCACTGCTGAATCAGAATAAATTAGAGGAGTATCTGGCCTATGGCTCTGCTGATTCGAAAGCGATGGATTTGGGCTATGTGCGAGGATATAACGATTATATTGAGCGTCATCGCGGCAGGATGCCAGCATCCTGTAATAATGCACCTTGGCTAACCCAAATTAATGAGAGTGACCTGGCTCGTATTAATATCGGTGTTGGTATTCGTTACGGTTTGGGAAGAGTGACTAATGAGATAGCCACTTCTGAGCCTGGGTTGGAGCTGGCACAGTTACAACCGCTGGACCTGGAAGTTGATCGCAACATGATCGGCAGCAATGCGTTGGGTTTCGGTGGCGCGCTGACTGAGAGTGGTCGTGGAGTATTGATGGGCAATCCACATTATCCCTGGCACGGTCCGTCTAGATTTCATATGGCCCATCTAACCTATCCGGGGGAGATGGATGTTATGGGAGCCGCTCTCATTACCACTTCTCGTATAGCCATCGGTTTTACAGAGCATGTTGCTTGGTCCCATACTGTTTCAACAGCCTTACGTTTTACCATGTTTCAACTGGACTTGGTTCCAGGCAATCCAATGGCATATCGCCTGGGAGATGATGTTCATGACATTGAAGTCATTGGAGTGGAAGTCGAGACGCCTGATGGCGTGGCAACCAGAAGCGTACATATGACTCATCTTGGCCCAGTAGTAACCGGGCAGGGAATGCCATGGACTGATAAGCATGTCTACGTCATGCGTGATGTGAATTATGAGAACTATCGCTCCGGGGATCAGTACCGGGACATAAGTCAGGCCCGCAATGTTGAAGAATTACGGACCGCACTCGCGACGCATCAAGGCGCAGCATTCGTAAATACTATTGCTGCCGACCGGGACGGTGGTGCGCTGTATGCCGATATGTCAGCGATTCCCAATGTCTCTGTCGAGCTATTGACCCGTTGTGCGATTGATACAGAGAACCCTCGAATTATCACTCTTAATGGCTCGGATCCGAGCTGTGACTGGCAAGTAGACCCCAGTGCAGCCTACCCAGGATTGATGCCACCTTCAGAACAACCAAGTCTGATTACTGACACTTATGTAAGCAATAGCAATGACTCATATTGGTTGTCAAACCCCAATACCCGACTGGAAGGATTTTCACCCATCATCGGCAACGAGCAGACTGTGCGGTCATTGCGAACTCGTGCGGGGTTGGCTATGGTAGAGGAAGTTATCGACAGCGGCGAGAAATTTACCCAGGACAAAGTGAAGGCGCTTTTGTTTAATCACCGACACTATGGAGCAGAATTGCTATTAGATGAAATTCTAGAGGTTTGTGAAGGACAGACAAAACTTGAAGAGGCGTGCACGATCTTGGCTAACTGGGATCGTAGACAAGACATTGATAGTGTTGGCGCCCATATCTTTAATCGGTTCTGGGAGAACGCTAGGGGATTATCAGAACACTTCGCTATTCCTTTTGATCTAGATGATCCTGTGAATACACCATCCGGACTTACTATAGAGAATGAGGAAACACGAAAATTAGTCATTTCCGCACTAGAGTCAGGTATCACTTCTTTGCAGGAAGCTGGCATACCGTTGGATGCACCGTGGGGTGATGTACAGTTTGCTATACGCAATGATGAAAAGATTGGTATCCCGGGCGGGGCTGGAGGGCAGGGCCTGTTCAGTGTCATTACGGCCCGCTTCAATGCAGAGAATGGCGGATACAATCCGATTATCCACGGAAATAGCTATATCCAGACTGTTACCTGGAATGAGAATGGTACGCCGGATGCTGATGCGATTCTAACTTATTCTCAGTCGCCAGAACCTGACTCATCCTATTACTCTGATCTCACGAAAGTTTACTCTCAAAGTAACTGGATTGATCTGCCCTTTACTGACGATCAAATTCAGGAGCAATTGGTAAGAGAAGAGAATCTCCAGTTTTAATTTAGATCGTTGCAGACAATTTAAAAGCCCTAAATTATAGGGCTTTGGGGACTTTTTGGGGGTCTGCAGAGGTTGTTGGAGTCATGTTTGGTAGCTATGGGTGGACTTGAACCACCGACCCCAGCATTATGAATGCTGTGCTCTAACCAGCTGAGCTACATAGCCATTGTTCTATTTTGGGTAAACCCTCATTACCTAGTGGTTGTCTAGACTCCGAAAGGCCGCGAATTTTGTCGATTTCGTGCCTAAAAGTCAAGGGTGTGGCTAATCGATTACTACGTTTCTAACTACCGCATAAAAATCACTTACCGCCCGGCGGAAAGCAGCTTCGCCTACTTGCTCATCGTTACCGTGTACGCCGGTGTGCTCGCCGGAATTAGTAATTAATGGATTGAAGCCATAACTGACAATTCCAAAATCACGAGTAAAGTGACTGTCGGTAAAACCAGTACTGACAGAAGGTAGCACTCTTGATCCAGGGTGCAATTCCTGGGTTACTGATTCGATTGCTGCGAATAATCTGGTGTTGGTTTCCGATATCGCTGGTGTAAAGGCCATTATAGTTTCTATAGTTACGCCGGTACTCCCAATTAGGTCTCTAAGTTCGGAAATAAAT
>JAQWQD010000014.1 GCA_029244985.1 Gammaproteobacteria bacterium | reverse complement strand
AGCGATACGCAGAAACATGTGGACGTGAATACCGGTATAATACTCGCCAATCTCAGCAATAAGATTAACGAGAATGAGGGCAATACCGAACGATGTCCAAACAGCTTTTCTCATTTTTTAAGGGTGACTAATTAGCAGGTGAGAAAACAGGGTCATTTCGAGAGTAACAGTATTCCCTGAACCTGACTACTGTCATGCTTAGTAAAAACGAACACGTCGTCGAGCAGATCAGCATTTAGTCTCACTGGAATAATATCGCCATTTTCAACTGTAGTGCTGAGGTCGATGGCAAGATCAGGACTGCGGCCTTCGAGATTATCAAGAAGAGGGTTTGCCCCTATAGAAATATTGTCGATAATTTCGCGGATATTGATTGCATATTCGTTTCGGTCACGGGTGTAGTCTAACGCTGAGAGAAAGTCATCTGAATCACTCTCTGGTTCTATTGTGTTCAGAAACAGCTCCACTTGATTGTTGATAAGCACCAGAAGATCTTCTTTTGCAATTTGATCGTCTAGATTGCCAGCAATCGCTGGGATAACTATATTTGTTCGAGCATCTCTTGCTTGCTTGGCTATATCCTGGAAGGAGCTTGCGAGACGAATGACAGAGGGAAAGCGCAATTGCACAGTAATTTTTCGAGTAGGTCGACGAGAAAATCGCTCGCCATCATTGGGATAGATAAAGGCTTCAATTCCGATATTACCTGAAAGAGCAAGCCAGACAAAAATGTCGCCCACTGATATGGATTCCACCCGCCATAGCCATAAATCTTTTAATCCGTCGTCGTCTTCATCGTAGAGGAAAGTGCTCAGCACATTGCCGCCTGAACGCAGCACCTGGCGCGGTTTTTCTAAATCCATGCCACTATCTGTGCCTGTGAAGAGTGAGACTTTCCCGCCTTCGCGCAAGAGTAGGTCTTCAATGCCGTCGCCATCGACGTCTTCCAGTATTTCTTCATGTGTTAGAGCCAACATACCGGTGAGGTTCGAGAAATCCAAATTATCGACATCAAATTCACCTAGTCGTGCTTCGATTTCCGCAATATCAATAGAATAAGACGGAGTGCTAGCGAAATAGGCGCTGCCTGTTTCATCAGCAATAAAAACATCGAGTTGCTCGTCGGTTCGGGAGATGAGGTCGTCAAAGCCATCGCTATTCAGATCGCGCATACGTAAGAAAGGGATTCGAACTGCCTGTCCTGTGCGGCGCTCTAGTTCATTAGGTTCAAGGCTGGTGCGGAGACGGGTATTCGCCTGTATCGCTAACCCCGGTTGATAGGTACCATTTTCCTCTGCGATAAATACATGCAAATTGCCTGCGCCGGGAATGACCAGGTCTTCTGCAGAGTCAGCGTTAATATCCCTTGAGAAGAACAGGCGATTCACTCCTTTACTTAAAAATCCTGGCAGCTCCGATTTAATGAGCTTTGGCTCCATAATAGTTTCATTTTCTACGGGCCAGACATACGCATCAGTACCATTAACTAAGGCGATGATTGAGGCGCGATCATCGGTGCTGTAATTGGTGCTTAGATCCCACCCGACTGATGTGCCTGGGAAAGTTATTTCACTGAAGCCTGTTTCAAAATCAAAGCCATTCGCGCGGTGAAAATAAATGCGAATAGCATCGTCTACTACGGTAATAAGATCGTTCAGGGAATCACCATTGACGTCAGCTGCAACCAGTCGTTCGCTGTTAGCTGGCAGTGCAAATGGGAAGCGATCATATTCAGGGGTCGCTGCAAACAAAGTGTTACAGCCAAATGACCACAGTGTTAACTGCGCTAATAGCTTGCCACCCTTCACGGTGTTGCTACCAATAAAGTGGTTGTAGTGCCGTGTCGTAACACTAGATCGGGGATTCCATCTTGATTTAAGGATGTGACCTCAAATTCAAATACTGTCCGTGGTGAAACGTATTCCCAGAAGGGTTGGTCGGCAATCTGCAGTTGCGCGTTGATTTTTTTTGCCGCTAGAGTCCCGTTTTCGGTGATGTACATAGCGTCGCTGGCTCCATCTCCATCTACATCGAAGCGCAGAGACATTTGTTCTGACAATCCGCGAACATTGGTTGCCGAAAAAATTTCCTCCAGACTGGAGCTAGGTCGTCGAGCAAATACTTGTCCAGTTTCTGCATCTTCAGCACTATAAAGCAGCTGTGTGCGTTTGATACTTGCATTGCGAATCGCATCTACGACAGGAATGGTGTAGAAACTAACATTAAGAACGGGTTTGCTCGCTGGAGAGAGTTGAATGAAATTCAAGCGGACATCGTACCCTGAGAAACGCATAATTTGATTAGGCTGCTGTAGGTTGAATTCACCGTTTTGGTTTAGAAAAAATCGGGCGTCCCAATCGCTGCCATCACCAGTTAAGCGGAGTAGATCCAGTCGACCATCTTTATCGATATCCACCAACCGCATATCACCGCGGGTTTCCATAGATGCTTTCCAGTCAGGCTGTGAAGTATAGCCCTGAGCATCATTCTGATAGTGAATGTTGAGTTGCCCTAAGCCTTCATCGTCAATATTTAAGTAAATAATATCCTGTAAATTATCACCGTTTAGTTCACTGACGACTGCCGTAGGCATCCAATTCTCGGTACGCAGTAGCGCTCTGGATTCTGTGGATTTAGGTTCCCAGAGTTCAATAAATCCAGAAAAAGGTGTTGTCGTTGAGGTGTTAAGTTCCACTACCACGCCTTTGTCTGGATTGATTCCAATGCTCGCATTCAGGGCTGACTCCTGATAATTACGTTGCACTGCGGTAAGGTTATCGTTGGTTGTTTGTAAGTCGGCCGCCAGCTCAAACTCCTCGTTTCCTGTGCCCAAGAATAAACCATAGGAAGTTTCGCCGGGTAATAGTAGATCGATATGGCCATCGCCGTTGATGTCCTGAATATTTTGTAGAAACTGCACCTGCGCAAGGTCAGGAATTGCGGCGATTAAATCCCATTGGAAAAGTTGCTTTAAATTGCCGGCATAGCCTTCGATCGCAGTCGAAAGGCTGAAGACTCCACTATTGGCTAAGAGAATCAGCTCCTTGCCAGGATCAGTTCTCAGGTCGGCAAAACCGACAGCGATAATTTCTGTTTTTATCTCTATCCGCTGAGGATTAGACGTGAAATTGCCATCACTTTGTTGATGATGAATGTGCAATTCCCTTCCGATGTTAGGATCGAAGTGAGCGAAAATAATGTCTTTGGCACCATCTCCGTTGACGTCTTCAGTAATTAGTTGGTCCCAATTGTTCTCTCTGTTGAGCTCGAAGGCGACGTAATTATTTTGAGCAAAACCTGCAGGCGCAAGTACAGCGCTGAACAATAATAGGAGTCGTTTTAATGCTTTGAAATTACTTATTGCCAACATTGTCTTGTGAAATTTTTATAAGTTGCATTGCAAATCTTGTTGAGTCTAATTATGCCCAATTTTATTCATTTAGTTCAGTAAGTTCGCCGTAATCGCTAGTAATATTAAAAAGACCTAAAATACTATGTGATCGCTCACCCTCCATCCGGGAGTAGCTGTAAACTGCAAACAGCCACAAATCCAAAAGAGAAAAAGATTCGCTAGCGGGGTTTAATACAGATTCGTATTGTAAGAGTGGGCCAAGATTGATACGACTCACGCGCCTGCCTGGATCCCATAGGCGCACCGACTGTTCAATCACATCATTGCCATCATAGATCGTCAATATAACTTCTTCTCCAAGTTCATGATCCCTAACCAAACGTGTGACCAGATCTTGGGCAGAATTTAAGTAAACACCGTTTAGTGCCAGGATTAAGTCATTTTGCTCAATCTGCGCTTGTGGTAGCGGGCTGTTGGGAAATAACTCTACCACCCTGGCCGCAGCAAGTTCTTGCTCTATGCCGATAGTAACTAGCTCCGTCCGGTAACCCGCGCGCGTAGCGATCGGGTCAATACGGAATAATTCAATGGGTCCGGCATTCTCATTAATCGATCTAGCGATTACGGAAGCTGCAAATACCAGCGTGTTTCTTTGTATCTGAAATTCATAACTTGCTTCCGCAGAGCGCTGTTGAATTGCCAGCACGGTATCCGGATGATTCGTTTCCAAAGAATTAATAGAAAGAATAATATCTCCTACTTGGATACCTGCTGAATGGGCAGCGCCGTTAGCAGCGACATTTCTTACTCGTACTCCCGGTAAGACTTCTACATTGAGCAGTGAATCGCTTTCATTGATGCCGAGTTCCAATCCAAAATCGAGCTGTATATCTGATTCTAAACCTTCACTAAGGCGAATTTCTTCGGCTGACAGGGCAATTGCGGGAATCAAGATTGCTGGCTCATAACTAACACAGGCAGGTAGTTGGATTGCCATTAGAGATAAAACTATTAAACCCAATCTACTGCGAATGTTCACTGGCATTTTCCCGTCTTAAATATTCTTCCGATGAATAGCGAAAAAAATTACAACTAGAAAGATAATTACTGCGGGTATCGGTACCCAAAGATTCATTTGTAGCACTTCCTCCTCAACCAGTACATCAGAGTATCCGCGAACAATGCGACTGACGTCCTGTAAATATGAAGCATCTATTAAGGATGGTTGGAATCGGGCATAAAGGAAATTGGCATAGTCTCCCAGCATGGATTTGAAAATGTCTACTGCAAGTGTGACACCTAACGCCGTAGTAATGGCCTGTGTGGCGGATTGACTGCAGACAGAGACAAGGAGGCCAAATGCTATTGCCGCTGGGAAAGGAGCCATAGCTAACTGCAAGCCGGTATTTATCTCAGCAAGAATATCGGCTTCACTAATCAGCTCGAACCCATCTTCCACAATAGGTCCAAACTCCCAAAACATGCCGCTGAATAGATACGCCGCAATTAATGACACGACAAATGAAATAAGCGCCAACAAATGCAAGTATGCCAATTTCGCTAGCATTAGAGCGGCTCTGCTGACACGGCGGATGAGCAGATGTCTAACTAAGCCGGTATCTCTCTCGTAGCTGAAACTATAGGCGGCTTGGGCAGTCAATAAAAGGCCAAGTATGGTTAGCCCCGTACTCATGCTGTCGACGAAATAACCATAAGCATTGGTACTCACTACTTCGTCGAAACTCGTATTACCCAATAAATTGTCACGAGCCTCTTGCCCGGTTGTGGTGACCCATAATAAGAGGTTCTGTAAAATTATGATCAGGGCGGGGGCTATAACGATAAGCTTGCTAGAATGGGTATGCCGAGCAATGAACATTTCTGATTTTAATGCTGCGAAAAAACCATTCATGCTGATTCCTCGCTAGTAATTGCTCGAAATAAATTACCGAGAGAGGCTTGCTTTAGGACTAATTCGCTGACAGCAATCTGGTTTTCGACCAACTGGCGGGTTAAGTCGGAAGATCGTACATCTTTTGTAGAGAGCTCCAAGTAGCCATCAGAATTTTTATTAATAATTGTAATGTCATTCTGGGCTTCTAAAAATTTTATTGCAGTAGCTTCGGTTTCCGTTTTTAATAAAATGCTATGGTTTGTGTTGGCGAGCAAATCATCGATGTTGTCATTAACCAAAATTTTCCCCTGATGGAGAATGGCGATATGACTGCAAATGCTCTCAAGGTAGGGAAGTTGATGGCTTGAAAGGAGAAAAGTAGTACCGTTATCTTTATTTAAGCGTTGAATCAAGGCCAATACATCGTCGACACCTTCCGCATCGAGACCATTAAACGGTTCGTCGAGTATGATTAATTCGGGATTGCCTACCAAGGCTTGGGCGAGGGACGCCCTGCGCTTATTGCCTAACGACAAATTCTTAATTTTAAACGTTGAATATTTTTCAATACCGAGCAGTTCTTCAACTTGCTGAGGAGTGCGCACAAGATTTTCACTCAATAGTTCGGCATGTTCTAAGCTTTGACGAACGGTTAAATTCGGATGAAGGCTGGGAGTGTCGAAGATACTAACAATTTTTCCTCCAGTCTCATGCAGTTTTGAGGGGGTGTGATTGAGAATAGAGACTGAGCCACTGTTTGCTTCTTGTAAGCCAAGAATGCACTCAATGGTCGTAGTTTTTCCTGAGCCGTTGAGTCCTACAAGGCCGAGTATAGAACCTTGCTTGAGTTCTAGGTCAAGATTTTTTAAGACTTCGAATGATCCGTAACTTTTGTTGAGTCCGTTGACGGATAATGCGAGGGCACTGATGTTTGTGCTCATTACTATTGATTGTTTATTTGCTGGTTTTGATAAAAGCGGTATTGCCATAGTAATACCGCTCAGCGCTCGCTATTCTGCGAATAGTTGTTCTACCTGAACTTCTTCTACTGTTCCAAATTGCTCAAGATCCTCAGTACTAATGATCGAGAGATCACCTACAATTGAAATCAGTTTGGGTCGATCTTTAATATGCTCTTCTTGGAAAGAAATCAACTCATCAATGCTAGCATTCTGCAGTTGCTGGTAGCGCTCGCGGCGAGGATCAGTTTCAAAACCTAAACGCTCCCAGCTTCTGATCGCGCCGATAACTTCCCTGAAATTAAGCTTCGATGTGCGATAACGATTCAATAATGAATTGACGGATTCTTCGAATCGTTCTGAGGAAGAAGGCATGTTGTCGATAAGATCGATAAAAGAATCTAACGCGTCGACAGTCTTGTCAGTCTGAGTCCCTATCGCTCCCAGCATCAGATTTTCGGCATTCAGGCGGCCGCCTTGTGCATAACGAGCTTGAGCAGAATAGGCTAGTGCGCGAGATTCTCTTAGCTCTTGAAAGACGACACTGGACATTCCACTGCCAAAATAATTTGTGTAGATAGAAGACATAACAGAGTCATCAGGCGTGTATTCGCCATCGGCAAATTCGATACGGACCTGAGCTTGAGCAGTTTGCTGATCGACAACCATAAGTTCGGTTTCATCTACCTGGCGTGCTGTTCTGAATCTGAAATCTGGCGTGTCTTGCAATTCGCTTTCGATGTCATGGTGCCTACGCAGAACTTCCACTAAATCTTCCAGTGGCATGGAGCCTGTGTACGCAATAGTCTGTTTGTAGTTGAGTAAATTCGATGGCAAAGACATCAGCTCATCTAGTCCAGTATCGACAATCTCCTGCTCAGTCAATGCTTCTAGCATGGGGGATTCTTCGCCATAGCGGTTATATAGGTAAAGTGCTTGGGCGATAGCCGGTGGTGAGCTTTTGCGATCTTCTCGCGACTTAAGCAAAATGCCTTTTAACTGCTCCAGTGTTTGTTCATCGGCTGAGGGAGTTTTTATGAGTTCCATCATTAGTGCTAAGGAATCTTCGAATTGTTCGTCTAATCCTGAGACTGCGAAAGTTGAAGAATTTTCTCCTGAGCCAAAACGGAATTCTGACCCCATGCGATACCACTCTTTCTGCAGCTCTTCGTTGCTTAGGGTTTGTGTGCCAGCGACATCCATAAGTGCGGCTGACAATCCAAGCTTTTCGTTTTCTTCAGTACCGACTTCGACATTAATAGAGAATGAGAAAAGGTCGTTTAGCGGATTGGGCGCATAGTAGAGTTCAATACCATCGGCAAATTCAACTACTCGATAATCAGTATCTACTTCGACGAAGGAAGGCTCTATTTCTTCATATTCCATTGCCAATATGCTGGCCGCAAAATCTGATTGCCGGGTTGGATCGATGTTTACTGGTTCGATTTGTGGCTTTTCGACTGGAGGCAGAACGTGTTGGTCATCGATTCGATAAACTGAGACATAGTTATCGCCAAAATACTTATTGGCTACGTCGACTACGTCTTGCTTCCCGAGTTGCTCCATGCGGTCGATTTCAGCAATGTGGTAATCCCAATCTGAGCCTTCGATAAACGATTGTCGCATCATAGTTACACGGGCCGTATTAAATTCTAAGCTCGCTTTTTCGTTCTTTTTGAAGTCATTAATAATGGCCGGAATAATCCAGTCTTCAAATTCGCCAGCTTTAATGTTCTCTATTTGTGCGAGTAAAAGCTGCTCTACTTCTTCCAGGGTTTGATCCTGTTTGGGTACTCCATACAAATTTTGCGACCCAAAGTCATTCAAGAAAAGTGGAGACGACCCTGCGTTTGACACTAATTGTTGTTGGTTAAGATTAAGATTGATTAATCCTGCGGTACGATTATCTAAGATCATGTCTACCAGGATTAGTGCTTCTTTATCCCCATGGCCGTTCTCAGCCGTACGGAAAGCTATAGATACTTGCTCTTCACCGGGGTATTGCACGGTGCGACGCTCAGCGCCTTGCAGTGGAGGTTCGATCCACGGACCCACTTCTGGAACCGGCTTCGCTTCCCAGTCGCCGAATTTATCATTTATTAAGGAAATTGTTTCTTCGATATTTATATCACCACTAATAAAGATGCCCATATTGTTGGGCACATAATAAGTGTCGAAATAATTTTGAATATAAACCAGAGAAGGATTCTTTAGATGGTCAACGGTTCCTATCGTAGGTTGTTGTCCGTAGGGGTGGACTTTATAGAGTAATTCATCGATTGCTGTACCGATAATGCGATCGGCATTATCGAGCGATCTGTTCTTTTCTTCGTAGACAGTTTCGAGCTCAGTATGAAAGAGCCTGAATACAGGATTTACGAATCGATCGGATTCTAATTCTGCCCACTGCTGCATGCGATTCGAAGGTAGGCCTATTTTGTATACTGTTTCTTCGTACCAGGTGTGAGCATTTAGTCCACTTCCACCCATAGAATTGTAGATTTTGTCGATTTCATTAGGGATGGAGTATTCTGCCGCTTGTTGAGCGGCGCGATTAATTTCGCTGTAGATTTCAGCGCGACGGGCCTCATTGGTTTCCATGAAATGCTGTTCATATAGATCGACAATTTCATCAAGAAAGGGTTTTTCAGCTTCGTAGTTAAGAGTTCCCAGGTTTTGATTACCCTTAAATAATAAGTGTTCAAGGTAGTGAGCTAAACCTGTGCCATCAGCCGGGTCATGTTTGCTGCCTGCTCGTACAGCGATTTCCGCATAAAACCGGGGCTCTTCGTGATTCTCTGTCAGATAAACCTGTAAACCATTATCTAGTTCATAAATATGGGTATTCAGAGGGTCATTTTCGTTGGGATCATTGATTCTGCTGTAGCCTGCAGGATGCGATGCTTCAGTTGAGGCGATCTCAGGAGCTTCGCTGCAGGCTATTAGCCCGGTCAAAGCCACTATTGCGAGAATCCATCGAGTCCATTCGTATGGGAAAATGCGTTTAATCATTATGAAACCCCTTGAGTTTGCTGCGACCGAGTATATTACGATTATATGGTCTTGCATTCTATTTTGTTTAGGACGATTTATGACAGTCTAATTAAACTCAGTTAGGCAGACTCTCAGAGCTTATGCGCATGTTTCTCATTTGAACTTTGCCTTCGCCATCAGTATTTGCTTCGAGCACCACATCTACAGTACCGAACTGACTCTCTGCAAAACGATCAAATTGGGACAGTTGCTCAGCGGTTAAATTAGGCTCCAAACGCTCTCGTGCTCGATCAAAAGAATCGAGTTTGTCGATGTAAGCAGAAGTCATACTGCCATTATCTGCCACTAGTGCACCGTAGTTATTTTCTTCAGAGAATAACTCATCAATAATTACGTCCATGACATAGTCTTGGATTTGCCCAGAAATGGCATCGCCAACTTGCCCGAATATACCGGCATAGACTTGGCGAAAGGCATCCTGATTCATCATTAAATCGTAAGCGCCTAATTCATCAGCTTGTTCGGAGGTTAAATTATCTTTCAGGTTATCAACCAATGCGTTTGGCCCAAATATGATGGCTGCTTGATCAGCTGTTAAATTCCCAGCTATAAGTTGGCCTAGCATTTGATAGCGCTCGTCGCTGAAATCTACAAAGGCTTCGTACATGCTATCCATCTCGGTTGGATTTAACGCTAAAGTCTCGAAATAGCTAAGATACTGCCCAGCGACTCTGTCTTCCGCCATTTTGCGAGTACTGGCAGGATCAGAAAACACTGAAAATCCCCCACTTGAGCGACCGCGCTCCACCAGTCGACCATTTGCGGTAATGACTTCTCTGCGGGCTTGTGCCAGCAGCGCTTCGTAATCTGGATTGGCTTGTAGCTTTGCTTCAGCGAGCTCGTTTGACAGACTGATGAGCTGCGAGGAGGATATTAATAAGTCCTCTTCTAAACTTTCCAGTTGGGATTCAAAATCTAAGCGGTGTCGGATATTTAGTTCAGACTGCTCTTGCAGTTGCTGTCGATAGCCAAGTGCTGTTTCTAATTGGTCTTCTAAGCGAGAGTTTGCTGACTGTAATAAAAAAGTTGTGTAACTAAGCCCGCTAATAATTAGAGATAAAGCAACTATCAATGTGGGTTTCAGTTTCATTTTGGTTTTGGTTCGCTTTTACATCAATGATGTGAAGATTTTATTTGCTGGAGTTATAAAAAGCTCACTAAAAAGCTGATATCGCGTATTTGTAGCTAATATCTATCTTAGTACGGTCATTCTAAATAATGCTTTCAGGTTTTAGAAGTATCAGCTTAAAACCCTGAAATCCGTTATGGTGGTAAGCGAAAAAATACCGAAAAGCATATGGTTGTCTATCTGCTCACAGCAGAAACTAGACGCTAACAATAGACTGTCTGCGAAGAATCAAGCGTATAATCCTACATCTTTTGTAAAAAACTGAGAATTAAGCATTTGCTCGAACTTAAAAATCATAAGCCTCTGATATTATTGAGTATTACTAGTCTAATGCTCGGCTGCTCTGCGTCTACACATAAGACCAGCGCCGACGATGAGAGCTATGATGCCATCGCAGATAAGTCCAATATGGTGCCTGGGATGACTTCTCAGGTCGTTGTGGACGAAGTTCGCGAAATTAATCTTGAAGGTTTCGAGGTTAATAATACCAGTTTTGAATTTCTCGATAATGAGGCCAATAGTGAGATTGGTGCGAGTATTTTAAGTCTTGATGCTGCTCTAGGGCTCGCTTTTGCGCACAGCAAGGATTACCAAAATCAAAAAGAATTATTGTATCTCGAAGCCTTGGCTCTGACTTTTGATCGCTATCGTTACACGCCTACTTTCTCAGCAAGAGGCTCTGGTGATTATCAGTGGGATGCTGAAGACCAGTTTGTGCAAGATATGCAGTCGCTTACTGGCATGGATCGCACTAATTACTCTGAGTCTACTTTTTCCAATACTAGTTTAGGGGCGCAATACTTTTTAAAAAGTGGCGGTTCCATTGCTGTGAACCTTACGAATAATTTTACAAGATTTTTAAGCGGCGATATCAGTGAATTCGGAACCAGCGCTTTAATAGGTTCGATAACTCAACCCTTGCTTCGTGACTTCGGCGTAGACATTGAGACTGAAGTATTAATGCAAGCCGAACGTGATTTGCTTTATCGGCTACGTGATTTTACCCGGTTCAGAAAATTATTTACGGTGCGAGTAGCGTCCGATTATTACTCCGTATTGTTAAATAGAGAAACGGCGCGCAATAACTTCGCTGGGCTTAATGCCACGAATCTGTCACTAGAGAGAGAACAAGCATTCCAAGTGGAAGGTTTAACCACCTTATTAGAGGTTGGTCGATTAGAGCAGTCAGCATTGCAAGCAGACCTGCGTTGGACTTCTTCCATAACCCGATACAAGCGCAGTTTGGATAATCTCAAGATACTTATTGGGCTTACTGCAGATGAGAATATTGTTCTTGATGATAATGAGATGGAATTAATTACAGAGACAGGAATGGATAGCCCAGACCTTAGTCTTGAGCAGGCAATTGACATGGCAATTCAAACACGCCTGGATCTATATAGCTCTTTAGACCGTGTGCAAGATAGTGCGCGAAGAATTGAGGTAGCGGCTAATCAGCTTAACCCTGGGTTAGATTTAAGTTTGGTTGCTGCTGTTCCAGATGCAAATAATGGCAACATTGGTGAACTTGATTTCGAGAATGCAATCTATACCGCAGGGCTAGATTTAGATTTGCCGATTGATACCAAGTTTGAGCGCAACAGCTATCGGCGTGCTTTAATTGATTACGATTCCTCGTCCCGTGACTATTTGCTAACATTAGACAGCGTCAAGTTAGATGTAGTGGACACTTGGCGCAGAATGAATGAAGCGCGGAAAAGTTACGATATAAGTGTAACAAGTGTTCAGATTAATGAGCGTCGGGTCGAAGAGGCCCAATTGAGGGCCGAGTTAGGTTTGGGCGACATTCAGGATACTGTAGATTCACAGAATGACCTAACTGCTGCTCGGACTGAATTAGTTAGCTCTATAGTGGAACATAATATTGCGAAGTTAGAATTCTGGCGAGATGTAGGTTTGCTCTATGTCGATGATTCTGGGCAGTGGGAGGAAGGCATTAATGAGCCACAATAACAAAACGATTGCTGGGCAACTAAAAGCTAGAACCCCTGAAGTTCTAAAAAAATTAGGCAGGGAACTGCGTGATAAATTTCTTGCCGCGGAAAAACCTACCCAATACGGAATAGCTGGAGCAGGATTTCTAGGTCTTGCCTTTTTGTTCTCTTTTGGCGGCGAAAATTCAGATCAAGGAACCACGATTACTTTTGAGGCCCGTCGGGGCGACCTTGAGATTACTGTACTTGAAGGCGGCTCTCTAGAGGCTTTGCAATCTCAAGAAATACGGTCCCGTATCAAAGGTAGAGAAGGGGTTAAGATTTTAAACATCGTCGAAGAAGGTTATCAGGTAACACCTGAGGATGTTGACGCAGGACTGGTTCTGGTTGAGCTAGATAAAGCTGCCTTAATTGATCAACAACTCAACCAAGAAATCGCGGTTGAAACTGCTGAAGCAACCTACATTGAACGTAGAGCTCAATTTGAAATTCAGTTAAATGAAAACATGACGGAGTTAAACGATGCCCGTCAAGAAATGCGTTTTGCTCGATTAGAATTTGAAAAATTTCTTGGTGGAGATCTTGTTGCAGAAATTATTCAGCAACTTGATATTGAAGATCGCTTGGCAAAAGCTGAAGCTGCAGATTTGGTGGCAGTTGCCACAGCACTTCCCTCCACTAACACAAGAACTCCCGTGATAGTTGAAGAGCGAGCGCTCCCCCCTTCATTCGACCCTAATGATCTAGAGTCTTTGCCTCCTTCTGTGCGCGAACGTATTCAACAAATGATGTCGGAAAACGGTGGTGAGTTGCCGGGAGAAATGCTGGAGCGCATGCAGAGCTTTGCCCAAGATGGCTTTCCTGGGGGCGGTCGCAGTCAAGGCGGGCGATTGGGAGGTCGAGGTGATTTTAGTGGCGCCCGAGTTCCTGGTATTGACAGACCGGTCTCAGGGTATCCAGTAGAAGATGGACCTGTTATAGCCGATACCACTAAGTTGCGACTGCAACCTATTACAGATACGCCGCTTAATACTGAGGTGACCCTATTAATGGATGAAAGCTATATGGCGATTCGCTATGAGCTGGATTTTACACAATATGCTGACATGGACAAATTGGAGGATGGCGAAGCCAAACAGCAGCTGCGTGGATTGCAAGATGAGTTACAAGTGTCACAGGAAGAGTACTTACTCGCGCAAGATCGTATTGAGGGTCAGCGGCGCTTGGAAGCGAGGGGGTTTATTACTCCTACTGAATTAGAAGCGGAAGAGCTTAATCTGAGCAAGGCTCGCAACAAGGAAGCTGAAAAAGAAACGGCGCTTAAACTTTATATTCAATACACGTTTCCGAAAGACGCAGAGCAGAGATTATCTGACTTTGAGAACGCTATTATGGCCTATCAGCGTCAACTTAAAGAAAATATCGCGGAAAAAGCCCAAGAAGAAGCCAGATTCAGTTCTGCTGAACGCAAATACAATCTTGAACGGGTAAAGCTGGCAGATATAGAAGAGCAGATTGAGTTGGCTACTATTGTCGCGCAACGTCCTGGGCTAGTAGTGTATGGAGCTGCTGATCAGAATCAAATGCGCTATCGCGGCAGCAGTTCACAAGAAGCGATTCAAGAAGGCGCAACAGTAAGAGAACGGCAAGCAATTCTTACTATTCCTGATATGCGAGAAATGGCAGTAAAAACGAATATCCATGAATCGGCCGTACAGCGAGTAGCGGTTGGTCAGAAAGTAAGAGTCTCAATTGACGCCTTTCCGGATATAAACTTAATGGGTGTGGTCACTAAAGTAGCAGTAGTTGCTGATTCTGCAAATTCCTTCATGAACCCAGATCTAAAAGTTTATCCAACTACGATAAAGATTGATGGGATTCATGATTGGTTGCGCCCTGGCATGAGTTCTGAAGTTGAAATTCTTGTGAATAACCTCGCGGACGTGGTGTATGTGCCAGTGCAGGCAGTAACTTATTGGGATGAACAACGAGTTGTCTATGTTGATGCCGGTGGCAGTCCGGAACGACGAGAAGTAGAAATAGGCACATTTTCTGAATCTTTTATCGAAATCACTTCCGGTTTGCGCGAGGGTGAGAAAGTACTCTTACTCCCACCACAGCAAAATCTCAGAGACATGGGCGCTTAGGGTATTGTTCCCCTAGCTTTAGTCATTATGACTGTTATCGAAACTAATTCTGATCATGGCTCTTCAGTTAACCCACGAGATGTTTTTGCGGGTGAATTAGTTGCTAGTTTGCAAGAGATCAAAAAAACTTATTATATGGGTGCTTTATCAGTTGAAGTCTTGCATGGGATTACTCTCGAATTTTATGCTGGTGATTACATATCGATAATGGGCCCTTCTGGCTGCGGTAAGTCTACGTTGATGAATATTCTAGGTTGCCTGGATCAGCCAACACAGGGTAAATATTTTTTAGGCGATGAAGATACCTCTAAAATGGAAGACGATGATCTCTCCACTATACGCGGAGCGCGCTTAGGATTTATTTTCCAGTCTTATAATCTCATTCAACAATTGGATGTGTTGGAAAATATTGAGATGCCATTGTTTTATCAAGGCTACACTGAAGCTGAGAGTCATGAGATTGCGATGGGCCTTGCGGCACGAGTGGGCCTGGAAGATCGAGTTGATCATAAACCATTTGAACTGTCTGGAGGGCAACAACAACGAGTAGCTATTGCTCGGGCCTTGGCAGTTGACCCGCTGATTATTCTAGCCGATGAACCAACAGGTAATCTAGACTCGAAATCTGGGGCAGAAATTCTTACCTTGTTTGACGAGCTTCATGATCAGGGGAAAACGTTGATTTTAGTTACTCATTCGGATGAATTAGCAGAGCATTCTAAACGTGAAATTAAACTGAAGGACGGACGAGTAGAGAGTGATGAGCGAATTCACACTTAATCCGATAAGTCAGCCATCAGCTTCTTTTTCTCGATCTAATTCTAGATCCAAATTCACTACTACTCGTCTTAAGAAAATTACTCAGGTAGGGATTAAGAGTATTTTCTCTCACGGTTTGCGTTCCTTGCTAACAGTTCTAGGTATAGTCATAGGTGTTGCAGCGGTAATCGCTATGCTTGCTGTAAGTGAAGGTGCCAGTTTTGAAGCGCAACAGCAGTTTCGTGATCTTGGTGCGACAAATATTTTGTTAAAGAGCGTCAAACCGGCGGAAGTGGAAGAGAACAGCAACAGCGGTTTTGGTCCTCCACAGGCGATTGTGTATGGATTGACCCAGGCCGACATTACAACAATTCGAGATACTATACCGGGCGTCTCAAATGTGATCGCTTCACGCATCGTTAAAAAGAATGTCTGGAACCTCGGTATATCGATGAATACTGATGTAGTTGGTACTGCTGTCGATTACCCCTCTTCGCGAAATTACAATCTTCGTGCCGGGAGGTTTTTTAGTGAAACCGAATTACGAGACCATGCTAATGTTGTAGTGCTTAGTGATGAAGTTGCTAATGTACTTTTCCCCATAGATAACCCAATAGCAAAATCCATCAAGATAGACAGCGACTATTATAATGTATTAGGTATCATGGAAGCCGAAGGCTTTTCAAATCTAGGTCAAAACCAAGCTGGAAGCTCAAATTCTGCACCGAGTAGAATTTTTATACCTTTCTCTGCTTCAAAGAGTCGTTTTGGTGAAACCACTACTCGGCAAACTGCCGGCGGGATGGAGTCTGAAACTGTTGAATTACATGAAGCAATTATTCAGGTGGACAATCAGGAAATGGTGATTGAGGTCGGTGAGATTATTGACCAGATTCTTCAGCGAAGACACAAGGATGAGGATTACTCGATTGAGGTGCCACTTGCCTTGCTGCGGCAAGCGGAAGCCAGTGCATTAAGGGATCAAATAGTCGCCGGTGCTATCGCTGGAATTTCTTTGCTGGTGGGTGGTATAGGCATCATGAATATTATGTTAGCTAGCGTCACTGAACGAACTCGAGAGATAGGGATTCGAAGAGCCTTAGGCGCTAAAAGGAAAGATATCATTGCGCAATTTCTTATTGAGGCCGTAATTCTTTCCGGCGTCGGCGGATTAATTGGGGTTGTGTTGGGTATCAGCATTCCATTCATTATTTCTACCTTCTGGGGTATGACCACAATTGTTACCCCAATAGCACCAATTCTCGCCTTTTCAATATCTGCCATGATTGGCGTGATCTTTGGAATCTACCCCAGCATGCGGGCCGCGGACATGGATCCTGTTGAGGCTCTGCGACATGAGTAACCGATTGGGAAAACCTTCTCTGTAACTGCAGTCTGAGACACATGAAAAAAAATATACTTTCTCTGATCTATCTGCTTCAATTTTTATTGAGTTTTTATTCTGCGTTAAATGTAGCAGCAGAAGATGAGATGCGTTGGGAGGCTTATGATGAAACGGAGGACCTAGCTCAATTAGCGCGGCATGAGAATAACAGCATGCATTTCAAGCTGCTGAATTCACAGGTATTGGATAAGAATTCACTCTGGTCTCCTTTTCAAGATTCGCTGGCAAATTTTTCTGAACGAGATTATGTAGCGTTGAAACCACTGATTCTTGATAGATCTATCAGTGAGATTCAGGATTCTGTGAATGCAGGGGATTTGTCCTATGAGCAATTAGTGACTTTTTACATCTTTAGGATTAGGGAAATTGAATCAGATAATCAGCGAGCTATTAATGGTGTTATAGCGCTCAATCCTGATGCTATAAATCGAGCACGACAGCTGGATGAGATACATCAGGCCAGTGATGGAACTCCCCTGGATTCAATATTCGGGATTCCGGTTTTACTTAAGGATAATATTGGCGTCGAGGGTATGGCCACTACCGCGGGTGCAGTGGCGCTGCAGGAAAATTATACTGATAACGCTTTCATTGCCGAGCGTTTGTTGGAGAAGGGTGCAATAGTTATTGGAAAAGCTAACTTGAGTGAGTGGGCTTATTTTTTCTGCAATGATTGCCCATCAGGTTATAGCGCAATGGGCGGGCAAACATTAAATCCCTATGGTCGATTTGAATTCGGGACTGGCGGCTCCAGTGCTGGCAGTGGGGCATCGACGGCGGCAAACTA
Organism: Gammaproteobacteria bacterium; assembly: GCA_029244985.1. Lineage (GTDB taxonomy): Bacteria > Pseudomonadota > Gammaproteobacteria > Pseudomonadales > Pseudohongiellaceae > UBA9145. The sequence goes on along the minus strand of JAQWQD010000014.1, from coordinate 8,698 downwards.
TGCAACAGTCGCCGTTGGTTCAGAAACTTCTGGTTCGATCTTGTCTCCCGCAAGCGCAAATTCTTTGGTGGGATTAAAACCTACGACCGGGTCTCTAAGCAGAACGGGAGTGGTGCCAATTTCAGCGAGTTTAGATACGGCAGGACCAATGACCCGCTCAGTTGCAGATGTTGTGGTGCTGTTTAACTCGATGGCGGGATATGATCAAAATGATTTGGCGATGCCTTTGATCAGTGATGATCTGCAGTTGATTTATCGGGAAACGAGTCTGGCTGACAAACGCTTAGGTGTCATAGATCGGTATGCTGATAATACCTTTTACAACAATGCCCTTAGTGTTTTATCCGCAAATAATGCTGAGCTTATCGATCTTAGTTTTAATCCTTCAAGACAACCTCAATTTACTGAATTCCTGGGTGCCGAAATGGTGAGAGATCTGGCGCTTTATTTGAGTAAAAATGCTGCGGATCAGGTTGATATTCTTTCAATTACCGAATTACAAGCATTCAATAATGTTGAACTTGAAGTTCGAGCACCTTATGGTCAGGGGTTGATTGATATGATGACTGAGCTCAATTACAACGAAACAGAGCTAGAAGAATTACGGGCTGAGCTTCAAGCTTGGGGAAGCGAAATATTGGATCGTACGTTTATAGAATCAAATTTAGATGTGCTAGTCGGTGTTAATAATCATCAAGCTGGAATCGCGGCCTTGGCAAATTATCCTGCCTTGACCATTCCTATGGGTTATGAAAAGAATGGTCGTCCTATTGGACTGACCTTGATTGCTCCTCCCTTTCAAGAGCAGCTGCTTATTGATATTGGTGTACAATTCGAAAAACTTACCCAGGCCCGCAGAATGCCTTCAAAATATCAGTAGTGCAAAGATGTTAACTAGTATTGCTGAAGCTTAAAAAAATGTGGATGTAAGTTAACGATAGCTTACCAATAATTTTCGATAGTGATGTGCCCTGGTGAACGACGGCGGTTTTTAGTAAATTTTCTGGTTTTCAGAATTTCTACAGAATCCTTGATCATATCAGGATTCCCGCACATCATAATGTGAGACTTCTCAACATCGAGCATTAATCCCAAAGCATTTTCGAGGGAACCATCTTCTAATGTGATTGGAATTCGTCCGTTAATTGTTCCTTCCACAATTTCCCGGCTAACGAATGCTTGGAAATAAAAGCGCCCTCTGTATTTTTCTTGCAATGATTGAATGACTTCTTGATAACATAAGTCAGCTAAAGATCTTACTCCATGAATGAGTACAATTTTTTCAAAACGCTGCCATGGCTCATCAGTATTAAGGATTGAGAAAAAGGGAGCCACGCCTGTCCCCGTTGCAAGCAGCCATAAATCTGTGCATTCCGGGATTTCGTCCAGTACAAAAAACCCATTTGATTGTTGTTTTACCCAAACACTGTCGCCTCTTTCTAATTTAACCAGGGCATTCGAAAGCATGCCATCAGTAGCTGTGTAAAAGAAAAACTCAAGAGGCCTTTGTTGAGGGGAGCTCAAATAAGAATAAGGGCGCGCAATACGTTTTCCATCAATATCTAGAGCGAGACTAGTAAATTGCCCGGCGGTAAACGTATCTACGTCGGCATCGATCTTTAATGTGAATAGATTTTCAGTCCAATGAATATTTTCTGAGACTTTACCTTCAATCCACTGTGTCATTTATTCAATCCGCTGCTACATCGCTAATTACTAGCACTATGGTATGAATTTCTATAGTCTCCTAGCAAGCACAAAATGGTCATGATGCCACTCTGTGGTCTATTAAGAGAAATTAAAATACTTAAAAAGGTACAGTTTTATGGCTATGTGGTTTGAGATAGCACTCTGGAAAAGAATTCTAGGCGCCATGATTCTTGGTGTAATACTTGGTGTAGTCTGGGGAAATGGGGTAACTGCCATCGCTTGGATCGGTGAGTTATTCATTCGACTGATTCGGATGGTTGTCGTACCGCTTGTATTTGTGACTTTGGTGTCCGGTGTCATTTCTATGGGTGATCCGAGTAAGCTTGGTTCGTTAGGAGTAAGGACGCTAGCTATCTATCTAGCGACCACCCTGGTTGCAATCACTATTGGTTTAACTCTTGCGGCGCTATTGCAGCCAGGTGTTGGTGTGGATCTTGCTGCAGTAGCTCCCAGTGCAGTGCAGGAAACGGTGCCCCTCGGTGAGCGATTAATGAATATCGTGCCTGATAATCCTTTTGCAGCTTTTGCAGAAGGCAATATTCTTGCGATTATTTTCTTCGCGCTTCTTATAGGCGTTAGCTTGCTCACTATAGGTAAAACTGGAAAACCAGTTGCTGATTTTATGGGAGCAGCGGCAGAAGCTATGTTGCGCATTACTCATTGGATTATGGAAGTTGCACCCTTTGGGGCATTTGCGTTAATTGCTCAATTAGCTGGCACCGCCGGAGTAGGTGCGTTGCTCGATGTGTTAACACTAGCGCTAGCTGTGGTTATTGGATGTTTTACGCACATGGTTTTAATGCACGGCGTAATCATTATGAGAACTATGCTTCATCTATCTCCATTGGCATTCTTTCGTGGGGCACGTGACGCTATGTTAATGGCGTTTTCTACTTCTTCCAGTTCCGCGACACTACCTATTTCAATGTCTTGTGCTGAAGAAAATTTAGGCATTAAGCCTGTAGTTGCTTCAACTGTATTGCCTTTAGGTGCCACCATTAATATGGATGGCACCGCGCTTTATGTTGGTATTGTTTCTGTGTTCGCAGCTCAGGCTTTTAGTATCGACCTTACTATCGCCGACTATGCGCTAATTGCTGGCTCAACGACTTTGGTTTCAATTGGAACTGCAGCAGTTCCCGGCGCCTCCCTCTTTTTGATTGCGGCTGTAATGGATACTATTGGTATGTCGCCAGAGCAGAATGCGGCTGTAGTCGGCTTTATTCTCGCATTCGACAGGCCTCTAGATATGTTGCGTACCAGCGTTAATGTTGGTGGTGATCTCTCAGTATCTACAGCAGTGGCAATTTGGGAAGGGGAATTTGAAAAGGAAGTATTCGATCGGCCTTTAAAGAACTAGTTCAATACGAATAAGTTATTGTCATACCGACCCGCAGGTCTTCATCAAAGAAAACCAAAGCGGAATCGCTAGTTGCATTAATGCTAATGATCTGTGCATCTACCGCCCAATTATCATTGATTGTGTAGTTGACACCAAGTAGCGCTAATAGTGAATCCCCATTAAGATCACCTTGCAACGTAGACGACAGCGTAAGGTCGCTATTAAGCAGAATATTGCTGTACCGCACTAGCCAGCTACCGAACACCCCTTCGTTGAAGAGTTGCTGCCCCGGCAACAAACCTTCGTCTTCGTCCAGCATCTTCTGTGCCTGAATACCCAAGCTCAAACTTTGCTCATTATCTACCGCCCATTCAAAGCCAAACGAAGTGCCAATTTGATCTTTCTTTAAGTCGAGTGGCGAGGAGAGGGCAGTTGTTCCAGGAAAATTGAAGCTGTCTGCCAGTACATTGTGACTAAAGGCTAAATCGAAGTTGAGCAGTAGGCGGCCGATTGCGCGATTGGCACTAAATCCCAACAACAAAAAATCGTTCTTCTTTGCCACTGCATCACCGATGCCAGAAACCGGGTCTTCATAGCGTAATTGGTTCTCATAAAGATAGGCCGCCATAAAGCTGATGTCGCTCCGGTCGAATGATTTTCTCCACTGGGTGCCGACTTCTGCAAGAGCTTCTCCATCTCTTTTGTAGTCTGTGAGATTGAATTCAGGTTCGAAGAAAAAAGGGCTGCCGCGGACAGATGCTGGATTAAATTCCGGATAAAGATTTATAAAGCTGGACCAATTACTCCCTTCTCCAAAATAATCCCACACGACCATCCACTGATTGAGACGGGCATCTTCGATGTCGATGATAGTGAGGTCTCTGAATTCAAAATGATTAATCACATCGAGAACCGAGTTGCCTACAGTCTCTCCCCAAACAACTGTCTGTCGTCCAAATTTAATGCTGTGTTGATCGAAACTTCGCTGTAGGAAAAATTCATTTATACGGTACTCAGCGTCAATATTTTTATTATTAGCCTCGTACTCATAGTCATGTTTCCAGTATGTCCGCGTTTGCCCGCTTGCTTGAATTAACCACCCTGGCGCAAAGCCATTTTGATACCGAATATTTATGCCTAATCGATTGTTTTCCATTTCTGCTTCACGCGGAAAGGAGAAACCTGGCAGTGGTTCTACGGAGTGGTTATTAACCTGACCATAGAACTGCTGGCTGACGCTGAAGGTAAAACCTTCTAACCAAGAATCTCGACCGTTATTGGGTTGTTCGTCAAAAACGCTATCAAACAGATTATCATCGAAGATGATCTCGTCGCTTAATAAAGCTTCGTCTTCGAGGTTCGACTGCTCATTCTGTTGAGAGTACGCTATTGGAGCGACGAACATCAGAATTAAGCCGGCTCTTTTGCAGAAGCGCGACATATTAAGTTAGTAATTCCAGGTTAATTAAGTTGAGCCCGAAGTTTCTCTAATTCTGTCTCTCGATAGGCTGCGTCGGTAAGCGTGCGTTGACTTAGAAATTCGTCTTCAATGTCTAAATCAGTATAAATTTCCACAAATGCCATATTAGACAAACGGTTGGTAACGAGATTCATCATGGTTAATGAGCGCGACATCCATATATCATTCACAAGTTCAACTCTTGAAGCCATGAGTCTTTTAACTTCTTTCTCGTACTGATCATACATTTCCGATCGCAAAACGACATGTCTTTCTTTGTCCACGTAATGCACTTGTCGGGAATAACGAGTCTTCTTCGCCCTCTCTTCATTTGGGATCATTTCCACTTTCCAAACTTCTCGACCGGCTGTTGTCGTTTCTTCTAGAATATTGAAAGTATACTCTTCGAGTTTTCCTGTTTCAGTATCTTCAGTAGTAAATTCAGAGCCAAATAGCGATGCGGGCTCAGTTTCTTCATCTGAATCTCCACTCGCTAGGCGTTTTACTCTTCCAAGTGCGGAAAGATAGAGCCAGGTTTCGTTGTCGCGGTCAGTTTCATCATATGTATAGCTGAGCATACCGATACCACGTTCCGCAGCCGGCTCCAATGTGACCGTGACACTCTTGGTATCTTTTAGTTCCGGCCCATAGTTTTTTGCCACAGATTCCAGGGATTTAACTCGAGGTCTGTCTGCGCAGGTTATGCGTCCATTGGTAACACCAAATTTACAGCTCGAAAGCTGCATTCTATTGAACGAAGAGTCATTAGATTGGCGCTGAGCATCATCTACTAATTTCATGATGTCAAAACCAGTGAGATCTTGAGCAAAAATACTGCTAAAGCAAGCTCCCAAAAATATCGAGACAATCAATAATCGTAAGTTTGTTGCAATCATACAGTCACCCCCTGGAAATCAATTTTGGTGTCTACATTTTTCACGCCGAATTTTGGTTTGAAAATTATAATCATTGCTGGAATGAGAAATAGGTCACAAAGCAGAGCAACAAATATTGCCATTGAGCCAAAAAAGCCAACCTTTGCCATCCCTAGATAATCTGAAAAGCTTAGTACGGCAAATCCAAGCCCTATGACCATTGTGGTAAACATCACGGCTTGTCCGACTTCCTTTATTGCGCTCTCTAGCGCTGCGGCTATGCTTCCTGTTTTGCTTAACTCTACTCTGTAGTGGGTCATAAAATGAATAGTATCATCTACAGCTATACCTAAAATTATAGGCGCTATTAATAGGGTGTCCGTGTCCAAGGGGATACCAAAAAGGCCCATTAAACCGAAGGCCAGAAAAGCTGGTATTGCATTGGGCACCATACCCATCATGCCGCCTCTAAAAGAACCCAGTGAAATAACCATAATTATGCTAACTATGAGCAGAGCTAAGGCGAAGCTATTAAATTGAGAGGTTGCTACTTCATCAGCCATTACCATAAGAGTTGCCATAGTTCCTGTTAAATTCACATCTAGACTCGGAAAGTCGGTTTCAATTTCCGCAAAAGTTTCCTGGACATCTAATGAAATATCGTCAAAGAGTTCCTTGTATTCATAAGAGCCTAAATTTCGTGCGGTGACGCTAATATGTGATCGGCTGTAATCATCTGACACAAGATTTCTGCGATCTTCCGGGTTCGCACTGTTGAACATAAAAAGTAATTGTGAAATCGCTTGGTTTGAATCCGGAATTCTATAAAATTCTGGATTATCCTCGTTCATGACTTGGTTTGTATCTTTAACAATATTAGCGAGGGAATTAGTCCGCCCAATAATTTCAGGGTAGCGGCTCTCGACCCGGGTCTGCAGATTATCAACTGCGGTAAGTAATTCAGAATCAAGCATGCCGTCAGTTACCCCGGTATCGATCATTATTTCCATGTTCTGAGCGCCAGACATGTTCTGGTCGACCACTTCTACAGCGATAGACAATGGGTGGTCCGCCCTAAACATCTCGGCGATGTTTGTATCGATTAAGATTTTAGTTGCGCCATATGCGCAGAGGATAAAGCCGGAACCAAAGATAGCTAATATTAGGTAGGGTGATCGCTGAACAATTGCAGGAACTCGAGCAAGTATTTCTCGTTGAGAGTTAATTATCCAATAAGTTAGGGCGATCACGAAATTAATAAACGCTCCCAATAGTAAACCCAGCGAAACAAAAATAAGAAGCGCCGTACTAGCTGCGATGATCAATTTTTTCTTAGATTTTATAGAGGTCCACTTGGCGCCTAATCTATCAGCCAGGCTAGGGTTTTCTTCACTTCCAACCGCAGTTGGATGCCAGAGATCTAAAAGGACTGGCAAGAGCACCATGGTAAAGAAGAAAGCCAGAATGACCCCGAGAGCTGACATAAGGGCAAAAACTTTGATTGGCTCTAAATTTGAGGTCGCGAGGACTGATACCCCTGCGGATGTAGTGAGTGTCGTAAGCAAGATCGCCAAGCTTACTTTTTCATAAGCGTGCGAAAGAGCGATATAGTGTTCTTGTCCGTCGCGCCTGAAACTAAAATAAGCGCTCATCACATGGACGCAGTCAGCAATCCCTACTGCAAAAATAAGCAGAACTGTTAACGCGATCATTGTAGACACAGTAATGCCCATCCAAACTGTTATTCCCCAACACCAAGCTACGCTAAGTGCTATGGTGACCATCGGCCAGACTAGTGCGCTTCCGGAACGGAACAACACCCATAAGAGGAGAGAAAAAATTAATACCATCAGGGTGCCCAGCACTGCCATCTGATTGAGTACGCCTTGCATTTGTCCCATCATGGACGGAGTGCCAACCGGATAAAAGCTTAGTTCACTTGAATATTTTTGATAAACTGCAGTTAAGGCCTCATCAAAAGAAAAGTAAGCAAGCTGGTCGGTGTCTTGAAATTCAACGTCTTGCACAACAGCATTGTCATCAAAAGTAAGATCAAAGTTTGCAAAGCCATCATCCAGCTCAATGCCAGCAATATCTACGACAGATTCATATCCTTCTACTGGGATTGTTCCGAAGTCTGTCTGGACGAGTATTGCGCCGTACTCTCCGTCTTCGGAGTAAAAAGCGCCTACATAGTCTTGTTGACTTAAAGCCTCAGTTCTGAGTTCTTGGAGGTCAGCCTCACTGGTAGGTATCTGTCTAGGAATCAGCCTATCGGATCTTAATGTATCGCCTATACTTTCTTGAACGCGGATGTTTGCAAGGGATTGGATTCTGCGAACATGGGATAGCTCTTCCCATGGAATTTCAGGATATTCACTTCTGTCTAAGTCTCTCCAGTTAACAAGGTCATCGGTTAGTTGTTGGACTGCAGTCAAAGATTCACGAGAAAAGACATCACCGTCTTCTGGAGAATAAATTATGAAGACAGAATCATCGCCGCCAAATTGTCTACGAAATTCATCAAGCGCAACTTGTGCTGGATTTTCCTCCTCTAAAAAACTGTCAGAAGACATATCGAAAACGGTAAGACTAAAAATCCCATAAAACAAAAATACTGAGATGATCACCAAGCCGGTCAGTACTTGTTTCTTATAGTTAAGAATGACGTTGGGCGTTTTCCCAAATAACTCTGTGAGCTTTAAAAGAACTTTTTCCATCACGTCTCCCCTTGATTAAATACTGCTTGTATTTTGTATGCCTTGATCAATTATTTTGCTAAGAACTCGAATTAAATCTTTCGTTTCTAGTCCAGAAGTATCAAATATCGATTGGGGTACATAGTGAATGGCTGTAACTACCATGCTAATAACTGCTGCAAGAGTTTCCTGTTCAGTTACGTCTAAATTCTTTGCTACTGGATTAATATATTCTTCTGCTATGTATCTATAACCTTCCACAATAAGACTCTTGGCACGAGTATCTTCGAGCATTGTGGCAAAATCTTGTGGCCTGGACAAAAGAGCCCTGGTTAGCGGTGCCTTAGTCGCGAAGGTTAGGCTATTTTCAAGATAGGCTGAGAGCTTGGACTTTTTTGGTAATTTTTCAATAGCTTTTAACTGCGGCAAAATTACCAGCTCTTCTGCAAGTTGACAGCTAAGGAACAGTTCTTTCTTGCTTTTAAAATGCAGGTATATAGAACCTTTCCCAATTCCTGACTCTATTGCAATATCTGCAATATTAGTTCGACGATATCCGACATCCGCGAAAAACCTCGTTGCTACTCGGATTATCTTGCGCTGAACCTCGATG
>JAQWQD010000062.1 GCA_029244985.1 Gammaproteobacteria bacterium | reverse complement strand
AAGGCCAACTCTTGCAAAAGTTATACGCTGCTGCTTCCTTAAATAGGGGATATTTTCTGTTAGTCCTAAATACTTATCGTATTGATCGTTAATTTCCCAACATTTTGCTGCAATGAATTCTGAGACTTCGTCTGGCTTAATCGGTCCGTACGAAAATCGTCCAGCTTCGGTTTCTATTTCAATTAGCGGTTCCAACCAATATAACCCCCGAGAGCCATTCCTGATTATTTCAGCAGGAACGTTGGAAGTAACAAAATGCTGCTGCAACTGATCTGCGACTTTGTCAGATCCGAGCGAGCAAGCGGTAGTATCTCGCGGCACAAATACCTTAATAGTGGATGTGAGCATTGTTAGTTTTGAACCTCAAGCTTCTCCAAAGCCAATTCAGAAATTATGGTATTGAAGGATTCGGCCCCTACATGAGCATGTATCTTATCACCAACACGAACAGCTGGAGAACAAGCGCAATTACCCAAACAATAAACAGGCTCGAGAGTAATCAATCCGTCTTTAGTAGTTTCGTGATAGTCGACGCCTAGAGAGTTTTTAGCATGAAGTTCTAGCTGCCGGCTTCCCATTGCCTGGCAAGACTCAGCACGACAAATTTGCACGATATAACGCCCGGCCGGGCGGATTCGAAAAAAATGATAGAAACTAATAACACCATGAATTTCTGCCCTAGATAAATTCAACCCTTCTGCTATCAATGGCACTACTTCAGAAGGTATGTAATCTAACTCTGCCTGTACAGCATGCAATATTATTAATAGAGGACCAGGTATCTCTTTATATAAATTTACGATCTCTGTAACGATCTCTTCCTTAGATTTACTCACTAAATTTTCTCATAAGATGTAATAGTAACAAGGTTCGAAATAAAATAACTTATCTATATTCGAAACGAGCAATGCGGTCCTTACCTGCTATACCACCAACCCAAACTTCGTCTCCTACTTCAATCGCGACTGTTCCTAACAAGAATCGAGAATTAGATGGATAATTAATAATTTCTCGCGCCGTTAAATTATTTACATCGACACGAGTTACCCTGGTCGAGACGCCTTCGCACTGCTGTTGAGAGAGGCAAGCAATTATTGAGCTCGCCTCGGGTCCCACGTGGCCAGCAGCTAACAGCGAGCCGTCTGTGGCCCAGCGCACATTATCCACATGATGAGGCAAGGACACGGAATCGATTACGACATTACTTTGACCCCGAGACAATTTGATTATCGAACGAGTTCCCCAGCCCCCGACATAAAACCAGTTTCCATCCGCAGAAATCTCAATACCATTTGGCCCTGCGCTATCGCTCCCTGGCACTTTCTGCCAGCCTGAAGTTGACCCCCATTCATAAATAGCACCCATAGGGAGTTGCATATGAGTAGCGGCCATACCCGAATCAGGCGTAGCCACCACGGAATTAAAAACCACATCGGCCGGCGCAATCACGCAACCGATCCAAGTCATTATTGGCGCACTGGCAGTTTCTTCTATTTCGAACACCTCAATAGACTCACGAGAACCATGACGAACAACCAGTAGCGAATGAATGCCATTATTCCCCACCACCAAGTTTATTCCATGAGGTCGAAACCCCACTGTAGATGGCCCAGGACATTCACGGTATCGATTATCTAATTGATGCTGCGCATCTGCGACGGGATAAACTGCAGCAGAGCTTAAGGTTTCGCTATTGGCAAAATACAGATAGCCATCGTCTTCCATTCCAGAGGCAATTATCCAGGGAGTGCCTGGAATCTGTGCTAAATCTTCTGGGCTAACAGGCCCACATAAGAATTCAACCAAACCATCAGCCTCACATGCGTTTGACGCACCATAGCCATTCGATATCCAAGATAGAAGAATTAAGCTCATTAGGCAGCGAATTGTTTTTCTCATCTTATGTTCCTAGCTTATAGGGCATGAATTTTGAAGTATTTCGAGCTTTTACTCCTGCAGAAGCATAAAAGCATTGGCGGATGAAGTCCATTAAGGGACAAGCGCGGGCTGACCACTTTATGGGACGCCAATTGGACACAAATATGTCTAAAACAGTCGACTGGAAAGTCCACCTATTATGGCTGGACTTTTCCACATTATTAATTGTTGTTCCTATACAGTTAGAGCGATAGATGCTGCCAGTGCTGACTAGTGGCCTACCGGGCACAAACGAGTCTCTCTTAAGAGTCATCGGCACCAATCACAAAGTACGCCGTTTAAGACTAAAACTGGCTACCTTATATCGGCACTTCCTTTTGACCTGCGAAGCACAACCATTTAAGGAATAGCTTACAGGAACGATGACTATTTGTAGCAATCGTATGCGCTCTGGACAAACATTAATTTATGACACGCTTTAATCAATTATTCCCCGTTTGGGCGTTATGCATATCTTGCATTGCCTTTGTTGCTAGTGATTTTTTGAGTAGTTTCGAAGAAGCAATAGTGCCTCTATTGACCGTAGTCATGTTCATGATGGGCCTTACCTTAACTCAGAAAGACTTTAAACGAATTAGCAAAGAACCAAAGGCAGTCTTTATTGGCGTTTTGTTACAGTTTCTTTTAATGCCTATTCTAGCTTTAACGCTTGCCGGCATGTTACAACTTTCGAATCAGTTAACTGCAGGTATGGTGCTAGTTGGAAGTTGTGCCGGTGGAACTGCATCAAACGTAATGACTTATCTTGCGAAAGGTGATGTGGCCTTATCAATATCCATGACCATGGCATCAACATTGATCGGGGTATTCGCCACACCTTTCTTATGTGCATTTTATCTATCTGAAACGGTCAGTGTCGACACTCATGGAATGTTACTAAGCATTATGCAAATGGTGTTTCTTCCAGTCTTCGCAGGTGTTATTGTAAATCACTTACTCCAAACTCAAGTTGTAAAATTCGAAAGGTTTTTCCCTTCGCTTTCAATCCTATTAATACTTTGTATTATCGCAATTGTTGTTGCATTAAATTCAGAGCGCTTAGTAGATATTGGATTACTAACTTTGGTAGCAGTGATTCTTCATAATAGCCTTGGGTTAGCTAGTGGGTTTTTTGTAAGTAGACTTTTCGGGTTCAATCTAAAACAAAGCCATACTATTGCGATCGAAGTTGGTATGCAGAACTCTGGATTAGGCGTCGCGCTGGCGCTACAGTACTTTTCTCCGACTGCTGCACTGCCCGGTGCGCTTTTCAGTGTGTGGCACAATGTAAGCGGATCAATGCTTGCTTCCACCTGGGGAAAGAAACGAGATTCAATTGAATATTTGATTAAAGACCAAGAGCATATTAAATCAGACAAAACACACTGAATAATCTTGACAGTCGCTTGACATAAAAACTAACAAGCCTCCAATCCTCACCTCAAATTATTACGACAATGAAGATAATGAACACTCTAATTCTTTTAACAAGCATGTGGACGAATATCGCCTATCCAGGCCGTCCGTTTTGCTCGCGCTTGGTAAAAACTAGGTAGACCTACTTAGAGTAATTTGCTGACTAATACTCGAATAAGAAAAATCTTTAAGAAAAGATCTCTAAGTCTAAACACCTAGAGGTCTTTTTTTTTTGCAATTAGGGTTCATTTTTATTCGTAGCATAGTTGAGATTCAATGTTGTGCAGATATAGAAATTTGCCTGGCTCTCTTCTCCATTACCGGAAAAAATTCAGCACCGCGCTGCCATATAAGCAATCCCTTCCCCACCGAAGTGGTAATCATTCACCTAATCCTTCCTTTTGAGTGATTACTCTTCTTTTTTTACAAATACCTATAATTACAAAAACTTGGTTCGTTTCTTGCTGTTTTAACTAATAATTCGTACACCAATATGCTCAGGTTCATGAACCGAATCGAGATCATGTGCTAATTTGGTGTCCTGATTAAGGCATGACTAGGTTTCAGTGCTTTTGTAGATCTGGCTGGGCGTCTTGCTATGGTTTTTCAGGCAACCCATGAATCAAAATCATTGCACCAAAACAATTCATGACCAACAAAAACGCACCAAAATAACGCAGGAGAAGAATAATGAAATTGATAACCGCAATTATAAAACCATTCAAAGCCGATGACGTGCGCGAAGCACTATCGGATATTGGGGTTAGCGGGGTAACTCTCACTGAAGTTAAAGGATTTGGACGACAAAAAGGGCATACAGAGCTTTATCGTGGCGCTGAATATGTAATCGATTTCTTGCCGAAGTCCAAAATGGAAATAGCTGTATCTGACGACTTATTGGACCAAGCTATCGAAGCAATCTGCAAGGCAGCGGGTACAGGCCAAATTGGAGATGGGAAAATATTTGTCACCAATTTAGAACAATCCATTCGCATAAGAACCGGTGAAACCGGCAATGAAGCCTTATAGAGGATTTTAAATAAA
>JAQWQD010000071.1 GCA_029244985.1 Gammaproteobacteria bacterium | reverse complement strand
ATTCATTGGCGGGATGATTGTTGTACTAAGCATTTTAGGCATGGATAAGTTAAAGATTGACGATCCAGTGGGTGCAATCTCGGTGCATGGTACCGTTGGTTTGTTCGGCTTGCTCATAGTTCCTCTGACTAACGATGGGTCCACTTTCACAGGGCAAATCATAGGTGCATTTACCATCTTCGTCTGGGTGTTTGCCACTAGCTTTGCAATGTGGTTTGCACTGAAGAAGGTAATGGGTATTCGAGTCTCCGAAGAAGAAGAGCACGAAGGTGTCGATTTTTCGGAATGTGGAATGGAGGCATATCCAGAATTTGTTACTCAATAGGGATTCTCTCAAGCCATGGAAGGCGTTTCTTTAAGTAGTATTTTGTTTATAAAATTTCTTTATAGTGAAGCTTAAGAAAAACTGACACGAACATCTCGAGCGTAATTCAAAAGTTAAACTACTCTAATAGGTAATCTGTTTTTACGCTTTGAAACAAACGATTTTGGAGAAAATGAATATTGATCAGGAGAAATACCCCTTTCAATTTTTTAGAAAGAAACTAAGACTATGACCATTCGCGATTCACATTTAGCGCTCCGTGTTAAGCCGCTGAATGCACTTGAACCACATATAACAATCAAATGCTACATATCACCGTAGCCGCTTTGCAATATTGCTAAAGCTGCTATGGGTGCCGTTTCAGTGCGGAGTATTCTGGGCCCCATGTTAATGACTTTATATCCTTGAGATTGTAGGTTCTTTAACTCGAAGGTGGAAAGGCCTCCTTCGGGACCAACCACCAAGTCAATAGCTTCTGTCTTTGCAATTTCCGATAAGCTGTTATCGCCAGATTTGTCGAGCACTAACCGACTTGCATTGGATTCCTTTTTTAGGAACTCGTTTAGTGCTACTGGGATATTTATTGTCGGTGGCCCATGGCTTCCACATTGCTCACAGGCAGCGATCGCTATTTTTTCCCAGTGTATAATTTTTTTTTGTAGGCGAGCTATGTCTTTGAATCTAACCTCATTAAACTCAGTATAAAGTGGGGTAATTTCAGCAACACCCAATTCAACAGATTTCTGTATCGCATAATCCATACGATCACCCTTGGAAAGGCCAAGGGCCAAATGAAGATACAGGGGACTTCTTGATGGCTTCGATAGCTGTTCATTAATTTTTACTACCACTTCTTTCTTTGACCCGGTGGTAATAACTCCGCGAAACTCGCCTGTGTCCCCATTAAACAAATTAATCTCATTTTCAGGTTTAAGCCGCAGCACATTAATCAAGTAATGGGCGGTTTCGCTATCCAATTGTATAGAAGCACCGGATACTAACTTGTCATCGCAGTAAATTCTTGGAACTCGCATAATACAGATCTTTTTTAAGCCGACGCTTTTAGTCAGCTTTTCCATTGGAGATTGAAAGATTATTCCAGATCTGAGTAACAGTTCGAGAGAGGTTCATCGAATAGAAATGTAAACCGGGAGCACCCCCGCTGAGTAGATCGTCACACAGTTCAGTAACCACATCGATGCCAAATTCACGTATGCCTTCCTTGTCATCACCAAAACATTCGAGTTGGCTGCGCAACCAGCGTGGAATTTCCGCACCGCAAGTCGCACTGAAACGCGAAAGATTCTCAAAATTTGTGATTGGCATAATGCCCGGCACGATTGGTATGTTTATACCTCGGTCCTGGCAATAATCAACAAAGCGGAAATAGGCGTCGGGGTTATAGAAGTATTGAGTAAGAGCTGAATTTGCTCCGGCTTCAACTTTTGTTTTGAAATAGTCAATATCTGATGCGTAACTCTTGGAGTCAGGGTGGGTTTCTGGATAACAGGCAACATCGATATGAAAATGATCGCCTGTTTCTTTTCGGATGAAAGCCACTAACTCACTAGCAAAGCGATGATGTGCAGCCACTCCAGAAGGTAAGTCTCCTCTTAGGGCTACTATGCGGTCAACGCCGGTTTCTCTATAGCGCGAGAGTAGCGCTCTAACCTCATTCTCGTCGGTACCCCCAAAAGAGAGATGAGGTGCAACATTTGAGCCCGCTGTCTTATAGCGTAGAACAATTTGCTGAGTCCCCTTTTTTGTTGACCCTCCAGCACCATAGGTAACAGAAAAAAAATCAGGATTAAGCTTCGCTAGTTGCGCGTGAACCATATCTAGCTTTGCTTCACCCTCTGCAGTCCGCGGAGGGTAAAACTCAATACTATACTTGTTTGGTTCGGTAGAGCTCATATCCTGTAAATTAACCCTTTAGCCTTAATTAATACTTGTAAGAGTCACTTTTAAAGGGACCATCGACTGCAACATTGATGTAGCTGGCTTGGTCTGCTGTTAATTTAGTAAGAACACCGCCGAACCCAGCAACCATCAGTGCAGCTACTTCTTCGTCTAAATGTTTGGGGAGCACTTCCACAGTAATGCAAGATTTTTTAGATTCCTTTGACATGTCTGCAAACTTGCGATCAAAAAGAAACATCTGTGCCAGTACCTGATTCGCAAACGAGCCATCCATTATTCGCGAAGGATGACCAGTGGCATTGCCTAGGTTAATTAGGCGACCTTCGGACAACAAGATCAGATAATCATCTTTGTTAGACTTTCCACTACGATAAATTTTATCAACCTGCGGTTTTATTTCTTCCCATTCCCAGTTTTCACGCATATAAGCGGTGTCTATCTCGTTATCGAAATGTCCGATATTACAGATTATAGCGCCAGGTTTAATTTTATCTAACATGTGCTGATCGCAGACATTTACGTTCCCAGTAGCAGTAACGATTAAATCAAGCTTGCCGAGTAGACGTACATCGATTCCATCTGCGCCACTGGCGTTATTACCATTAACATAGGGCGAAGCAACTTCATATCCATCCATACAGGCCTGCATTGCACAGATTGGGTCAATCTCCGCGATTCTAACAATCATACCTTCTTGGCGCAGGCTCTGAGCAGAGCCTTTACCAACATCACCATAGCCGACAACCAAAGCATGCTTGCCTGCAAGCAGCATATCGGTGCCACGCTTGATGCCGTCGTTGAGACTGTGACGACAACCATACTTATTATCGTTCTTCGACTTCGTTACGGAATCGTTGACATTAATAGCAGGAACTTTTAGAGACTCTTCTTCCATCATTTCCAGAAGACGATGCACGCCTGTCGTTGTTTCCTCTGTAATACCGTGGATCTGATCAAGCATGGCAGGATACTTTTCATGCACCATGCCAGTCAGATCACCGCCGTCATCGAGAATCATATTAGCGCCCCAGGGTACGCCATTTTTTAAGATAGTTTGCTCAATACACCACATGCCCTCTTCTTCTGTTTGCCCTTTCCAGGCATAAACAGCAACACCAGCCGCGGCAATACACGCGGCAGCATGATCTTGAGTAGAAAAGATGTTGCAAGACGACCATCGTACTTCGGCACCTAAAGCCGTTAAAGTTTCGATAAGCACAGCGGTTTGCACAGTCATGTGAATACAACCAAGAATTTTTGCTCCAGCGAGAGGTTGCTCTCCCGCATACTTTCCACGCAAAGACATCAACGCCGGCATTTCTGCTTCAGCGAGAGTAACTTCCTTGCGGCCAAATTCGGCAAGACTCATGTCAGCGACTTTATAATCCTTAGAAGCTGAAACTTGCTCAGGTACAGATAGGGTGCTCATTGTTTGCTCCAATGTTAATTAAGTTATAGGCCCGCATCACTTTTTAGTGCGTCCGCTTTGTCTGTTCTTTCCCAGGTAAAATTAGCGCCTTTTCGACCGAAATGTCCGTAAGCCGCTGTTTGACGATAGATAGGCTTTAATAAATCTAGCATATCGATCAGACCTTTCGGTCTAAGTTCGAAGTGATTGCGCACTAGCTCGACAATTTTTTCATCGCTGATTTTTCCGGTCCCAAATGTTTCGATACTTATGGAAGTAGGTTCAGCCACACCGATAGCATAAGAGAGTTGCAGTTCACAGCGTTCCGCAATGCCGGCTGCAACAAGGTTCTTGGCAACATACCGAGCGAGATAAGTAGCGGAGCGATCAACCTTGGAAGGATCTTTACCGGAAAATGCTCCTCCTCCGTGGCGAGCCATTCCACCGTAAGTATCAACAATGATCTTGCGCCCTGTTAAACCACAATCTCCATGCGGCCCACCAATTACAAAGCGACCAGTAGGATTAATAAAGTATTTGGTATTTTCATTAATCCATTCGGCTGGCAGCACAGGCTTAATAATTTCTTCCATGACTGCTTCACGCAAGTTCTCTAAGGATATTGAATCGCGATGCTGAGTAGATAGTACTACTGCATCGATACCTACTGGTTTGCCATCTTCGTAGCGCATGGTTAATTGACTTTTAGCGTCCGGCTCAAGCCATGGCAGAGTGCCATTTTTTCTCACTTCTGACTGTCGTTCCACCAATAGATGAGAATAGGTAATTGGCGCTGGCATTAAGACGTCAGTTTCGTTAGACGCGTAGCCAAACATTAGCCCCTGATCACCAGCACCTTGTTCATGATCATTAGTTTCATTAACGCCCATTGCGATGTCTGGCGATTGGCGGCCGATGGCATTAAGCACTGCACAAGTGTTGCTATCGAAACCGCTTTCAGAATGGTTGTAGCCGATGTCATTGACGACTTCGCGAACAAGATTTTCAACATCAACGAATGCTTCAGTGGTTACCTCGCCAGCAACAATTACCATGCCAGTCTTAATCATAGTCTCGCATGCAACTCTAGATCTTTTGTCTTGCGCAATAAGTGCATCTAGGATTGCATCGGAGATCTGGTCTGCCATTTTATCAGGATGCCCTTCTGAAACTGATTCAGAGGTAAATAAACTTGTATTTGCCATTTTTATTCCTTTAATACTATTGCTATTAGTTAGTTTAGTTCTTTATTATTTTGTAAAGACCCGAATTTGAATCTGAAACCCGTTACGTAAACTTAAATAAGAACTTTGTCCGGCTTTGAGCCCAGCTTTTTTGGCCCAATGATTCAAATCGCTTTCGTCAAAACCAAGCCATAGATCTCCGCAGGATTCTCTTACCCAATCTTGATCATGAGTAGACAGCTCAGCGATTAGCAATTGGCCTTTCTCTTTTAATAAAGCAGCTGCATCTCTGAAAGTCTTTGCTGGGGAGGAAATGTGATGCAACACCATGTTGAAAATAATTAAATCGCTGATAACATTTTTTTTTCTTGCAACTGCTGTGTCCCCTAGAATAAATTCAACGTCGCGGAAATTTGCAGAGCTAACTGCATCTCTAGACTTTGCTAACATTTCTTCAGAATTATCTAAAGCAATTAGCTTTCTGAACTTCGCTGCCAATTCGACCAATAACTGCCCTTCTCCAGGCCCAACTTCAAGTACACGCGCTTTTTCAGTCAAGCCAAGGCTTTCAATCACATCGTGCAGCACGGATCCATATTCATCATGTGCAACTATTAATCCTTGTTGCTCATGAAATTTGTTGGCGTTTTTATTGAAAAAATTAAGAGATTGTTGAGCGCGCTCTGATTGAATTAGACTTATTTTCTTTTGCGTTGACATTGCTATAGCGAGCTCATCAACCTGACCAAATACGCTTTCTTTAATTTCCCGATAGGGGTCCTCGTCTGCCAGGAATGTTCGCCGGTAGAAAATAGAATTGCCTTCCCTCCGTGTCGAAACCAATTGCGCTGTAGCAAGGATTTTCAAATGATGGCTCAGAGCGGATTGTCGAATGTCGAGAATATGACAAAGCTCCAACACACCAAACGATTCGTTCTTTAATAGACGTAGGATCTGCAGACGCAAACTATCTCCGAGCGCTTTATTCAACTCGGTGAGGCTTTTTAAGGCCACAACAGTGCTCGCGGTGCTGTTATTAGCAAGTGCAGTTTGCATAAGGTTTGATTTTCGAATTAATTGCACATTAGCAGTAATCGAGTCGAAATTCAATTCTATATCAAAATATATTGATATAGAATTGATCCACAGAATGCCGCGGGCAAAGAGTTAGAGAATCAGTAAAAATTGAGGTAATCGCGGTGGTATATTAGCTGCAGGTGCGGGAAAATAGCGCCGTCTAAGGTCGCCACAGTCGAGCAATTCCTGACTCTTGAAGCGATAGAAATAGAATAAAGAATGTCAGTGAGATCTGTTGGTATCTCGAATTTATTAGGAGAGTAGTTAATGGCGGATAACGCTGTTTCGCAGAAAGAGTGCGCAAATGCCATTCGTGCTTTAAGTATGGATGCAGTGCAGAAAGCAAAGTCTGGGCACCCAGGTGCTCCCATGGGCATGGCGGATATTGCTGAAGTACTCTGGCGCGAACACCTAGAGCACAACCCAGGTAATCCTCAGTGGTTCAATCGAGATCGATTTGTACTTTCAAATGGCCATGGATCCATGCTGATCTACTCTCTCCTGCATCTAACTGGCTATGATGTTTCTATTGATGAGATTCAAAACTTTCGCCAATTAGATTCGAAGACTCCGGGCCATCCAGAATATGGCTATACGCCCGGAGTTGAGACAACTACGGGCCCACTAGGACAAGGACTGGCAAACGCGGTAGGAATGGCAATTGCTGAGAAAACTCTTGCCGCGCAATTTAACCGAGATGGACACAATATTATTGATCACAAAACTTATGTTTTCACTGGGGACGGCTGCCTCATGGAAGGGATTTCCCATGAAGTTAGTTCGTTAGCAGGTACGCTGAATCTCGGCAAGCTCATTGTTATCTATGATGACAATGGCATTTCTATTGATGGCGAAATCGACCAATGGTTCACCGATGACACTAGCAAACGATTCGAAGCATATGGTTGGCAAGTGCTGTCAGCAGACGGTCACGATCCGATAGCTATTAAGGCTGCCATTGATGCAGCCAAAGCTGAAACTAATAAACCGACACTAATCAGTTGTAAAACCATCATTGGATTTGGCTCACCGAATAAGCAAGGCACCGCGGCTACTCATGGTGCGCCTCTTGGTGATGATGAAGTCGCAGCGGTTCGCGAGAAATTGGATTGGCCACATGCACCTTTTATTGTTCCAGAAGAAATAATGCAGGCGTGGAACGCCAGAGAAAAAGGCTTTACCGCGGAATCTGCTTGGAAGGAAAAGCTGGTTGTCTATGAAGAAGAACACCCAGAACTCGCTATGGAACTGGTGCGCCGGATAAAAGGTGAGCTTCCAGGATATTTCTCGGAAAAAGCCAACGATTATATTGAGCAATGTCAGAAGGCAGAAGAGAGTATTGCAAGCCGCAAAGCATCACAGAATAGTATTGAGGCCTTTGCCGCTTTATTGCCAGAACTGATTGGCGGCAGCGCTGATCTAACTGGATCTAATCTTACCCAATGGTCAGGCAGTTCTCCCATTTCAGAACAGCCAGATGGTAACTACATCTATTATGGTGTTCGAGAGTTCGGCATGACTGCTATTGCCTCTGGAATTGCACTCCATGGCGGCTTTATTCCTTATTCAGCGACCTTTTTGATATTTATGGAATATGCTCGTAATGCAGCCCGTATGGCCGCCTTGATGAAGCAGCGAAGTATCTTGGTTTATACCCACGACTCTATTGGTCAGGGTGAAGATGGCCCAACTCATCAACCGATCGAACAATTAACAGCATTAAGAGTTACCCCTAACCTGTCGGTTTGGCGCCCTAGTGACAGTGTTGAAACTGCCGTTGCATGGAAGTCAGCCTTGGAATACAGCGATGGACCTACAGCGTTGGTATTGTCCCGTCAGGATCTATCCCATCAATCTCGCGACAAGAGACAAGTTCAGAGTATAGCTAGAGGTGCTTATATTCTTGAGGATTGTGCAGGTGAGCCGGAAGTTATAATTATTGCAACGGGTTCTGAAGTCGCAATTTGCCGCGAAGCCACTAAGCAACTGCAAGCAGATGGGGTTGCAACTAGACTAGTGTCTATGCCCAGTGCCGATGTTTTTGACCAGCAAGATCCAGATTACCGCGAGCAAATGTTACCTGCCGCTGTGAGAAAACGACTTGCTGTAGAGGCTGCGTCGACTACTTATTGGTCAAAATATATCGGCTTAGATGGGAAGGCAATTGGCATGGATCGTTTCGGTGAATCAGCACCTGGTGGTGTACTAATGGAACATTTTGGTTTTACTGCTGACAATGTTGTTGCAGTAGCCAAGTCTTTTGACTAGCGGCTTCTTGCGCTAATTCAGTTCGGAAAAACTCATGGCATATCGCATTGCTATTAATGGCTATGGCCGCATTGGTCGTTGTGTTCTTCGTGCGTTCTATGAATCTACGGATTATGCTGATCTGAACTTGGTAGCGATCAATGATATCGCTGACTTAAGAACGCTTGCTCACCTGACACGCTATGATAGTACCCATGGTAGATTCTTGGGCACCGTCGAAGAGCAAGAAGAAAAACTTCGAATTGATGAAGATGTGTTGCACGTATTCGGCCAATCGAGATTAAAAGACCTTCCTTGGGCAGAGTTAGCTATCGATCTTGTTATGGAATGCAGCGGAACCTTCACTTCCCGCAATATGGCCGAGCAGCATCTGGCGATGGGCGCAAGGAAAGTACTATTTTCTCAACCTGCAGAAAGTGATGTCGATGCAACCTTAGTTTATGGCATCAACCATGAGTCATTGGATGCATCGGCAACAATAATTTCCAATGCCAGTTGCACTACGAATTGTATAGTTCCGGTTCTCAAAACGCTCGATGATAAGTTTGGCATTGATTCAGGGGTTATCACGACTATTCATTCGGCCATGAATGATCAGCCAATTATTGACAGTTATCACCATAATGATTTGCGTCGTACGCGAAGTGCTATGCAATCGATGATCCCGGTGGACACCGAGTTAGCAAAAGGTATTGAGAGAATTCTCCCACAACTCACAGGCCTGCTAAAAGCCCAAGCGATAAGGATTCCAACAGTGAATGTTTCGGCAATGGATTTAACAGTGTCCGTAAAAAGTGCGACAGACCTATCGAGAGTCAATCAGGCTTTGGTTGAAGCTAGTGAATTATTGCTACCCAATGTATTAGGAGTGACCACCGAACCACTCGCATCTTGTGATTTCAATCATGACCCGCGGTCGGCAATTGTCGATCTAAGTCAAACTCGAGTAGCTGGGGAAAAATTGGTTAAGCTATTAGTCTGGTTTGATAATGAATGGGCTTACGCCAATCGTATGTTAGATGTCGCCCAATACCTTTCTAGGAAGTCAAATGAAACGCAACCAGAGAAAGGCAGTTAGATGACTTTTTTGCGCATGGAAGATCTAGACCTGGTGAATAAAAGAGTTCTCATTCGACAAGACCTTAATGTCCCTCTGAGCGCTGGTAAGGTAGCCAATGAAACTAGGATAGTAGCCGCTCTCCCGACTATTGAATTAGCTAAAGCATCGGCCAAACAGGTGATCATCATGTCACACCTAGGCCGGCCTAAAGAGGGAGTGCCCATCGATGAGCAGGAAGAATTTTCCATGCTTCCAATAGCTGAACACCTATGTAATCTGCTAAAAACCCCCGTAAGTTTAATCACAAACTACTTGGATAATAGCCAATTACAAAATGAGCAAGGGGTCTTGCTGCTAGAAAATGTGCGAACAAATATTGGTGAGAAATCTAACGATGCAATATTGGCCAGGGAATACGCTTCACTTTGCGATGTATTCGTAATGGATGCATTTGGAACAGCTCATCGTGCTCAGGCAAGCACGCATGGTGTCGCGGAATATGCTCCTTTAGCTTGCGCCGGCCCTTTATTGTCTCGCGAACTGGATGCCTTAGAAAAATCGCTTTCCAATCCAGAACGACCAATGCTAGCAATTGTTGGAGGCGCTAAGGTTTCGAGCAAACTCGAAGTTTTAAAAAGATTGGCTACTAAAGTCGATCAGCTAATCGTGGGCGGAGGTATCGCTAATACATTTTTACTGGCGGCTGGACATGGTATTGGTAATTCATTGTGTGAACCTGACTTAGTGTCAACGGCTAAGCAGTTGATGCAGGCTACTGAAATTCCTTTGCCCACCGATGTGATTGTGGCCAAGGAATGCAGCGCAGAAGCCGTTGCCAAGGTAAAATCAGTCACAGACGTTGCTGCTGATGATCTAATTCTTGATATAGGCCCAGAAACCGCAGCAAACTTAAGCAATATTATTGCTGCTACAAAGACCGTTATCTGGAATGGTCCCGTGGGCGTTTTTGAATTTGAGCAGTTCGCTAATGGTACGGAACAAATAGCTCTTGCAGTGGCCCGTAATCAGGGCTTTTCTATTGCCGGGGGTGGAGAGACGATTGCTGCTATTGATAAATTTAAGGTAACTAACGCAATTACCTATATTTCAACCGGGGGAGGTGCGTTTCTTGAGTATGTGCAGGGAGCCAATCTTCCCGCTGTGGAGCTACTGAAAAAAAAAGGCAAAGGCATTTAAGCTTTGTCTGAAAATAATTAAACTTACTGCATTAGAAACAGCTATTAACTTATAGTCAGAAGACAAAAGGCAAAGCTATGGCTCTTATTAGTTTAAGGCAATTACTAGATCACGCAGCAGAAAATGACTACGGTGTTCCCGCATTCAATGTCAATAATTTAGAGCAGATTCGTGCCATCATGGAAGGAGCAGATGAAGCTAATAGTCCTGTCATCTTGCAAGCCTCAGCCGGCGCGAGAAAATATGCGGGAGCAAACTTTCTTAAGCATCTAATTCAAGGTGCCATCGAAGAATTTCCTCATATTCCCATCGTAATGCATCAGGACCATGGTGTATCACCAGCCGTCTGCCAGCGCTCTATTCAATTGGGGTTTTCCTCTGTGATGATGGATGGTTCTTTAGCAGAAGACGGTAAGACGCCTACAGATTTTGACTATAATGTCAGCGTGACTAAAGCCACCGTAGATATGGCTCACGCTTGCGGTGTCTCAGTTGAAGGTGAGATTGGCTGCCTTGGTTCATTGGAGACTGGTATGGCAGGTGAAGAGGACGGCATTGGTGCGGAAGGGAAATTATCTATTTCGCAATTGTTGACTGATCCTGAGGAAGCCTCGGATTTTGTTAATGCCACAGGAGTAGATGCGTTGGCGATTGCGGTTGGAACCAGCCATGGCGCCTACAAATTCAGCCGTCCACCCACTGGTGACATATTGGCGATTGAGCGAATTAAAGAAATTCATGCAAGAATTCCAAACACACACCTGGTTATGCATGGTTCGTCGTCTGTGCCTCAAGAGTGGCTAGCAATAATAAATGAGTTTGGTGGGGAAATTCCTGAAACTTATGGAGTGCCTGTGGAAGAAATTCAAGAAGGTATTCGTCACGGGGTGCGAAAAGTAAATATTGATACAGATTTACGACTCGCTTCCACTGGAGCTGCAAGAAAATTTCTCGCAGAAAACAGATCAGAATTCGATCCACGTAAGTTTCTCATTCCGACCATGACAGCGATGAAAAATATCGTTAAA
>JAQWQD010000051.1 GCA_029244985.1 Gammaproteobacteria bacterium | reverse complement strand
AAGCCAAGATATTCATGATCATCTCGGTATAACGACCGGCGACCAATCGTCATGAAATGCGTTATTGTTCGCCTAAGGTAAATAGTCACGCTTACGCCCTACAAAGAATCAATGTTCTGATTACCTTTGCAACGCAGGTGAGACTGCCTTTTTACTATGCTCCATGAATTGGCCCGGCATAGAGGTGAGAGAGACCCCAAATCAAGATCAGAATTTTCTGAATAGTCCTTAGTTCTAAATAATTCGATTACGGTCAAGCGAGCAATACAATATCTGATAGCTAGTATAAGCAAGTTGTCCGAAATTGGGACGGTTTCGCTGCTCTGCTGACGACCCTTTCCCATGCAACAAAATTCGAATGGGCTTTAGACCAATTTGAGCCAAGTAGGCTGACATTTCATCAAAGCACTGGAGCCTACCTTCAAATTCTGTGAGATTATTTCCGGCCCCAATCGTCATAATCAAGTCTGCATTCGAGTCGATTACTCTGCCAATAAGATGGATAAAGTTTTTGCTGTCTGGAATCATGTGGTGGTCGATTCGCAAACACACTACTAAATTGCGCTGCTTTAGACCTGACCCTTCTTGCTTCTTTGCAAGCACCTCCAGAGATTTTTCAGCATCAGAATTAAGCGCCAGCACCCGTCTCTCCTCTTTCTGATTTAGTGCTTCAAAGTGATCCTTATAGATTGGATCATTGTCGACTAGAACCGTATGGGCCGCCTGCCTCTCCTGAGTTTCGAAATGAAGTTTTACACTGGACCCTTCCTGAACCATGGTAATTTTAGGATTAAGGTGAATCCCGTAAAGGTCACGGTAACCATTACCAACCCCCAGAGAAAGCTGGTGATGCTCTTTGGCTAGGGTCGAGGTCAGACCTAGCAACTTAAGTATCTGCAATACACGAACAGTGTCTACATTCTGAATAACGTTTATCCCACTCAATAACTGTCTTTGAGAGTCACTATATTGATCCACAGGGGTTCCAACCGGAATTTGTGGGATGTTTATTATTCCAGCACTAGCTCGTTCCACAAGTGCTCGCAGCTCATTCCGATTGAGTTGTGAGCTACTAATTTTCCAACCATTAAATAGCTCAGAACACGCAGCTATTTGAGCCTGACAGAAAAGTTGAACCAATTCTTTGGTCGGAACTGCCGTATCGATGATTCCATTATTTTTCGATAACATCCCCACAATTTGCTGATGGGCAGGGTCATTGCGTAAGCCTTTTAAATAATCATCGTAGTCATTGAATTGGCTAATCAGACTATTAAAACTGGGAGTCATTGCAATTGCGCCAAACGCATCGGCTTCCAAAGCATAGGCAGAGGCAAGCTGTTGACCTGAGAATAATGCCCATTGGTTTTGCCTCACTACTAATTACTCCTTGTTACTACTAAGAGTGGTGCCGGTTCTGCAAAAAAACGATCGATTTGCTCGAAAATAAATCAGAGTAATCGCAACATCGTATGCCAAAGACTATCATTGATTCGACGATGCAGCATTAGCACTAAACTCAGGAACTGCCCAGTGAATTAGAGTTAGTGACAGCCAAATAGATCGTATAAATTGGAAAAACCAGTAACGTGATTACCGCAAGTGTGGGCTTTCCATTTATAATAAGCGAAAGTTTCTGTATAGCAGGTGTACTATGAAAAAATTCCTCCTGACAATTTCCATTCTATCAATAAGCTCCTTGTCCTTTGCACAAAATGCTAATGAATCTGAGATTGAAGAGATTATAGTCATTGGGGAATTGTCCAAGCGAGCTGTTAGAGAACAGATTATTCGTGTCGAAGGCGATATTTTCAGTTTCTATAATGAACGGAATGGGAATTCTGAACTGGACATCGAGTGTCGTGAAGTCGCTCTCACTGGAACGCGAATACCCCAACGCGTTTGTGAGCCGGTGTTCTGGACAAATGCAAGGAACCGCCAAGTCCAGAGTCTAATACATGAATGGTCTGGCATCGCTGAACTAGAAAACCTGAGCGCGGATGTAGTTCAGGAAACAGAAGAGATGAATAGGGTTTATGCCGAATTGATCCAGAAATATCCGTCCTTTGCTGAAGCATTACTGGTTCTAGAAGACCTAAAAACTCGCCTCGAAGAATTGTGAAATTCCCGCCTGTCCATTCGAAGGAGATGTTAAGCCCCTTCGTATAATCCAATTATTGCTAATGACAAGCTTAAGTGTAAGCACATACGATTAAGGCGTTTCATTCCTTTTGTGGTAACCACCCTATGAACTTCCATTGAATTGGTACATTCTTTTAAGGGACTAATTTTTATGCTTAAAAAGTTATTATTCTCCACTGTTCTCGCTGCGACTTTTTCCACTTCTGCAGTCAATGCCCAAAACAACTTCTGGAGCGACCTAGCGAGAGCACAATTTGACAGTACTACAGCAACACTAAGAATTCCTTGCGCAATCCTTAAAGATGAAAGTGGTAACGCTATGCCTGGCCTAGCCCCAGCCTATGCGCTCAATCTTTTACTCTCAAGTAGCGAACCAGGTAGTGAGCGCTTTAGTCTAGTAGACCCAATTGCTGCTTTTGCTGAAATGCCAGAGAGCTGCCTCGATACAATAACCATTTTTGATGGCGGAACCACTGCCACCTTTATCACCAACTCTACAGAGATCGATACCGATGCAACTGTATTTGCAGATCGTTTCTATACCCTGGAATTACAGGCAGATCTTTTAGCGGATGGTCCAGTTGAGTTTTCCGTAGTCAGCGCAGAGAGTAGACTCTATCGAAAGCCTACATTTTACGGTGAGACGTTTATCGGCTTTATCGGCCCATCACCCTTTAATGCTAAATTTGTCTACGACGATGCTTTCTTGGAAGCAGCATGGGATGCCATGCAAGATGGCCTAGTTGTTTTTGAACCTGGACGCGTCGTAATTGATTGTTTCTATGACGATCCAAATAATTTATTAGAGGTTTTTGAGCTGGTGGGAACCAACTCGCGGAGTATGCTGAAATCAACAGTCACTGCGGCAGATAACGGCAAACAGGTTTTCACTACATGTACGGCTTTTAATCGTGATATCAATCGCCTCGAAAGAACTATCCAGATCTATACCTGGACAGTTTTTCTCTGACTTAGTAAGTCTATGCCTTAATGCATCTCATCTGGCCACTAGGTAAAGGTTTCATCATTGAAATCTCATCAGGACCGCCCATCCAGGAGCTGTGTTTGGTCAGCAAATTTCATACTTAATAGTCAGTAAAAAAAACGGCCCCTTCTTTCGAAGGAGCCGCATTTGTTCTCGAAAAGAGATCTAATGAAATATTAGAACTCTATTGAGATTCTTCCGTAGAGCAATCGTCCTCTCGCGTCGTACAGAATCGATTCCATACCAGCGAAGTCGTTAACTCGCTGAGGCAATCGATCAAATACGTTACGAGCACCTAATGTGAAATCTACGTTGGTACCCATGAAATCCAACCCACGATAATTGTACGCTATGTCCGTAACTGTGGATGCGCGCAACATATCTCTCTCACCGATA
>JAQWQD010000018.1 GCA_029244985.1 Gammaproteobacteria bacterium | reverse complement strand
CAATGGATAATAAATAAGCCTTTGCTTCAGAACAATACCCCAGGCGATTCAGATTGATCCACGAAATCTGGAGTCAGTCCTCCCTGCATTGCAATGTGCCTGTCACCAGTTTTGCTAACTCAGAATAGGCAGTCTCTGAAGTAGCCACCAAACAGAGATTGGGCCAATGAAATAGGCAGGCAGCAAATTGCTCAGACTAACGTCTGGTGCAACAGTTATTTTTCGTCGCCAATAACGAATTAGGAAACCCAGGAAGAGGCACGCAGCAACTACCATCAATTGTCCTATTTCCAAGCCAATGTTAAACAACAACAATGCCCAAAGTGCAGCGTCATCTGGCAAACCTACTTCACGGAGTACGCCAGCGAAGCCTAGGCCGTGTATGAGCCCAAAGCCAAAAGAAATTAACCACGGATAGTTGGCGGTTAACGAGGAGGTTTTGCTCAACATCTCAACTGCCATGAAAAGCAGACTCAGCGCGATCAGCGCTTCTACCGCGGATTGAGAAATTTGCAGTAGTTCAAAGGTAGAAAGTGCCAACGTTATAGAATGAGCAATTGTAAATGCAGTAATAGTTGCAACTAGTCGCCATCTATCTGTAATCAAAACCATTAACGCAATGACGAACAAGACGTGGTCGAGCCCCGCCAGCAAGTGCTCTATACCCAACTCGAGATAAGCTGGAAGTAGAGGAGAATCGGCTTCACCTAAATTCACAACTGGGTTGTCAGGCCTAACAACAAAACGTTGCACACTGCCGTCAAGATGCGTGATGCTCACTAGCACCTCACTAACACCTGGATACAGGTTTCGAATAGCGAGCGTGGATTGCGAGAGTGCTTGATCACAGTATTCTTGCCAGCTTTGAATCAAGGTGCCTTCTTGACGCTGGCTGATGATTTCAGCTCCTAAACGACAGCCTCCAAGATCCAAGGCTAAGTCTGGACGAAACCCACGAACAAGAGGTTGACGCAGCGTCGCTGAGATACCCTCTTCTGTTTCAACGAGCTGAGCAAACGCCGGGCGCATCTCATGGGCGAAACATTGCAAGGCAACTAGCCATAGAATAGCGACCAAACTGCTAGACTTTAGGAACCACTTACTGATCATCTATCCTTCTTCTTACTCTTCTTTGCGAACGATGTCATAGTTCGAACGCACTTGTTCGATGAAGTCTGCTTGTGCCTGCAATCGCGATTCATAGGTGTAGTCGCCGTGGACAGTCGCGCGAATATCCTCAAATGGCGCGACGGAGGAGGAATTAATCTCAAGCAACTTCACCAGGTGCCAACCAAAAGTGCTTTTTATGGGACCTTGCCAATTCAAAGCCACGTCGTAGCCATTGAGCGACCGGGTAAATTCAGGGCCAAATGTACTGGCAACTTGCAGTGGTGATTGGCGGACATTCACCCGGCTCTGCATCGAAGACTCCGCCAGGTCGGCAAGCGATTCTCCTGCACTAAGCGCGCCGGTTGCCGCTTCGCGAGACTGAAATTGGAGTTGCTCGAAGGAAACACTAGATGGAACTCCGTATCTCTCGTGATTCGCTTCGTAATAGGCCTGGAGTTCTTCTTCGGTCGGCGCGAGTACGGCTTCCTGCTCGGTAATAAATTGCATCTTCTGAATCATCCGCCGGCGGATAATTTCATCTTCTTCTGCCAGATTGAGCCGCATGGACTCCCGACGCCAGATCTCTTCAGTAACCCAATCATCGACGAGGCTCACTATCTCTGCCTCGGTTGGTTCACGCTGTATTTGTGCAGCCCAGAGCGCCGCCACTTGCCGCTCAAGCGCAGCATCCACAACTATAATATCGAGCGGATCTGAAGTTTGTTCGTCGATGACAAAAATTAAACTACCCAATACCACAAACCAGAAAACGTGGCTCTTCATAAATTTCATGATTAGCCCGTGCTAGGTCGAAACCATATCGGTGAGGTATAGGCACGTTCTTGAATGGTCGTTGGAAAATCTGGTCGCGGTTCGTAACCTTCCTTGAGCGCATCCCAGGTTGACCATCGGCAAGTTGGGTTCTCGAGCACACGTGCGTAATAGAATGCCCGGACGGAAGGATCAAAGTCAGGATCAACCCATACGGTTTTTAACTCAGCGGCACCGACGTCAGTTGAAATCGAGCAGTCTGCAAGGTTCACCTGCGCACCATTATCACCGCAACGATGAGATTGCGAATCGACAGCAAGGCCATTTGAACACGCTACATCAAACACTTGTTCATGGGGTTCACCATCGACGGTCCAGCCTTTGATAATCTGCAGCCTTTGTAGCGGCGCACTTAATGCATCCTGAGTAGCCCAGACAATAAAGCGCGGTGCCCGGTCGCCGTTGGGCAATAAATCTGAACCCATGGACACACCTTCACTATACGCAGTCTCGAGCATATCAGGTGCTGCAAGCGTTTCATCGGTGAAGTCATATCCACCAAAAAAGCGGACTTTGATGCGCGTGCCGGTGGTAGCAAAAGTTTCCTTACGTCGGAACGCGTTGTAGATAGACTCTCGGGTATTGTCTTCAGCCCAGACGCCGGCAATCCCCGATGCGCCCCAAGTAATGGGTGATCCAGTGTTGTAAACACCGGCATCAAATTCCCTAACCTGATCCGGTGTATTCTCAAGTCTGCGCTCTCCCACTTCAGCGCTCAGTGGAACTGCCCCAGTCAGTTGAGGTGTGGCATCACGCAGCCCAGTCTTGCCATAGAAGTCAGATTCGTCATCGCCAATGGCAGCCATGTGCGTATCAGAAGCACCCACAAAACCGAATTCAAAAGGATTCTCCATTCCCTGGTCTTCGAACGACAAGCCGTTTAATAATGCTTCTCGCGCATAGCTGCCAGACGGTTCTGAATACAAAGTGGTTGCGATGCGATAAGGCATAATTTCAAAATCGGCCCATTCATCATTATCTGATAACAAGGGGTGCGTTTCAGATGTGCCTTTAATTTGTGTGATTTCGATAAGCGGCTCATTACGAGTGCGCTGCGATGAATAGGTGTCATCGAGCGGATTGCCTGCCCAATCCACAAGCTTGAACATTTGCCCGTTGGAACCGTTCGAATTGTGAGGAATAGCTAGTGATTCAATTCCTTCATTACGCAAGCCATCCATCCAATCCCATAAGTCTTCTGGATTTCTACTGTGCACTCGAGAGAAAGGCACTGCGGGAAGTTTATCGGCGTCGCGAAAGATAACGTTGCGATGCAAATTTCCGCGGTCGGCCGTCGAGGTGGTGTACTCATAAGCAACAAAGGTCGTGAACTCGCCTGGTTTGTTATATTGCTCAGCGGCGGCAACAGTATCTTTCCAGGCATCGCGGGTGATGTCATGTACCAGGTCTTGACTAAGAGTCCCATCGGCAATCAAACCTCCAGCATCGGAGAGAAAGCCCAAGAAAGCCCTTGTACGTTGAGGCGTGCCACCAGGTATTAGATTTTCCGGTGCATTGAGATTCTCCATGTAGTCTAAATCCATAATTCTGGCTATCTCAGTACTCGGGTCGGCTGCCTGACGCGAAACACCCATATACATGGCGTGATCGGTGACCGCATAAAAATCCAGGGGTACGCGTAATGTCATATCGAAACCAGCCGGGTGCTGGATGGTATCGCCTAGAGCATAACGATAGGCATCATAAGGTGTCGCCAAAGTGCCAAAGGCAAAAGCATCGAACGAATAGGTGGTGTGAACATGCAGGTCGCCAAAAAGCGCCGTTCGCGTGGCATTCTTTCCCGGGAGTGCGCTGAAAATGTCGTTCGGAATTGTTAGCAGGCTTTGCTGAATTCCAGACGATGCTGCTGGACTAGGAGCACTTGCTGCATCGTTGCTAGGAGCTTCTGCTGCTGCACTATTCTCTGCGTCAGCAACATCAATTGTTTGAACTGTTTCAGTCTCGCTACCACAAGCAGCGAGTAATAAAATACTGCCTAAAGAAAAGGCTCGCAGGTTCATTTGCTTTCTCCGCTATCATTGATTACGCCACACAACTTTTATCAAAAAGGTTTCAGGCTTTCGACTGTTGATTGGCGACCTGTAATACAAGTGTTACTGCTCATTCATCCTCGCTGCTAATACAGTAACAAAATCTTTGGCAGTGGTCATCAAGCCAACTAATTACTCAGACTAAGGCCTGGTGCGACAGTTGCTTTCCTCTGCCAATAATGAATTAGGAAACCCAGGAAGAGGCAGGCAGCAAAAAGAGACAATAACAAAATCTTGGGAGAAGATCATTTTGACGGGAGCCATTAATTAATTCCTCTATGCTAGACTCGAAGCCAAACCTAAACATCATGAAGTACTGAACTATGAAGAAGTCTGCTCTGACACTCGCACTTTTGTGTCTGGCCATAACCAGTTTTGCCGACACTACGCTGATTACTGATTTAAACGGCTATACACTGAACAGCGATCGTGATCTTGTTCAATTTTCTGCGTTGCAATTTACCAATGACAAAGTCGATCGTACCTATACCAACGACGATGAGTTACCAAGCAATATTGACAACGTAATCAACGGAAACGGCAGGACGCTGATACCTGGGCTTATCGATGCTCATGGTCATGTTGGTAGTTATGGATTCAGTTTGCTGCGAGTGGATTTAGTTGGAGCAAGCTCAGAGGAAGAGGCAGCGCAGAGAGTTTTGACTTTTGTTGAGGAAAATTCTGAGTTGGAATGGATTCAAGGCCGCGGCTGGAATCAGGTGCTTTGGGACAGTAATGAATTTCCATCAGCAGCTACTATCGACGCCTTAGTAAAAGACAAGCCGGTCTGGCTAACCCGCGTCGATGGTCATGCGGGTTGGGCAAACTCTGCAGCAATGGATCTCGCTAACATAGATCGCAACACTGAAGATCCAACTGGTGGACAAATCATTCGAGATGAAAATGGCGACGCTACCGGTGTTCTCATCGACACAGCAATGCGCTACGTAAGCGCGCAAATACCCAATCCTACTTTCGAAGAACAGAAGTTTGCACTGCAAACGGCAATGGAAAGTTTAGCTACATACGGTATGACCAGCGTGCATGATGCAGGCATTGGCAGCCAAACTGTTGCTGCTTTTAAAGAGTTAGTGAATGAAGGGCCTTTGCCAATTCGAGTAAATGCAATGCTGTCCGCATCTGATCCACTTTATCAGGATCGACTCGGCGAAGGATTTTTTAGCAGCGACGACGACACCTTTGTTATTCGCAGTGTGAAAGTTGTAGGCGATGGTGCATTAGGGAGTCGAGGGGCTGCACTGATAGATGACTATTCGGACGAACCAGGTAATCGCGGCTTGCTGCGCTATGACGACGAGCGCCTTGAGTTTCTTATGCGAGTTGCCATGAATGCAGGATTTCAAGTTGCCACACATGCCATCGGTGATAACGCAAATTTAAAAGTAATGGATAACTACGAACGTCTTATTAATGAAACTGATACTCAGGCAATGCGTCATCGAATCGAGCACGCCCAGATACTTCGCTACGAAGATATACTACGCTTTGCTGAATTGGGAGTGATTCCATCAATGCAGGCTACCCACGCCACCAGTGACAAGAATATGGCAGAAGATCGAATAGGATCAGTCCGAATTCAAGGAGCCTATGCCTGGCGTAAACTTCTTGATACAGGCGCCATAATAGCAAATGGTTCTGACTTCCCCGTGGAATCACCGAATCCGTTCTGGGGCTTACACGCTTCGGTAACTCGACAGGGTCAAGACAATGAGCCTCCCGGCGGCTGGTATTCCGAAGAGCGAATGACTCTGGTGGAAGCATTTGCAAGCTTTACTATCGACGCGGCCTATGCCGGACACCAAGAGGAAATCCTGGGAACTCTTGAAACTGGTAAGAAAGCGGATTTTATTTTTCTCGACCGCGACATGTTTACTATTTCAGAGAATGAACTCTGGCAAGTTCAAGCTACGGAAACTTGGGTTAACGGTGTAAAAGTTACGGACTAATTACTTATTGCTGTCTTCCATAAAGAGGTTGTTATAAAACTATGCGATCTTACCTTGCAATACTTTTAACTTTTGCCGCAGTGTCTTGTGGTTCCGAAAATAGTTCGGAAACTCCACTAACTTCGGCTCCGCAAACTTCATCGCAGTTCAGCGCCGAGGAAATTTCTCATCTCGAGCAGCGCGCAGCAAATGTGGAAATCCTGCGCGATCGCTGGGGCATCGCACACATCTATGGAGAGACCGATGCTGACACCGTATTCGGCACTCTGTACGCTCAGGCCGAAGATGATTTTAATCGCGTGGAAACTAACTACCTCAACTCCATGGGTCGATTAGCGGAAGCCGAAGGTGCTGGACAGATATACCGCGATCTCCGTATGAAGTTATTTATCGATCCAGTAGAGATCCGGGCCATGTATGATGCCAGCCCAGACTGGCTGCAGGAATTAATGAACGCCTATGCCGACGGTCTCAATTACTACCTTTACACACATCCGGAAGTTAAACCTAGGGTAATCAATAAATTCGAACCATGGATGGCACTCACGTTTACCGAAGGCAGCATTGGCGGTGATATCGAACGCATAAATATTCAAGAACTGCAAAACTTCTATGGGGACGGTGATCAATTTGCACAAATCAACTATCCAAATGACAACGAACCAAGAGGATCCAATGGTTTTTCTATTGCCCCTGAAAACACCGCCAATGGCAACGCCTTATTCTTAATCAACCCTCATACGTCTTTCTTCTTTAGATCAGAACTACACATGATCAGTGAGGAGGGATTAAATGCCTATGGCGCGGTTACCTGGGGACAGTTTTTTATCTACCAGGGCTTCAATGAAAATACAGGTTGGATGCATACCTCTTCCCGCGCTGATGCTATAGACGAGTATCTTGAGACAATTGTCCAACGAGATGATGGTGTTTATTACGTGCACGGTAATAGCGAGAAAAAGCTAGAAGAAAAAGTTATTACCATTTCTTACAAAGGCGATGATGAAATGCTATCCCGAGATTTTACGACTTACCGCAGTCACCACGGCCCAATTGTAAGAGGCGAAGATGATAAGTGGGTTGCCTTCAGCATCATGGAAGAACCTATAAAGGCATTGAGCCAATCTTATGGACGCACAAAGTCTAATAACTATGAAGAGTTCGCAGCAACCATGGAGTTACGAACAAATTCATCGAACAACACCGTATATGCTGATAGCAAAGGCAATATCGCTTATTGGCACGGCAACTACATTCCAAGAAGAGATCAAAGTTTGAATTGGAATGAGCTACTGGATGGCAGCAATCCTGCAACTGACTATCAAGGCTTACATAGTCTTGATGAAATAATCACTGTTTTTAATCCTGATGTAGGCTGGATACAAAACACTAACAACACCCCATTTAATGCGTCCGGTCCGGATAGTCCGGTGGCATCTGATTACCCTGTTTACATGGCGAATAACCCAGAGAATTATCGCGGCGTGCATGCAGTCCAAGTTTTGGAAAACAAAACTGACTTTACGCTCGATAGTCTAATCGAGGCTGCCTATGATCCTTTTCTACCTGCGTTTGAAGATTTAATTCCTGATTTACTTCTAGTTACAGCGGTAGATCAAATAAATGGTCTTAATACTGAAAACAGCAACAATCTCGAAATTTTCCCCGCCACCACGAATCAGGTTTCGATTCAATCTGAATTATTAGAATACATAGATCTTTTGCGAACCTGGGACTACAACTGGTCCGTAGATTCAGTAGAAACCTCCTTGGCAATTTATTACGCACAGAACTTAATGGCAGCAGTAGCAGAAGAAGCCGCTGTATCTGACACAAATATTTATGAATATATGGCCGACCGCTCTACCCTCGCTCAGCAATTAATTGCATTGCGAGCTGCAGCTGAAGATTTAACCAACGACTTTGGCGATTGGCGTGTCCCCTGGGGCGAGATAAACAGGTATCAGCGACTGAATGGCGACATAGTTCAAGATTTCAATGATGAAGAGCCAAGTATTCCCGTTGGATTTGCCTCCGGCCGCTGGGGATCCCTTGCCTCCTTCGGAGCTAGAACTTATCCAGGAACGAACCGGATGTACGGTACCAGCGGAAACAGTTTCGTCGCAGTTGTGGAATTTGGAGAACGTTTGACTGCCAAAGCAATTACTGCAGGTGGTTTACAAAGTGATCCAAATCTTCCTCATTTTAGCGACCAAGCAGAGATGTATGCCAATGGCGAATTTAGGGATGTACTATTTTACCGAGAAGATGTCGAAGCAAACGTAGAGAGAGCATATAATCCCGGGGGCTAACCGACAAAGCCAACTTTAAATAAGAAAAACTAAAAGAAATCATCATGAGTGACTCTAAATTGCGAGCTGGAAGACATTTCCTGCAAATTCCAGGTCCTTCCAATGTCCCTGATAGCGTCTTACGAGCAATGTCTCAAGCTGTAGTGGACCATCGCGGGCCAGATTTTCCTGAATTAACCTTCGGCATTCTTGATCAACTTAAACCTGTCTTCAATACAGCAGCTCCCATAGTCATATTCCCTTCATCTGGTACTGGAGCCTGGGAAGCGGCCCTCGTCAACGTTTTATCCCCCGGGGATAAAGTGCTTGCATTTGAAACTGGCTGGTTCGCAACATTGTGGAAGAGCATGGCAGAGAAGCTTGGTGTAGAAGTTGAATGGGTTGAAGGGGACTGGCGTCACGGCGTTGATCCGACAATTGTTGAAGAAAAACTCAAGGCAGACACAACGCATAATATTAGAGCGGTATGCGTAGTCCATAATGAGACTTCCACCGGTGCCACCAGCCGCATCGGAGAAATTCGACAAGCTATTGATGCGGCCAATCATCCTGCACTTTATTTAGTCGATACAATTTCATCGCTGGCTTGCGTTGAATATCGACACGATGATTGGAAAGTCGATGTTACCGTGAGTGGCTCTCAGAAAGGATTAATGCTTCCACCAGGATTAGGATTTAATGCCATTAGTGAAAAAGCCCTCGCAGAATCTAAATCTGCCACCACAAATGTAGCTTATTGGTCTTGGCAGGACATGATAGAAAATAATGCTAACGGAGTTTTCCCCTACACTCCTGCCACAAACCTTCTCTATGGATTGAAAGAAGCACTTCGCCTTTTGCATGCAGAAGGTATGGACAAAGTATTCTCACGCCATGCTCGATTGGCTGAGGCAACTCGGCTGGCTGTCGAAATCTGGGGCTTAGAGAACCTTTGTGTGGTTCCAGAAGAATATAGCAATTCGCTCACTGCGGTGATTATGCCAGAGGGGCACGATGCTGATGTACTGAGGAAGATAATTCTCAACAGATTTGATATGTCTCTCGGTACCGGGCTGGGCAAAATCAAAGGCAAAGTATTTCGTATTGGTCATCTCGGAGATTTCAATGAGCTAATGTTGGCAGGCACACTTAGCGGTGTTGAAATGGGCCTTGGCATTGCTGGCATACCTCACAACAAAGGTGGAGTCAGCGCAGCACTGGAATTCTTGGCCCAAGAGTAATTAAAATTAGAATAACAAAAGAGTATCGTAATGGATCCTTCCACAGCCGTTAGTACGAGCCCAGCTATTTCTCTCGCTGGATTCGCAGTTGTCATCTTTCTTCTCTTATTCCTAATCGCCAAATGGAAATGGCATGTATTTTTTGCATTGCTCATTCCTATCATGTTCTTTGGCATCTTACCTGGTGTACAACAGAACAATTTTATCGATGCATTCGAAAACGGGTTTGGTAATACATTGGGCTCGATAGGCGTGGTTATCGTTCTGGGGTCAATTATTGCCGAGGCTCTGAAACACACCGGTGCAATTCAAGTAATAACCAAATCCATGGTGAATTTGGTCGGGACTCACCGTATGCCACTGGCATTAACTTTGACCGGCTTCATCATTGGTGTGGCGATTTTTTCAGATGTTGCTTATGTGATTCTCAATCCATTAGTCCATTCTGCTTCAAAAACAATGAACGTAGGCATTGCTGTCATGTCGACCGGGTTGGTCGGCGCTTTACAACTTACTCATGCCATCGTACCCCCTACACCAGGCCCTCTAGCAGCTGCCGCTATTGTCGGTGCTGATATTGGCCGCACAATTATTTTTGGTGGCATTGCTTGTTTGTTTGGTTCTCTTGCCTGCTGGGCTTGGGGTGTCTATGTTGCAGGCCCGCGCATAAAAACCATGGCAAGCGATGAATTCGACGGAGTGTCCATCGAAGATCTAGATGGGGATGGCCCATCAGAATTGCCCAGTACGCTCAGTTCTTACACACCTATAGTTATTCCTATCATTTTAATTGGTGCTCAAAGTATCGTTTCATTAATCCTTCCAGAAGGGCATATTTTGCGTACCGTTTTTCTTTATCTAGGGTGGCCGGTAGTTGCCCTTTCCATTGGTGTTTGGTTGGCCTATCGAAATATCAAGAATGACGATGACAAAGAAAAAGCGAAAGATGCATGGGTAGAAGCCGCTTTAAAAACTTCAGCCATGATTTTAGTAGTTACAGGCTTAGGTGGATCTCTTAGTGCAATTTTGCGCGGTACCCCCGCAGTTGATTTTATCGCAATGCTATTTACTGACTATGGATTACCTACAATCTTGTTACCCTTTGTCATTGGCATTATTGGAAACATGATTACGGGCTCCACGACTGTTGGAGTGATTACCGCAGCTTCCTTAGTTGCACCAATGCTAGGAAGCCTCAGTCTCTCGCCTGAAGCGGCTATGTTGTCAGGTGCCAGCGGCTCTGTAATCATTAAATACGTAAACAGTAGCTATTTTTGGGTTTGCACTTCGCTTTCCAAACTCAGCGTTCCGGATGCGGTATTTAGTTATGGGGGTGCAACTCTAGTGGGAGGAATAGTCTCATTCCTAACAGTATGTTTGATGTGGTCTGTTGGGTTGATCTAACGATCACTCTGAAGCATCAGCACCAAGGCGGCGCAATAATTCGGCGACTTCGGGCCGAGTTCCACGTAAACCATTGGTGCCGGGCATAGATTGCTCAGTATCAGCTAAAGCAAACGGCGTTAAGCCCCGATCATTAGGCATGTGAATATCAGCGCCACGCAAGGCGAGATACTCAACTACCTTAGGAAAATCTTTTAACACGGCATGATGAATAGCTGCGCGTCCACGATCGTCCTTAGCATTTACATCTACACCTGCATCGATAAGCAATCGCGTCAGTTCAAGAGTTCTGCGTTCTTCGTCTTCTAAATCCAAGGCTTCATTTCCGATACGGTCACGGCGCCAATCCAGTGAAGAGCCGGAATTACCCATGGCAACCTGAAGTGTCGTAACTCCCCCACCATCAGTGGAGAAAGGATCGGCGCCTTCCGCTAAAAGTATTTTAAATATTTCAACTTCGCCGTATTTCGCTGCCATCCAGAAAGCATCTCGTCCGATTAGCTGAGAGCGAATAGAATAGTCTGCGCTGAATCTTCGACCGGGCGAGCCGTGGACAACTGCGGTATCGTAACGTGCTCCAGAATCAAGTAATGCTTTTACTAAGTCGACTTCGCTTCGTAACACAGCAGCGTGAAGGGCTGTATACCCCGCTTCAATCGCATTGGGGTCTGCTCCCTGTTCCAATAAAAACAGTGCGAGTTCCTCATGCCCGCTGTGAGCGGCCTGAACTAAAGCACTAACTCCGGAGGCTGCGACATCGTTCACATTCGCACCGCCTTCAAGTAGTACTTTCGTTGTTTCGATATCCCCGACTCGGGCAGCAAACATTAGGGCAGAAGAACCACCATGTGCCATATTAAAATTACCACTTGGATTTGTATTCCCAGCAGTATTCTCAAGTTGATACCAGATTTTAGACCGGGCGTTTAAATTAGCACCGTTGTCTATAAGTAATTTTACGACAGCAGCATGACTTTGTGCCGTCGCCCACATCAAAGCTGTCTGGCCTCGTTCCTCTTCCGCTTGATCAATATCAGCGCCTGATTCAAGCAACAATGAGACGCTCTCTAAGCTTCCAGCGCGCGCAGCGCTCATTAGCGGTGTCTCGCCCATTTGTAGAGATAGGTTTGGGTTAGCATTGGCATCAAGCAATTGTTTTACCATTGGCGCACTGCCATTCAGCGCCGCTAGCCAGAGCGGTGTTGCTCCTAATTCATTGGCTAAATTCACATCCGCCTTAGCTCCAATTAGAAGCCGGGCCAATTCTTGGTTGTTACGATGGGCAGCCCAATGTAAGGCAGTACTGCCATCGCCTTGCATTTGATCAACATCGGCTCCTGAAGCTAGCAGACTTTCCACGTGACTTATGTCTTCCGCTCGGGAAGCTGCTATAAGGTCTTGGGGACCTTGCGCTGCGCTGACTAGAGGCAACGCACTTAAAGTAATCGCTATCGCAAAGGCGAATAATGGACTGAGGAGTCTGTTTTTATTCTTATCCACAACACCGAATGCTACGGCATTCAAAGGAGAATTGACACCCTGCCAGAGCCGTGGCACCTTGATATGTGGGGGGACCGGTTTCGAAAAATGCGGTATGCTTAGGGACTAAGCAATTCGTTGCCATATGCTTAAATAACGAGTTAAAAGAATAACTTAGAACTAGCAATATTACGGCGGCTAAAGGTTTCAACAATGAGCCCTAGAATTCTCGGTTTTCCATGGCCTAGAACTGCACTGACCCAACTGCTTGCAGTAGTGTCGCCGTTACTACTGTCGAGCACCACTGGCGCACAATCTGCTGGCGAACTTCTCAATACCACTATAAATCAGTATTGCTTAGCTTGTCATAACGACACATTAAGCACCGCCGACGTCTCGTTCCAGAACCTCGATTTATCAGAAGTTGCGAATCACGGTGCTCTGCAAGAAAAAGTACTCTCACAGTTAAGAAACCGCCGCATGCCCCCCATGGAAATGCCTAAACCTTCTGAAGCGGTTTATAACGAATTGGTGTCTTGGCTTGAGTCAGAAATTGACGAACTGGCTGCTACTGCTCCAAACCCGGGGCGCACTGACACTTTTCATCGAATTAATCGAGCCGAGTATGCAAATTCAGTACGTGACTTATTAAATATCGATGTAGATGTGGAAGAATTACTGCCAGCCGATGACATTGACGCCTATGGCTTTGACAATATGGCCGATGTGTTAACGGTTTCCCCCGCACTAATGGAACGTTATTTGTCTGCGGCGAGAAAAACCGCACGTTTAGCTATCGGGGAAGAACCTTTAGGGCCCGTATCACAAATCTATGAAGTGCCAATATTGCTAAACCAGAATGATCGTATGAGTGATGATCTGCCCTTTGGCTCTCGCGGTGGCGTGGCCATGGATCATTACTTCCCTGTTGCGGGTCAATATGACCTTTCCTTAAGGCTGCATCGTAATTACGTAAATTATATTCGAGGCATGGGATCACAGCATGAAATCGAAGTACGCTTAGATGGCAAACTGATTCAAAGCTTTGCAATAGGCGGCCAAGAACCAGATGTATTGCAAGCCCCTGCAAGCTACGGCGGAAACCAATTCGGAGACCGAGAATGGGAAGAGTATATGCTCTTCGCGGATTCGAACTTAAGGCTTCGTTTCGAAGCCGAGCCTGGACCCCATATTGTTGGTCTGTCTTTTGTACGAAGGTTTACCGAACCAGAAGGCGTTTTACAGCCCCCACAATCTGTTTTCGCGGCTGCCATTAATGAAATGCGTGATGGCGATGCAGCCATAGAACAAGCACAAATTACTGGCCCCTTCGATGCAGCGGGCCCTGGCGACACACCTAGCCGCCGTGCCATATTTGTCTGCACACCCGCCAGCAATGACCTAAGTTCTGAAGAAGTTTGTGCAACTGAGATTCTTTCTGGCCTCGCCAACCGCGCCTACCGTCGCCCTCTCGAACAAACTGATATTGACACCTTGATGGATTTTTACCGTATAGGTCGTGGCGATGGACAATCAGGTTTTGATGCAGGGATACAGCTTGCCGTCGAGCGCATTCTGATTTCCCCAGATTTTCTTTTCCGAGTTGAACAAGACCCGTTAAATGTTGCTCCCGCAACCGACTATGAACTAAGCGATCTAGAGTTAGCTTCCCGCCTGTCTTTCTTTTTGTGGAGCAGTA
Organism: Gammaproteobacteria bacterium; assembly: GCA_029244985.1. GTDB lineage: Bacteria > Pseudomonadota > Gammaproteobacteria > Pseudomonadales > Pseudohongiellaceae > UBA9145. The sequence continues at coordinate 50,014 of JAQWQD010000018.1, read as the reverse complement.
TCCCAGATGAAGAACTGCTCTCCATTGCCGAACGGGGTGAACTTCAAAACCCAGATATCCTAGAAGCACAAACTCAACGCATGTTGGGCGACCCGCGTTCCAGCGCTCTGGTAAAGAACTTTGCTAGCCAATGGCTATACTTGCGTAATCTTCGAAGTTTGGTACCCGACGCTGTCGAATTTCCCGAATTCGATGAAAATTTACGTAACGCCTTCCGCCAAGAAAGTGAATTATATTTTGAGAGCTTGCTGAGAGATGATAGATCTGTCCTGGATCTATTAGGTGCTGGCTATACCTATGTTAATGAACGCCTCGCTGAGCACTATGGAATTGAGGGTGTCTATGGCAGCCATTTCCGTCGAGTAGACTTAGAGGGTGAACTCGCGCAGCAACGTGGCGGTATTTTAGGACAAGGCAGCTTACTTACAGCGACTTCGTATGCCAATAGAACATCTCCAGTATTAAGAGGCAAATGGGTACTAACTAATATCCTTGGGACCCCCCCTCCACCTCCACCGGCGGACGTGCCGGACTTGCCTGAAACTGGGGAAGACGGTCAGCCAGCCACTATTCGTGACCGCATGATCCAACATCGGGAAGATCCAAATTGTGCTGTCTGCCACTTACCCATGGATCCATTAGGCCTGGCATTAGAAAATTTTGATGCCGTAGGCAGATGGCGAGATACGGGTGAAGCTAATCTAGCCATCGATGCCTCAGGCCAACTACCAAACGGCACGGCGTTTTATGGCTTAAATGGGTTACGCAACATTCTTCTGGACAGAAGTGATGAATTCGCTGGAACAGTCACTGAGAAACTGTTCGCTTATGCCATTGGGCGTCCGCCTGAATATTTTGATAAGCCAACAGTCCGCATGATCACCCGGTCTGCGGCATTGGATAACTACAGCTGGTCGTCTATTATTATGGGCATAGTAAAAAGTGCCCCATTCCGAACGCGGAGGTCCGAATCATGATCATCACCAAAAAGGCTATTCCTCGTCGCGCCATGTTGCGCGGCTTCGGGGCTGCTTTAGCATTACCCATGCTAGACGCCATGATTCCTGCAATGGCGAATACTGCACCGAAACCTATAAAACGCCTTGGCATTGTTTACGTACCTAATGGCATGAGAATGGATCATTGGACCCCTTCAACAGTCGGGGACGGGTTTGAATTTCCTTCGATACTCAAACCAATGGAACCTTTTCGTGAACAACTGCAAATTATTAGCGGACTTCATGGAGTTGATGGGGAAGGACCACATGCACGCGCCTCTACTCGTTTTCTAACTGGTGTTGCATCGACGCGGGATAATGGTTCAAATCTTCGTGCAGGTATTTCCATGGACCAAATTGCTGGAAGATTTCTTGGCAATGAAACGCAGTTATCCACACTTGAGTTAGCCATTGATGGAAGGGATTTTGCCGGATCATGCGACGAAGGATTCAGCTGCGCTTATACCAATACCATTAGCTGGGCGAATGAGACCACGCCACTACCTATGGAAAATAATCCAAGAGCGATTTTTGAACGTTTGTTTGGGGATACAGGAAGCACTGATCCAAAAGTAAGACGCGCTCGACTCAGTAAAGATGCAAGCCTGCTTGATTCAGTGACTCAGCGCGCGCAGGATCTTTCGCGACAACTCGGGGCAAGTGATCAGACCAAGCTAGGCCAATATTTAGAAGCTGTACGTGATGTTGAGAGACGAATCCAAATGGCTGAAGCTCAAAGTAATCGTGAACTTCCGGTCGTGGATCAACCAGCAGGTATTCCAGATACTTTTGCTGAACACGCGCGGCTCATGTTTGACATGATGGCTCTAGCCTGGGAAACGGATATGACTCGAGTCGCAACCTTTATGATGGGTCGCGAAATTACTGGTCGTACCTATGCAGAAATTGGTGTGCCAGATGCCCATCATCCAATCTCTCATCACCAGCGCGACCCTGTAAAGCTCGAAAAACTACTGAAGATAAACCAGTACCACATGACATTCTTTGCAGAATTTCTGGATCGTCTGCGCACATCGGAAGATGCAAATGGTTCCTTGTTGGATTCTTCGATGATTGTCTATGGAGCGGGAATGGCTGATAGTAATTCCCACTACTCTCGAGAATTGCCGATCATGTTAGCAGGAAATGTTGCTCATGGTGGATATCACCTCCAATACCCTGAAGCGACCCCTCTTTCAAATATGCACCTTAGTTTATTAGATAAACTAGGCACACCAATCGAATCTTTGGGCGATTCAACTGGTCGCCTGTCTATTTAGAGAATTTGAAATTCGCTATGGCTACTCATGAAGTCATAGCGAATTTTATAACTGAAAATATTTAATCCCTTCTCAACTTTTAAGTTGAAGGCCTAAATTTTACAATCCGGAAGCGTTGACTGCCTTTAGATGAACTAGACAGGTGTCAGTAGTAGAAAGATAAAGCTTGGTTGGGACAGTCACTTAAGAGTAATCAAAACAGAGTATATTCGGAACGCAATAATGAAGAAGCTGACCCTAGAGCATAGAATTTCTCGGCTATTAACATTGATGTTGCTGAGTACGCTAATCCTCGTGCCTATCGCAAGCTATTCTCAAGCTGGCGAATTCCCATCGGTTACAGACGAAATGCTACAGAATCCTGCTGATGGCGACTGGCTGATGTGGCGTCGAACCCTCGATAGCTGGGGCTACAGCCCTCTAGACCAAGTGAGTCGGGAAAATGTTGACGAGTTACAACTGGTTTGGACTCGAAATCTTGCCACTGGTACTGGAGAAATAACACCTCTAGCTTACAACGGCATTTTATTTGTACCTCAAGCTAACGATATCATCGAAGCCATTGACGCCAAGACTGGCGACTTTATTTGGCAATATCGTCGCGATATACCAGAAGACCTTTACGAGATGGTTGGTGGCAATGCTCGCAATAATCGAAACCTCGCCATCTATGAAGATAGTATTATTAATACTTCAGATGACAATTATATTTTCGCTCTCGATGCGCTGACTGGAAATTTGGAATGGGAAACGGAAATTCTTGATTACCAGGTAAATTCCGCTACGCATAGTTCAGGTCCCATTATCGCGGATGGTCTTGCGATTTCTGGGAGAAGCTGCAGACCTTGGGGTGGCCCCAACGCTTGCGTGATAGTTGCACATAATGCGAGTACCGGCGAGGAAGCCTGGAGACGCCGCCTTATTCCCGCTCCTGGAGAACCCGGTGACGAAACCTGGGGGGATGTTCCGTTTGAATCTCGTCATCACGTTGGTTCTTGGATGGTTCCAAGTTATGACCCAGAATTAAAATTGATTATCTTGGGCACATCAGTGACATCACCCGCGCCAAAATTCTATCTTGGCGGTACTGATAATAAGCACTTGTATCACAACTCGACGCTTGCTCTGGAAGTGGCGACTGGTGAAATACGCTGGTACTACCAACATATGAATGATCATTGGGATTTAGATCATCCGTTCGAAAGGCTTCTAGTGGAAACACGCGTCGCTCCCGACCCTGATGAAGTCACCTGGATTAATCCTAATTTGCAAATCGGCGAAACCCGAAAAGTCATTACCGGTATTCCAGGGAAAACGGGGATTGTTTACACACTAGATCGAGCTACTGGTGAATTTTTATGGGCAACTCCAACTGTCGAGCAAAATGTAGTCATTGATATCGACGGCTCGACGGGAGAGGTCACAGAAAATCCTGAAGTAATCTTCCGTGAAGCTGAGCAAATTGTATTTGTCTGTCCAACCTGGCTCGGTGGTAAGGATTGGGAAGCAGGCGCATATAGTCCGATAACAAATGTTATGTATTATCCATTGCGTAATACTTGCGCAAATATGTTGGCGACTGGCAATTTTGAAAGTGATACTGCGCGTTCACTAACTGAAGGTGGCCAAGGAGGACTCGCTATCTATTCACTCGCAGCTCGCCACCAACTCACACCCGGCACTGAAAATTTGGGTACAGTTCGAGCAGTATCTGCAGAAACAGGTCGAACTGAATGGTTATATGAAACCCGGGCAGGCACCATGTCTTTGGTTGCAACCGGTGGGGGTCTAATTTTTGGCGGCGATGCCAATGGTCGATTTCGTGCCTTTGACCATGAATCCGGTGAAGTCCTCTGGGAAATAAACCTGGGATCATCAGTAAGTGGCTATCCCATCAGTTTTTCTGTCGATGGAAAACAATACATTGCCGTGAATACGGGCGGTGGACAGCCTAATTTGACACCTGAGTTAAGACCGAGCCGCGGCACTAATCTTTACGTGTTTGCATTGCCTGATTAATCGAGCTGTTTGTATAACTCTCAAAACTAGAGAAGTGGAGAAAACCAAGTGATTAAGATGTTTGAAAATAATATTAGTCAATTTGCTCGCTACGTTGTTCTGACGAGCGTACTTGTTTTAGCGACTTGTGCGCCAAACACCGAACTTGCAACGGTTGATAACCAGCCAAGTTCGTCGTCCGAGCATGCCCTGGAGATGGTTGCACCTGAATTGGTAGGCATGGATTCATCGCGTTTGGATCGAGTTACTCAAGCCATGCAGGGATTTGTGGACGAAGGGAAATTAGCTGGTGTTGTCACAATGGCAGCAAGAGATAACAAAATTGTGCATTTCGAGTCAGTGGGTTATCGAGATATAGAAGCTCAAGCACCTATGACAAATGATGCATTGTTTCGAATTTATTCCATGACCAAACCGGTCACCGGTGTAGCTTTGATGATTCTTTATGAAGAAGGCAAATTTCGCCTCGCTGACCCAGTCGAAAAGTATTTACCAGAATTTGAAAATCTACAAGTTTTTGCTGGCACTGATGATAACGGGAATATCATTACTGAACCCCAGAATCACAAGATGACCATTCGCGAACTAATGAGTCACACCGGCGGACTCAGTTATGGAATTTTTGCACAATCTCCGGTAGACACAAAATATGTGGAAGCTGACTTACTTAACAATGCTTTTACATTAGAAGAATTCACTCGCAGACTTGGCGAAATCCCACTCAAACATCAGCCCGGAAGCCGCTGGGAGTACAGTGTTTCAGTCGACGTTCAAGGGTACTTGGTTGAAAAGTTAGCAGGCCAGCCATTTGGTGACTTTCTGCAAGAACGAATATTTGATCCACTAGAAATGACGGATACAGACTTTTACGTGCCAGAGGAAAAAGTCTCTCGTTTTGCCCAGGTTTATGGCTATAACCGCGAGGGAGAACTTGAACCCGGCGAAGGCTTCCCAGGTGCCAATTTTCTGGAGGACCCTAACTTTCAATCCGGGGGAGGCGGTCTTGTATCCTCTACTATGGATTACATGCGATTCAGTCAGATGTTATTAAATGGAGGGGAATTGGATGGTATAAGAATTCTTGCACCATTAACTATTGACCTAATGCATCGGGATCAGACACCTCGGGGCATGACTGGCGCAATGTCTAGTGAGACAGGCACAGTATTTGGTCTGGATTTCGCCATAATAGAAGACCCTGTTGAAGCGGAGAGTTACTCCAAAGGTGAATACTATTGGGGGGGTGCGGCCGGAACTTGGTTTTGGATAGACCCTCTAGAAAATCTGGTTTTTGTTGGCATGATTCAGCAATTTGGCCAGGAAATACCTGATGTTCGATCCACTTCAAGAAGATTGGTTTACCAATCTATTATGGATCCCTATGGCATTTAATTAGGCAATAGGCTTGATCTAGATTTGGTGATTCCGTGAACTTCCCTGGAATCATCAAATCCGATTTCGTATTTAAGCATTCTACGTTCTTAAAACCACTTATTACTCAATTTTCCCTTCTCATGCAGTTTCAGGAGCCGAGAATGAAACACCTAACTAAGACAATACTTCTATTTTTTTCGGCTGGAATAACTAGCCTTGCATTTACCCAGGGCAATAACCTGCCAGAAATCCCGTATGAAAAATTCATTCTAGACAATGGCCTTACATTGATCGTACACGAGGATCACAAAGCTCCAATTGTCTCCGTAAATATCTGGTATCACGTCGGATCAAAAAATGAGCCAAGTGGGCAATCTGGATTTGCGCATTTATTCGAACACCTTATGTTCAATGGCTCTGAAAACTTTAATGACGATTATTTTCAGGTATTAGAACGCGTTGGTGCTACCGACTTGAATGGGACAACAAATTTAGATCGCACCAACTATTTTCAGAATGTTCCCAAAAATGCCCTCGACCAAGTTTTATGGATGGAATCGGATCGAATGGGCCATCTGTTGGGAGCAGTAGATCAGAGCAAACTAGACGAGCAACGTGGTGTTGTACAAAACGAAAAACGCCAAGGTGAGAATCAGCCCTATGGCAAAGTTTTTACTGCCATCCTTGAGGCGGTTTACCCCTACGGACACCCCTATGCTCATTCAGTCATCGGCTCAATGGATGACCTTAATGCAGCATCTCTTGAGGATGTACAGGAATGGTTTCAAACTTACTACGGACCGAACAACGCGGTAGTGGTTATCGCTGGCGACGTTACACCAGATGAAGCGCTGGTAAAAGCTGAGCAGTATTTTGGCGACATTCCACCTTCCCCGCCAATTGCCAAGCATTCTGAATGGATTGCCAAGCGAACTGGCGAGCAACGCCAAATCATGCAAGATCGAGTCCCTCAGGCACGACTCTACAAGGTATGGAATATTCCTCATTCATTGTCAGAAGAGACTAATTTATTGGATTTGTTCTCCAACATTCTCGCTGACGGCAAAAATTCGCGACTCTATAATCGCTTGGTTTATCAAGACCAGATCGCTACCGACGTTTCTGCCTTTATTCAAGCAGGCGAAATTGCCAGCATGTTTATTATTCAGGCAACAGCAAACCCTGGAGATGATTTAGAATCTGTAGAAGCTGCTGTCGATGAAGAGATGCAGCGCCTATTAACTCAAGGCCCGGATCAGGAAGAACTCGACAGAGTGCAAACACAGGTGCGTGCAAGCTTTATACGAGGAATAGAACGCATTGGTGGCTTTGGCGGGAAATCAGATGCTCTTGCGCGAAGTGAGGTTTATGGCGGCAGTCCCGATATGTATCGACAGTCACTAGACCATCAACAAAATGCAACGGCAGAAAGCATCCGAATTGCTGCTAATAAATGGCTCACCGATGGTGTCTATGTGCTCGAAGTTGAGCCTTTCCCAAGCTACGCTGCCAGCGGTACAGGTATCGATCGCTCGCGCTTGCCAGAGATTGATACTCCGCCGGACGTTTCCTTTCCTCGAATTCAAAGGGCGCAATTATCAAATGGTTTAAATATCGTTCTCGCGGAACGGAACGCCATTCCCACTGTTAGCCTTCAGCTAATGGTGAACGCCGGCTATGCTTCTGATCAATTGGCATCTCCTGGAACCGCTTCCCTTGCCATGAATATGCTGGACGAAGGCACCTCGACAAGGTCTTCCTTAGAGATAAGTTCAGAACTGGAAATGTTAGGCGCCATACTCAGCACCGGATCTAACTTGGACACTTCTAGTGTTTCGCTAAACGCGCTAGCCGAGAACCTTGAACCCTCATTGGAATTATTTTCGGATGTCATATTAAACCCATCCTTCCCTCAAGCAGAATTGGACCGACTAAAACAAGAACAGCTCGCTCGTATTCAAAGAGAACAGACAACACCAATTCAAATGGCGCAACGGGTATTTCCTAAGTTAATCTATGGCGAAGATCATGCTTATGGTCAAGGTTTAACTGGAACAGGCACGCTAGAATCGGTTAACGGCTTGGATCGCTCTGACCTCGTTGATTTTGTGAGGTCCTGGTTTAAGCCAAATAATGCTACGCTTATCGTTGTCGGCGATACTTCACTCTCCACATTAATACCGATGCTCGAAGAGAAATTTGTTAATTGGTCGGCTGGAGAAGTTCCTCTTAAAAACATTCCAGATGTCGCGCAACAGCAGAATTCAAAAATTTATATTATTGACCGACCTGATTCTCTGCAATCTGTTATTTATGCGGGACACGTGGCGCCATCGGTAAGAGATGAAACAGAAATTGCGATCGGGACGATGAATAATATTTTAGGTGGTTCTTTTACTTCTCGCATCAATATGAATCTGAGGGAAGATAAAGGATGGTCTTATGGCTCTAGAACTATAATGATTCCAACTAATAGCCAGAGACCTTTCTTCGTTCAAGCGCCGGTACAAACGGATAGAACCGCCGATTCTATGCAAGAAGTAATCAATGAATTGCGGGGGCTTATCGACGATAGCCCGCCAACTCGAGAAGAAGTAGAAAAAGCACAAGCTTCTCAATCGTTACGCCTGGCTGGGCGCTGGGAAACTAATAATGCAGTGTCAGGGTCGTTGCGTGAAATTGTCCGCTTCGGTTATGAGGACGATTATTTCGATCGTTATGCGAATCGAGTGCGCTCCTTGAATATTGAAGATATTGCGGAGGCCGCGCGGGAAGTAGTTCGACCAGAAAATATGGTCTGGCTCATTGTTGGCGATCGAAACAAAGTAGAAGCAGAAATCGAAGCATTAGGCATCGCTGAAGTGGAAATACTCGATGCAGACGGCAACCCAGCTAGCGACTAGTAACAGTCGCTAATTTCTGAGCCGTTCAAATTCTGCTTGGAGCTCAGGGGACAGGGGATAAATGTCGCGAAAGCGGTACTCCTTGTCCTCTAATAGCTGCAATTGAAACTGTTCTCTAGCTGCAGTTTCGTCCGCATATTCTAAGACCCTTTCCACTAACGATGACGGGAAAAAGAAAACGCCGCCAGTGTCCCCAACTACAATGTCCCCGGGAAGAACCGTAACACCTCCAATGCGTACTGGTGTGTTGTATTCAACTCCTAGCCAGGAAGTCGTGTGAGGATCGGAAAACTTATAAAATACCGGAAAATCTTCGAAACGTTCATCACGCAAACCGGTGTAGTCTCGCATGCCCCCATCGATAATGACTCCGGCAGCGCCTCGCATTTGAATGCCCGTTGCACCCATATCACCGAATAAATTATGGCCATCACTACCGCCCAGTTCTGCTACAACGACATCGCCAGGGTTAGCCTCTTCAGCCGCCCTCGCATAGTAGCGCCTATCCCAGTTTCCTTCTTTGGCTAGAGTGAGAGCAGCCTCTGTTAGGTCAGGTCGGGGCGGAAGAAAGCGCATCGTCAAGGCTCTACCCACCAGACGCTTACCTGGTTGAGTATTCTCAAAGCCAGTGGCGTAGTTCAGGCGATAATCACCGATAGCACCGAAAATGACTTCCAGTGGCACATCCCTGAGTCGCTGCAGTTGTTCTTCTGTTACTTCGGTAACCGGAGGCTCAAGTACGTCCATGATTGCAGAATAAGATGTACGATTACTTCTGAATCCATCTGGTGCTGTTATATCAGGTGAGAAGTTCTGATTAAACGGCTCTTGCGCAGCTAACTTGCTCAAAGGCACAATAATAAAAATTGACAGTATTGAAAGACCTACTAATCGAATATTCACTACCGTCTCTCCAAGCAAGGAATCATTATCAATTAAGTATCAATCAGATGAGTGGAAATTGGAACCGTAACTGGGCCCTCAAGCAGCTGCTGTTGCACTGGTTTCACTCGTAAGTTTTAACTTAAATTCCCTTTGAACCAGAAAATAGCTCGCCAGTCCTTGCACAGTCACAGCAAAAATAGAAATGTACCAAACCTGATTAATAGCAAACTCTGGTTGATATTTTATATACACAGCGATTGGCACGAAAACCAACAATCGAATTCCAGAACTAAGCATAGCTGGACGCGTATTACCTAAGCCCTGAAATACACCTGATGCGGTAAAAACAACACCCTGAGCAACAAAGTTCCAGGCAATTAACTGCAGGAATGTTGCGCTAATCGCCATTACTTCTGGGTCGTCCGTAAATATCGCTACTAACACTTGAGGCTGCCATTGCATGAGCACAGTTGTGGCAACCATTACTATTGAACAAAGAAACATCCCGCGGTAGCAGGACTCTCGAACCCTATCATGCAGCCCTGCCCCAAAATTTTGGCCAACAATGGGACCTACTGCAAAAGCAATCGCCATCGTAGGCATAAAAATAGATTGCATAATACGTCCCCCGATACTGAAACCCGCCTGTGCTGTCGCACCAAAATCCTGAATCAACCAATAGACGATCGAGAAGTAGACGAACATCAATAACATCTCGCCGCCGGCAGGCATACCGATGTCCAGCATTTTCCACCAGACATCAAAGCGCGGCTTCCATTGTGCAGAATTGAACTCAACATAATTCTCAAGCTTCATGAAATAGGCAGTAATTAGAGCCAAACCAACAAAAATTGAGATTGTGCTCGCTAATGCTGCTCCCATAACGCCCAGGGCCGGGCCGGGTCCCCAGCCCGCAATCAAAATTGGTGCGAGTATTGTATTTAGTACTACTGTAAAGATCTGCACAACCATTGTCGGCGTGACGATACCGGTGGCTCTTAGCGATGAGCCCATAGCTGTCATGGGGAACTGTAAAGCCATCCCAGGAAGAAAGTAATAGAGAAAAATTATCCCTTCATTAAGAACGCCCGGATCATTGGTGATACTGGATAAATAGGCTCCAGCCAGCAAATATCCGAACAAGAGTGTGACTACTCCAAAAATTAAGGACAAAATGAATGACTGATTAAAAACTAAATTAGCGTTGCTTTTTTCCTTGCGACCTACTGCTTGCGAAATTAGCGCAACGGCACTAACACCTAACACCTGGGTAATTGCCATAATCATAAATAACAGAGTACCTGCCGTTCCAACACCTGCCATAGACTGTTCGCCAAGGGCAGCAACAAAATAAAGGTCTACCAGTAAATACAGCATTTGAAAAATCATTCCGGCAGCTATCGGTATAGCCATCGTAATAATATGTTTTGTTGTTGAGCCCTGGGTTAGGTCTTTCACGGGCATCTCCACTGGATGATGTAATTGTAAAACGCAAACAGCTTCCAACTTTCAAGAATAAAACCATTGAAAGTTAAACAGTTTAGAGTTGGTCGTTCATGAGGGTGCGCAAGGTTAACACTAAAATAATGACTAAAGTGAAACTATTTTGAAGGACTAATAAAATAATTCGAATAGCCGGTACAAGAAATAATGTCCATTAGAATATAAACTTTAAAATATTCGGATCGCAAAATTCTGCCTATGGATGAATTTTTAATCACGCAGAGAAAGTATGAACTAAGATAAAAAAGTAACGCTAAGAAATATTTAGGAAAACGAACTAACGATTAGCGCGTTGTCGGTCGGGGCTATCAAGGTCGAGAGAAAACGACACTGGAATCGATTGTGGCAAGAAACAAATTGCATCATCGCAAGCTTGATACTCTAAAGTTCCTGTCAAGGTCAGTGCATCGAGTTCTGCCATGATTCCCTCAGCCTCTGCATCTCCACTCATGACCACTTCTTGCAGAATTGTAAACGGTTGCTGGTAAACCGGCACATGCTCATCAAGAGGCTCGAAGTAATAAATTTCAGAGTCTGGAAATTCAACCGGTTCAAATCTAGCTAAATCAGAAGGTTCAAGGTTAAATCCAATCACTCGATAACCCTTTTCTTCAGCCCCTGGCGCATACACATGCATATTGGGACCAGGGTCTACTTCGAGCGCCAGAGAAAAGCGCGTTCCAACAGTAACGGTTGAATTTGATGGATAAGCAGTGAACTTTAAATGAGCGGTTTCACCTTCTACAGCAGCTATCGGTGAAAGACCCGCACCTACCTTCAGCATAATATTAGAGGTCGTGTTGCGCTCCCGATAAAATTCTTCAAAAAATCGAGAAGTTACTTCGCCACTGCTATTAAGCATAAAAGTACCAGGATACGGTGTGCCTACTATCATCTGATTTGCACCAAAAGCAGAAACATATTTTGCAACGTCCGCCTGCACATCAGGATCATCAGCGTTTTCACCGATCCCTTCCGCAGCTACCGTATTCAAAATACCAAATTCTGTGATAACAGCAGAATCATCATCAGCCAGGATCGGATAAGTAATTCCGCGACGCTCAGCAAAGTCTGCAAGCACTTCAACGGAATCATAACTAATGGCAGCCACTCCTATACCCTGCGACTGCAGCGCATCTAGCTGATCCTGCAACTCCACGAGTTGCGCTTTACAGTAGGGTCACCAATCAGCCGAACGATGGAACAGTAGCATCGTTCCGTTCGGACCTTTTATGGAATCAAGGTTCTGCATTTGCCCAAACTGATCGGGAAGCTGGAAATTAGGCACCTGCTCGCCGATCTGCGGACCCAGGTTAGCGACCACGATAGATTCACGTTCAGCCGCTAGACTGAAGCTAGCGCTAAAGACTAGGGAAAGGGCTAGAAGGATTTTTTGCGCTACTATTTTCATCGACGGAAAGCGTATCACGTTATCTCGGGATTGGTATAGGTATTTAGAGTAAAGGAAGGTGGGTTAAAGAATGACTGTTTTCTAGCTTTAAACCCAGTAGACTCGACGCATTAATAACTTTTCTTGGTGGACTTTCCAGCTTTGCATACCTATTCTAGGCTTCTGATATAAGCTATTTCAATCGATTAAAATTCGGTAGTTTTGAAATAATTGCCTGCACATCAACTCTACGGAGAGCAGATCGTAATGAAAAACTTAATTACTGGAAAAAACCTTCTCAGCGGCCTGGTTCTTCTGGCACTTTCCAACACTGTGGTCCTCGCCAATGAACGAGCGATAACTTATTCAGAAGATATTGCCGCCATCCTGTTTGACAAATGCTCTAGCTGCCATAATCCTGATGGGATTGGGCCTATGTCACTCCTAAGCTATGAAGAAGTTCGGCCTTGGGCACCATTAATTAGCTACAAAGTGGAACGTCGGGAAATGCCACCGTGGCATTTAGACCAAACGGTCGGTATCCAGGCCTATAAGAACGATGTATCACTTAACGCTGAGCAAATTACTAAAGTAATTGCCTGGGCTCAGAATGGCGCACCGCAAGGCGATCCTGCTCTGACGCCACCCCAACCAAACCTTCCTGATGCAGGACAATGGCAATTATCTTCCACGCTAGGCGCGCCGGATTTCGTAGTTAAGTCGCCGCCCTACACTGTTACTGCAAATGCGCAAGATCAGTGGTGGGTGCGCAATACCTCCTTCGAAGGTGTAATTGACGAGCCACGCTATGTAAGAGCGACTGAGCTGAAAGGATCTTATCCACTGGGTGTCAAAGTTCTACATCATGGCCACGCACAATTAAGATCCTTCGATGACAATGGGAATCGAGCTTCCGGCCCAGTGGGTAGGCAAGGGGTTGGAAAAGGCGGGGATCAATTCCCCGAAGGTACGGGGATGCTGATTTACCCTAGTGGATCCATAAATTGGAATCTTCACTACTTCCCCATTAACGAAATAGTACCTAATGAACAAGCAGAAGCTGCTGTATGGCTTTACCCCAGAGACTATAAGCCAGAATTTGAGACCAGAGGTGAGCAATTCTTTGCAGCTGATTCTGGCCCGGGAGGATTATGGGCAAACGATCTTGTGCTGCCGCCAGATTCAGTAAAATCATTACAAGGCGTGCGCGTACTTGAAAAGCCAGCTCTTATAACCAGCTTCCGTCCCCACATGCATATGCGTGGTCGGGCTCAATCTCTGCAAGCCATCTATCCTGATGGCAGCCGCAAGATGTTAGCTAGAGTAGATAAGTATGATCATTCCTGGCAGATCAATTATGAATTCGCTGAAGATGCCGCACCTTTGTTGCCCCAAGGAACAATGTTAATGATTACATCAACCTGGGATAACACAGCAGATAATCCAAACAATCCAGACCCACGCCAATGGGTTGTGTTTGGGCAACGTGGTGTCGATGAGATGTCTCATCTTTGGCTAGGCATTACCTACCTTTCTGAAGATCAATTCGACCGCTTAACTGCCGAACGCAACGCCAGGTTGACTGCGGCTAGCGGCGAATAATAAGTGGTAGTCGTTAAAAGCAAGAGAATTCAGGCGGCACTGCTTTCCTTTCTGGTAAGCAGCATTTCAGTTGTGTCTGCTCAAACTGCCGACGTCTTTAACCCTCTGAGTGAAGCGCCCTTGCGCTCGCAAGGCCAGCACGTAATTCCATTGTTTGATGGTTGGTTTCCAAATGAAGATGGCACGTCGACCATGTGCTTTGGTTACTACAATATGAATTCTGAAGAACAAATCGATGTGCCTCTGGGCCAACAGAATTTTATCGAACCCGAAGTCTACGATGGTCTGCAACCGACCCATTTCGACACACGTCCCACCCCTGAACTAACGCCTGAATTTCGGCGCTACTGGTGCGCATTTTCCGTTACAGTGCCGGAAGACTTCGGCATGGCAGATGTGATTTGGAACATAGAAACCCAAGGTAGGATGTTATCTGTTCCCGGTACTTTGATTCCTTCCTATGTTCTTGACGAGGAAGAAACTTCTGGTCGAAACACATCGGCTCCTTATCTCAGCATTAATGATAATCCCCCAAATTTTCGCGGCCGCCGAGGTCTGTTTGAGGGACCATGGCAAGCGAAAGTTGGCGAACCAATAAACCTCATTGCTCGAATTAGTCACGCCGCGCCGGGGACCTGGATTAATTGGACATTACACCAGGGCACTAATGCGGTCGAATTCAGTGCTGCTGAGTCTCGCATAGACAGTGCTGAAGGAATAATTGAAACAAGAGCAACATTCGAACAGGCAGGCGAGTATATGCTGCGCATCCAGGCAATAAATGATACCGAGCGACCAAGAGATCCAACCTATGGTTTTGAATTTCACTGTTGCTGGACTAATGCTTATGTGCGGGTCGAAGTTAATGAATAGCTTCTTCAGTTTATACCCTGATAATGAACTGCCTTCTTAACGTACTATTTACTATGGTATTCTTGGTGCAACTTCAGCGTGACGGAGAATACTAATGAGAATCAAATTCGTCGCAGTACTGGGCTCCGTGGTGTGGCTGCTTCTAGCCAGCACTGCATTAATTGCCCAATCAGACAATAATTACAGTAAGCAGACTCCTTGGGGTGATCCGGATATTTCCGGTATGTGGTCCTATGCAAGTTTGACTCCCCTTCAACGACCTGGCCGGTTAGGTGAAAAAGAATTCTACACACCGGAAGAAGCTGCAACTATATTCGAAAACACACAACAGGATGTAGCAGATCGCCCAGGGGATGTCGGCAGCTATAACTATCAATGGTTTGATCGCGGAGAAATATCAGCGGACCTGCGTACCTCGCTTATTGTAGATCCGCCTGATGGACGCTTACCTGTCTCTGAAACAACGATCGCAAAGCAAAGGGAACAAGCAGCATATTTGCGCGACCATCCTGCTGATTCTTGGCTGGACCGGACAAACTGGGATAGGTGCATAACCTATCATGGCGTGCCCCCTGTTTCTTCTGGTTATAACAATTCATACCACATAGTCCAAAATGAAAACTTCGTAGCGATCCACGTAGAAATGATTCACGATGTTAGGATCATTCCTATCGATGGTCGTCCCCAACTTCATGGCAATATACGCCAATGGAATGGAGATTCCCGAGGTTATTGGGATGGCGATACTCTTGTTGTTCGCACTGCAAATTTTAGTGAAAAGACGAGGCACCGTTTTCCTTCCTCAAAAAATACCATCGCTGTAGAAAGATTCAGACGGGTCGGTGAAGACATGATCGACTACTCCTTCACAGTCGAAGATCCAACAGTGTATACCCGGCCATGGACTGCTGTCAGACCTCTACCCAGATTACCTGACTACAGGCAATACGAATATGCGTGTCATGAAGGCAATTATGCCATGGCTTATATTTTGCGTGGAGCACGAGTAGAAGAAGCACGAGAGATGGAAACAAATACTCCAGAAAATTAATAAGAAATAAGGCTGATTAATAATTAAGGTGTGAAAGTATGAAAAAAATAATACTGCAAATCCTGGGGGTCCTGATACTGATCCCCGCACTTGCGATGGCGACGATGCGATTCGAAAATCGTAACGCGGATGGCCCTTCTATACTCTTCCCCGGAGGTGAAATGACCAGTGGCCAGTTGCATACTGGCCCCGAACCGGACTGGAGCTTTACTGATGACATTGAAACCGTAGATCTTCAGCTAAACAACCCAATGGCATCTCGCCTTATCTATGTGCTTGAGAGCGAGAATAGACTTTTTATTATCTCGGGTTACATGACCACAATGCTAGGCAGACTTTGGAAAGAATGGGCCTTTGAGGCAGATCAGGGAAACAATGAAGGCGTTCTACGTGTAAATAATATTCGTTACCCACGCACGCTCGTTCGAATCACAGAAGGTGATGTGCTCAATGGTGTAGCTGCAAAACTCATTACAAAATATGGTGGAGCGCCTACCGCAACACCTGAAGCCATCGCGGCAACAAGAGCTGGCATTGAAGACGGCCTCTCCTGGGTATTTGAACTTGTCCCACGAGAGCTCAACTAGGAGTAACAAAATGACAGCTAGAAATTATGTACTGCTTTGTGCATCAATCACTGTTTTGACGGTCTTAAGTATTCTTTTTGTGCCAGGACTTTCTGACACTATAGAATCAAGAATGCTTACATTTTTAGTTACTAACTCCCGGAGCTAACTATGGACAATAGAAAATACCTTAAACTTTGTGGAGTGCTTGGCGTATTGACAGTACTGAGCATTCTTTTTATACCTGGTTTTTCTGACGCTCTCGAGACCGGGATGCTCGTCTTTCTTATGGTTAACGCTCGAGCCTAGGACTACAAATGAAAGGAAAGCTTATCACAGGACTTGTATTAGCCCTTCTCAGTTTCCTGAGTGCCGCACAAGAATTGGGTGCACCTCCCGCTATATTTAAACCGGGACCCGAGATCATTGCTGAGCTAGATGAAGCCGCGCGGAACTCTACTTCCGCCGCCGGCGTATCGGTCACTATTTCTCCTGGCATATCGGTTCGACGTCGCATGAGTGGAGTACCTCAGTATTCGGTAATGCATCCGCACAGCGTTGAAATTTATCGTATCCTCGAAGGCAGCGGAACACTGGTTACTGGGGGCCTTCTCATCACACCACTTGCGGAACAAACTAGTGATGATTTAATGAGAACTCTACACGGTATCCAGGGTGGCTTGGCCAGAGAAGTTAAAGAAGGCGACATCCTTGTTCTCCAGCCGGGTACGCCGCACTGGTTTAGTAATATAGATGGCGACTCCATTACCTATATGGAATCTCGTGTACGCATTACGACTGCGCCGATTCGCTATCAATAATTTCTAAGCCTTTATTCAGTCCTGCAATTTGAATACCCACAGCGATGCACCAGTTGGAGAATTTGTAATACCCGTAGTTCTCTCCATGCCATTGGCGAAGTAGCTACCTGAATTTGTAGCAACGGCAACGTATTGCTTTCCGTCTACCCTGTAGGTTATTGGATAAGAAGTTGGAGCATTGTCTAGTCGCTGTTGCCAGAGAACCTCTCCATCTTCCTGGTCGACTGCCTGAAATAAGCGATCAATCGTACCCCTAAAGAGCAAACCTGTGTCAGTAGTTAGGTGACCGCTCGCTGGTGGCGCGAACTGTCTAGTCATCCACTCTACTTCACGTGTCTCTAGATTGACCGCCTTAACCAATCCCCATAAACCGTCTTGCTCAGGATTAGGATATTTTTGCCATCGCCGATTTGTAAGATTATTTATACAGGTATCCTGCATTGGCACATAGAGAATCTTGGTATCTGGATTATAGGAGGTGCTCTGCATGTTTCGAGCACCAAGCGCATCGGGACAAACGCCATTCTTGGCGAGACCAGGAGTTTCTTCGCCAGGTTGAAGCACGGCCTCTGGAAACATTGTCTTGTCACCAGTGCGGGGGTCGATCTCACTAAAAACATTCTGCATATCAAGATCAATCGAGAACAGATACTCACCCGTCACCGCATCCATCGCCTCGAAGATTGCGGCCTTGCCTCCCGTGACTACTGCCTTGCGCATTTCCCCATTGACAGGCAGTTCCATTATTTGCCGCTCAAACGCCCAGTCCAGATCAAGCAGATCATTTTTAACATGCTGGAAGTGCCATGCCAGTTCACCGGTATCAGCGTTAAGGGCAATAGTAGAGTTAGTGTATAGTGCATCAGATGTTGTACCTGGCACATTTCTAAATTCTCTCATTGTTACTGTATCGTAAGTCGGCGCAGGCCCAAAATAAACCAGGTTGGTATCGGGGTCATAACTTCCTGGTGTCCAAACTGACCCACCAGTCCTCTCTTCAAGACTTAAGCCATTCCAGCTATTTCCGTAAAGCTCATCGGGGCGCGCGATTGTATAGAAACGCCAGGCCTCCTCTCTTGAATTCAGATCGATGGCCACGATAAAATTTCCACCAGCCACAGCCATCTGTCCTACCAACCCGAATATTGCCTTGTCGTTTACTATCATCGGAGCGGACTTAAAACGATGGTCAGGTTCACCATTCGTATCTATTTTATGCTCCCAGGCCAGTCTTCCTGTTTTGGCCTCAAGTGCGATGAGTTTAACGTCGGAGGTGCCCACAATGATTTTATCTTCCCAGATGGCTACTCCTTTTTTAGACTCCGATGGATTTTCTCCCTCAAGTTCATGCTGATAGGCCCACAGCAAATCACCGGTAGTTGCATCAATCGCTTGAACGACATCCCCCGAACTTAGCGCGAACATTACACCGTCATGGACGATTGGCGTCATCATGTTTGCCCCTGGTGGGAGTGACCAGGTCCAGGAGAGCCTCAAGTCATCTACGTTGCCTTTGTTAATTTCGGTAAGCGGGCTATGTCCCAGATTCGAATGCGTGCGGCGCCAAACTAGCCAGTCATCGGCAGGTGGGTCAAGAAGCAAGTCGTTTGTAACGGGAGTCAGGTCATCGAGTCGACTCACAGGAAGGACTGGACCATTTGTTGAAAAACTGGGGCTCCGCGGAGTAAAACGCTGATCTACCAGCGGCTGAGCAGGAATTGTCAGGCTGGCAAGTTGCTCGAGGTTAGTTGGTAAAAGATTTGCTCCCGACTCCACTCCGTTGCGGCTCAGGATATAGGCCAAAACACTGGCAACCTGCTCTTCGGAAAGTCCAGCCTCGTTAGGTGGCATCCGCTGCACATTCCTGGCCAGATTATCTGCCGGGCCAGCCCCCCACCGGCGAGCAAAAAAATTGCCACTCAAACTAGGCGCCAGTTCGAACCCTTCCAGATTAAAACCATGACAAGACGCACAACGTTGCTCATAGATTTGCTGACCAGTCGTCGATTGTTCTTCAGAGTAACTAACGTTTTCCTGACCCAGGGAATCTGAAGAATTAAAGAGTGCTACAAAAATGGTGAGGTTGACGATTGACATCGTTGCTGAATTTTTAAGAAAAACTTTGCCTAGCATATTGAACCTATGTTGCGTCTACTAAGTGAAAACGAAAAAGGGTAGAGATGGGCTTGCCCCCAACTTCTACCCCTACTTAAAGAATGCTCACGTATGGTTGTTAATTATTTACGCGATAATTTGAGGAATCGGCTTGCCTGAAATATCTGACAGGCGGTAATCACGTCCACTATAACGATAGGTTAGCTTTTCATGATCTAAACCTAGCAGGTGCAGAATTGTCGCATGCATATCATGCGCCGAAATCGGCTGGTCAAACGCCTTATAGCCCCACTCATCCGAAGCGCCTATCTCCTGGCCACCCTGAATTCCAGCGCCAATCATCAATGCCGTCTGTGTGCCTGGATTGTGATCGCGACCAATTCCCCGCTGGGATATTGGCATGCGCCCAAATTCTCCATGCCAGAGTATTAACGTGTCATCAAGCAGGCCCCGGGCTTTAAGATCCAGAATCAAACCCGCTATCGGTTTATCTGATTCTTTTGCGTGAAGTGTATGATTCTCGACCAGGTTGGAATGAGCATCCCACGTGTCTGTGTTTTGAACTCCAACACCACCCATAAACAACTGAACGAAGCGCACTCCCCTTTCGACCAGTCGGCGCGCCATTAGGCACTGCTTACCGAAGGGCTCAGTAATCGATTCATCAAGGCCATAAAGTTTTTTAGTCGCATCAGACTCCGAACGAATATCTATTGCCTCTGGAGCACACCCTTGCATCCTGTACGCTAGCTCATAAGACGAAATTCGAGCAGCCAGTTCAGAGTTGCCTGGATATTTTTCCATATCCATTTGATTAAGCTTCGCTAATACTTCAAGGCGTGCTCTTTGCTGTTCATTGGTCAAGGTCCCCGGTGCCTCCAGATCAACAATCGGATCTCCTGATGAACGAAACAGGGTGCCCTGATAGCTCGCAGGCATGAAACCAGAACCCCAGTCGGCCGGACCACCAAGAGGTCCCCCGCGATAATCATTCATCACAACAAACCCTGGCAAGCTTGAGCTCTCTGACCCGAGGCCATAAGTCACCCAGCAGCCAACACTTGGAAATCCAACTCGAATCTGGCCAGTCTGCATTTCATAGGTAGACTGAATGTGATCATTGGAACGTCCATAGAGGGATTTAATAAATGCTATGTCATCGGCTTGCTTGGCAAGGTGCGGGAAGAGTTCCGATACCCACATACCACTTTCACCATGCTGCTTAAACTCAAATGGGCTGGGCATAAGCGGTCCTGGCATGCCCTGCCTTACGGCAAACTTTTCACCTATTAAGTCTTCAAGAGGCACACCCGCATACTTCGTGAGTGCCGGTTTGTAATCAAACGTATCAACCTGACTGGGCCCCCCACTCATGAAGAGTGAAATTACGCTCTTGGCTCGCGGCTTGAAATGGGGTGGTTTAGGCTCGAACGCTCCAGGGAAAACAGCACTGCATTGATCACTACCCAAAGCAGCATCCTGGGCAAATGCTTTGTCATCATTCAACAGAGATGCAAGGGCCAAACCGGCCATGCCACCGCCGGACTGCATGAGAAAATCTCGGCGTGACCATATTTTTTTCTTAGGTTTATCAGTCATGCTTCATTATCTCCTGTACAAGAATTCACTCAGGTTAAATACAACATGAGTGAGATCATCCAAGGACCCTAATTCTACCAGTTGACGGCCAACCTCCGCTTCTTCTTCTGTGGGTGGACGGGTAAGAGCGGTTCGGTAAACCATTTCGACTTGCTGATCGATATCATAAGGCACATTTTCTGCAATCCTGTCAGAAAACAGTTCCGCCTGATTCAGTACAAATGGGTTATTCATCAACGTGAGTGCTTGAGGTGCAACAGTCGAGGTATTTCGGGCATTGATCGTTTGGTTTTGATCTGGCAAATCAAAAGTCTCAAAAAACGGAAAGCTTAAAGTACGTCGACGATAAACATACAGGCTGCGGCGCCAAACTTCAGGCCCATCTACCTGATTATCCCAGCGACCAAAAAGCACCGCGGTATCAAGTATTTCCTGGGGAATGTAAGGAAAGACAGGTTTGCCACCCACACTCAAGTCGATACCGCCACTAGAGGCCATCATTACATCGCGAATCGCTTCAGCCTCAAGTCTTTGCGGTCGGTACTTCCAAAGCAAATGATTTTCAAGATCTGCCAAACTGTTCTGTTCATTCTCAAAAACAGAACTCATTTTATAGGCTTCTGAGGTCATAATCGTGCGATGAAGTTCTTTAGTGCTCCACCCATTCTCCATGAACTCCACAGCCAGCCAATCTAATAGTTCGGGATGGGTTGGACGTTCACCAACTACTCCAAAATTATCAAGGCTTGTAACGATGCCACGACCAAAATGATGATGCCATACACGATTTACCCAAACCCGCGCAGTCAGGGGGTTTTCTTCGGAGGTAATCCACTGTGCTAAGGCTAACCGCCTGCCTGATGTCCGACCATTAGCGCGCGGAATCTCAGTTGGTGGGTTTCCATATTTCGCAACCGTGAGAAAGTCAGGCTGCATCTCGGGACCTTCACTAAAAGGGTCTCCACGAATTAGAAAGGGGGCAGGTGGCACCTCATAGGAACCTTCGCCGTCATGAATAAAACTACCAGGAACATCCATCTTGATGCGACACTCAGGACAGCCTAATACATTATCTCCTGCCCGATCAGGCGTATAGCGGAAATCACCGTCCGTAACTACTTCAATCATTGGCGGTTCATCTGGACGTTGGGCTTCAACTTCTTCAATACGCTGGCGCAAAATTTCTCTGCGCGCCTTGTCTTCTTCAGACATTGACGCATTAACCTGACCCCTGGGAACTCCCAACGTTAACACCTGGGCGGAAAGTAGCTTTTGTCCGTCACTACGCTCGTCTTCTGGGGTTAATACAGCTTCCAGAATATCCTCCGGAAATTCATTACGAATGCGTTCAATTTTCAATTCGGTTAAATAAGGCTGCTCTATTTCACGAATCTGTTCGCGAATTACGGAAACTCGATCATCGTATGCCGCAGTCAGAGTCAAATACTCTTGCGCCTGATCGTCAGGCAGCATTGGCCAGTCTGTTTCAATATAGCCGTAAATCGATGCAGCCATACTGTAGTAGTCTTTCTGCAAAATCGGATCGAACTTGTGATCATGACAACGCGCGCACTGGATCGTCATGCCCAATACACCGCGGCCTAAAGTAGCTATTACGTCATCTAGGTAGTCCCAACGCCGTTCCGGGTTATCTTTCTCACGGAAATTGACCCGTGGTCCGGCGCGTAAAAACCCAGTAGCAATACGGCTTTCATGGGTAGCCTCATCCAATTCATCACCGGCAATCTGTTCTGTAATAAACTCGTCGTAGGGTTTGTCAGAATTAAAAGCATTTACAATATAATCTCGATAGCGCCAGGCGTTCTTTCGGTCTACGTCTTGCTCATAGCCGTCGGAATCTGCATAGCGTGCCACATCAAGCCAATGGCGTCCCCAGCGTTCACCATAGTGAGAGGACGCCAGCAACTGATCGATTACCCGTTCCCAAGAACCTGGCGCAGTATCTGCCAAAAATGCTTCGGATTCGTCCAGCGTTGGCGGTAATCCAGTGAGATCAAGGTAAGCACGTCGCAGTAGCGTAAGTTTGTCCGCTCGAGGAGCCGCGGTTATTGCATCTACCTGTCGCTCCTTCTCAAGAAACTGGTCGATGGGATGATCAAAAGAATCTATTACTGGCAGTGTTGGTTTTTCAGGTAATTGAAATGCCCAATAGGAGCGGGCTGACGCCGGTACGTCAGTGGCAAAAGCAGAGAAATCATTGCCCACCACCGTTGTCGCCGGACCCGCATCCCAAACTGCACCGTTATTAATCCAGAGGCGAAATTTTTCGACTTCATCTTCAGCTAGAGGCACACCCAAAGGCATGGTTGGTCCTTCCAAACCAGCTAATTGACGAAATAAGCGACTGGCTTCAGCATTTCCAGGAACGATGGCTGGACCTCTATTACCACCTTCGAGGGCTGCATCACGGGTACTCAGGTCAAGGCCTGAGCTTTTAACTGCATCGCCATGACAATTCCAACATGTACGCTCCATGATCGGGCGAATTTCATGGGAAAAGAATTCAGCGTCAGATTGAGCCTGAGCACTCAAAGGTAGGGCACCGGTAACCGCTAACATGGCGGACAGCATCACTCGGTTTGATACATGCTTCGTAAAAAGCTTCACTCGCATCTTAACCTCGCGGGGATCCTGAAAATAAGGATCTGAGGAATTATCTTTGTGAAGCAAAAGATACCTTTCGAACCTATTTTTGGCAAGAAATAATAAGCAGCAGAAGAAGCTATCTATTTGTTTCTAGTGTAAGTTTTTACAACAAACAGGCTTGAAATATGGCGCGAATGCAGTGGTTCAAAATATTGGTACTTATCAAGAGGGCAAGGCCATTTGCAATACTCGCGCCACATGAAGCGCTTCGCGCCCTGTCCCGTGTTCAATCTGTCCCCTACAGCTAGTCCCGTCCGCAACAATTAGAACATCATCTTGCGATGCTTCGATCGAAGGAAACAGGCTTAGCGAACCCATGGCCATCGAGGTCTCATAGTGTTCTTTTTCATAGCCAAAAGAACCAGCCATTCCGCAACAGCTTGAATCGATTGTCTTTACTTCGAGCCCAGGAATCAGACCCAGTATTTTTTGCACCGGGGAGAGTGCTGCAAAAGCCTTTTGATGACAGTGCCCATGTAATAATGCTTGCTTGGTTGGCAGAGCTTGTAAATTTAATTTGAGCTGCCCCGCGTCATGCTCTACCGCCAGAAACTCTTCCAGCATGAAACTATTATCTGCGAGACTTTTACTTGCTTCCCCCGGAAACAGCACTAAATATTCATCCCTTAATGTCAATAAGCAGGAAGGTTCTAAACCCACTACTGGTATACCTCTTTCAACAAAAGGCTTAAGGGCTTCCATAGTCCTGCATACTTCTATCTTTGCTTCGTCTATTAGGCCGTTGCTGATAAAAGTTCGACCGCAACAAAGTGGTCTGCCTCCATCAAGAGGGCGCGGGCAATGCACATGATATCCAGCAGCATTGAGTACGGCTAAAGCTGCGCTGGCGTTTTCAGTTTCAAAGCAGCCGTTGAAAGTATCTATCAACAGCACAACTTCCTTTTTATTGTCCGCGCCTAACCGGTCTTCTGTAGAGTATTGAAAATGATCTCTGCGCCATTTGGGCAGCTGCCTTTTACTGCTAAGGCCGAACACCCATTCTGAGATTTTGGCTAACCCAGGGATCTGATCCCGAAGATTTAGTAGAAAATGCAAGGATTTGATTTTCGGAGCATAGCGAGGAAGGTAAGCAAATAGCTTTTCCCGCATTTTTGTTCCATGGCGCTGATGATATTGATCGAGAAACTCTATCTTCATTCGCGCCATATCAATACCCGTCGGGCATTCCCGTTTGCAACCCTTGCAGCTGACACAGAGGTCCATGGTTTCGTACATGGCTTCTGAGCTAAATGCATCTGGACCCAACTGCCCAGTTATTGCCAGACGTAATGAATTGGCGCGCCCTCGAGTTAGGTGTTGTTCATCTTTGGTTACACGATAGGATGGGCACATCGACCCTACGTGAGACTTGCGACAAGCCCCATTATTGTTACACATTTCTAGGGCTCGGTTTATTCCACCCCACTCCGACCAATCTAGTTTAGTGTCCAGCTTAATTGGCTCATAGCCCGGTGCGAAGCGCATAATCTCCCGATCGTCCATTTTATGCGGATTTACAATTTTGCCAGGATTGAACAAATTGCCCGGATCGAAAGCCTGCTTCACTTCTTCAAAATTTTGCACCATGCGCCTGCCAAACATTGGTTCATGAAATTCAGATCGAGAGATTCCATCACCATGCTCACCCGAATGAGAACCTTTGTACTCTCGCACCATCTCCAGACACTCTTCGACTATCGCGCGCATCTTAACAGCACCGGACTCTTCTTTCATATTGAGCACTGGCCGCACGTGCAGAGTACCAACAGAGGCATGAGCGTAGAATGTGCCAGTTGTCCCATATTTTTCAAATATTTCAGACAAACGACGCGTGTATTCCGCAAGATCACGTAAGTTAACAGCACAATCTTCAATAAAGGAAACCGGTTTCCCATCTCCCTTCATTGACATCATAATATTAAGTCCTTGTTTGCGAACTTCCCAAACAGCATTTTGAAATTCATTGTCCGTTGCTTCCACCACAGAATTTGGAAAACCTAGATCCCCCATCAATTCGACCAATTTCTGTAAATCTGCCAGTTGTTCGTTTTTGTCTTCGCCAGCAAACTCAACCAGCAACAAGGCGTCGGGCTCACCGTCGACAAAGCGATTAACAGTAGGCGCAAATATGGGAATCGCTCGCGCCAGATCGATCATCGTGCGATCCACAAGTTCAACAGCCGCTGGATCGAGCTTAACGATATGCTGCGTGCTTTCCATCGCTTCATAGAAAGTTGGAAAATGACAAATACCCAGAACCTTCTCCGATGGTAAGGGCTGTAAATTTAAATGAATACGTTGGAAGAAACCTAATGTGCCCTCCGAGCCGACCAAAAGACTGCCCAGATTTGGCTTATCTTTTATCAGCTCGTCGATATTGTAGCCACCCACTCGCCTTAACAAGTCTGGAAAACGTGCAACAATCTCTTCTGCTTCACGTTCACCTAGCGTGAGTAATTGCTTGAGTAAGATAGCGCTGACATTACCATTGCCTGGGTCATCATTTAGCTTTTTAAAATGGGCCTGACTACCATCCGCGAGAAGTGCTTCAACAGATCTAACGTTATGGACCATATTCCCATAACGTATTGAGCGAGCCCCACAACTGTTATTGCCAGTCATTCCCCCTAGTGTTGCACGATTTGCGGTAGACACATCGACTGGATAGAAAAGCCCATGAGGTTTCAAGAATCTGTTTAGGTGATCAAGCACCAGACCCGGCTGAACGCAGGCGGTTCGGTTGTCTTTATCGAAGTCAACAACTGTGTTCAGATGTCGCGTTGTGTCCAGCAACAAAGCTTCACCAATAGCCTGACCATTTTGTGAAGTTCCACTGCCTCTCGGCAGGACTGGTATGCCTTCTTCTTTAGCTATTTTAATCGCTGCCTCTACATCATCGTCGCTCTTTGGAACGACCACTCCAATCGGCATTAATTGATATATTGAGGCATCAGTGCTGTAACGACCTCGGCTGAAATCATCAAAGAGTACGTCGCCTCGAAGTTCTCGACGCAGTCGGCGCTCTAGGTCACTGCTGGTGTTCTTTTTAATCATCGCGCTTTTTTAAAGGACATTCATTGATATTGGGCTGTTCGTGGATTTATACCATATTAATTAGCTAGATTTGACCGAAGATAATTTTGGCTGAAGGATTTATCTTCTCGTCAGTTATCACCGGACCCGATTAGGGCCAGATGGATATTGAATTAGCGTTACAGCTCAATTACTCTAATCTTAGTTCAAAGCCGCACCCTAAAAACCACAATAAAACAACTATAAGCCGAAGGAGGTCCCGTGGCACCGAATTATTTCCAAGCTCGGTTAACATTACTCTCTTTACTCCTCCCAACCACATTGGTTGCTCAGGAATTTGAACCTGGGTATATCGACCCAGCGCCTATACTTGCCGCCGCTTCTGCTGCAATTGGTGAAGACAGGCTCTCCTGCATTTCAATAGCTGGAACCGCTTATTCAGGAATGGTGGGACAGCAACGCCTTAATGGTTACGAAGTGGATTGGCCTAGAGGCGAACCCCTTCGAAACTATTCTCGAGTAATCGACTGGGACAACGTGCGTATGATCGAAACTTTTGATCGAGACCCAGGGAATAATCCCGCGTCCTGGAAATACGGTCTGGGTTGGTATGGAGGAACTCCTCTGCAACAACAGGAGCGCCAAATATTTAGCCTTAATGGTGAATTCGCCTGGCATCAGGATGGACAGAACGCCGATCCTATTGCCGTGAGCTCGGTCGATGCGGAACGCTGGCAGCTCGATATGTGGTTAACACCTCACGGGTTTCTGAAGGCAGCACGTCTTCCTGGGGCTAATCCACGTGCGAGCTGGCGCTGGGAACTAGGCGAAATGGGCCGCGATGGTGCAACTGTGAATCCTGAGAAAATGACTATTGTGTCTATTACTCTCATGAACAGGTTTCGAGTTGATGCCACGATCAATTCTCAAAACCTGTTACAACGAATACACACCTGGGTCCCCGATCCGGTTATCGGAGATACCAACTATGAACATGAATTCGCCAATGCCGATTATATTGATATTGGGGACGGCATTCGCTTTCCTACGAACTGGCACCACCACACTGGGTGGGATGATAACTATCAAGCACAAAGTATCAACGCTGGCCACAATGCGTTCGGCGGACGACAAGCAGACATCGTCGCGAATCAGTGCCCGGGTGATGTTTCGGTCCCAATGAGTGTTCTAAATACCAGTTTTGCGGAAATTGTGGAAGTCGAAACACTCGGTGATGGTATTTACTTATATGGAGGAGGCTCCCATAACAGTGTTGTTGTGGAATTTGAAGATTACATTGCTGTGGTCGAAGCCCCACTATATGAAAAACGCAATCTTGCAGTTATTGATGCAATCGTTGAACACATTCCCAATAAACCTATTCGATTTTTGATCAATACACATCAACATCATGACCACATAGGAGGGTTACGTACTTATATGCACATCGGTGCAACCATTATTACGCATTGGAAAAATTATGATTTTTATACCAAAGACGTACTAAATTATTCCCAAAGAACCCTTGACCCTGACATGGTAAGTCTATGGCCACCAACCGAACTGGCGGAGGGCTACCAATATGAAGTCGTGAGAGAAAATTATGTGCTGACGGATGGAGAACGCATCATGCAAATGTCTTATGTGCATCCTTTGGGTCATGTTGAAGGCATGCTGGTTGCCTATCTACCGGAACAAAAAATCTTGATCGAAGCTGACCTACTCGACGCACCGAATTCGATATTGCCTAGTGAAGCGACAGCATCAAACCGAACATTGTATAATCACGTGCAGCGACTCGGCCTAGACGTTGAAACGATTGTACCAATTCACGGCCAGCCCACACCTTGGGAAGATTTTATTCAAATTATTAATTAAGTAGTCTGCAATATGCGTAGTAGTTTAGTAGTAAGTTGTTGCTTGTCGGGTTTTTTCTCAATTCCAATTTACGCGCAGGATTATGAGCCTAGCCTCACAGAATTTGGCCACCCTGATCTGCAGGGTGTGTGGAATTTTTCTACTTATGCACCTTTTGAGAGGCCAGAGGGGCTGGGCGATAGAGAATTTTATTCTCAAGAAGAACTAGAAACTGCCGCGCAAAATCGAATAAATGCAGCAATCAATAGAGACCAAAGAGAAACTGAAATTGCACAGCAAGCCCTTGAATCGATGAATTCTACCTCAGTAGCCTCAGTAAATTATTTTTGGATGGAACGAGAAGGCTTAGCCGAGAACAACCGAACCTCAGTGATAATCTACCCGCTTAATGGCCGTATACCAACATTGCAGGACAACATCAAAATTCAGCATAGTGACCAAAATGGTGTGCGAGAAATTCCAGGTGAACGCCCAGTGAGATATACCCATGGGGGCATTGCTCGTAATGGGCCTGAAGATCGGGGCCTTTCTGAGCGCTGCATGGTTTTTAATTCCGGCCCTCCCCTATATAGCGGTCCTTACAACAATAATATTCAGATTTTTCAGAACCGTGACCACGTCGTCATTTTAGCGGAAATGGGCTTTGATGCCCGCATCGTGCCACTGCAAGGTGGCGAGCATGTAGATGAAAATATTAACCAATGGTCTGGTGATTCCCGTGGCTATTTCGATGGCTCAGTCTTAGTTGTTGAGACGCGCAACTTCACTGAAAAAGTAGGTAGTTTAAGTTTACGCGATCGGGGTTATGGAAACGCGGCGAATAGAATCCTGATAGAGCGTTTTATGCCAACCAGTTCAACCTCAATGAGTTATGAATGGACAATAGAGGATTTAGCAACCTTCACTGACAAAATTGTGGGAATAATGCCAATGACAAAAACAGATTCGAATTTATACGAATATGCGTGTCACGCAGGCAACTACGCTATTGCCAATATTTTGAAAGGTGCACGAGCTGAAGAGCGCTAGTTGTAAAGCTATTTAAGCCTGCGCCAGGTCAACGTTCCAGTTATTTTTCCCTGATTATTTTTTACCGTCAAAGACAACAGATCATCCGTAATAAATTCATAATAGCGAACGTTATCGCCACCAACCCATTCTGGGACCATAGGTGAACCTTCGACGTGATGAGTAACAGTTCCCTGCTCAACATCCCAGGAAACCCCGCCCCAATAGGCAAAACCGCCGATAGTTCTCTCATCGGTATTCGAAGCACGATCAGGTAAATCTTTCGGCATCCCTAAGCCGGCCATATTGTCAAACTTATCGTAACTTAGTCGGCCAATGTAATTCATGTCTCTTTCGCTGCCATCGGCAGCAAATGCGACATAGCTTACTAATTCAAAATCGCCAATAAATTGTTGCCTGATAGAATCGGTATCGTTAGCAGCCAGCACCGATGATGTCAGGCAAAGTAATGAAAGACTGATTGACAAGCAAAGCGCTCTTGTTCTCATTTTTAGCTCCACTTTAATGAAATATTAGTATCCAACCGCGCCTCCGTCTCCACGACGGGAATCGGCAGCACCTTCAAACAAGCCAGTGTCGCGATCATAGTACACACCCATAGCTGCGCCTTGAGAACCCCGTTCACGGGTCTGATGTCCTTTCGCTTCATAAAGTCGCAAGGTGTCCACCGAAATCGTATTGGATTCTATACTGGTGAAATCCGGCAACCATTGATGATGAATGCGGCCGGCTTCAATCGCCTCTGCAATATTAAAACGATGATCGATGATATTGAGAATTGTTTGCATGGTTGTATTGATGATAGTTTTTCCGCCAGGACTACCTGTAGCAAATATAGGCTTCCCATCTTGGGCAACAATGGTAGGGGTCATTGAAGAAAGAGGTCTTTTCCCCGGTGCAACCAGATTTGGTGCAGTACCGATATTCCCTCTACTATCTGTTAGACCTGGCACCGCATTGAAATCGCCTAGTTCATTATTTAATAAATAGCCACCGCCTTCAGCAACAATCGCAGAGCCATAACCAAACTCCAAGGTATAAGTCATACTTACCATATTGCCGTTTTTATCAACCACAGAAAAATGTGTTGTTTCTTCACTTTCGTAGGCCTGCGCAAATTCAGCCGGTGAGCTATCTGATTTTTTATCCATATCTATAGACGCACGCAAAGCAGCTGCATAATCTTTATTCATAAGCCTTGATAGTGGCATCGATTCATTAAAATCTGGATCGCCCAGATGTTCTGCCCGGTCGGCATACGCTCGGCGCATAGCTTCTGTAAGAACATGTAGATAATCAGCGGAGTTATGACCTAAGGCTGCCAGATCATAGCCTTCTAAAATATTTAACATTTCAACCATTACTACGCCACCAGAACTCGGGGGAGGCATGCTAATAATTTCATAGCCACGATAATTTCCGCGAATTGGCTCCCGCTCTATCGCCTCATAACTAGCCAAATCTTCTTCAGTAATCAAGCCCCCATTTGCTGCCATAAAATCCGCCAGCTTCTTTGCGTTTTCACCTTTATAGAATCCGTCTTTACCATTGTTCTGAATTAGGTCAAGAGTATTAGCAAGGTCTGGTTGCACCCAAGTTTCACCCAGCTCATAAAGGGAACCGTCTGTCTTAAAAAATTTCTTCGCCGAAGAAGGATACTGTCTAAACCGATTTGCACTGCGAGCAAAGCCAGTCTCGAGAGAGTAGTTTATTGGAATCCCCTCACGGGCCAATGCCACGGCCGGTGCCACTAAATCTGCCCAAGGTAGTGAGCCCAGCTCCTGATGAGCTTTATAAAGCCCCGCAACTGTTCCCGGCACACCAATAGCAAGCATGCCAATATGATTAGAGTTATTAGCCACTTTTCCATCTACCCCAAGATACATCTCTTCAGTTGCAGCAAGGGCTGCTTTTTCCCGAAAATCAAAGGATGTGGCATGGCCATTGTCGCCGTGATAAACCAGAAAACCACCGCCCCCAATATTTCCGGCAGAAGGCCAGGTCACTGCTAAAGCGAAAGCTGTTGCC
Source organism: Gammaproteobacteria bacterium (assembly GCA_029244985.1). GTDB lineage: Bacteria > Pseudomonadota > Gammaproteobacteria > Pseudomonadales > Pseudohongiellaceae > UBA9145. Next base: position 18,400 of record JAQWQD010000018.1, on the reverse strand, counting down.
ACCGCAGCATCAACCGCGTTGCCACCCTGCTTTAGTGTTTCTACTCCCACTTCTGTAGCTAATTTAGAAGCACTGGAAACCATACCATTTTTGGCACGAACTGGCGTTCGACCTCCGTCCGAAAATGAAATCGAAATCAGAAGCACGCTGAGCAAAAAAACCAACGCTTTTGGCAAATTGAAAGAAGAGATACTAAGGGTTCTGCGACGACTCATTGTATTACTCACTACATAAATAAGGATTCGTGGTGACGATATTTTCTTCCTGCGCTAACCACCGTCGTAAACTGCCATTTTTAGGCGACATTAAGCCGGTGAATAGTAGTCCAGGGACTACTCTGATAGCAAATCATGAAAACCACTATAGTAAAACTATTCTGCTTATTTTGCGGTGCTTTTGAGAAAAAGGCCAAGCTTATAGTACGTTTCGAAAGTCTGACCAGCAAATATCTAGACGAGTATTGCAAGTGCTATTATTCTCATAACTGAAATGCTAAGTTTCATAAGGGTTAATGGCCCCCACCATAGTAATTTTAAAACCAGATTAATTTATGAACCCTCTTGGTTTCTATCTTCAGAGTCGAATCGCATGAAGCACTATTTAAATAAAAAATTATTAATTATCAGCATGTTGCTCTGTTTTCTTGTGGCGTGTAGTGATAACGAAAACAGAAATTTAACTCCTGCCACGGAAACTAAGGCAGAACTGATTGCTCGAGCCCGAGGAATCCATGAACGAATTATTACTTTAGATACTCATGCTGATATTAATACTACTAATTTCACTGCGACTCGCAACTACACCCAAGACTTAGACACCCAAGTTAATCTTCCGAAGATGGAAGCTGGCGGTCTCGACGTTGCCTGGTTCATTGTTTACACAGGACAAGGCGCTTTAGACGATGAGGGTTATGCCGCTGCTTACGCTAATGCCATCGACAAATTTGACGCAATTCACCGGCTAGTCGAAGAGATCGCGCCAGATCAAATCGAAATCGCATACAACTCTGCCGATGTTAAACGCATTGACGCTGCAGGAAAAAAAGTCGCCATGATCGGCATCGAAAATGCTTACCCTGTTGGCCTCGATTTGTCTCGCATAGAAGAGTTTCACCAGCGTGGAGGCCGTTACATGTCTTTAGCCCATAATGGCCATAGCCAGTTCTCCGATTCGCATACGGGTGAAACAGATAATGATTACATGCATGAAGGCCTCAGTGATATAGGAAGGGAGGCCATTGCTGAAATGAATCGCCTTGGCATAATGGTAGATATATCCCACCCATCTAAAGACTCCATAATGCAAACCATCGAGCTAAGCAGGGCTCCAGTAATTGCGTCGCACTCTGCAGCTCGAGCCGTTACTAATCACACTCGCAACCTTGATGATGAAATGCTCTTGGCGGTGCAAGAAAATGGCGGCGTAGTACAAACAACTGCTTTCAGTAGTTATGTCAGCGAAGCGCGCAGAGCATTTCTTGCTGAAGGAAGAAATCGACTAGAGACTGAAATTGCAGAATCTCTAGGTTTTGAGATTTTAACCCCTGCCGCAGTAGAAAGATTATCTGCCTCTGATCGAGCTAGCTATGATGAAACGTATGCGGAATTGAATTCTCAATTGTCCCCAAGATTAAGAACGGAAGTTAACGCGCAAGCACCGACAGCTACAGTCTCAGATTTTATCGATCATATTGATTATATCGTAGCGCTTATTGGGCTCGAACATGTCGGCATTAGCTCTGATTTTGATGGCGGTGGTGGCATTGAAGGTTGGAACGATGCTTCAGAGAGCTTTAATGTCACCCTTGAATTGGTCCGTCGTAATTATACTGAAGAACAAATTGGTCAACTCTGGAGCGGAAATCTACTGCGCGTTTTAGATGAAGTGCAAAATTTTGCAACAGAAATTCAAGAAGAAGAATAAACACTACTTAACACGAAATAGCCCTTCTCTTGTTTGGGGTTCGTTATTAGGACAATAGTTGGTTTTTTATAGCTACCCAAATGTTGCAGATAAATAACTATGAATGGAAAAAAAATTAAAGAAATTCCCCTAGACTTCATTGTAATAGAAGAAAATGAGATGAAATCCAGGGCAAAATCTTTTAATGAGCTGTTACAGAAACGACGTACAGTTCGAAATTTTTCCAACAAACCAGTTCCTCGAAACTTAATTGAACAATGTCTGCTTGCTGCCAATTCAGCTCCCAGTGGCGCTAATCGTCAACCGTGGCATTTTGCCGTAATAAGCAGCCCAGAAAAGAAGCGACAAATTCGCGAAGGCGCGGAAGAAGAAGAAAGAGAATTTTACCAATCACGAGCACCCCAAGATTGGCTAGATGCGCTTGCCCCATTAGGAACCGATGCTAACAAACCGTTTTTAGAGAGAGCACCTTATCTCGTTGCCATTTTTGGTCAGAAATTTGAATTAGATAGCCAAGGGAAAAAGAAAAAGAATTATTACGTGGCTGAATCAGTTGGTATCGCAACTGGACTATTGATCGCAGCCTTACATAACGCGGGGCTAGCAACGCTAACTCATACGCCATCACCAATGAAGTTCCTCAACAGAATATTGGATCGCCCCGACACCGAGAAGCCATTAATGGTGTTGGTGGTAGGGTACCCAGAAAATGATGCAAAAGTACCTGCCATTAGTCGCAAATCACTAGAGCAATTCACAAGCTTTCACGAGGGCTGATTAGTTTCAGTTGAGATAATATTGCTTGGCCTTAATAGTTAAGATCTAGAGAATGCCGCCTAAATTCTAGACTCTTTATCATCCAGAAATTATTAAACGGCAATAAAAACCCGATCACAAGGGATCGGGTTTTTCACTCTACCTATTCAGCCTTGCTCAGTTCTGCTGAAACATGGCTAATTCTTTTTAACTAATGCTTACTGAGGAGGATTACCTATCGGTGTTCCTTCTTTACGGAATTCGCCGTACATGTATTCTTCCGCGAATTCTACGCATTTGAATTCAAGTAACTGCATACTCTCGTCAACATGGCGATAGAGAGGAAAGCTTACACTCCAAGGGTCTGTAAACGTATTTGGATCTGTAATTGTTGCTGTGTAATTAATGTGATTGGGTCCTGCAGGAGTCCATCTTTCTTCAACAACCATTTGATAGCTATGATGGTTGCCCGCTCGATCGAACCAGGTATCTGGCATTTGGCCAGAAACACTAACTACTAAAGTGTCGCCCTCCCAGGTAGCATTAGAGTGACCCATCCAGGAGTCCACCTGCGAGACGATTTCTGGCTGATCCACATAAACAATGCGATTTGATTCAGCAAACTCATAAGCAATTAATACAACTGAACTTGATTGCACTATCTGAAAAGGAAACGGCAAATAATTCGCTCGAGGAACACCCGGCATAAAGCACTTTGCTAACGGATCCTTTGTAATCGCGTCCTGGAGATTAGCATCCCGCTGACGACGAGCTTGCTCATTATAGGGAATGCGGCCACCTTCAACGATACCCAAACTCGCTGGTTTGGCAGACAATGCTCCCATTTCACGAGGGTATGGCCCATAAGCAGCAGCATGAGGCTCAATATCATAATGGGCGTTTGTCATTGCTTGCCATATACCGCTAAGGTCAGGCTTGCCGTCAGGGGTTCGCGGAAATTCATCCATTACCTGGGCATTTACAGTTCCTGCAAGTAAAAACAAACATATGATCGTTAAGAATTTCTGTTCTTTGATTTTCATTGATAAACCTTACTTCTATATCCTTGAGTGAGCTTGAAATCTAATAATTTTTTTATTGTTAGATTATGTTCTGACTATGAAGCGGCAAGAGACAATCGCCAGCTTCCTCTTTAGTCACGTTCGCCAATATCAACACCTTCGGCCGCCAGTCTTTCCTCTACCCGCGCACCGCGCAGTGTATTGATCATGCCGTAATTTCCTTCATGACAAGCATATTCATAGACTTGTCCGGCCATCTTAATCATAGGAACTACCGCAGTAATCTTGTCAGTGAAAGTTGATGGATCGTCGATTGTGAATTCATAGTCGACTTGATCATAAGCAACGCGAGTAAATTTCTCGGTTAACACCGCATTATAGTTATCGCCAGCAGCACCAAACGTTTGTCGAAAACCATTGAAATTTCTTGTCTCAACGACAAGCACTTCATCATCCCAGTACCCTCGGGAATCACCAGACCATAAGCGAATATCATCAGTAAGCGCAGGCTTATCAACCATAGGAACGATTCGTGCGTCGTGAATCATTTCTGTCAGGATCACAGCAGTGTCTTTATTCTGGATGATTTGCATGTTGTTGTTATAGAGACTAGGAACAAATGGAGGTCCAGAATTAAACCCAACAATGCAACGCTCTGACAGACCTCTATCTTCTGGGCCGCCTTTATCGATGCCACCGACCACATAACGCACTGGTCTATCACCAGGAACGTCAGGCCCTAATCCACCAAACTGGCGGTTAGCACCTTCCACATAATCAGGTTGCCGACCGTTTTCGGGGTAAACAATGTGAGAAGTTCTAACAACATCTCCCAAACCTGCGGTTTCAAACCAGAAATCGTTATATCCACCTGGGTTGCTTGATTCCTCAGGTGCGTCAGGATCAATATTCAGCCGAGCCGCAGCTTCGTCCGCAGCTGCGCGCTGAGCCATAATGGCATCACGACGTTCCTGAATTTCTTCCTGAGATAAGAATTCCTGGGTGCCATAGGTTAATGGGCGCTGCATAGGCACATCAGAAGAAAAGTTCCAAACGCCTTGTAAATCAGGTTGCCCCCATTCAGTGCGTGGCACTTCGTAGTCATTATTTGACTGCGCTGCAACAAGACTGCTAAACGCTGTAAGCACATAAATTAAAAGAAGTTTTTTTAGTTTCATCGGCCTTCCCCGTCTGTTGTCCGAGCTGACCCCGTAAGGTAGATGGTTAGGGCAGAATAATCAATAGAAACGCGGGGAATTGCGGCCAAGATAACAATCGATAAGCTAGAATTTTGTCCCGCCGATTTGCTTTCGCAACAGAAAAGAATATTTGGGATAACCCCACACTAGTTAAGAATGATTTTTTTAAGTTAACCTAATTTTTCGTGTAACGTGCAAGCAGACTGGAAGTGTCCCAGCGACCCCCCCCACTAGCCTGGACTTCCTCATAGAATCCATCGACCATGTTAACAAGAGGCATGTCAACCCCATTCCTTTTGGCTTCCTCTAATGCAATGCCTAAATCCTTGCGCATCCAGTCCACCGCAAATCCGAATTCATACTCATCACTCAGCATGGTTTGATAACGATTTTCCATTTGCCAAGACCCTGCCGCCCCTTTAGAAATGGTTTCAATTAAGTCTTCTCCGTTTAGCCCAGCTTTCATGGCGAAATTAAGTGCTTCGGCTAATCCTTCCACCACTCCTGCGATACAAATTTGATTTGCAGCCTTTGCCAACTGCCCATTGCCTGCTGCTCCAAGAAGTTTGTTAAATTTAGAGTAGCTGTCAATAACTGGCTTCGCAGAGTCATAGGTTACTTGGTCACCACCGATCATTACTGTCAGCGCACCATTCTCTGCGCCAGCTTGGCCACCTGAAACTGGCGCATCCATAAATTGCACACCTTGATTACCAGCCTTTTGATAGAGCTCTCTCGCCAGAGCAGCAGAGGCAGTCGTATGGTCGACCAAGATCGAACCTTCTCGCATGCTATTTAGCACGCCATCTTCACTTATAGTAACTTGGCGTACATCATCGTCATTACCAACACAAACTAAAACCACATCACAACCTGCTGCCGCTTTCGCAGGAGAAAGCGCCATGTCTCCTTCATATTCTTCAACCCACCGCTGCGCTTTTTCCGTTGAGCGGTTGTAAACACATACTTCCATGCCGGAATTTTTCACATGCCCTGCCATGGGATATCCCATAACACCTAAACCGATAAACGCGACTTTCATTTTTTGCTCCGTTATTGTTTTAGTTAAGTCCCACTTGCTTATAGACTGATTTTCCTCGCGCGAAGGTTTCGACAACTCCAACATTCTCCAACTGCAAAGGATCAATGGTGAGAGGATTACTTTCCAAGACAACGAAATCAGCGCGCTTACCAACAGTAATACTACCTTTTTCATCTTCTTCAAAGTACTGATATGCGGCACCTTGAGTTACTGAATATAGCGCCTCCAACACTGAAGCTCGCTGGTCCGGTCCTAGCACATACCCGCTTCTAGTAAGACGATTCACGGTGATAGAGACCAAACGCATGATATCTGGCGGAACGATGGGTGAGTCATTGTGCACCGTAAATGGGATATCTCTTTCGATAGTCGCCTTAACCGGGCTAATAAAACTTGCACGGTCATCACCAAAACTTAGTCGATGCCAATCTCCCCAGAAAAAAGGGTGGGCGGCGTAATAAGAGGGGACTATCCCTAATTGTTTTACTCGATCTAGCTGATCTTCTCTAATGAGTTGTGCATGGATAATGACCGAACGGTGATCAGGCATTTCTTCTCCACTTAGAGCTTCTTCGATACCATCTATCATCAGCTCAATAGCTTCATCTCCATTAGCATGAGCAAGCACTGGGACTCCTCGCTCCAGCAATCGATCAACCCGTTGTCGATAAGCGTCCGGCTCATAACTGGGATAGGCGACATAATCAGCGTCTACTCCAGGTGGGCCTGCGTCATAAGGTTGCGACATCCATGCTGTTCGTCCCTGTGGGCTTCCATCAAGCGTAAATTTTACACCACCGATTTTAACTCCCCCTGAGTAGTCAGAATCATGGCTAACCAGTTCCAGCTCTTCATCCGATAAAGGATTCCCCATAATGTAAGTGACAATGTCCACTGCAAAAGGTTCTTCCAAAGCTTGTTGTTTCAATGCTTCAACATAACTAGTGGTCACATTACTTTCCTGGATAGTGGTAATTCCAAAACTCGCATAAATATCTGCCGCTTCTCGACGGAGACGCCAACCTAGATCTTCATCAACCAGGACTCCAGTGCCAGGTAACAATCCCATCGCAGTTTCTTCCATTACGCCATCGGGCTCATTAGTTCCTAATCTTCGTCGGACAATACCTCCTGCAGGGTTTTCGGTATCAACGCCGATGTTGTAGTTTGCAAGCGCTAAAGAATTTGCCGATGACAAATGGCCCGAAACATGTCGAATGACAATGGGGTGAGTTGTCGACGCACGATCCAAATCATCCCGATTCGGATGTCGGAGTTCTACCAACAAAGAATCATCATAGCCAACACCATAAACCAGATCGCCGGCTGGAACATTGTTGACTTCAATCCAGTTGCGGATTGCAGCGACTATGTCGTCTATGTTTTCCATAGCTCCGACCGGCGGCGAAGACAAGTCCAATAACGCAGAATAAGTTGCTACTCCACCAAAATGCCCATGGGCATCTATGAACCCTGGTAATAACGCCCGAGCGCCTAAATCAACGAACTGTGTCGTTTCGCCCCGCATGGCCAAAATCTCTTCCCTACTGCCTACTGCACTAATACGATCTCCAATCACTGCAACAGCGGAAGCAACGTTATCATCCATAGTAATTATATTGTCGCCGATAAAAATCAAATCAGCACTTGACGGAGCCTCTTGACTTAGTTCCACCTGCGGTGAGCAGCCGGCAAGAGCAAAAAGCGGCACCAAAACTACGAGCTTGAGTTTTTCTATATTCATTGATGAGTGGCTGGCCATAGTAATTTCCTGCCTAGTTGAAAAGGTCTATTTTAAGTGTGCAGGGAATTCCAGACAGGTGCAATCCAAAAATTATGCTCTAATTAGATAGAGGTTATTAAATCTGAATACACTCTTATTCCTGTCAATTGAAATGCTACAAATTGAGGTCTTTACAAAATTTTACTGAAACTTTCCATCGATTGTGGTGCCACTAAATTTGGAAAGAATGCCTTTTTTATTTGGAGCGATCTAGTAATCTGATAACTGAAAGACAAGGGTTGCGTTTACAGCCTGAGGCTCGCCATTTATAAATTTAGGACGATAGTGGAAATCTTTTACTGATTCAGTTAATTCAAGCCAATCTACCGCAGCGGAACTCCGCTGGCTAATTAGTTCTAGGTCTCGAGGCGAGCTAATGTTGCGGCTATAGCGCCCACTGTACCAACCACTTGCCCTATCCAATCCAGCCAAATTAAATGAGAAAAGAGCGTACTCACCATCTTGTCTTTCAACCTCTCTCTGCCCATTCTGAATTGGTGCGCTAGCTCTGGGGAAATTAGAAGACCATTGCTTAAAGGTAAAATTACTTACGTTTGTTTCACGACCATCATCATTCAAAAAATTATTTAATGACCCCGCAGCAGAATCCAAAGAATCATAAAACTCCATTAATGGGAGCATTTTTGGCTGACTCGTAAAGTCATTAATCGCTTCCTGAGTCTGCCCTGACCTCAGCAATAATTCATGACCCCTTGCGTAAGCGCGTTGAGCTTCTCGATTATTATCAAAGAAGACTTCCCAATCCCCCCTGTACATAAAGGCCATACCTGCCCCTTCCAAATTAGGTTCTTCTCTTTGAAGATAAAATTCTCGCATACTGCTTAAAGCTCTTAACCCAGCGAAGTACAACGAAGTTTGTGCGTTACTTCGAGATAAAGCATAACCGTCAGACGAAAAACTACGCAGTGATATTCCAGTCTGACCCCCGGCTTCCACTGCAATAGATTGAAGATACATTTGTATAACTTTCTTATACATAATCGCATTAACGCGACTGTCTCCTTCTGCGTAACTGTAACGAGCAACTCTATTCACTAAATTCGTTAACCGCTCGGCTTGTTTGAAGTGAAAACTCTGATTGAATTTCAAGTCATCTACGACACCCAGTAAATGAATGTCAATCAAATCAAGCAAAGCTGCTACAAGCTCTTCGTTTACTTGGTTCTCGCCGCGACCAAGAAGCCAGCTAAAGTGCTGCATAAGCTCCTTCGCATCTTCCCAATTCTGCTGATTCACCTTATTCTTAATACTTCGCAGGATCAGTGAGAATTGCCCAGGAGAGTAGAGCCCTTCGCTCACGCGAACAATTTGAATAGCTTGATCCAATACCGTATCTGCATCGGAGAATCGCTCATTCTCTATGAGACTAACGCTGTATTGATCTAAGGGTTCCAATAATCGACGGTCGAGGCGCCCGTACTCAGATATAAGCCCAAACAACGACTCCTGAGTTTTGTCCAACTCATTTTGGACTTCAGTAAGACGCGCAAGCTCATTCAACTGAGCAAAGGCGTGGGACACCAGACAGAGGCTGAGGAAAACTATAGAGGTTAAATAACGCATCTTTACTTTTTTATATTGCTATCAAGCCCGCCATACTTTATTCCGACTGAGCGGGGAAGAATATCTTACCAGTGAAAAACTTTCTCTAGGACTACCTTGTATTACGTAAAACAGAGCCCCTTAGTTCAATAAGCAGCTGTATTCTTGTGTTCCTGCTCGAGCAGCTATGAAATATTAATACTACTGGAATTTCCAGCATTACAGCTAGAATGAGCAAATGAACAGAAACAGACAGAAAGTATTAGAAACAGAATTTCATGTCCGCTATGCCGAAACTGACGCTATGGGCGTAGTTCACCATGCGACTTACCTCATCTATTTCGAAGAGGGCCGAAGTCAATACATGCGAGACCATGGTTTTGACTTTTCAGCCATTGAGAAAGAGGGATTTCGATTTCCAGTCACAGAGGTGAGTGTGCGCTATGTCGGTAGTTTTCGCTACGGTGATAAAGTTAAAATTCAAACAAAAATTGAAGAAAATCGCAGTCGCAGCGTGAAATTTGCCTACGATGTATTAAACCCCGATACAGGCGAAAGACTAGTTTCTGGGTTTACCAAACACATATGGACAGGCAGTGAAGGAAATGTGACTCGCATGCCACAGAAATGGTTGGAACTATCGCTATGAATAGAACAAGCTTTAATGAGTTTTTAGCTTTCTTAGGTTTAACCTTTTTGATTTTAATCTTTAATAATCCACTCTTTGCTGCAGACAATTTCATCGATTACCCATCGCCCAGCAACAGCGTAAGTTTTGAGCAAGTGCAGGCGTTAGAATTTCGCCAAGCAGACCAACAAATCCAATATGGACCTGAAGCTCTTCAATACGGCTATATTTATCTACCTACTACCGGTGACGCTCCTTATCCTTTGCTTATTTTTATTCATGGCGGCTGCTGGTTAAACAGCTTTGATATGTCTCACACTTATTCATTTCTCACGGCTCTAGCACAATCAGGATACGCGGTTTGGTCACTTGAGTATCGACGTAGTGGAGATACCGGAGGTGGCTGGCCAGGAACTTTCGAAGACATAAAAGCAGGAATTGCCTTTGCTTCCTCGCTTAGGGCCGATTCCGTTGATACATCTAGTTATATTCTCATCGGTCATTCAGCTGGAGGGCATCTAGCATTATTGGCAGGAGGAGAAACACCAGAGGCAAAAGGCGTCATCGGAATTGCGCCAATCACAAATATTATAAGCTACAGCCAAGGCACAAATTCCTGCCAATCTGTAACTGAGCAATTTATGGGATCAGTCTATAACCAAAACCCTTTAGCCTATAGCCAAGCTAACCCTGCCGAAAAAATCCCCCACCGAAACACTCTAATCTTACAAGGCACCCTAGACGCTATAGTACCAACAGAACAAGCTAGACTCACGGGCGCTCGGACAGAACTATTAGAAGGTGTTAATCATTTCGATTGGATCCATCCTGGAAGTTTAGCGTTCGATCGTTTAATAATTTCCATTGAGGAAATGTTAGATAGATGAGACTAGAAGTCATTAAGGCATTAGATAGTGCAGACCCATTCGCCGAAGTTCGAAAGGCTTTTTCCATTCCCGTTAATAAAATTTATTTGGATGGAAACTCATTAGGACCTTTGACTTTAGTCGCGAAACAAAGAGCCTTGAAGGTAATTGAGAAGCAGTGGGGTAACGATTTAATTGCCAGCTGGAATTTACATGACTGGATAAACTTACCGATAACAGTCGGAGAAAAAGTTGCGCCCTTATTAGGCGCTTCTTCAAATCAAACTATTTGTTGCGATTCAGTGTCAATTAACCTATTCAAACTAATCACCTGTGCTCTAGCAGGAAATCCTGAGCGGACAACGATCTTATCTACAACAAACAATTTCCCCACCGATCTCTACGTTGCCGAAGGCATTCAAAGGTTATTGGGGGAAAACCGATGCCGGCTGCAGCTAGTTGAAAATCACGAACTGAATTCCGCACTTAAACAAAAACCCGGAGTGCTGTTGCTTACCCAAACAGATTATCGGACTGGCGAAATCTTTGACATTGAAAAGCTCACCTCACAAGCGCATGCCAACGGCACCCCGGTAATTTGGGATCTGTCCCACAGTGTTGGAGTTCTCCCGCTTGAAATGGACAAATGGAATGTTGATTTTGCTGTTGGGTGTACTTATAAATATTTGAATGGCGGGCCTGGCGCTCCAGCATTTCTTTATGTTGCTCATAATCAACAAGAGAATTGCTTTCAGCCTCTAAGTGGTTGGATGGGACATAGGGCGCCGTTTGAATTTTTTTCAACCTATACCGCCTGTAATGGAATTAATAAATTCTTATCAGGGACTCCACCAATACTTTCCATGAGTGTTTTGGATGCTGCTTTAGCGGTTTATGAAAAGATCGACATTCACCAGCTACGGAAAAAATCAATCCAGCTCACTGAATTATTCATGTCTCTTTTGGGCGAAACAGGTACTCTGCGCCAATTACAGTTGCGCTCCCCAGTTTCTGCAAAAATCCGAGGGAGCCAACTCGCATTCGCTCACCAAAATAGTTTCGGTATCTGTCAAGCATTGGCCGCAAAACAAGTCATAGCAGATTTTCGAAGCCCTGATTTGCTTAGGTTCGGATTTTCACCACTTACCCTGCGTTATGAGGATATATGGCTGGCAGTGGAGGCCTTGCAGGAAGTAATGGCAGAGGAACAGTATTTGTTGCCAGAGTATAACAAAAAGCTCAAAGTAACCTGATCACTTCGATGCATGCGATCTTCCGTTTTTATAGATATTGCCAGAAATAATAAATAGAGCTTAACTGTGAGACTGGAATAGTTTACCTCCAAAAAGAAACAGTGCTAATCCAATTATGCCTGCGCCGGCCGCGAAAGAATAAGGTAGCTGATACAAGTTATCACTCGCAACAAAAGCAAAACCCAGAGCCGCAGGACCCATCGCCGTGCCCCACGAGGACATTAAATTACTAACAGAGAATATCCGGGCATAATCCTTTAAACCGAATGCCTCAGCAATAAGCAGCGGCTGCAGCATGAGCAAGTTGCCGACAGTGGCGCCGAACGCAGCCAATCCTAAGCACAAGGTAAATACACTATAACCACTTGATAACACGCTGAGAGATAGAGCCTGCATTACCATCATTGAGATGGCAAATTTCCGAATAGACATTTGATCAACTATCCAGCCGCCAATTAAACGCCCGATAATGCTAAAAATTGGGAGGATGGCGACGGCAATAGCTGTTTCTGCCTCCGAAAGCTGCTCTCTTGCTAATCCGTATTGATGTGCGATTCCTCCGACTTGGGCTGCCATCAAAAAAATATAAGCTAAACTTACTCCCCAAAAAAATCGTCTGCTTCTTGCTTCCTTAAAGCTAACTCCGTCTTCTTTTTTAGAAGAAGTACCAGTTGCCACAATTTTATCTTCGATCTCAGGAGTAATGCCATCTATATGCAATCCCATAGATTCGGGACTTTCTCGCAAATAAATCCAAGCCACGGGTATTACGCCAACCAAAAACATTGAGCCAATCCAAGGAGCAGCAGTCTCGAAACCTAAAGATTCCACCATCAGAATTGACAGAGGCGTAAGAACGACACCACCCAAAGATAGCCCTGTAGATGCTACAGAAAGCGCCATCGCTCTTTTTCGTCTAAACCAGCGTGTTACCAGAGTCGTTGCTGGAATTAGTGAAGATGCTGAGAATCCAGCACCAAAAAAACCATAAACGACAAACAATTGCCAAACAGCGGAAACATGCGCCAATGCACTTAAAGAAAGGAATGAAATTATTGCGCCAGCGCTTATACAGATTCTTGGATCATAATCCTGCACCCACTTGGCGACAAACAATCCCACTACGCCGCCAGTTAGGAAAAAGATAGAAACTGCCATGGAAGCGGTGCGCACGTCGAACGCTGGCTGCGTAGCTAAAGCATTAAGATAAATTGCATGATTATAAAAACTTAATCCACTGGTAAATGTTAGCAACACAAATATGGCCGCGACGATCTTCCAGCCGTAATATATTTGACCTGTTTCTTTGGCGGACATAATTAATTGTTTTTCTGATTCGTCGCTTTCTCTTGTACTTAGCGGCGCTAAGTTTGCAACAGATAAATTTTAGGAATCAGCTGGCAGATAAAGTACATAGCCGCTAGCCGCGCGAAGCATAACAGACAATGTTCAACTAAGCCCCAAAGGATACTAACGAAAAACCAAATATCGAAAGCAAAAAAATCTAAGTTCCGGCACCAATGCACGTCCATTTCCTTGTAGATTGTTTTTACTCAAGGAAAGCTTTTCTCTTGTCATTGACTAATGGTTAGCGATTTGTGAAATAGTCCAGTGAAGTTCGTTCGTTTGTCGTTCCAACCTAAGGTGCTTAATTTCGCGATAAGAGGACAGTGCCCCAAACCAGAGTTGCCGCCAACAATTAAGCACAATATCTCGATTCGCGCCCTCTAAGTCACGCACAATACGCAAACCAGAATGAATCAACCGAATCGTATGGGAATCTTGTGTAGATGCAATTTCGACGTCGTCCCCCATGCCACGAAACATAAGGCACAGGTATTGAGCCGCTGATTGCAGATCACCATCTACTGTGCCAATCATCGCTCTGGTTTCCTGAAAATATTGTAAGCCGATAAGTTTGGCTGCGCGACTACCAAGTTTTTGGGCTTCATCTTTGCCAACAACATCCGCCAGTGCGATTAGCGCATTCCGGATAAACTCAACTGAATAATTTCTATTGGCTTTTACCTTGCGCTCTTCATTCCACTTGGCATCTGGAGCCATTGGTTGGTCAGCCTGCACAAATTGGGGCGGCACTTCATCTTTCGCAAAACACAACCTCTCCTCTTCGGATAGCGCATGGTCATATTCTTGAAAATAACCACAAAAGCCAAATTCACCAGTCATGTCTTCTGAGACACAAACGAACCCTAAATTTGGATTTTGCAATGAAACTCCGTTGTGGGCATACCAGCCTTTGAGAAAGCCATGCCCTACTTCTTTTGGCATACCACAGATGGCAGGGCCATAGTACATCCAGCGCGGATAGCGAAATCTTACCCAGGCCTTTTGCTTGGTCTCCGCCATGTACTCGACACCCACTCCACCCAAGCTATTGGATAAAACATGGTATTGAGCACAAGCCACTGCATCAGGCAACTCTTTGAGGCCGAGTTTTTCGAAACTGGAAAGAAATTTCTCTTCGTGTTGCCGGCGAAATAATCGAAACATCCATCTTTCAATTAGAGAAGGCTCTTTGTTTACACTCACCATCAATTGAAGACCAAGCAGGTAGGCATGATGCAAACGAGCTTGAGCTCGGATTAGATCGAATTCTTTAATCATAGGAATCTTACAGTTGGTTATGGAGCGCTATAGAAAGTAAAATAACCCGTAAACATCTCGTCCCAGCTATTGAGCCCAAAACCAATTTCTTTTTCTGGGTCTGGATTTGTTGGGTTCGATACGGAATTGTCGAAAGCGCCAATCACATGGACTTTGGTTCCTGCTGATATTACTTCAGCTTGATTAAGAATATAGTGTGGCTGCCACCCATAGTTATAAGCAGGCACGCTGAATATCTCTCGCAGTTCACCTCCCGCTTCCTCAACTGCAAATTTCATTTTTTTCCCGCGATAATTCATGCGTGCTCGGACGCCAGTAAGCACAACATCTTCATCAAAAACATGCTCGGCATACATCGCATGATTAGGCTCGTTAGGTGGTAAAACAAAGCGCGATGAAACTGCTTGTGCGAGCTGCTCCTGAAGACCTTCTTCATCACTGAAATACAAACCCAACAGAGTTTCATCCGTAGTACGTTGACCATTTGTAACGTAGTGGAATTGCATAGACAAGCGATGCCCCTGAGGAATAAAGACACCTGTTCCCTCTGAAAATTCTCGGACGTTCAAATTACCTGGAGAGTAGCCTTCAACGAAGCGACGAGTAACGGATGTTTGATTCCTCTCTGCTCCCCAAAAATCTTCATCTGGTGCGGTAACAAAAGTCATCAAATGATGCAATACCGAAGCATCTCCCGCTCGGTATTGAATCGCTTTCACCCATTTGTCTTCAGTAAAAGGCAACTCAATATTGGCATAGAGATAGTCCATAACGCCCGTAGGTGGGACATCATTTTGTGGGCCAGTGACAATATAGTCTGGCTCGCCTAGCACCCACTCATCGTTTTCTGCACCGCCAGTCAATGCGCCTAAAGCTTCAAGGGGGTCTGAATTTACTGCTCCTTGAGGCGCTCCAGCATCGATCCAGTGAATCACTGTCTGCAATTCTTTTTTAGTTAAATAACGCGCATTCTCTGAATGTCCTATATAAGGATCGACTTGTGTTGGCGGCATCCGTTTGTTCAAAAGCACTTCACGAATCATGGGCGACCAACCAAGCATCATGATGTAGCTATCGAGTGCAAAGGGGCCGACCCCACCCTGCTTATGACATTCGGCGCAGTTTTCAATAATTATAGGAGCGACGTCTTTAACGTAATCTGGCGGCGATTGGGCATGAGCGTCTTTCACCAAATAGTTGATCTCACAACCATTTGTGGGGATCGTCACTGTATCACTCACCGAACCTTCTAGTACCCTAGCAAGTGTTTGCTGTAATTCGTTTG
The DNA here is from genome assembly GCA_029244985.1 of Gammaproteobacteria bacterium. Classification (GTDB taxonomy): domain Bacteria; phylum Pseudomonadota; class Gammaproteobacteria; order Pseudomonadales; family Pseudohongiellaceae; genus UBA9145. The sequence continues at coordinate 2,455 of JAQWQD010000018.1, read as the reverse complement.
ACACCGAGCCACGGTAATAAAGAGATAGACGCTCTGGGTTTAAGACCAAGACATCGCCAGCATTCTGGATACCAAGAGAACCTGAAACAAGTTGCCCATCATCTTCCAAAACGGGAAACTCAAATCCTTCAGCTGTAAATCGAGGCCGACCTAGATCTAGGGAATCGATCAAAAAAAAATCTAAGCCTGCCTCTGAGAACTCAGATGCCAATTCACTGAAGTCATCTACCAAGCTAGGCATAGTGACGCAACTTTCATCATATGCCATTAACACCATCGCTTCGCGATGACGGTAGCGACTCAATTGATGAAATTCACCTACGTTATCGAGCAACGCAAAATCACCAACCCGATCAAGGGCGGCGTTCGTAGCTTGGGAACAAACTAGGGCAAAAACAACCATGCAAAATAGATAAAATGGTTTCATAGATGCACTAAGACGACAGTTAAGAAAAAACTTGTAACAATTTGTAAAAAAACAATGACATATGATCACTATTTGGATCGCCTCACAACTGGACGCGAAGGGAATTGGCCGTTATCCTAGCGTTCTTGCTTGAGAAGATTCAACTTATTAAAAGAATAATCCATCGCAAATATCAAAAATAGCCTGTTCGATGGAAAATAATAAAACCAAACTTGATTTATTTGGAGAAATACCCGATGCGAATTATGAATAAACATATCGCTGCGGCAGTTCTTGGACTTATTGCCTCTGCGGCATTAACTGTCCATGCGCAGTCCACTGACAACGCCCGTTTTTTGAGCCTGGCACCTCCGGGAGGTTTACCAATTATCCCAGTAATGGAAGGTTGGACTGCAAACCCTGACGGCACCACAAGCTACTCTTTCGGGATTATTAACCGTAATGACGAAAGCATGGATATCCCTTTGGGGGAAGGCAACTACATCGAGCCAGCTAAATTTGATGGCATACAACCAACGCATTTTCCAGCGGGCCGTTCTACAGGTGCCTTTACAGTAACGGTATCTGAATCTGAAAGAGAACTCGATGTTTGGTGGTATGTAAAAACCGGCGATAACGAGGCTTTAAAAGTGCCTGGTCGACATGGGTCTTCCGCCTATGAATTGGACTTCATCTTGCCACGTCCGCAAGGCGGAATGCAGCCACTGGTTGGTATTGGCGAGAATGGAGCTCAACGAGTTGGACTTTACGCCCAGATCGGTGATTATCCGCGTAATCCTGCTCAGTCAGGAATTCCAATTGAGCTGACTGTGAATATAACCGATCCAGCAGAACGCGATCCTAATGATGCTCGCTTTGAAGAAGCAATTCCGCTGGGTGTGCGGTTCTTTAAGTACCAAGGGCCCGGTGATGTTGAATTCACTCGGCACCCGGATACTGAGGTTCCAGTTAATCCTTATGAAGCCGACGATCCCCGTTTCCGCTTTTTCCGCGAGCCCAAGCCTAACCAAATGCAAGTCGATGGTCCTGGCGGAATAGGAAGAGTCTACGCAACTTTTTCGGAGCCTGGAGAATATATCATCTCAACAAAAGTTGATGTGCATCGAGGCCCAGACAGTTCAGATGGCGATCAATGTTGCTGGACTAACGTTTATCAGCGCGTAACTGTGGAGTAAGAAACGCTATTGGGGCCGATCCTAAGGGTCGGCCGAATCGTTTCCTACACGAATCCAATACTCCCGTATAATTTAGTGAGAAGCGCCGGAAACTTTCAAAAGCGCTGGACTTCCAAGTGTTTCAATTTGTTACAAACAACCAATAGAAATCGCCTTAATTGGTGGACTTTTAGAGCCCCCAGACATAACATTTTCGGGTTAGTTGCCCACAACTTCCTATTTGAGGATAAAAGCATGAAATTAGTGCAAAAATTAGTACTCGCGATTAGCGCAATGGCGCTAAGCACGGCTGTTCTAGCGCAAGATGCAGAGATTACCTACAATACGCATGTTGCTCAGATCATCAACGAAAATTGCGTGACTTGTCACCGCGAAGGCGGTATCGGCCCCATGCAATTTGAGAATTTTGATCAGGTTCGCCCTTGGGCACCATTAATCTCTCTAAAGGTGGCTTCTCGTGAAATGCCTCCTTATGCCTATGATCATGGTATTGGAATTCAGGATCTGAAAGGTGACTGGCGTCTTGCTCAGGAAGAAATAGATACAATTGTTTCGTGGGTAAACAGCGGATCACCTCTCGGTCCAGTGGATATTATTCCTCCAGCGGCAGCTCTTGTGGATTTAGATTCCTGGAACTTCGAACCAGAGCTTGGTGAACCCGATCTAGTTGTCGCGTCAATTCCTATCGATATCCCTGCCGGCGGCAACGATATGTGGCACAAGCACTATGTCGATACTGGTGTGACCCAAAAGCGTTGCATCAAGGCAATGCAGGTTAAGCCGCGCGGTGACGCTCGTGCAGTTGTTCACCACAGTAACCCCTCAGTAGATGCCTTCAATGCAGATACCGGTG
>JAQWQD010000016.1 GCA_029244985.1 Gammaproteobacteria bacterium | reverse complement strand
AGGCAATTCTACGACAATTCTGTCTGCCCCTTGTTGTTGTACTGTTGGTTCTGCTACGCCGAGGGAATCAACACGATTCATTATTGTGGTGCGATTGGCTTGCAAAGTATCCCGTTCTACCTGCAATGCGACTTCAGCTGGGGTGCGCATATCTAGAACAAACAGATCTCCAACTTCACGAGTCTGGAACTGAAGATCTGGAAAGTTATCGATTAATTCTGACCGCGCATCAGACCTAATCTCTGCGTTGGCAAATCGTATTTCTAAATGATTATTATCGATTACTTCAGTACCACGGGTTCTTAATCTTTCTTCTCTTAATATAGACCGCACATTACTTAGATTGTCTTCCATTCGCCGAGCAAGCGCAGCATCCATATCCACTTCCATTAGAAAATGAACGCCACCTTGCAGGTCCAAGCCAAGGTTCATTTTTCCCGCGCCTATGGCTTGCAACCAAACAGGCGTGGTGGGAGCAAGATTTAGTGCAACAATATAATCATCACTTAATGCGTCTTCGATAGCTGTTTTCGCAATAAGCTGATCATCGACAGAATTTAATCGAATTAAGATATTCTCTTCGCTTACCTCTTCACCAAAAAATTCTACTTGAGCGGCTTCTAACGCAGTTGTAATTAACGCCATATCTGACTCGTCAAGAGTCAAACTATCGGTAGAAACTTGAATCGCTTCGTCGTCAGGGTAAATATTCGGAATGGAGTAAAGAAACCCAAGCAATACCACAATCAGAATAAGTGTATTTTTCCAAGCCGGATATTGATTCAACATAGTGTTTTTTATAATAGTTTAATTAGTGGTCTTACAGACAAATTGATAAGACATTACTTAAGTAGCTCAGATCTTACTAATAGTGCCCTTTGGCAATGCCGCGGCAACTGATGACTTTTGTACTTTTAGTTCAACACCCTCAGTGACTTCGATAGCAATATAGTCATCATTTACATTCGTAACTTTTCCTAAAAGGCCACCGGAGGTCATCACTTCATCTCCTTTCGAGATTCCGCCAACCAATTCTCGATGCTCTTTAGCGCGCTTAGATTGTGGCCGCCACAATATAAGCCAGAACAGGAAAAACATACCACCAAAGAGAATTAAATTATAAGCTAGAGACGGTTGCTGAGCCTGGCCCGCTTCTTGAGCATAGGCAACTGGGAAAAATAGTTTCATAAATTCTCTCTCGGTCTATTGTCTTTACTACTGTGTAGTTTTATCGACCTAAATAGCGCTCTCAATAGAGTTGGGGCGCTAAGTTCGGTTTCAAGTCAAAAAGTCTTCTACTAACGTCAGACTGCAACGTTTTTCCCTAGCACTTAGCCCCGTATCACAGGTTCTCACTAAGATTCAGCTAACCCCCGCTGATCTCTCTCGAACTGGCGAACGAAGGCGCTCAATCTACCTCGTTCTATGGACTCACGCAATCTAGCCATGAGCCGCTGATAGAAGTGCAAATTGTGAATTGTATTTAGTTGGGCACCTAATATTTCTTTACATTTGTCCAGATGATGCAAATAAGCTCGACTAAAATTCTTACAGGTATAGCAATTGCAATTCTCATCTAGCGGGAGCGTGTCATCACGATAGCGTGAGTTCCGGAGCCTCAATAGGCCATGAGAGGTAAACAAATGTGCATTTCTGGCATTGCGTGTCGGCATTACACAGTCGAACATATCTATTCCATTAGAGACTGCATGAACAATGTCATTTGGTGTCCCTACTCCCATTAGATACCTAGGCTTAGCACGAGGAAGAGCTGCTGCCGAATGCTCCACTATTTCAATCATCTCTGCCTTGGGTTCTCCAACTGACAATCCACCCAATGCATAGCCATCAAATTCGATTTCTTCCAAAGCAGCCAAGGAATCATCCCTTAAATTCTTGTACATAGAGCCCTGTATGATGCCGAACAATGCCGCCTGGTTTTCTCCGTGGGCTCGCTTGCAGCGTTTAGCCCAGGCCAAAGACAACTCCATAGATTCTCTTGCGGCTTTTTCACTGGCAGGATAAGGAGTGCATTCATCAAAAACCATAATGATATCGGCTCCAAGCTTATGCTGGATTTCAATTGCTGATTCGGGCCCAAGGAATATTTCAGCACCATCGATCGGCGAACGAAATCTTACCCCCTCTTCCGAAATTTTGCGCATGTCTCCCAGACTAAATACCTGAAATCCTCCTGAGTCTGTCAGTATGGGTTTATCCCAGCCGATAAACTCATGGAGATCGCCATGCCGATTGATTATGTCCGGTCCTGGGCGCAACATTAGGTGGAAGGTATTCCCCAAAATAATGTCGGCACCAATTTCTTTAATTTGCTGCGGATTCAATCCCTTTACTGAGCCATAAGTGCCCACTGGCATAAACGCGGGAGTCTGCACTTGGCCACGAGGAAACTTCAAAACACCCCTGCGAGCCATTCCATCATTAGCACTAACCGAAAACTCCATGTGACAGTTTGGCATGACTTTTATACCTAGTGCTCTCTAGTGGCGCGAAAATGGATCTCAGGCCAACGCTCTTCCATTAAACTCAAGTTCACGCGTGTAGGCGCCAAGTAAGTAAGATAACCACCGCCGTCTACAGACAGGTTTTCATGAGCTTTCTTTTTAAACTCTTCCAGCTTTACCTTGTCTTCAGAATCCACCCATCGAGCCACATAGACATTTACCGGTTCGTAGATAGCTTCCACTTTGTATTCATCCTTGAGTCGATAAGCCACTACTTCAAATTGCAAAACCCCTACCGCTCCGACCACTAAGTCATTATTTCTCAGCGGCATAAACAACTGAGTCGAACCTTCTTCCGAAAGCTGAGTAAGACCTTTTTGCAGCTGCTTTAATTTAAGTGGGTCTTGTAAACGAATCCTTTTAAATAGCTCTGGTGCAAAATGGGGAATGCCGCGAAATTTTAATTCTTCTCCAGTAGTAAATGTATCACCAATCTGAATCGTTCCGTGATTGTGCAAACCAATAATATCTCCTGATACGGCGCCGTCAGCTTGCGTTCTATCTCCAGCCAGGAATGTCACTGCGTCGGCAACTTTAACATCCTTAGCAAGTCGGCTGTGACGCATTTTCATACCTTTTCTGTATTCGCCAGAACAAACTCGCATAAAAGCAATTCGGTCACGGTGATTTGGATCCATATTGGCCTGAATTTTAAAAATAAACCCACTAAATGCTTCTTCATTTGCCGCAACTATTCGAGACTCAGTTTCTCGATTTCTAGGAGAAGGCGCCCACTTTACAAAATCATCTAGCATTTCCCGTACACTGAAATTTCCGAGAGCGGTTCCAAAATATACAGGGGTCAGTTCTCCCCCTAAGTAAGCATCCAAATTAAATTTATGACTTGCGCCCTTTACCAACTCTATTTCGTCAATAAAGTCTTCAGAATATTCTCCAAGTAGCTTTTTAACTTTTTTGTTATCAGTGCCATCTATCTGGGTATCTTTAGAAATCTGATGCCCTTGACCTTGATGATAGACATGAATTTTGTCCGTGTAGAGGTTATAGACACCCTTAAACTCTTTCCCCATTCCTAAAGGCCAATTAATAGGCGCACATTGAATCTTTAATACATCCTCTATTTCGTCGAGAATTTCGATAGGGTCAAGAGTGTCTCGGTCAAGCTTGTTTACAAAAGTAAAAATTGGAGTGTCTCGTAAACGGCAAACGTCCATCAACTTTATGGTTCTTTCTTCCACGCCTTTGGCGCCATCAACAATCATAAGCGCGGAATCAACTGCCGTAAGAACACGGTAAGTGTCTTCGGAGAAATCCTCGTGGCCAGGCGTGTCAAGAAGGTTCACCATGCGTTCCTTGTAGGGAAACTGCATCACCGAAGACGTTACGGATATTCCTCGCTCCTGTTCCATGGTCATCCAGTCAGAAGTAGCATGCCGGTCAGATTTCTTGCCTTTCACAGTACCAGCCACTTGAATTAGATTGCCAAGCAACAGTAATTTCTCAGTAATAGTAGTTTTACCAGCATCGGGATGAGAAATAATTGCAAGTACGCGTCGCCGCAGGATTTCTTGTTGCAGTGCTTCTGCCATCATGAGTTTAAATCAACCAGATTTGCTTGATGCTGCCGAAAAAAGGCGGCGATTATAACAGGATTCCTCCAGTTCCAGAGAATTAATAGGACTCCAAACCAGTAATTTCTATATAACTTTCCTTAACCATGTCCTTTAGAAATTTGTCTATCTGGATTGCAGCCGATAGCTCCCATGCATATGATGCACTTCCAGGCTAAAGGGAGAGTATTTATGGATTTTAGTTTGTCCGAAGAACAACGTGCATTGCAGGATTCAGTGCGCCAATTTGCACACAAAGAACTACCTGAGATTGCTAGGGCTGTGGAGGAAGCTGATGAGCCGCCAAACCTAGAAATTCGCAAGCGTTTCGCGAAATTAGGCTATCTTGGCATTAATTTAAGTATCGATGATGGTGGCGCTGGCGGCTCTCATCTCGATGCAGTAATTGTCCTAGAAGAAATCGCTAAAATCTCAATTGCCGTAGCCTTTCCGATTTTTGAATCCTGTTTTGGTCCCTGCTTAGCAATTGCTCATTTTGGCAACGAAAAATTACGAAAATGGCTACTCCCGAATATTTGTTCTGGCGATCTGGTGCTCGCGGTTTCGATGTCAGAACCCGATGCCGGCTCAGCACTTACCGACCTAAAAACCAAAGCTACTGTTGATGGAAATAAAGTTATCCTCAATGGCACCAAGCGTTGGTGTTCCGGTGCTGGACACTCCGAGGCCTATGTTGTTTATTGTCGAATGTCCGATGAGCCGGGCGCCAAAGGAATCGGCGCCGTTGTTGTAGAAAAAGAAACGGAGGGCTTTAGCTTTGGCAAGCGTGATCATCACATGGGGTTTCGCGGCATCTATAGCGCGGACATGTATTTTGACAATGTCGAGGTCTCGACAGACAATATTCTCGTCCCGGCAGGGGGATTCAGCAAGTTAATGGACGCCTTTGATCTTGAACGCTGCGGAAACACTACGATGTCACTTGCAGTCGCTCAGTCTGCCTTCGATTTTGTCATGAAATATACCCAAGAGAGGAATCAGTTTGGAAAACCATTAGTTGATTTTCAAGCCGTTCAAATTCAACTTGCAGAAATGAAATTAAAACTAGACGCGGCGCGTTTACTCTTATATAGGGCAGTAGCGAATGCCGAAAGAGGCTTACCTTCTATAGCCGATAGCTCAATTGCGAAGTGTTTCGCCAATGAAACAGCAAGAGAAGTTACTGGCAAAGCAATGCAACTTATGGGTGGTTACGGCTACTCTCGTGAATTTCCAATTGAGCAAAAAATGCGAGACGCTTGGGGTTGGGGTATAGCTGGAGGAGCAATTGATATTCAAAAGATTAATATTACTTCAGCGCTAGTTGGGCGCCGTTTTAATCAGCGGGCCAAGTAGCAGAGTTTAAGATAGGAGAGGGTAGTAAGAAACATGAAACCTATGCGCTTTCTGGTCACTCAAGTGGAGTCTTCTAACCGTGTTACCGGATATTTAGTCAGTGGTAAGCTCATGAAAGACGATAGTGTTGTCATCACGCCATCAGGCCATCAAACCTCCATACTTGAAATGCAGCAAGGCGGCGTTGCCTGCACAGAAGCTGAGGCGAAAACAGAGTTAGTGCTCGACCTTACCTATTCAGTAAACATGAAGCCTAATGACATCATAGCCGCCGCAGATTCTCGACCTGAATTCTCGGATCAATTTGAAGCTCAGATTGAATGGCTTAGCGAACGGGAGCTGCTGCCAGGAAGAACCTACACCATAAAAACTATAAGCGGCGATAGTGAAGCCACTGTTAGCCGCTTAAAATATCGCTTTGATGAGCAATCGGGACAACAAATTGCAGCTAAAACTCTTGTCAGGAACAACAGCGGCGTCGCCAATATTGCCCTCACTCAGCCTATCATTTACGACTCAGGCTCAGTATGCCCTGCAACTGGCACATTTTCTCTGTTTGATAAAGACTCCGCCGCTTTAGTTGCTAACGGCACTATCCGCCATAGCTTACGTCGAGCCAGCAATATCCATTGGCAAGCCTTGGATGTGGACAAACAGAGCCGTGCCGCTATAAAACAACAAACTCCTAAAATTATTTGGTTAACCGGTTTATCAGGCTCAGGAAAATCAACCATTGCCAACCTGATCGAAAAAAAACTCATTGCGAAGGGCAGACACTCTTATCTACTGGACGGTGATAACGTTCGTCATGGACTAAATAAGGACCTAGGTTTTACCGATGCCGATCGCGTCGAAAACATTAGGCGAGTAGCAGAAACTGCGAACCTAATGCTGGACGCTGGCCTTATCGTCATCACTAGTTTTATTTCACCATTTCGAGCCGAACGAAATATGGCCCGCACTCTATTTAATGATGATGAATTTATCGAAGTATTCGTCGACGCAAGTTTAGAGGTGTGCGAACAAAGAGACCCCAAAGGGCTCTACAAAAAAGCACGAGCTGGACAAATTAAGAATTTTACAGGATTGGACAGCCCTTACGAGACCCCTTTAAAACCTGAGCTCGTAATCGACACGATTGAAATTACTGTCGAGCAAGCGGCTGACCGGATAATCAAATTCGTTGATTGCTAGAAAGGCTTTTAGTGAAGTACCGCTGAACTAGGCATAGTTCGATTTTCAGAAAATTCCGGATGCAAAACGTCTAAGCGCTTTACTAATAATAAATCGTGACGGGACAGACATTCGTATTCTTCGATCGCGCGCACATCAATATCGTCTAAGAGTACGCAAACCACATCATCATCTTCCACATCAACTACTACGCAGGGAATAAACCCACTCAAAGTATTTAGAGAAGCAAATGAACCAATCTCGAAAGTATGAATCGGAAAACTACCGTCAGCTTCCTTAATAAGTCCGCAGGATGTAAACGCCACACCAAAGCCGGCCGCCGCAACAATATGGATAATGTCGATAATATCTGGATCAGTTAAATCAACTCGAACTGTTTCCGACAATGGAAGATTTTTTAACAGCTGGCGTTGATTAACAAGACGCAAAAACAAATCGATATCTTCCTGATTCCATTCGAGAGTTTCTTCGGTTTCAGAGCGCGAGCTGTCAGAAGACAGACTGACAACACTTGTCTCGATCGTGAGATCTTTAATCTCCGTTTCAGGTGGACAAGGCACCACCATAGAGACGGAACAATAACCTTCAGTGCTTTCGGGGCTCAGTCGCCAGAGGAATGGTACTTCACTAGATAATTCTATCATTGCACTACTTCACCAGTATGTCGAAAAGTAAGATACCACAATTCAACGATCGACAGTATGCAGCAGGAAATTAAGGACAATATTCTGAGAGGGCGAAATATTCACAAGGACTTAGAGATCATAGCTAAAAATACTAAGAAGGTTTTTCACTAAGCTATTGAGGAAGAAGGAGTTTTAAAAATGGTTTGTGAGGTTGTTTTTTGTCCACAGATTCTGTGGATAAGTCGGTGCATTAAACTAAAAATAAACCTGTGAGCCTCTAAAGCCCGTACAAACAACACGGTCTGATCAATTTTTAATCAAACAATAATTCATTTATAATTCAATTAGTTATGAGTTTTAGAAGGGTCGAACAAAAATAAAACCTGCTATTTTTAAGGGTTTTATGACACTCAAGTAATTTTTGTGCATAAATTACCGAGTAAAACGCGTTTTTCTAAAAACACTATTCGGTTTATCACTGTTTTTATTGAAGTTTTTCGAACTATAATACCGGTCGTTCTTAAAGCTCATTCTTCTAGCAGCGAATATCTTATGGGTCGAAAAGCATCGCCCCAAATCTCAGTCCAATTGGAATCAATATTGGCACAGCACACTTTTCGAAAGTCTCGGTTAGATGCCAGAAGCCGATAACTTAAACTACAGATGCTATTTAACTTTCTTTTGAAACTTCGAATCGGTCTTTCCTAATGAGAATCTCTACAAATCCTTTGTATATTTGGGTCTAATCTATGCTTATAGGCCCGAAGTGTAAATTTTTCTCAAAAATTGAGGAACAAATCTAAATGCTAACGAGCTCGAGTAGATTCAACTGGTTTTTAGGGATATTTCTGGGTCAATTTGCAACTCTGAATGTGGCTCATAGCCAGATCTTCGCATTAAGTGAAGCCGATTTCATCTGGTTGGGCGAGCGCATCTTTGCGAATGAATGTGCTGCAGAATTTGATTGTCTTACTAGTTGGAACAAAGGAGAAGATTTTCCGTCGTTAGGAATTGGGCATTTTATTTGGTTCCCCAAAGGTGAGGATTCTCCTTTCGAAGAGACATTCCCCTCATTACTAGCCTCTTTTCAAGCCGATAATATAAAACTTCCTTCTTGGATAAACAGCAATTTAGAAACCTTAGAAGTTTCCGAAATAGATGCCCCTTGGAAATCGCGAGATCAATTCTATTCTAACTTCGATAGTGCAGAAACCATCGAGCTACGAAATTTTCTTGCGAATACTAAACCTGAGCAGATTAATTTTATAGTAAACCGACTTAGCCACTCTTTAGATGATATTGTTGCTACGTTTCCATTGAATCAACAAGCTACAATTAGGGAAAAATTATCTACTCTTGCCCAGAGCCATCCACCTTATGGCTCCTACGCACTTATCGATTATGTTCACTTCAAAGGGACTGGTCTTACTCCAAGTGAACGTTATGAAAATCAGGGCTGGGGATTACAACAAGTAATAGAGGAAATGGAGAGCAAACCAACAACTCTTTACAGTTTTGTGCAAACAGCAAAGCTTATGTTAAGTAGGCGCGTGGCCAATGCACCAATTGAGAGGAATGAACAGCGCTGGCACGCCGGCTGGCATAAGCGCGTTGAATCCTACTTACCACCACCCTAATCCAGAATCTTCCGCGCGCTACTGGCGCGACTTAACAATTCTTTTCACATTCTCTATATATAAAACTGTTTACGTCATGTCATTCTAACGATTCAATATTGCAAATATGCACAGCCATTTTTCTAAAGAACCATCTTAAAATAATGGCCTCATCACTCTCACATGGAGAGCATAATTGCCCTAATTCAAATGAAGAGAGACCTATGATTGATCCTAAGGCCCCCTTTCGCTTCAGCGAACCCCTCTCTCCCTAAGAAACTGAAACAGGTCGTTCAGCCCAAATCCTGGCGAAATATCAATCAGTTCATACAATTAAATTACTATCTAGGCTCAGTTGCTGTTGACAACGTCCTTGGCCAAGTTTAGAAACTAAAGAAAATGCCAACTATGTTTAGCCCGATTGAAGGATTCCCATGAAAGTTTCTGATGAAACTGCCTTGCCAGAGCGAACGCATCATTGCTCAAAGTGCAAGAAGCCCTTGAGGCGGATAAAAGGTAAGATGGGGCCCTTCTGGGGCTGCACAGGATTTCCGGATTGCACCAATACACTCAATGATGTTGGTGGCAAGCCTACAACAGATATCGATGAGCAATTCCGCTGCCCCATTTGTACTCGCAGGCTGGTTAAAGCGGTTAAAAGTAAGGAAAGCTATTGGTTTTGCAATGGTTACTCAAAGGGTTGCAAGGTAACTTTGGCTGATAATGACGGAACCCCAGAAATAGCATATCGTTGCCCGAACTGCGGAAATTTGTTAGTAAAGCGAAATGGGGAAAACGGCACATTCTGGGGATGTAGCGAATTTCCGCACTGCAAAGCTAGCTTCAGTAACTTAAACAACAGGCCAGATTGTGATCTTTTCTCTACTAAACGTTCGTAAGAAGACCGCAGCTATTTTGGCAGGAATAACAATTGCTGTGTTGTGCCTTTGGGGATTGTCAATATGGCAAAACATTTCTTTGGAGGAGTTGTTTCGCATTTTTATGGCTACGATTATTATGCTTGGAGCCATAATGCTCGGTGCATTTATGCTAATCGTAGCTTTAAAACTGCTCAAGCGCGCCTATTACAAGGCAACTCAGACCGAATCATCCGAAGAGTGAAGACTCCTAAGGTAACGGCAAAGCTCTAGACATGATGAGCGCGTCTTCTCGACCTTCTTTACCTGGATAATAGTTCTTCCGCTCTCCGATTACTGCAAATCCCATGGATCTGTATAGGGCAATAGCTGAGTCATTCCCCATTCTTACCTCCAGAAAACACTCTACCGCGTCGAATTTGTAGGCCTGACCCAGCAATAAGTCAAATATTTTTCGACCATATCCCTGGCGTTGAAAATCTGGATGAACGCAGAGCGTTAATAAATGGCACTCGCCGATAGCAACTGACATAACTCCATGGGCAACTATTTTCTGTTTATTTGCTAAAACCCAACATTGATAACCAGAACGTAAGCAATCTATGAATATGCGTTTAGTCCAAGGATGTTGATAGGCTGCCGCTTCATTCTTTACAACTAGGTCTAGGTCGCTGTAACGCATGTTGCGAGCGAAAAAATTGAGTTGATTACTTGATTGAGACAGCATGAGCTTTTAATGCTTACTTATTTTCTTGAATTCTAGAATGCAAAGCTTGCAATTGATGCCAGACATCTTTCTTCAACTGTGGAAATGAGAGCATAGAATGGAGGCTATGGGTCAGCGTTAGAAAACAATCAAAATTCTGGGTTTTGAAGTCTCTTCTGTCTTTCTCACTCTCAGGGCCTATTAATAGATCATCTATTAAGCCCGCAAATACTAATAAATTCTGAAAACCATCTTTTTGCCCACACTTTAAAAGAAATCCTTGCAATGCTTGTTTTGCCGCAACAGTGTCCCCGGCATTGGAAGTAAAACCCTCTGCTAGCGGCCAAATAAAACTTTCAGGATTTAATTGAAGCTCATCTACATTAACTCCCAAAGCCCCAAGAATATTCTTAAGTAATACCTCTGATTCCTGCGCTGCATTTGACGATTGCTGCAAGGGGTACTCATCCAATACGGCTATAGTTTCACTCACTTTGTAATAACGCAACGCAAAGCGCAAATCACTGGATTCTTCTATTGATGAATCTGTTTTTATAACCAAAGTTTCTTCGAGAGTGACGGTTAGCTTGTCTTCATCTTTGGTATTTAATTTAGACTTGGCCAATTTTTGAACAGGCGATTTTAATTTTTCGCTATGTAAGACCTGCCTTCCTACCTCGGGAATCTTTATTTGAGGAATCTTCACCGGCTGCAAATCGCCATCGTTTTCAAACTCATATGCAGGTGACAGTTTCGCCCCAGGTAGATTGGCTCGTGGATAATAAATATCTATCCCCATCGCGCTCAAATAGGCTTTTCTTATTGGCTCATTCACGGAAAATTAACCGATGATTAGTAAGGTCTAAATATACTCGTTTGGCCCAACTGCAACAACAAATCCTAATTCTAATGAAAGGCAGACTCAGTAATTGAAGTTGTGGACTATTCATGATTGAATCCGCCTTCGTTGCTAATAAGGACTTCCTATGAAAGCGGTACGCTGCGGCTCTTTCGGGCCTCCAGAAAACCTCACCCTCGAAGATATCGATGCCCCCACTGCTATGGAAAATGAAGTAGTAGTTGAAGTTTATGCAGCCTCCCTTAATTTTCCTGATGGATTACAGATCCAAGGGAAGTACCAATTTCAACCGCCAATGCCATTCACCCCAGGCTCAGAAGTTGGAGGCATAATCAAATCCATTGGCCCAGAGCTGGCAGGGTTTGAAGTAGGTGATCGAGTAATGGCCACACCAGGACTCGGCGGCCTCGCCGAAGAGGTTATTGTCAAAGCTCAAAGCCTGAGAAAAATTCCTGACAGCATGGATTTTAAAACCGCTGCGAGTTTCGCCATGGTTTATACGACTTCCTATTACGCACTTAAACAACGAGCTAATCTAGCACCAGGAGAAACACTGCTTGTACTTGGTGCTAGTGGCGGTGTCGGTTTAACTGCGGTTGAATTAGGCAAGCTTATGGGTGCCAAAGTAATTGCCGCTGCCAGTACTGATGAAAAACTAGCTTTTGTTAACCAGTTACAACCCGAAAAACTGCTTAATTATGGGGATGGGGAGTTAAAAGAAAAAGTTAAGATACTGACTGACGGTCAAGGTGCAGATGTTATTTATGATCCTGTTGGAGGCGATCTATTCGACCAAAGTTGCCGCTGCATCAATTGGAATGGTCGCCTGCTCGTCATTGGCTTCACTAGTGGGAGAATTCCGGAATACAAGGCAAATCTTGCTTTGTTAAAAGGTTCTTCAATGGTAGGTGTATTTCTTGGTCGGTTCCGCAAAGAAGAACCTGATGAATACGAGAAGAATTTCCAAGAACTTTTGGACATGTACGACCAGGGTAAGTTAAATCCGCTAATTACCGAGTCCTTTCCACTCCAAAATTATATAGATGCTTTTAATGTCTTTACTGAAAGAAAGGTAATGGGAAAAGTCACTTTAGAAATAAAATCTGAGTAGAATTTTGATGTTGACTGAAGAAGAAATTCGCCAGGACTTGGTAAAACTGAAAGATATCGTTGATGTCCACAAAGCTCCTGAAGCTGAGCTCGCCATCCATAAAGAAAATATCAACGGCCAGGAATATGACGTTTTTTCTAAAGCGCCGAATAACCTCGGTAAACTTTATGAGCTAGGGTTAAAAGAAGCCGATGAAACTTTTCTAGTTTATCAGGACGAGCGCTATAGCTTTGCCGAGACTCTCAATATGGCTCAGCGCTTTGCGCGAGCCCTCAAAGAGAATTATGATATTTCTCATGGTGATAGAGTAGCAATCTGTGCTCGAAATTCACCCGAGTGGTGCCTTGCCTACATGGCTATATCAATTCTGGGGGCTATCATCGTACCTATGAACTCCTGGTGGAAAGGCACGGAGCTTGAATATGGATTGAGAGATAGCGGCAGCAAGTTAGCCATTCTAGATCAGGCACGATTCGAACAACTTAAGCCCTATATTGCTTCGCTAGCAATTGATGTCATTCTCATAAAACCTGAACAAGAATCGGTCTATCCCGAATTCTATTCCCTGCTCGAAGATCTGGAGCCTCTCTCTCAAGAGGAAATCACAGCGCTGAATGTTGTTCCTGAAGATGACGCATCTATTATGTATACCTCTGGTTCCACCGGGGTACCGAAAGGGGTACTTTCGACTCATCGTGGTATTATCAATGCACTTTATACTTGGCGATTCGTTAAAGAAATCAATGAAATTTTACGACCAGAGTTAGTCGAAGAATCCCCCCAATATCAACCCGCCTTATTAGTCAATGTGCCTCTGTTTCATGTTACCGGAAGTCATGCTCAGTTCTTGGCAAGTTTTGTGTATGTGCGCAAGTTTGTAATGATGTATAAATGGGATGCAGACGAAGCGTTAGCTTTAATAGAAAAAGAAAGAATTTCAATTTTGCATGGCGTACCAACTATGGCCTGGGAAGTTATGCAATCTCAAAGATTCAATGATACTGATTTAAGCAGTTTGCGTGGGGTACAAAGTGGTGGCGCACCACGACCACCAGAACATCTAAAAATGATTATGGAAAAATTTCCTGAAGAGGCAATTCCTGGTCTTGGCTATGGGCTCACAGAAACCAATGCCATTGGAGCCATCATCTCTGGTAAATTTTACGAAGCTAAACCTCACAGCACGGGGCGGCCCACTCCTCCAGTTTCTGCGATTAAAATCTCTGATGATGCCGGCAATGAACTCGGACCCAATGAAGTTGGCGAAATTTGTTTTAAGGGGCCAACTATAATGAAAGGCTACTGGAATATGCCTGAGGCAACAGCCGAAGTTATTAAGGATGGTTGGTTTTATACTGGAGATATTGGCTTACTAGATGATCTAGGATTTCTAGTCATCTTGGATCGAGCAAAAGATATTGTCATAAGAGGTGGTGAAAATATTGGTTGTGCTGAAGTGGAATATGCCATAGCAGAACATCCATCTGTAAATGAAGTCTCAGTCTACGGTATTCCCGATGAGCGACTTGGAGAAGCTCCTGTGGCGACCATTATGATCAAACATGATTCCAAACTAACTCCCGAAGAGCTTCGTGGATTTCTAAAAGAAAAAATTGCCACATTTAAAGTTCCTGAAAAATTCTATTTTCAATACGATCAATTGCCACGCATTGCTTCAGGAAAAATCGCTAAGAAAGAATTACGTCGACTAACCATTGAAAAATTAGGACTTGCCTAGGGCTGCCTGCTCTTAGTGTCTCAAAAGCTTTCTAAGGGTCAATTCTCCGGCACTTATAAGCCCCTTCCTTCAGTATAGTTTCACATACACCACTTACAACATTCGTCGTAATGCATCGCTTGCCTATGAAATTTATCTTAAAAATTTTACTGAAGAATGTTCCCCCTCTTAACGATATAGGAAATAAGCATAGACTAAATGGAAATACTCGAGCTCCAGTGGGTCTAGCAAGTTGAGGATCTGTAGAGACAGCTAAGAGAGGTGCCATGAAAGAGCAAAAATGGGATGTTTCGCCAGAAATAACAAAGGAGTTCCTTGATCCTATAGCGATTCTGCCGGAGGAAGTAGAGAGGGAAGAGGAAGTTAGTAGAACCGCTCCAAAACCAAAAACTCAATTAACAGAACTTCGACGTCGCATAGAGGAGCGACTAGACTGTAGGCGCATCGACCTCGAATTTGAGTTCGAAGAGCTGGAAGAGCAGACTGATAATCTAAAGTAGTGGACCCACAATGAAGAAAGAAGAATTAAGTTATATTGGCCAACAAACAAGTAAAAGTGGCACCGCGACCAAAACAATAACTATTTCCAACGGCAAGCCCACGCGCCAATAGTCGCTAAATTTATAACCTCCAGGCCCCATTATTAGGGCGTTATTCTGATGGCCTATTGGTGTCAGAAACGCGCAGGACGCGCCAACAGCGACTGCCATTAAAAATGCGTCCGGGTTCAGTTCTAATGATCCTGCTATATTAAATGCTATCGGTGCCATGAGAATTGCGGTCGCAGCATTGTTTAGAACATCAGATACAGTCATAGTAATAATCAGTATGAATGCAATAATTACTACGGGTGATATACCACTCGCAATCGAAAGCAGACCATCTACAAGTAAAGTTGCAGTGCCGGTAGCCTCCAAGGCAGCACCAACTGGGATCATTGCACCTAACAAAATAACCACGGACCAATCGACCCCGTTATAAAATTCTCTAACCGGCACGATGTTAAGTAACGCCATAGCTACTGTAGCAAGGCCGAGTGCCAATTGAATAGAAACCAATCCAGATGCCGCCATACTAATGGCTAAGATAAATATCCCCAAGGCCAAAGTGGCCTTAGCGGGGCGCTTTATATCTAGATGACGTTGCGCCAATGGATAACAATCCATCTTGCTGATTCCTTCGTGAAGCTCATCGACATCTCCATGCAGAAGTAGTACATCTCCCGTTTCAAACTTAAATTCCCTGAGCCTACCTTGATGGGGCGACCCAGACCTTGAGGCAGCGAGAAGGTTGACCCCATAACGGCGATTAAACCGAATCTCTGGTGGAGTACGCCCTACGAGTGTTGATTGTGGGGTAACGACGATTTCCATAATTTGCGAATCTTCTGAATGCAAAATTTCATTACGTGCATTCTCTGCAGAAACCATTTCCAATTTATGCGTGGTTGCGAAATCATCCATGTCGGCATGAGAGCCCTGCAACATCAGCAGATCATTATTGGCAAGCTCATGCCCTCGATAATGATAAACATTCTGAAAACGGTCTCCTTTGTGAATGATGGATAGCAAGTCCATCTTATTGGACTCCAGTGTCTGCTTGAACTGTTTGACAGTTTGGCCTAGTAGATCAGACTCATTCGTAACCTTTAGCTCGAATAGGTACTCTTCAACTTTAAAAAGTTCTAGCCCGGCAGATTGCAATCGTACTTTTACCAATCTCCAGCCTAATAACAGCATGAATGCAATTCCACAGAGGGCAATACCTCCGCCTACTGGAGCAAAGTCAAACATCGAAAAGGCTTCACCAGTGACCTGTTGGCGATAGTTAGCAATCAATATATTTGGGGGTGTACCAATCATTGTGACTAGCCCACCTAAGATCGAACCAAATGAGAGAGGCATGAGCACGGTTGCTGGAGATCGGCCCGCTTTTTTTGTTGACTGGATAGCTATCGGCATCAATAGTGCCAGGGCTCCAACGTTATTCATAAACATCGAAAGAAAAGCTGCAAGAAAGGTTAACGCTGAAATATGAAGAAAGGGATTTTCAGCCACTGGCTCAATGAAATCCGTAACAAATTCCACTGCTCCGGATTTGGTCAGTCCGAAGCTTACTATAAGTACCAGTACCACAGTGATCGTCGCAGGATTACCGAAGCCAGAAAAAAGTTCAGCCTGCGGCACTAGCCCGAACAGACTCGCCGTAAACAACGCTCCCAAGGCAACTATGTCATATCGCCAACGACCCCACACCAGCAATACCAACAATGCCAGTAAAATAAGCGAGAGAATAGTTTGGTCAAAATTCAAGGGCTACTTTTCAACCATAGAAAATGCGATTTCGCCAACACCAGCAATTTCTGCCTCGATATAATCTCCGACTTTAACACCAGAAACACCGGAAGGAGTCCCGGTAAATAGTAAATCGCCAGGTTTTAGCTCAAAGAATCTAGATAGCTCAGCAATGATCTCAGCCACCGACCAAATCATTTCATTAAGACTTGAATCTTGCTTAGTTTCACCATTGAGAGACAGTGTGATGCGAGCATTACCGAGCTGCTTTTCGACCCCACAGGGAGTTATTGCTGAAATTGGTGCTGATTTATCAAACCCTTTTGCAATGTCCCAAGGCTTTCCGCCTTGTTTAGCTGCATTCTGTAGATCGCGCCGCGTAAAATCAATCCCGACTGCATAGCCATAAACACACGCCATTGCATCTTCAAATGCAATGTTCGAACCTCCTGTGCCTAAAGCAACAACAAGCTCGACTTCATAATGCAAATTATCGGTAGCCAGCGCATAATTTACATTTTGATTTTCAGTAACAATACTGTTCGCTGGCTTACTGAAGAACACTGGTGGGCTTGCTTTCGGGTCCCCTCCCATTTCCCGAACGTGGTCACCGTAATTTTGACCTACGCAATAAATTCGATTTACTGCAAACAATTGACGGGATCCTTTGATCGGCACTGACGGAATCGGAGCAGGAGGGAAAACGTAAGTCATTTTGCGTTCCTTTCTATGTTTCAACTAATATTTAGGGCAATTTACAGCGAAGGCCATTATATAAACCGGGCGTAAGCTCATTATCCAATTCAGGAAAAAGAATAAATCCACTTAGTTCTTGAATGCGACTAATAGTAGCAATTTGATTACAGAAAACTGCATGAATAGGTAGATCGGCTGCGAAGATGAAGGCAGCGTATTCGGAAGGGGTTGCAATCACTTTAAAATAGCTCGAAGGTGCGGCCCCGTCTGCAGCCCCTGTGCTAAGTGCTCCAGAAACTTCATACAGGGGACCACTAACTACATAAAGTTCTTCTTTGTAAGCTACTAGTTCATTTATGGCTTGCTCCAAGCGGGACCATGCGCCTGACCGCAAATCGTGAGGTAAAGTTGTCATATTACTGAGATTGTTGAGCTCTTCCCAAAACGGGGTATCCGCAAAACTGGTTATCGGCGCCAGTCGGCCACGACCATCTGAAGTAAATACTACTTCATTTACACGATAATCACGGTCTTGTGCATCACTCAAATCTGGTTGGTCAAAATTACTTTGGCCAAGATTAGATTCAAGCTCTATGAAATTAGAAAGCAATTCATCTTGCTGCCACCAGCGGGGCAACAAGGAAGCAATTCCCACCGAGTTTTTGAGTATCCGATAGGCTACCCAATCCGCCAAGGCATTAGTGTTATTAATTTCAGCTGCATAGAGATGACGTATTACTATCTCATTATTATTAACACCTCCTAGAGGGCAGGCTGCCATGCAATGCGAGATATGTACAGTCTGTGCTTCACTTATACATATAAAAACTGTTAGAGCTAGACCACTAACCCATTGGATATAGGTATTGCTGATGAACCTCATCACATTCCTCAATTATTTCATCACTCAAGCTGAAATCTAATGCTGCAAAAGCCTCACCAAGTTGATCAACAGTACGCGCACCAATTATAGTAGATGCCACAAAATCCCAATGCATACTCCAAGCTACTGCTAAAGTGACGGGCGAAATATCTGCGCGCTTTGCAATTTCAAGATATTTTTCTGTGGAAGCCAAAGTACGCTCATTGACAAAGCGATTAGCCACTTCTGCCTGTCGTGAGTCCGAGTCCTTCACATAATCACTGAAGCGTGAATTAACTGGAAACTGACCATTTTGATATTTACCACTTAATACTCCACCACCAATTGGAGAGTAGGGTAATAAAGAGATATTCTCCTGCCGACAAACATTTGCCAATTCATCGAAGAATCGGCGATTCAGCAATGAAAAGTTATTTTGAATAGATTGCAACCTTGAAAGGCCCTCGTAGTCTGCAACTGTATTTGCCTTAGTAAGGCCATAAGCATTTTCATTCGAAGTTCCCAAATAACGTACTTTACCCGCCTGCACCAGTCTATCTAAAGCTATCATTGACTCTTCAATTGGCACTACTGTGTCCGGCCAATGAACCTGATATAAATCAATATAGTCGATCTTCATGCGTTGCAGGCTACCCTCAACTGCCGCCTCAACATGATGTCGGTCTATTGAGGTGAGACCAGAGCGTACGGGAGGGACAATCCATCCTGAGGCTGCACCGGCGACCTTAGTCGCGATAATGAGGGAATCTCGGGGTTTGGTTTGTATCCATTCGCCAAATATTTCTTCTGTGACACCAGCCAACTCTGGTGTCGGGGGGACGGGATAAACTTCAGCAGTATCAAAAAAATTAATTCCCCTGTCATAGGCCGCTTCGAGTATCTTGAATGACGCCTTTTTATTACTCCAAGTTCCAAAACTCATCGTACCCATACAAATAGGCGAAACTCTTAAACCGCTGTTTCCTATATAACGATAATTCATGTTTATTCCCTAATCAGTCGATGCATCCTAATATATATTTTTAGATAAATACCTAAATAAGCAGTTGTTTCGCCCGGGCTCAGCGCTGTTTTTAGCGCCACATCATAGCGATTTACCAGACCCAACGTCCATATTACCAGCATCATTTATTGACACTACTTTGGAACAAAGCAGCAGATAATATGAAGTTGTTAGAGGAATCAAATTTCGTTAGATAATTACTTTCGTTCTGGAAGAGACTCTACACGACCTATATCCCTCACCCATTGAGTCATACCTCCCTGCATATGAGATACGTTGGTCACGCCCATAGTTTTCAATGATAGCGCTGCCAGCGCTGAACGGGAGCCTTTATTGCAGAAGAGAATAACTTCTTTTGTTTCTTCGAATTCTTTTCGATAATACTCGCTCTTTGGGTCTATCCAGAATTCGAGCATGCCTCGCGGCACATGCAAAGCACCTGGAATAGTGCCTTCACGTTTTAACTCTCTTATATCACGAAGATCTACCAAAGTTAGACCAACCTGACCTAATTTTTCATTCACTTCGGCTGGCGTGAGTGTAATAACTTGTTCTTCTGCTTCTGCGACCAGTGCTTTGACTCCCTTCGTTATTTTCATAATATTTTAGTTCTCTTCTTCAAGTGCAAAGCGTTCTTCCGCTCTATGTCCAGATAAAATGTATTCCATACCATAGTTACCTTCATGACATGCGTACTCATAAATTGGATCTGGACTATGATCGAATACTATTTCTCTTGCATAAGGTGCAGCAAAAGTCCCCGGATCATCTGTAATGATTTCATAGCGTAGTTCTTTCTCATTAATACGAGTCAGGTATTCCACATTATATTTTGCGGAAGCCTTTGGGCCATAACCACTCTCGTCTGAATAATTAGCAGTTTCAATTACTAGGGTATCCCCATCCCAATAGCCTCGCGAATCGCCATGCCACAATTTAATTGATTCATCTAAAGTAAATTTTTTTATTAATGGTATGACACGGACGTCATGAATCATTTCCTGCACTATGACTACATGATCTTTTGATTGCACAATTTGCCAATAGCTATTGTAGCCCGAACCAAGATAAGGGGCGCCGTAACTTATACAACGTTCTGTCAGGGGGCGATCTAACCAAGAATCTGCAGGGTGATCGATGCGCCGCTGAGCTGCAGCATTGCCCATCGCAATCGCTTCCTCGGTGCGCGAAGGATATTTGCCGCTTGGTGGATCAGTAATTTGAGAAGTACGTCGATGAACGCTACGATCTGCTAACCAAGATTGATCATAGTTCCCAGTCGATGGGTCGTAAGACACAGTATCGCCAGTTAATGCCGCTGATAGAACGCCGCCCCCAAAAAGCGCATCACCATCTTCTTCAGCAATGTCTATAACTCTTTGTTTGAGAAATTTAATATCTTCGTCAGTTAAAAATTCTTTATCCGCAAATGCCTCCGGTCGCTCTATAGGTGTAATCGTATTATTAGCCCACACGCCCTGCAGATCAGGCTGACCATCAATAGTTCGACCTAGTTCCCACGCTACGTCTTGTGCTGACAAAGTTGAAATTGCTGCAAGTGCCCCATAGGCAACCGCTGACGATCTAAGAATTGCTGTTAGAAATCTGATCTCCATGGCATCTCTCCACATAATTTTTCCCGTTCTGCTCACTATAGAAAATAACTCATTCAAAATTTTTAAACTAGACTGACAACAGAAGCTAAGTGTTTAATGAATGTCAAAGAAAATTCCAGCCTTACATCCAGAGCTATCTGCGAGACGATTTAACCATCGCTCCACCACCAGAAACTACAGCACCAAAGACATTACCTACCGCATCTACCGCCACACCCTCTGGATTAGACCCCTCAGGATAAGCGGTTACGGTTCCGTCGATAAAATAATCTACAATGCCATCCAATAAACTCCCCACTCTGATGCCAGCATGCCATCCTGGATTACGTTCGTTATCAAATTCCGACTCAGAATCAGCAACATAAATCATGTCGTCATCGGTTATGTAGATGCCACTAGGTCGACTAAAGGATTTAAACTCACCAATATAGTTTCCACTCAAATCAAATATTTGTAAGCGATTATTACCACGATCTCCAACAATCAAGCGATTGCGGGAGTCAATATCTAAGGCGTGAGGGGTCTTTAATTGACCAGCGCCTGATCCCCAGCCACCCCAGTACTTAATAAGATTACCATTGCGATCGAATTTTACTATGCGAGCTACAGTCCCCTCATCAGCCCCTACGTTCTGTCCGCCATGACCATCTCCCACATAAATATTTCCATCAGCATCAGTTACGACATCGCAGGGCGTTTCCAAAAGTGCATCAGTGCCATCGCCTGCTATTCCGGGTTGGCCTAGGGTCAATAAAATTTCTCCTTCTGGGCTTAATTTGTAAACAACATGCCCCTTGCCCGCAGTTGCCGGATTCTCTGCATCAGGACCTTGACCATCAGTGACCCAAATATTGCCATCTCTATCCACATGTAATCCATGCGGAAATAACAATAGTCCGCCGCCAATTGCAGTCACCACATTACCATTTGGATCGATTTTCAATATCGGATCGAGATTAGAGCCAGCACAAGAATTTTCGCCACATCGATCGATCGCCCACAAATGTCGTCCATCTGGATCGATATCGACTCCAGCAGTTGAACCCCAATTGCGGTTATCAGGTAATTCCACCCAATTGTCGATAGTGCTATATGGATTAGGCCGATTATTAATAGGCTCTAGCTGGCCCATAGCATACTCAGATACCAGTATACTTAAAGCGAAGCTAACCAGCGTAAGAATTCTACGATAAGCCATAAACCTACTCCGTCACTGTGAAGTGATTGCAAATTCTTCTTTTTGATCACTATAAGCCCGTCACTCTTATTATATCAATATTTATGACGCATAGAGCGAGTCTCTTAAACCTGCTTTAGTACCTCGCAAAATAGCTTACACCAGCAATTCTAGAAAGTTTGAGGTGTTACTAGTTCGGATTAATTAAGGAGTAACGATATTAATTTTTGCTTAGGGCTTAGTTTTGCCGTGATAGTAATTTTCTAGCTTTCTGACGAACATGGCTAGTGAGATAGTCAATCGCACTCAATCAGGGGGAACCTCAAGTTTCGAGCCTGAGTTGCTATTTAGGGAAAATACTTGTCGGATTCCGATTCCTGCGCCCAAAAAGATTAATGTCACAACGACCAAGAAAGTTTGGCTAAACCCGAACAAGCCGCCGGCTGGCAATGCTAGGGATAAACCGGAGATTCCTATCAGAACCCTCACAAGAATTCCTCTCGACCCACTACCAAGATCACCTAAACCAATCAGATAGCCTTGCAATGCAGCCGACACTAAAGCTACTCCAACCAATGCAGTTGTAATTGCTTGTAAATTCTCACCCCATGATGCTTGCAGCAGCAGCGCAGGATTAAATACGAAGAAAAACGGTACAAAATAAATGATGGCGCCTAAACGCATTGCTTCAACTCCGGCTCGCATCGGCGAAACATTGGCAACCGAAGCCGCCGCGAATGCAGCAAGCGCAACAGGCGGAGTGATAAAACTTAGCATACCCCAATACATCACAAACATGTGACTAGCCAGCGGGTCTAATCCAGAATTTGTCAGAGCTGGCACTAATACAATTGCCAGAAAGATATAGGCTGCAGTCACAGTCATTCCAATTCCTAGAATAAAACTGGTGAGCGCTCCCATTACCAACAAAATTACGACATTTTCTCCAGCAAGATAGACCAAATCATTGGCGATAGTGCCGGCAATTCCAGTTACCGCTAAGCCTCCAATGATTAATCCAATCGCCGCTAATATTCCTGCAAGTTCAGCAAGCAATTTGCCCATTTGCGCCACAAGCTGCATGAATCGATCCAAAGAGAGCTTGTGCACAGTAAATTGATTAATCACCAGCAATAAGCCAGTGGCATAAAATGGGGCGACTGCTTCACGTTGTAAATAAACCAGCATCCAGATTAAGGCAATAAAAACTGCGATAAAGTACCAGCCTTCCCTAAATACTTTTCCTACCTTAGGTAATTCATCTTTGGGAAGCCCTTGCAAATCATGGCGAGCTGCATAGGCATCGATTTGCATAAACAGGCCAAAAAAATAAAGTACAGAGGGGACAATTGCAGCAACGGCGACAGTGACATAACTAACGTTTAAAAAACTTGCCATAACAAATGCTGTGGCACCCATTATAGGAGGCATAAATACTCCACCAGTAGAGGCGCAAGCCTCAACACCAGCAGCATATTCCTTACTGAAGCCAATTCGTCGCATTGCCGGGATTGACAAAGGTCCGGTGGTTAGAACATTGCTGATAGGCCCACCGCTCATGGAACCCATAAGGCCACTGGAAAATATTGATACTTTTGCCGGGCCTCCGCGCAAATGCCCTAATAATGCAAATGCAAAATTAATAAAGAAAGGACCGCCGCCAGTGAATTGCAATGAAACGCCAAAAACCAGAAAACCAAAAACCAATTGAGCAAAGACACGCATCGGTATCCCAAACAAACTTTCCTCACCAAGAATATGGAAGATTGCGACTTCTTGAATTGGAATACTTAAAGCTGCGACTACGTTGGGTAAAGAAGCTGCAAAAGTTGGATAGAGCGAAAACACCAGGACGATTGCAAAGACTGGCCAACCGCCTGCCCTGCGACCCGCCTCTAAAACAATTACCCAGGTTACCAAAGCCAGCCACACGCCAACTTGTGGTGCCGCATATTCCCACGCCTCCAGTACGATGCGTTCAGCGAAGTAAGCGTAGTAAGAAAATATAACTGCGATTACCACCATGATTGCAATGTCATACCAAGGAACATGCGCTAAGCTATGCTTGTTAGCAGGAAAGGTAATAAATACCATACAGAGCATTACGCCGGTAATCATGTACATGTAGCGGCTGTCTAGCACAACATAACCGATGAAAAAGCCAAGATTAAATATTTGATTAATAGCAAGAATAATTGAACAAGCTGTCATGGCAGCCATGACCTTGCGCCAAGTTTCAGACAACTCCCGGTAACGCAATGATTTTTCTTGCTTACTGGAACCGCCTTCAGGGCTATCCGTTTCGGTTACTGCTTCAGACATAAATCCTACAACCTAGAGTCCTTCACCAAGAGTGATCAGTCCTGCTTCTTCGAGTGCATTTTCTCGCACTGTTATCCAGGTCTGTTCGAATTCCATGTATCCCTCAGGTGCGTTTGGAAAGAAAGAATCCCAAGCTGTCCTCAAGACAGCTTGTCGATGGAGATTTTTTTGGTTATTAGCTTCCGCAGCATCAGTCCAAGCATCAATTTCCTTGTAATATCGAATTGCACCAGGGTGAAATGGAATAAAAGCTTGATCAAATTTTTGTCTGTCTAGTATCCATCCAGTAGCGCCAGGTGCATTATTTTTATACTCATCAAAATGCTGATGCATGACCTTAACCATACTATAAGCAAGAGCATCATCCGAACTATCGAGCCCGACCAGCAATGGATAAGCCGAAGTAAACACTTGAATACCCTCAGCAGGAATTGTGGGACCTTCGATTGCGATATGGGGCACATACCACGGTAAACGACTACGTACACGTTCCACCGCTTCTGCATCATCATGCGGGAAACGAGCAAAAGTCAATCCACGGGGTGAAGCTTCAATGCGCAGAAATGGTGGCGAATTGCAGGCTCCACCCGCCATGTCTGCACGATTATTTAACACCGCATCGATAGAAGCATTATAGCCACCGACCTCTACAGGTATGACATCGTCCCAAGTGAGGTTTGCATAAGACAAAAGTGCAGAGGTCGCATTATTAAGTGATGGAGCACCTTGTACAAAAGTTAGTCGCTTGCCTTTAATATCATCAATAGTTTCTACACCTGCATCGCTGGCCATTGCAAATGTGAAAGAACAGCTATCAGAGTAATTGGACATTAAGGCACGAATGGGTTGTGGGCCCCAAATTCGAGAAGCAAAGTTAAGAATACCTTCCTGAGCGTAAACAGATTCAGAACCACCCGCTGAAAAGTGCACTCTTCCTGCTCTAAGGGTTGCTAGTCGGGAGACATCATTACGTCCGGGAATTACACGAAGATTTACCTTGTATTGACGCTGGAGAATATTGCCGATAGCGACTGCCTGACTATAACCACCTGTCCCGGTCGGGTAAGCAGACCACGCTATTGTTTTTGGAAACTGAACATCTATCTCGGCAGCAGAAGCGGCCTGGACTAGGCAAGACAATGCAACACCACAAACAGAAACTTTATAAAGAAGAAAAAATAGCTTTCTCAATTGGCAAAGTACAAAAAAATAAGGACCAGCTCCCGACTGCGACATTGCTTACACTCTAGTTTCTATTCGTGAAATGTTGTCGCAAGAATAACGCAGGTCAGTTGGCATTGCTACGCTGCCGAATCTTTCGGTAGGCGAAAAAAAAGACACGAAAGCTTCAGCTAAAATGTCTTTTCATAAGCTTTTAATAAACTTGATTTAACGAGTTACCGTAACGTTCACATTCTGATAAGTAAACATAGATCCGTCACTAGCTACTCCTCTTAAGACGTATTCACCTGGCTGATCAAACGTTACGGTAGCAGCCCATCGATTGTTCTCTGGAGGCTCTGGAATAGTAAATGGCGGGGACCACGCAGAATTCGCATAGACTCGAGTATCAGTATACGTTTTCATCTGCACCGGCATAAAGCTAGCATTCTTAGCAGGCCCTCGATAAACCATCCAAGAAAATCGCTCACCAGGGCCTGAAGATGCAACAATTGATTGTGGCGGCCGATAAATTTGTGCCGGTGTACTCGGAGGAGGTCGATTCGATCTAGCTGGCAAGTTGTCAGGATCTATTACAGTAACTGCCAAATCGAGTGGTTGCCCTACCCTCACTGAGCGAAAGGCTTCACCTTCCAAAGTCAGTTCAGGCGAAATATTAGTACGTAAACGTTCATCGAGAGATCCAAACGCCCCACCCACTTCGGTGGAAATCACTTGTGGGTCAATACGGTAGTCAGCTTTCAAAGTACCATATGCACGGGCCAGATGACTGGCCTTTGATTGCAAAGTCCAAACTAGTTCCTTTTCCCCAAAATCCGCTGGCACATCGATGGTGAAGAGAAATGGATTACGGCGGGGGTAAAAATGTGTGGGTTGACCGCGATCCGCCTGGGAAAAATCATAGGCATCGTTGCTCAAATCATCTAACTCACCTGCCTCAACTACAGAAAAGTAATTCTGCGGGCCAACGTCAATATCGAATTCCTGCTCCCAGTTAGAATTCATATAGCCGAAAAATAGTTTAAAAGTACCATCGTCGTTCGGCCACCAACCTTCGTAGGCAGGGGAAGCGATTTCCCCAGATAGAACCATACGCCGTTCCTGAGCAGCTGCTGAAGTAGCAACCGCCAAAACCAGGAAGATGACGGATAACAGGCGCGCACTGCGATACTTCATATTAATCCTCGCTACCACCCGCAGTTTCATACTCAGGCACAGGTGACCAGCACAATGGACAACCTACGTCATACTCATTCTTGTTAGCTAAAGTCGCTCGCCGTGCTGCCATTTCTTCCTGAAATTGCTCTTCCGTCATCGTTACCGAGTAACCCAAATCGATGAACATATTAGAGACAGAACGACGTCCGCCCCCTGCCCAGTTACGCGGATCTGCGAGATTAGGATTAGCGCTTGAAGTATCCATATAGGCAATGGTCTGCAAGATAGTTCCCTTGGGAAGCAAAGGAGCCTTATCTTCTTTATAAATATATTGTTTCACCCAGTTATGATCATAGCCAACACAGTTAAGAGTAAAAATGTTGTGACCCCAGATCGCTTCTAAGCACATACGAACACCGGGAGCATGCAGGTGTGGCTCGAAAGCCATGATCTTGGTGTGTTCTTGTAAAACAACATAGTTATGTAATTCTTGATTTGCTAAGCCCGGCAGCACATCAAGGTCGATACCATTTCCGGTACGTGGGCCCCGGGTTGTATACCTTGGTTCATATCCACGCGGAAAAAAACGAATCCCAAATTCCAGATGACCACTAGTCTCACGACCATTAGAATGCAGGTGCGCTGCGTTTAAATGTAAAGCAGAATTAGCCTGAAGCAATCGGCCGGCACTATCAGGAAATTGGTCAGCATTACGTCCCACTTCGTGAATTGGCCAGCCAACACGAGTTTCTGGATCAATGTAAGTACCATCCTCGCTTAAAACACCGCTACTATAAGTCATGTGATGCCACATGTAGCGGCCACCAACTGTGCTACTCCCGATGTCCGTCGGAATGTCGTTAACTTCCCGAACTTCGATTGACTGCACATAACGGTCCTCAGTCAATCCGGTTGGCACAATGCCAATGTCACCCCACCAATCTGGCGCAACTGCAGGACGAACCATTTCTGGCCCACTTAATACTAGTTCAGGTGCACCTAATGTCCAGTCATCACTGTCAGAGAAAACCATCGGTGCCGGTTCATTAGCAGGATTTCCTCGTGGAGCACCATTTTGTGCCCAAGCCTGAATCATCGCCAAATCTAGGTTCGATAATGAATAGTCGCTCTCGAAACCACTGGTAATGCCAATGTCCTTTTCGATGTACCAAGGAGGCATAGCACCCATACGATCACGAATGGCCGTACGGTACATAATCACCGGTGCCCAGGGGCGAACTTCTTCATAAGACATGAATGACATAGGACCGCCACCGCCAGGTCGATGACATTGCAGACAGCTTTGCTGCAAGATCGGCGCAATATGATCAGCATAAGTAATATCTGATGGCTGCATATCAAAATCAGCTATGTCGTAATAATGGGGCTGATGGGCGGCAACACTGGCATCGTGGGCTTGCGCCATGACGACATTCGGAATGAATAAAGCCGGAATAGCAAGCAAAGCGAGAAATTTTCTGACTGTCATAGCAGGAATCCTCTTGATGGTTGTTTCGTTATGTCTCAGTAACATTCGACTAACACTTATTATTGTTTAGAGAGTACTGCAGAATCCGCACAGTTTAATTGAAATCAAGGGCTTAGGTCGCCCCTAGGTAACAATTAGTTGCATTCTTGAGCTACAGCTAGCAACAACTGGAAAGACCCAGAAACTGGTAGCCCTGAGGATAAGATTCTAGTGCTGATTTGTCCACCCGTAGACACCAGAATTTGCTCTTTTTTAAAGCCAGCAAAGCCCAGAATTAAGGCATTCTTGTGGCAAATGCAGTTAACGTGGTTCCAGAGGGAATGAGTACATATTGCAGGCCATCTAACATATAGGTAATGGCAGCAGCCCCCCAGATTCGAGTCCCTGTCTGGTAATGCCACAAGTTTTCCCCGGTTGCGGCACTGAATGCCATAAAATTACCCTCGTGGTCTCCCGCGAATACCAGTCCAGAAGCGGTAGACATAACCCCACCGAAGGTAGGCGAGGGATAGGTAAATTCCCACTCCAAGTTTCCCGTATGAATATCAAGCGCACGCAAAGCGCCATAACCTTGCTCGGCATCAATGAAAACCGTACCGCCAAAGTTTGATTGTCCCCGAGTATTAGCAGGCAGTTCTGGCACATAGGTAGCGCACGTTTCTCTAGCTGTGAGAATGAAAAGGTCTAGGCCCGGGAAGAACGTCGGTGGATAAAAATTGGTCGAACCCCAAGGGTCTGGCAAGCAACCGAGACTGCCATCGTTAACAATTATTGGCCGTCCATCGTCACCAATTTCTCTAGCCCAAGTAGTGGCGGTAAATGGCTCGCCTAGAAGAAACTCACCAGACACTCGATCCAATACATAAAAGAAACCATTACGATTACCTACCATAACAACCCTTCTAGGTTCACCCTCCCATTCAATATTAGCTAGCACTGGCATATGATTGGAATCCCAATCATTAACATCATGAGGCGTAAACTGATAATGCCAACGCAGTTCTCCGGTATTGGCATCTAAGGCAACTATAGAATCAGTATATAAGTTATCACCGGGCCGATTTTCGTCATAGTAATCAGGGTTAGGATTGCCCACTCCCCAATAAATCAAATTCAGATCAGGGTCATAAGACCCATTCATCCATGTTCCTCCCCCACCCTGGGCCAATATTTGTGGATCATTTGGCCAAGTTTCACTGCCAGGTTCTCCTGGGCCCGGGATTGTATTAAAACGCCAAATACGCTCGCCCGAAACTGGATCGAAGGCATCAATAAAGCCTCTGGTCTGATACTCACCTCCAGAAATTCCGACAATGACTTTATTTCCAACAACGAGTGGCGCCATAGTTGCAGAATAACCAATTTGATAGTCCGCTAACTCGCGCTCCCATAAGACTTCGCCGGTACGTCGATCAAATGACATTAAGTGAGCATCAAGGGTAACCATAAACAATTGATTGCCCAGCATGCCAAAGCCCCGATTAACGGGCGCCGAAGCACCGTAGGTTAAGTCATCTGGCAGGTTTCTCCGGTATTGCCAAAAAGAGCGCCCGGTTCTAGCGTCCAGGGCCCAAGCTAAATTATTTGAACCAGTTACGTAGAGGACACCTTCGTCTAGCAGAGGCGTAGTTTCCCAGCCACGCCCACGAGTGGTTGTTCCAGACTGAAAAGTCCAAACTGGCCGGAGTTCTTCCACGTTAGTTGGATTAATTTGTGTAAGTGGGCTGTGACGAGTTCCGCTGTAGTCGCCAGAATAGGTAAGCCAACGATTAGGGTCACTGAACCCAGCAAGCAGGTCTTCGAAAGATGGGCCCTCTATCGATTGCGAAAACGTAGTTGTGGGCAACAGCCAGATGACGACTGCAATGCAAAAATTACTTTGTAGTGTTGTTTTCATTGTTAACTTCTCTTGTAGTGTCATCACTACTTATTTTATTAGCAAACTAAAATTATTTTGTTAGCGCGCTGATTGCAAAAATCTAAGCACATCATCAATGTCTTCGCCGCTTAAAACCGATTCGGTAAAACTTGGCATTAAAGAAATATCTTCATGAATCACTTCTTGTAATGAGGATTTTCGAAAGCCACGCAACACTTGGTTGCTGTCCATAATCTGAATTGAAAAGGCATCCTCACTCTTTACGGTTCCTTGGATACGGCCATTGTCCTCAGTCACCAAAGTAACAGGCTTGTAGCGTCTAGCAATGACAGCACTTGGATTTCTAATAGAATTGGTCAAGGCGTCTTGGGAGCGTCGGTTCGTTATAGTCGACAAATCTGGGCCCAGACTTCCACCGAGGTTATCGACGCGATGACAACGTGAGCAGTTCAAATTGAATAGAGTCATACCACGACGAGGATCCCCATCGATTTGAGCTGAAGTACCTGCGATTGCAACACTCCGCAAATAAGAAACTAGCATCCAAATTTCAGCATCTGGGAAAGCATGTGGAGGCATAATGCTTCCAGGGACACCTTCACGAATCACCCGGAATACTGAGGCGTCAGTTGATTCAGACCTTGTAAACATTAAAGTTAAGTCAGGAGCCTCAATAGACTGAATTCCTTTAGCATCTGCTCCATGACAAGTTGCACATTGTGCTCGAAAGATAGAACCCCCAGCTCTTGCGGCACGCGGATCCGCAGCGAGGGGATTTACTTCTTGAGCGCTCGTGAACTCGCTCATTAGAAGCAGGCTCAGCAAGCAGTTGGCTAAAAAATAGAAGCGTTTGGGTAAATGAATGAATTTCACAATTCTTTTTATAATCCTTAAAATTAGGCTGATCAGAATAACAAAGAATTTGTGGTGAGACAGCAGAAATAACCCCATCAGTTGACATACCTATTGCATTGGGATATTGCTATGGTAGAGAAGCTGTGGTTAACCCGGCTTTTTTGTGTAGTTTCTTTCCACAACACTATCGGAGGGATCGATGAGTCATAGTCCGAAGAAGACCGCAGAAATAATTACTTCAGTTTGTGCAGCCCTGGTTTTAGGAGCTGTCGTGCTTTTAACCCAAACAAATGTAATTTCTGCGCAATCCAGTAATTTTCAAGGTGGATCACCGGAAATAAGCCAAACACCTGACATGGCAAATATTCGTATTCTTTTTCCAGCAGGCGTTCGCTCCTCTTGGCATACTCATTCTTGGGGGCAGCTACTTATGATCGAAGAAGGTATTGGCCTTCATCAGATCCGAGGTCGAGCCATTGAAGAATTTCAGGTTGGCGAACCTTATTGGACACCGGCTGATGTCGAGCATTGGCATGGCGCCCATCCTGATGTTGACGCCTTGCAGCTAACAATCTACGAAGGTGAGGTGGTATGGCTAGATCCGGTTACTGATTCTCAGTATCAAGGTCTCCGTGTTCGCCCCCAATCTAGATCTGTAGATTAGATCAAGCCGCAGCCTAGAGAATTTCAAAAATAACCGTGGTGTGTAAACGCACATTACGGTTATTTTTTGTTTGAGACTTTTTTACTTGAAGAATCCTCTTCTTGTAATTTCTCCCTCCTTCAACGGAAATGAAGTGGCTGCACACAGTGGTTTGCTCGCTGAGACGATCAATCTTATACTGCCTTTTCGAAAAATAGCACTATTGACTAATCGGGGAGTCAATGCCTTATGAATATTCAATTAACCAGAATACTCACCTTTGTTTGCATCGCAGGCCTAATTGCGGCATGCGATGCAAATCAATCAGTAACTCCAACGTTAAACTTTGAAGAAGCTCTTCAACAAAAGCTGATTGAGGCCCAATACGGGGATGTAATAGAGATCCCTGCGGGCACTCATGAGATAACCCGAAGCCTTTCATTAAATGTATCAGGTGTCACAATTAGAGGTGCCGGTATAGATAATTCTATCCTGTCATTCAGAAATCAAATACAGGGTGCTGAAGGGCTTCTAGTAAGCGCTGATGATTTCATCATTGAAAATTTAGCAATTGAAGACACCGTCGGTGACGCCTTAAAAATTAATGAAAGCGATAATGTAATTGTGCGCAATGTGCGAACAGAATGGACTGGCGGCGCACTCACAACCAATGGTGCCTATGGCATCTACCCTGTCCAATCAACAAATATCTTAATCGAAGGCGCTGTTGCTATAGGAGCATCTGATGCAGGGATCTATGTAGGCCAATCGAATCAGATCATCGTTAGAAACTCTCGTGCAGAATATAACGTCGCTGGCATCGAAATTGAAAATTCTACCTTCGCAGACGTTTATAATAATGTAGCGACAAATAATACTGGTGGCATATTAGTGTTTGACCTTCCCAACCTGCCAGTTCAAGGCGGGCGCAATACTCGGGTTTTTAACAACGAAATTCTTGAAAATAATACTGCCAACTTCGCACCAGAAGGAAATATCGTTGGAACCGTACCGGCGGGTTCAGGACTAATGGTGCTGGCGAATGATAACATCGAAGTATTCGGCAATACATTTACTGATAACGACAGCGCCAATATCATCATTGTCAGTTATTACATTACCGAACGACCTTTTGAAGATCCAAATTATGACCCATTCCCCGAAGGAATAAATATTCATAACAATTTTTTCAACGGTGGCGGCAGTAATCCTGACTCCGAACCATTAATTGCGTTACAAGCAGCCACTGGAGAAGCAATTCCGGATGTGGTTTGGGATGGAACTTTGATTCCCGGCAAACAAACCAAAGAAATCTTATGCATGCGCCAAAATGGTGAATTCAGTTTCGTGAACCTGGATGCCGGAAATGGGTTTTCTAACCCTAGCTTCGATTCTGAACAACACAATTGTTCACTCCCAAGTTTGACTGAAATTTCAATATCAACGGGAGCAGAATGAGTAGACTAGAATCGCGCTTAAGCGTTCTTTGCTTGCTATTAGCGGCCTTACTAGGATGCTCTGAATCGATACCTAATTTCCATGAATCAAATAACCCCCAACGGTTGTCTGAGTGGAATTTATTTGCGCTAAGCCAAGAAGAGCTAATACCTAGTGAAGCCAGCCTAGTATTTACTCCTGCCAATCAACTATTTACAGATTATGCACATAAACTGCGCACCCTATGGATCCCTAATGAAAGCCAAGCGCAGTTAGTTAATAATGAAATAAACTATCCTGTTGGCACAGTTCTAACGAAGACATTTTATTACCCCACCGATTTTGAAGGAAACTTGTTGCGCCAAACAAGCGCCAATTCTTCCTCAATCGATCTAGCGAACAATAAACTAATAGAAACTCGGTTATTAATTAAACGAAGCCAAGGATGGGAAGCGTTCCCCTATGTTTGGAACGACGATCAGACTGAAGCATTTTTGCGCGTCGCCGGGGCAAGCACAAAATTTAATTTAAAGAGTGATAAGGGAAACCTTGAATTTGTCTACTTTGTTCCAAATGAAAATCAATGTTCTGGTTGTCATGTAACCAAACATCCAGATGGCGAAATGCATCCGCTGGGGGCAATCGCATCACAACTAACTTCTACATACACTAATAATAAAAATCAAACTGAAAACTTGGTAGAAATGGGTTGGCTAGATCGTGCTCCTGATGCAAAACCCCCAAAATCTTGGAAAGATGAAGCGGCCGCAACGCAAGATCGTGCGCAAGCTTATCTGAACATTCATTGTGGGCACTGCCACAATCCAGATGGCGCTGCTGACACTTCCGCACTGATACTTGACGGCTCCCATAACGCAGCCATAAACAGAGGAGTCTGCAAGACACCAGTCGCAGCCGGTGGAGGCGCTGGTGATATGCTCTACAGTATAGTCCCCGGAGCCCCCGACCAATCCATACTCCTTTATCGCATGGAATCCTCAGAACCAGATGAAATGATGCCGGAGTTAGGGAGGTCATTGATTCATAACGAAGGAATTGCTCTTATCAAACAATGGATACGGGAAATGCCTGGAAGCTGCCCAAACTAAGTTATTCGGTCTTTTTCTATTAATTAGCCCTGCTAGCAATTGCATTGTAGACTTACGTCATACTTTGGCTTAAAGGCTGTAATTTTTGTTGCGTTTGCTAGTTATCAGTTTGATTACGTGCTTAATGTTGACCTCTTGTAGCGAACAGGTTGGCGAGCGCCGCACCTATGTCTTAACAACTGGCACAACAGGGGGTACTTTTTATCCTGTCGGTGTCGCACTTTCCACACTGGTATCCGCTCAAGAAAATGCTGGTTTCTCATTGACGGCCATAAGCTCTGCTGGCTCCATGGAAAATATCAAGCTCATGCGAGACAACCAGGCTCAATTCGCTTTGATCTTGGGAATCTTTGGCGCCTGGGCCTTTGATGGCTCGGGGCCAATTCGCAACCCTTATGAGAATTTTAGATCTATCAGCGCCATGTGGCCTAACGTAGAACATTTTGTCTTGCGCTCTGATTTAGTGACAGATGGCACTATTAACGATTTAAGCAGCCTTGATGGAGAACGTTATTCCATTGGCATGCGAAACTCTGGCGCAGAACAGACGGGTTTTTATATTTTCGATGCCCTCGGAATCGATTATAGCGATGAATTGTCAATCGCCTATATGGGCTATGGACCGTCTGCCAATGCTTTGCAAGACGGGAATATAGTTGGGATGAATATACCCGCCGGCCCTCCTGTTACCGCTATCACTCGCGCATATGCTCTACTTGGCAATAGTATGACCATACTCGATTTCACGGATGAAAATCTGGAAGTCATCAATCAGGAATTCCCATTGTGGCAATCCTATGAGATAGAGGCAGGCACCTACCCCCTGCAGGAAGAACCTATAAATACAGCAGCAAGTCCAAACATCTTAGTGGCGAGAGACGATGTATCTGAAGAGATTGTCTACAACATGACGAAACTACTTTGGGAAAATTTGGCAACCTTACAAGAGATTCACAGCGCCACCAAGACAATGGCAATAGAAGTTGCATTGAATGGCATTCCGGTTCCACTGCACGCTGGCGCCTTGCGTTACTACCAAGAGCAGGGGGTTAAAATTCCAGAGCACTTATTGGAGCCATAGATTACTTTTCACTTCCGCAATACTGGCGCACTATATTTTTACACTCAATTTCTGAAACTAGTAACTACTTAATTACAAAATCAAAGTAAGTTTCTTGATAGGGTTCATTTTCCAATGTGAAGTGCCACCACTCTTCGGGCAATGGACGAAATCCATTCCTTAGCATCACGTCACGCAGAATATTTCTGTTTTCTTTTTGCTCAACACTAACGAAATTGCTTGACGACCAAGAAATGGGGTCAAAATAATCCCAGGGCGAGCCCATGTCCAGCTCTTCTCCATGATCTAGCTCGATTAGTGTTAGGTCGACCGTTGACCCTCGTGAGTGACCTGACCTTTCGGAAATATAACCATCGCGAAAAAGATTTGCTTTTTCAACATTCGGATAATATTGATTTTTCATCACCTCGTCGTTCAAATCAGCCGCCCACCTCATAAAATGATCAACTGCTCGCTGAGGTCTATACGCATCAAATATTTTTAAGCCTATGCCATTACTTACCAGCTCTTCTTGAACCTTTCTTATAGCTAAAGCAGCATCGAAACTCATTATTATTTTTGCAGCGTCATACCCCTCTATCGGCTTACCTACAAAATTATTATTTGTGTGATAGCGGACTTCAATTTCAATCGCTGGAATTGAAGCATCAGAAAATGAACTTATATCTACGAACCCTTTCGCCATCAAAGGTGAGGCATCATAATCGGCATTACAACTCTGAATAAAAATTAGCAGAAGGATTAGTAAAATCTTTTTAAGAAATGCATCCAAGCTTAAGTCCTGATCTTTTTGTAAGGTGGTCACGAGCAGCTGCTGCAGATTTAAGTCTAATTCATTAGCATCTATAAAACATGGTGGTTCTAGGAAATTATGTCTAGAATATTAACCCTAATTCTCAGAACAGCCTTGACTATCCTTGCAATTTTTATAAACACCATTCTAATTCCAACCTTATATAAAATGCACACGGAAAAACTTTAATAAATGAAAACTATCGGAATGCTAGGCGGCATGAGCTGGGAATCTACTGCATCTTACTATCGCGCGATTAACGAAACAGTTAAACGACAACTAGGTGGATTGCATTCAGCCAAAATCGTTATGAATAGCGTGGATTTCGAAGAAATAGAAAAACTCCAACGCGAAAACAATTGGTCAGCTGCAGCAGCAATTCTTGTTAAAGCCGCTGTGTCGCTTGAAGCAGGTGGCGCAGATTTTTTAATCATCTGCACTAATACTATGCATATTGTTTCTCAGGAAATAGAAGCCGCAACCAATATTCCTTTGCTACATATTGCCGATGCGACAGCTGAGAGACTATTAGATGACAGAATTGGCAAAGTTGGTCTGCTAGGCACCACATTCACTATGGAAAAACCATTCTATAAAGATCGTTTAATCAATAAGTACGGTATTGATGTAATTGTGCCAGATATGGAACTAAGAAACTTGGCGCATAAAATAATTTACGACGAACTCTGTCTTGGTACCATCAATAACGACTCCCGCGATACCTATCTGAAAATAATTCAAGAACTTAAATTCCAGGGGGCAGAGGCTGTGATCCTGGGATGTACCGAAATTTCGTTACTGGTTGAACAACGACACACTAATGTAACTCTCTATGACACCACTGCGATTCATGTGAGCAAAGCTGTGCAATTTGCTCTTAACGATTAAGCGTTTCATGAAATAATTCCGTGCTTAAGCTTAACTAGAGATTCTTTATAGTCACATGTGCTCATACCTTAAAAGCTTCGACTCAATTTCGATAATAGCTGGCAGCTTCTGAAAATTTTTCTGAAGACTGAGTAATAAAGAGACAAATTTTTAAGGTATAGCTCGCAAGAAATGGCGAATAAAGCCACAAATGGGTATGCTTTTGGGTTACCATCGTACTAATTAAGAAAATATTGCTGGAGCGAAAATATGACCAAATCCTCTATGTCTCGGCGACGCTTCCTACAATCATCTGGCGCTGCTGCGCTCTGGCTTCCTACTACCGTGAAAGGTTATACCGCTAATGAAATCCAAGCCTTCTATGTTGATGGCGAGATGCAAGAAAATGTCTCCAAGTTCGAATTAGATACACCTGCTCTCTGCGTCGACCTGGATTTGCTTGAAGCGAACATCGCCACTATGCAGGCGAGCACCCGCAGCAATGGCATTGCTAGTCGCCCCCACGCAAAGACTCACAAGACACCTGTTATTGCACAAATGCAACTAGATAGTGGCTCTATAGGTATCTGCACTGCAAAAGCTAGTGAAGCGGAAGCAATGTATCAAAATGGGATCGATGAAATTTTGATGACTACTACCAATGTAACACCGACAAAAATTCAACGTGCCATGAATTTGCGTCAAAACTGCCCTGGATTTATTCAAGCAACTGACTCACCGCAAAATGCCCGCTTACTTTCCGAAGCTGCAGTGGCCATGGGAATCAATGCTGATGTCGTCGTGGATGTTGATCCTGGAGGGCACCGTACTGGCATCACTCCGAGACAACCAGCTTTAGAACTTGCACAATTAATTAATCAGCTTCCTGCTTTAAATCTAAGGGGTTTACTCTGCTATGACGGAGGCTCGCAACACGTTAAAGGTTTTGAGCAACGCAAGAATCAAACCTTAGAAAGATTAGTCGCAGCAACAGAGACTTATGACTTATTTAATCAAAGCGGTTTATCCACTGAAATTTTTAGTGGCGGTGGCACCGGGACTTATAACATCGATCATGAAACCCGCGGGCTGACAGATATTCAAGTGGGCAGTTACGTTTTTATGGATGCTCAATACGTAGATATAGGTGGCGAATCAGATGAAGAGATCTATTCAGACTTTCATACCTCTTTGACCATCTTAACGACAGTGCTCAATGACCAATACGAAGGGCGAGCTACGACTGACGCCGGAGCAAAAGCTTGCACCATTAATCGACCATGGGCGCGGATTAAAGACGAAACAGGAATAAGTTACAGTTCAGGCTCCGATGAATTCGGTTCGATTCGATATGAGGAAAATGCATCGACCAAGTACAAAGTTGGAGATAAACTCGAGTTAATCGTGTCCCACTGTGATCCCGTAGTAAATCTATACAATCAAATGTACGCTATCCGCGACGATAAAGTTGAGGCTGTTTGGCAAATTGCTGCGCGGGGATTGTCTGCTTAAGCCCAGCTTCTGCCTCGCAATCAACAAAATTGAAATTGATAGCACAAATATCTAATGGCTAAAGCAACAGAGTTTTCCAAGAACTTCAAAATTAAGTACTAACCAGTGCACAGGAACAAAGTGCTGTCTCTTGTGCTATCTGGATCCAATGACCTCTAAACTGGATCTGCAACCCTTGGATGCCAGCTTTGGCGCTATCGTAAATGGAGTTGATTTAAAAACTGTTGGCGATCACTTATTTAATGAGATCTATCAATTGTGGCTAGACCATAGCTTGCTGACATTTCCCAGGCAAGCAATGCGCGGATCAGATCAGATCCAATTTGCAAAACGCTTTGGTGAATTAGA
Organism: Gammaproteobacteria bacterium; assembly: GCA_029244985.1. Classification (GTDB taxonomy): domain Bacteria; phylum Pseudomonadota; class Gammaproteobacteria; order Pseudomonadales; family Pseudohongiellaceae; genus UBA9145. The sequence continues at coordinate 14,278 of JAQWQD010000016.1, read as the reverse complement.
ATTTGATATCAAATCTGTTAGCAATATTAACAAAGATGGAAGTATCCGCAGCGACACCGAGAACGATGATGTGTTGAAAATACTTCAGGGAAATATGAGCTGGCATGCTGACAGCAGCTATCTCCCAGTCTTATCCAAAGGAGCGGTATTTTCTGCCAAAGTTCTACGTTCCAGCGGCGGCGAGACAAGTTGGGCCGACATGCGCTCTGCTTATGATGCTCTAGACTTCGATACAAAACGCAACATCTCAAAACTGGCCGCTTACCATTCTCTGTACTATAGCCAATCGAAATTAGGTCATAGTCATTCTAATAGAAGTGATTACAATGGTTATGGTTTTTTTGATCAGGACCCACCGCTGCGACCTCTAGTTGACTCGCACCCCTAAACTCAGCGCAAAATATTAACCTTGGGTCGTCATGCTTATGGTGTTCCCGGCATGAAAGAGAATAAATCAGAAGCATTTCTTGCAGAATTACTCGAATTTGCCTGTCAACCCCCTCGCATCTACCAACACAAGTGGCAGGTAGGTGATGTGGCAGTTTGGGATAATCGTAGCCTCCTTCATCAAGCGCGGCCTTGGGACATGACAGAACCTCGCATCATGTATCAATCACGTATTGCAGGCGATCCAAAATCAGAATCCGCTCTATCGCCCAAGCAAGAGTCAGCTTGAATCGTCATGCTATTTGTTACCACATTAGATAAACTTGAATTTCATCGTGTATCTAATGAAATGTAATACTCCTGATATAACTTCTCAGCATATATACAAATTAACAAGCTACCATTTTGATAATCTGTGTATTGTCTTTTTGCTCAATCTAGGCATTGAGCTTTAATAAAATCTGTCTTAGAGTTCGCTTCATCACAACAGAACGCTTACCGATTGCATTAAGGGGTTGCAATGATATTTAAAAATGATAAACCTGAAATCCAAGTACCTAATTCTGACCTGACTAGTATTGTTCTCGCAAAAGTAGATGAGTTAGGTGACAAAGCTGCATTAATTGATGGTCCAACCAGGCGTACTCTTACCTATACCCAACTCAGAACACAAATACATCATCTAGCTGCAGGCCTTGATCAGCGTGGTTTTAAAAAAGGCGATGTTTGCGCTGTCTTCTGCCCGAATATTCCAGAATACGCAACAATATTTCTTGGAGTCGCTGCAGTTGGTGGAATAAATACTACAATAAATTCACTTTACTCCACCAATGACCTGATTCATCAATTTAATGACTCTGGCGCGAAAATTCTAATCACCATACCCGCATTTATGGATCGGGCGCTGCCTGCGGCACAGGAATGTAACGTTGAAGAAATCTTTGTAATCGGCGAAGCAGAAAATGCGACACCCTTTTCTGAGCTACTTAACAACCCTGGCATTCCACCAAAGGTCTCCATTGATCCAAAAAATGATTTAGTTGCACTTCCTTATTCCAGCGGCACCACGGGATTATCCAAAGGTGTGATGCTGACTCATGAAAACCTCTCTTCTAATATGGTGCTTTCAGAATCAATTAACCCTTTATTAGACGAAGACTTAATGGTTGGCGTTCTTCCCTTCTTTCACATTTATGGCATGGTGTTAATTCTTAATCTCGCAATATATCGGGGTGTAACTCTAGTGACTATGCCACGCTTCGATCTCGAACAATTTCTTCAGATCGTGGAAGATTACAAAATTAGTACTCTGAGTTTGGTTCCTCCATTAGTATTGGCTCTAGCCAAACACCCTTTAGTTGATAAATATGATACATCCAGCATTCGATTGATCAGTTCCGGCGCCGCTCCTCTAGGCGCTGAAATAGAAGAAGCCTGCGCGGAGCGCTTAGGCTGCCAGATCTATCAAGGCTATGGGCTTACAGAGGTTTCAGGTGCTTGTCATGTCAATTCAGTTCCTGTGCCAGCGGAAAAAACTGGCGCAGTTGGTCGAGTTATTCCCAATACTTACTCGAAAGTGATCGATACTGAAACTGGCGCTGACCTAGGTATCAATGAACGCGGAGAAGTCTTAATCAAGGGTATGCACGTCATGACGGGCTACCTGAACAATGACGATGCAACCAAGCATTGCATCGACGAAGATGGCTGGTTTCATTCAGGCGATATCGGCTATGCCGATGAAGATGGTTATTTTTATATTGTGGATCGTCTTAAGGAACTTATTAAATACAAAGCCTATCAAGTTGCCCCTGCCGAACTAGAAGCCTTATTAGTTAGTCATGACGCTATAGCTGATGCTGCAGTAATACCAAGTCCTGACGAAGAGGCGGGAGAAATTCCCAAAGCCTTCGTCGTACTCAAGGGCGATATTTCCGCAGAAGAAATCATGAAATGGGTTGCCAATGAAGTAGCACCTCATAAAAAAATCAGAAAGCTAGAATTTGTTGACGAAATACCAAAGTCAGCATCAGGAAAAATTCTTAGACGAGTTCTGGTTGAACAAGAAAGAGCAAGTATCAACGGCTGACATATTCTGTAAAACTGATCCAAATCACTTATAGGCCAAAATAAGTCTGCTGGTATAGGCACTGTACTTGTTGAGGTTAACTAATCATCAATCATGGCTCACACTGCATAAATTTTTGTAGTGAGAAAAGTTTAATGCGGTCTGACTCTTGGTCTCACCTTAGTTAATAGATGCCTTTAACTTAATTGAGCAAGGACTGAGCATTAAAGTCTGCACTTTTATAACTAATCCCCGCTATAATCACGGCCCAAACTCAAAAGTGTAGCTTTACTCTTTACTTGAGTTTCCACTTTTTTAGCTATCTGACTTGGTTTATTAATGCCTGAGAAAAATAAAGTTGGTTTTATTTCACTAGGGTGCCCAAAGGCTCTGGTGGATTCTGAACGAATACTCACCCAACTGCGCATAGATGGTTATTCGATAGTTCCGAATTATGACGATGCTGATATTGTTGTAGTAAATACCTGTGGCTTTATTGATAGCGCCAAAGAAGAATCTTTACAAGCGATAGGTGAGGCTATTGATGAAAATGGCAAAGTAATAGTGACTGGTTGCCTCGGAACACAGGCAGAACTAATTACTAATAGCCACCCCAAAGTCTTGGGTGTCACAGGCCCACAAGCCTACGAAGAAGTAGTGTCTCACGTTCATAGAAACCTACCTCCCCCAGCAATTCAAAGCAATCCATTTACCGACCTAGTGCCGCCACAAGGTATTAAACTTACACCGAGACACTATGCCTATCTTAAAATTTCAGAAGGCTGCAATCATCGTTGTAGTTTTTGCATTATACCCTCTATGCGAGGAGATTTAGTTAGTAGACCTGTAGGGGATGTGCTAGATGAAGCCGAACGCTTAGTAAAGTCAGGCGTAAAAGAACTCTTAGTCATTTCCCAGGACACCAGCGCCTACGGTGTCGACACAAAATACCAAACTGGCTTTTGGCAAGGCAGACCCGTTAAGGCAAGTATGCAAGGATTGTGTGAAGCATTAGCTGACCTAGGCGTGTGGGTTCGTCTCCATTATGTCTACCCTTATCCTCACGTCGATAAAATTATTCCTTTGATGGCAGAAAAAAAAATCCTGCCCTATTTAGATATTCCATTTCAACATGCCAGTCTTAATATACTCAAAGCCATGCGCCGACCAGCCACAACTGAAAAGTCTCTGCAACGAATTGAAGGTTGGCGAGTTACTGCGCCTGACTTGACGATTCGCAGTACATTCATAGTAGGGTTCCCAGGAGAGACCGACCAAGATTTTGAAGTCTTACTCGAATTCCTGCAAGAAGCGCGCCTTGACCGAGTTGGCTGCTTTCAGTATTCCGCCGTAAATGGAGCCAAAGCTAACGACTTGCCTAACCAAGTTCCAGAACAACTGAAAGAAGAGCGCTGGCAACGATTTATGGAAACTCAGCAACAAATATCATCAGAACAATTAGCAAAAAAAATAGGAAGTACGATCAATGTGATTATTGACAAAGAAGTGGCAGATGGGTACATCGGACGATCGACTGCAGATGCTCCAGAAATTGACGGACTGGTCTATTTCGATTCCCCAAGTAGCTTAAACATAGGCGAGATTCTTGAAGTAACAATTTCAAGCTCTGATGAATATGATTTGTATGGACATGCAAAATTGGAATAAAAAAAAGGCTGACGTTTGCCAGCCTGAAAAGAGTCTATCAAAAGAAATCTAGTTAGGTAGTACGACTTGGTCAATAACGTGAATAACGCCATTGGAAGTTTCAATATCGGCAGCAACAACATTAGCGTTATCAATCTTTACTCCATCTGTTGCGTCAACGGATAGTTCTCCACCCTGAACACTCGCCACGTCCATGGACTTTCCCGCGATATCTGCGGACATAATCTTGCCAGGAACGACATGATAAGTGAGCACGGCCACGAGCTGTGCCTTATTCTCAGGTTTCAGTAAGTCTTCTACAGTCCCCATAGGTAATGCAGCGAATGCCTCATCGGTCGGCGCAAACACTGTAAACGGGCCGTCTCCCTTCAAGGTCTCGACTAGATCTGCAGCCTGCACAGCAGCAACCAACGTGTTGAATTGGCCAGCAGCTATAGCGGTATCTACTATATCCTGTGCTTTGACCGAAAAACTCGCGATTGAAAAGGGTAAAATTGCAAGAAATGCAAAAGCATATTTTTTAATGTACAACATTAGTAACCTCTAAAAGTAATAATTAGTAACAATAGCTTTGATAGTTACGGCGTTGACGTCACATCTAGATCACATTAATTTATAAAATAATAAATAAAAATATTTTGTGAACTAATTAAAGCGACTTGCCGTACTTATAGGTTATTACCTTAGTCTTTTTAAGCTACGGGCTCATGCCCGCCTCTCCCAAGAGTAGGCTTATTCCTTCAATCTAAAATTAAGGCTTCTCAAAGTGGACCAAAAAAAGAACATCCTGATTACTGGTGCCTCAGGTATGTTAGGGAGAGCATTTTCAACAGCTCTCAAAGGCCTCGGATATACCGTTTTTAATCTGCAAAGAAATGTAAGAGAAGAACCTTTTTATTATTTAGAAAACACAGGCTTCATCTTTCTTGATCCGTCCATTCCATTGCATGCAGTCATAAATCTGGCAGGAAAAAATATTTCTGAAGAAAGATGGTCCACTAAAACTAAGAGGCTAATCGTTGACAGCCGGGTTCAAACCACTTCACTGGTTTGTAGGGCATTAGCTAAACTTCCTGTGCCTCCAAAGATTTTACTCTCAGCCTCTGCAATCGGTTATTACGGCACGAATGAAGAAAAAACCTTCGATGAGAGCAGCCCCGCGGGGAATGATTTCCTGTCTATTCTGGCGCAGTCATGGGAGAGCGCAACAATGCCTGCTCAAGAAGCCGGCATTCGAACTACTTTTCTACGATTTGGACTTGTTTTAAGCCCCACTGGTGGCGTACTAAAAAATCTTATTTTACCATTTCGTGCAGCAACAGTAGGAGTAATAGGATCTGGGAAACAAACGATGAGCTGGATTAGCTTAAGTGATGCTGTTCAAATAATGTTGGCGTTATTGAGGGAAAATGGTGTATCAGGTCCCATTAATTTAGTCTCAGGGCACATAGTTACAAATCGTGAATTCGCTCACTGCTTAAAAAAATCAATAAACCGACTTAAGCTTCCAAGAATTCCAAGTGCGATCGTTCGATTGATGTTTGGGGAAATGGCTGATGCAGCTTTGCTACCAAGTTCAAGCGTATCGTCATTGAGAATCAAGGAACTAGGAATAGAGTTACAACATCCAGAACTGCAAAACTGCCTCACCGATATATTAAAACAATAGAAATCAGTGCTAATTCTTGCAAGCACAATCTATTTAAAGCAATAGCGCAACATTCCGATTTGTCTGGTCATCAAAAAATCACACCTTGAATAACATCTGCTTTTTTTGATGCTAAAAGGGTTAGCTATTGCCGGCCTTCAGCAGCTATTTAGTTTTACAAGAAAAAATTAAAGGCGACCATTATGACCGCCATTGTTAATACAAATGCTCCTTCAACTACAGACGCATAAACTGTGTGTTCAGCTAATAGATTCGCAGCCACCAGTAAAAAGAAAAATGTAATACTAATTAAAACTACCGAAGCGAGAGAATTGTTTGCTACTGCCAAAGCTACCACCCAGGCAAACAACAAAGTACCTAAAAACTGAGTAACTAAGGCGGGTACTGACTGACCGACATTTACATCAATATCGATACCAACACCTTGGGCCCACTTAACGCCAAACATTTTTCGCGAGTACCAAAGCGCATTTAACATAAAACAGGCAATAGTACTGCTTCCCACAGCCAACCAATTGACATTTGTGAACAAAGCGTCCATTGAACTCTCCCGAATAGTTTTGCTTAAATAGTAGAGCGGCCTCTGTTTTAATCTCTTAACTATTTCATATTTAGTTCAGCCACCTTTACCAAACTTCAACCTTAAAGAGTTTTTATGCTGCCTGGAACAGACTCGCAAAACAGCGTACTCTAGTTCCCTTAACAGACTTTGATCGATGTTAGTCAACATTAAGAGGGGCCCATGAATATTCAAAAATCTCTTGCTATCCTGCTAATTCTATTACCTTTAAGCATAGGACCGCTCCAGGCTCAGAATTCTGGATTCGATGGTCTTAAAGCGGAAGCCATCGCGTCCGTAGATTCAATGCAGAAACTTACGCAAGAAATAATCGATAGTCTGTTTTCATTTTCAGAATTAGGTTTTCAAGAATTCGAAACCCAGCGCTATCTTACAGAGCTGCTTCAGGATAATGGTTTCGATGTAGAACTTGGAATCGCAGGCATTCCCTCCGCCTGGTGGGCCAGCTGGGGTAGCGGCGAACCCGTAATCGCTTTAGGGTCTGACGTTGACGGCATCCCACGCGCCTCGCAAATGCCAGGTGTGGCCTACCGCCAACCCATGATTGAAGGTGCACCAGGACATGGCGAAGGGCATAACTCTGGTCAAGCGGTGAATATTGTTGCCGCATTAGCTGTTAAAGAAATAATGGAACGGGAAAATCTACCTGGAACAATTGTATTGTGGCCCGGGATTGCAGAAGAACTTCTCGGGACGAAAGCCTGGTACGCTCGCGATGGTCTCTTCGAGGATGTTGATGCCGTACTCTTTACTCATGTTGGCAGAAATTTAGGAGTAAGCTGGGGCCGCGCTCGAGGAACGGGGCTCGTTTCAGTTGAGTATTTATTTGATGGCGAAGCAGCACATGGCGCAGGCGACCCTTGGGAAGGGCGCAGTGCTTTAGACGCCGTCGAATTAATGAATATCGCCTGGAATTTTCGTCGCGAGCATTTACATCCCTTGCAACGTTCCCATTATGTGATTAGCAATGGTGGAGACCAGCCCAACGTAGTGCCTTCTTCCGCCAGCGTCTGGTATTTTATTCGAGAAGTCACAGCTGACGGAATTCTCCAAAATTTTGCAACACTACAACAGATCGCCGAAGGTGCCGCGCTTATGTCAGACACTTCAGTAACACGGCGTATAGTAGGTGCCGCCTACCCAAGACATTTTAATCGTCCAATCGCGTTGGCGATGGATCAAAATATCCAGAATGTAGGTTTGCCACAATGGTCAGAAGATGATCAGCAATTCGCGAAAGCACTACAAACACTGATGGGATCAGAGGATCCACAAGGACTAGCAACAGAACTTTCCGGAATTACCCCAGATTTGGAAGAACCGATATCTGGAGGTTCCGATGATATCGGTGATGTGGCATGGAATGTGCCAACTGTCACCTTGCGCTACCCATCTAACGTGAGTGGACTTCAAGGACACCATTGGTCAAGTGCCATGGCAATGGCAACGCCAATCGCCCACAAAGGAGCAGTGGCCGGCGCCAAAGTAATCGCGACTACGATGCTCGATTTAGTGCAATCAGATACCCTTGTCGATGAAGCCCATTCTTATTTTGACGATGTACAAACTGCTGATGAAGAATATCAACCTTTTATCGGTCCTGAAGATCCACCTGCGATTGAAAAGAACGAAGATATAATGGCGGAATTTCGACCTTTGTTACAAGATTTATATTATGACCCATCCCGTTATGATACTTATCTTGAACAGTTGGGTATCGATTATCCTCAATTAGAAGCCACAGAGATTCGTCGAAATTAATAACCATAAGTTCAACGTCACATTAGCGAAGCTCTTAAGCTTAGTAGTATGCTTGCTAAGCTTTAGTGTCCACTCTTTCGCGCAACAAGAACTACAATCATTAGTAGATGGCGCTCTTGATCCTGATCAGCGCCTGCAAGAGATTCGCAACCTGAACACATCAGAAAGCGAACGGGAACAACCTCGAGAACTCAATGTGCTTGCACCTACTATCGCGATAGAAGAAATTGATCGCGCCGTAGTTAATAAATTAATGCAAGAGATTAGCAACGATCCCGAAATAACTAAAACAAGGCTTGCAGCTTCAGACGCCCAACTGGAAGATATTCTTATCATAATCTCAAACGCTCGTAGCTTCATCAACAACAGCGAAATGGCGAACGTTCGAGCCATGTGCAATGCCTGGAATCGCTCAGAACTAGAGGATGATTCGCGGATCGAAGAAGCCTTGAATGCCTATAAAAGAAGAGCGCAATTCACTAAAGATTTTATAGCAAAATATTATCAAATCGTTTTAATGGATATTGAAGCGGTGTTACAAGGCCCAAGTCTCGTGAGGTTTTCAAGCTATATGGAAGATCGCCGCAGGCGCATGGCTAGCTCAGGGGCAATTACTTGGGGAGCTGTCGTTGAAAATGTTACAAGTGGCCGAGAAGCTGTACACTTTCATTGTAGGCGCAATTAATTCCCTTTTCTTAGGTAAGGAGACAGAAGTGCAGTCCAGCTGTTTTGAAGTAAACATAGAAAATAATATTGCTCATATAATTCTAAACCGCCCGGAAAAGCGAAACAGCATGATTCCAGAATTTTGGGATGATCTTCCTAGAATTGTAAAACAGATCGAGGCCGGGGCCCTGGCACGCGTCATTGTGATTTCTTCAACCGGTCCTCATTTTACATCTGGAATAGATACCTCAATTTTAGGCAGTTCAAAAGAGCAAGGGACAGATGCTGAAACGATAGAAAAACTTAACCGACAGCAGGGTGCAAAATTCTATGACACCGTTAAATATTTACAGCGGACTTTTTCGTGCATAGATGAATGCAAGGTCCCGGTGCTAGCGGCAATTCAAGGTGGTGCCATCGGAGGCGGTGTTGACCTAATAACTTCTTGTGATATGCGCTACATGACCAGTGACGGATTCCTTACCATCTTCGAAATCAATATTGGTATGACGGCTGATGTAGGAACGTTTCCGCGCATTACCAAGCTATTGCCTGAAGGAATCGTAAAGGAATTGGCCTATACAGGGCGAAGAATGGAAGCAGCAGAAGCTAAGTCCCTAGGCATCGTAAATGAAGTGTATTCTGACCATGCGACGATGCTCCAAGAAGTCATGAAAATCGCGGCAGCAATAGCTAGCAAAGCACCACTCGCAGTCTATGGAAGTAAACGCATAATCAACTACGCACGTGATCACAGTACCGCTGACACTTTAGATTATATTGGCATTTGGAACGCCAGCATGTTGCAGCAAAGTGAAATAAAAGAAGCTATTACAGCGGCTGGCGAGAAACGCAAAGCAGACTTCGTAGATCTTCCAGTCGCTAGAAAAAAAATGAGTGGCGGCTTAACTGATCAGTAATACGAGCTGATCAATAATAAATCTAGAAAAGATTCCGCTAATGCTGGCACAGCACATATAGACATTTGCGGCCTCCCCTCTTACTCTTAACCCCATAACAACGAGAAATAGAGAACCATTATGTTTGGCAAGTTATTTCAGATACAAAAACTATTCAGCCTTTTACTCATAGGTATGTGTGCTGCAAATTTGACTCATGGCCAGCAACCGGACTTAAGCTCAGTAAAAATCACACGCCTCGCTGATAAGCCCATTATTGGGCCAGATATTCATCCAAGTACGGGTGTTAATATACAGGGGCCATCCCTAATTCGGGTACCTGAGTGGGTCGAAAACCCTCTTGGGAAATACTATCTCTACTTCGCCGACCACAAAGGTCTCTATATTCGGCTAGCCTATGCTGATGAACTCACTGGTCCTTGGCAAATTCATTCGCCTGGTAGCCTCAAAATCGAACACTCTTACTTTGCGCCTACACCACCTCCAATTTCTGACGAACTACTAGCTGAACTTACAGCTGCCCGAAGCGGAGTTTCCGGATTAGGCTCTCCTGTTTCGCACGATCTAGCCCTTGAATTTACCCTCCCCCATATTGCATCACCGGATGTCCATGTAGATGATGAAAATCAAGTAATCATCATGTACTACCATGGGCTAGAAGGACCAGCTTTCCAACATTCTCGGGTCGCTACATCAAAAGATGGTATCGATTTTTTTGCCCGTGAAGAAAATCTTGGCCGAACTTACATGAGGGCTTTTGAGCATGACGGTATAACCTACGCACTCGCCATGCCTGGTCAGTTCTATCGATCTGAAGATGGCTTTACTAATTTCGAGGAAGGACCCCTCTTATTTGTATCCAATATGCGCCATTCGGCAGTCATCGTCAGAGGAGATTATCTTTATGTGTTCTGGACTCGTGTTGGAGACGCACCAGAAAGCATTATGTTAAGCACTATAGAACTGACTTCAGACTGGATGGACTGGGAAGAATCTACTGAAGTAGTGCTATTAAAACCAGAGTTCGAATGGGAAGGCTCAAACGCACCAATTGAACCGTCAGTGCGAAGCACAGCGTATGGACAAGTAAATCAGCTTCGTGATCCTGCTCTGTATGTTGAAGACGGTTTGGTCTATTTACTTTATGCAGTCGCCGGCGAAAGCGGTATAGCCCTGGCAAGAGTAGATTTCTAAAATCGGTGAGTTTTTGACTTACCAATGAATTACTAAAAGACAATTAAAGGTATAAATCATTGCTGAAATCAATAATAGCCATTGTTGTAGTACTTTTTATCAGCGGCGGCCTTGCAGTCGCTGGAAGTCAAGGTAGCGTCTACGTTCCTCGCGTTCCTCTGTTTGCTATCTGTGCCAGTATTGGTTTTGTCTTGCATTGGCTGGTTTTCATTCCCGGCTTTATCTATCAAACAGAACACTACTTTGATTTAACTGGATCGATATCCTATATCGCTAGCGTTACAGTGGCGGCAGTGCTGCATCCTAATTTAGACCTGAGAGGGTTAATTATCTGTGTGCTTATCTTTATTTGGGCTGCACGACTGGGTAGCTTCCTATTTATTCGCGTCAAGAAGGCCGGACAAGATCGACGCTTCACAGAAATGAAAACTCGCTTCTGGCGTTATCTATTAACCTGGACTCTGGGTGGTGCCTGGGTGTTCATCACTACAGCAGCAGGTCTGGCAGCGATTACCTCAATGACTCAGCGCCCCTTGGGAATATGGATTATTCTCGGCATATTATTGTGGACAACCGGATTTTCTATCGAAGTCATAGCAGACCGGCAGAAAACTCGTTTTCGGAAAGATCCAGAAAATTCAGAAAATTTCATAACAACTGGCTTATGGAATTATTCCCGTCATCCAAATTATTTTGGAGAAATTATTTTATGGCTAGGTATTGCAGTCATAGCCTTTCCAACCTTAGTTGGCTGGCAATTTCTCACACTTATTTCCCCATTTTTTGTTACTTTTCTGTTAATCAAAATTAGCGGTGTAAGATTATTAGAAGAAGGTGGTCTAAAACGATGGGGGGATGATCCAGTCTATCAAAAATATCTCGCAACGACTTCTGTATTAGTTCCATTACCTAAAAGAAGCGATCAACAAGTTTAGGGATTATATTATGAAACTTCCACATGGTTTATTGTCGCCTCTTGCAGGTCTACTGCTTTTTGGCCTACTGATTCCGACCGCTCAGGCTCAACAATCATTAAGCCTCAGACAGTCTTGCCCCTTACTGACTAATATCGCGCTACCCGACACTACGCTTTCCTCTGCAGAGGTAGTTGAAGCAAATGGCTTTACCCCTCCTAAAACAAATAACACCATGGGAACACCGGCTTTCTGCCGCATAGTGGGAGTCACTTTACCCGCTGTAAATTTTGAAGTGTGGCTACCACTTGATAATTGGAATGGAAAATACAATGGTGTTGGTAACGGCGGCATGGCAGGCGTCATCAGCTACGCAGCAATGCGCGGCGCTTTAAATCGGGGTTATGCCACTGCTAGCACCGATACCGGGCATAACGCAAATGGTGGTTTATTTGATGCCTCTTGGGCATCCGGCAGACAAGATTTAATCGAAGACTTCGGTCATCGTGGTTTACATGTGACAACGGTCAATGCAAAGACTATTACTGAGGCCTTTTATAGCAATCCACCTTCATATTCTTACTACACTGGCTGCTCTAAAGGCGGACAAATGGGCTTAATGGAAGCCCAACGCTACCCGGAGGACTTCGATGGTATCGTCGCTGGCAATCCTGCCAACGAGTGGACAAGATTCTATACTGGCGCCCACCTTTGGTATTCACTAGCGATGCTCGATAACAATCAAGAAGGATGGATTCCCCCTGCAAAAATGCAAGCCTTTGGTAACGCTGTGAATGCGGCCTGTGATGTCTTAGATGGAATTGAAGACGGCATATTGCAAAACCCTCTAGCCTGCAACTTTGAACCAGCATCAATTCAATGTCCAGCTGGAGTGAACAACAACTCATGCCTGACATCACAACAAGTTACGGCCGTTGAAAAAATTTGGTCAGGGAAAACTAATTCTGCCGGCGAACTAATCTATCCGGGGTTAGTCCCTGGTGGTGAAGCCGATCCGGGTGGCTGGAGTCGCTGGGTAACTGGAGTCGAACCTTTTACCTCCTTGCACTGGCTAGGAGGCGAAGGCTTCTTTCGCTGGTTTGTCTTCGATGATCCCGAATGGGATTTTCGCAACTTCGATTACGATACAGATTTGGACTACGCGCTGCAAAAAGTAGGAAACGCTGTCGATTCAAACAATCCAGACCTTCGTCCCTTAAGAGATAATGGCGCCAAACTACTTGTTTACCATGGCTGGAGTGATCCTGACATTTCTCCCGTTGCGTCGATAAATTATTTCGAAAGTGTAGTAGATGTGATTGCTGACGACATGCGCGCAACCAACTACGAGACTGCACTAAAAAGTACGCAAAATTTCTTCCGCCTATTTATGGTGCCTGGTATGGGGCACTGCGCGGGGGGTCCAGGACCAGATAGATTCGATGCGTTGTCTGCAATTGAGAACTGGGTGGAGAATGGTATAGCACCGGGCTCAATGCGGGCATCAAAAATTCAGAATGGCGAAGTAACTCGCAGTAGGCCGCTTTGTGTTTATCCTGAAGTGGCAACTTACACTGGCATAGGCGACACGGATGAAGCGGAGAATTTTTACTGTTCAGCTCCTGCTGGCCCTTAATTTCTTACTCTCTTAGAAACCAAAGAATCAAAGAAATCAGAGTAATATTACTCTGAAGTCTAATTATTTTTTTGAGTCGGGCTAGCCATGCTATCAAATTCGCAAATCCAAACATGGAAAGAAGAAGGCGCCGTTGTTTGCCAGTTACCCGCAAAAGTCATTGACCCAGTGCTGACGTGGCTAAATGTCAATTTTACAATAGACCAAATAGACACCGATCATCTGGACTTTGGAAGTCCTGAAAGAAAGTTCGAATTTCCAACCTTTATAAACCCCCTTGATGACCTGGTACTGAGTGAGCCCCTTATAATAGCGGCTCAAAAATTGCTTGGCACAAAAGATATTCGGCTGATTCAAGCGGATCTGTGGCCCAAAATTGGCGTGACTGACGATAATCATGAGGCTCAAGCTAATACTGACCAGCGGATGCACATGGACTATGGCAACAACTCACTATTGCACCCGCAATGGGATGCACCGGATGCCGTCGCTGCAGTCATTTATTATGATGATTTTAATGAGACTGGTGGCGGGACAGGGTATGTTCCGCGTCGCGGAATAGACGACCCCGTGTATCAACCACCCTATGTAAATATGCCAGGTCAGGCGGGTAACCCCTTCTTTAATGACCGAACAACTGTTGAGAATTGGTTTGAACAAAACGATCCTAAAATTTACGAACTGAGACAGCAACTCTACAAGCGAGAAGAAGTTGTAAAGTTTAAACCTGGTACTATTCTTTTTTACCGTCATGACTTGTGGCATCGGGGTCGTCCACTCGCAGCAGGCAAACTTCGTCGAGTCCACAACCTGGC
>JAQWQD010000011.1 GCA_029244985.1 Gammaproteobacteria bacterium | reverse complement strand
CGAGTGTCCCACTCATCTGAGAGGGATCTATCAATCCGGCCAGCTCTTGCATTGCGAGAATAGGGGAATACTCAGAACCATGTATGCCCGCTATCAACGATAGAACCGGACCGGGATTAGCACCGTGATGAACGGTGATAGGTATGAACGAATCGATTCCGTCGTCCCCACTCGGCACTTTCAGTTCGCCAAGATACGTTTCGCCAGCGGAAACAAATACGTCTCCTATTTCGAAGGTGGCGTTAGCATTATCCATTCTCAATTCAGCATCTTGAGCCATAGCATCAGCCACGAGAATAAATAACAACGCGGCTGTAATCGAAATATGTCTCATGATCAGATCCAAAAGTGCTAAATTCAAAATTCGTATATAGCTGAAATTTCAACTTGTCTAATAGTTGTGTCGGGCAAACCTATTATGACTAAAAATATTTAAGCCATCCGATATGTTTATTTGCTTGCTTATACTCTGCGAACCATCGAGTAGGGAAATAAAGGATGAAAGCTAGAATTGCAAACGTGAACCAGATGTATCCAACACTAGGAAAAGCAAGATATACCCCACCAGATGGACCATAGACAGAAAAAGCAGCTACATATAAAAGCTTCAGTACCGCTAAGTGCAGGGCATAGAAAAACATGGGTGCGGCCCCAAAATGAGACATGATTAGCGTGAATTTACTATTTTGATTTTTCTCAAATAGCGCTAAAAATAGCAATCCTAAACTCAACATGGACAAGCTAAACATAAACGATGGAGGGTATTTTGTAAGGGATAAAAAGCTCATTAATGTAGTTGAAAATTCACCGGTATTTATCCAAGGTGAATCACCATAAAAATTTAGAAATCGAATTACAGAAAACAAAATAAGCCCGATAAGCCCAAAGGTAAACATTTTTGTCTGACGATTTTCAGGCGATGCGTTATTTGAAAACCATGGCCCTGCTAAGAATCCTAATACGATAACACCAATCCAAGGCAGTACTGGGTAGCTGGTTCTGGCCGTAATAAAATAAAAATCGATAATTTCTCGCTGATAAGCGATAGCCCAAATTATGTAAAAAGGAGAGTCTTCCCCCAACTTAAAACTGTCAAGAATATTGTGACCGGCCACAATAACAATACCAATCACTAACAGCATCTGGGGTGGGACAAAAATAAGCCCGGAAAGGGCTATCATGCACAGTCCTATGCACCAGATCACTTGGAGGAAGAACATATCTGGAGGATATTTACCTGCCCACAAAAATACTATGAATGTTAGTTCGAGTAATACAAGGAAAGCACCCCGCTTTAGAAGGAATTTTGATGTTTCAATCTTTGAATGTTTCTGTGAATAAAGCCATGCTGATAGACCGGTGAGCCAGATAAAGACGGGTGCACATATGGAACTGATCATGCGTGTATAAAACAATTCGGGACTGGTGACGAAAATATCTACGGGATCGGATACCTGCCGATGAAGATAGAAGGTTTCTCGTACATGATCGACGAGCATGATTACCATTACAAAACCGCGTAATGCATCAATGGACTTTAGGCGATTGGTTGATGATGGAGCATCGTCTGAAGCTTTGTTTTCATGACTCATCAGATTTTGATTTCGAAAATATTAAGATAACCAACTTAAACGATTTTAAATTCTTAACAAGTGGCATATGGCCGCACCAGAATATTCACCGGAGATACTTGACTACACTTAGCGCCAACAGTTCGCCGTGATAGGTTTCACCTGCGGAGATAGCGGATTCACCAATCATAAACACAGCATTTGTAGAATGATGACTTTCTAATTCATCCTCTTGCTGCGCCATAATTTCGAACGCTACCACGAGCAACCCAGTGGTGGTGATCAGTATATTTTTCACACTAAAACTTTAGCGCGAAACTAACAATAATTCGCTGAACTAAAGATTGTATTTGGCTGAAAATCTCCATCTGGTTGGGGCTCCAGGCTCCACCCAAACATCTGCATAGGAATTAGTGTAGAACTCCTCGTCAAACACATTGTCGACGTCAATTCGGACACTCCATGAGTCGGATAGCTCAACTTGGCCAAATACTCTCGCTGTCGTGTAACTAGGCAGGAAAAAATCATATGCAGTCCAACCTACTCTCTCATCGGTATAAACGGCACCAGCCCCAATTTGACCCATTAGCCCATTTAAAGAGATGGATTTAGAGATCTGAATATTTCCTTGGTGTTTCGGTGAGTTAATCAATTGGTCTCCATCATCAATCTGCGCACCGAAGTCGGCATCTGGATTGCTGTTGCTGAATTCTGCGTCTACATAAGCATAGGAGAACCACAAATTAAAACCTGACCTAGTTTCGAATGCTGCATCAACTTCTATCCCGCGGCTCCGAGCCTCTCCAGCATCAGCCGAAAACCACCCTACTGCTTGCGCTTCCGGTCGATTATCGTTAACAAGGATATTACTTTGATCAACGTCAAAGAGTGCCAAAGATACAGAACCGGACACTTGATCGGTAACCGCTCCTTCAAATTTGAAGCCAAGCTCACTTGATTCGGTTAGATTAGGATTAAATTGGTTTCCTCGAAAATCAGAACCTGCCTGCTGACGAAAGCCCTCTCCGTAGGAAGCATAGATACTAAACTCATGATTCAGGCTGTAAACAGCTCCTAATTGAGGAGTAACACGCGAGTCGGAAGTGGTGACGGTTTTTGCTGGAGTAGAACGTAGATTAGTTAAATCTTGCTCAAAGTCATCCCATCGCAGCCCTAATCGAATTTGAAGGTTATCAGTTAAGTCGATCTGATCTTGAACATATACTCCTACACCATTCATTTCTTCCTCACGATTAGTATTTGGTCCCGGGATCGGTTGAGGATGTTGCCCGTAAACCGGATTGAATACATCTAGAAGAAGATAACTCTCGGGATCAAGGACATCAATATCTCCATTCGGACCAAACCAATCGGGACGATATCTTAATAACAACTGATCAGTATTAAATTCGTCATAGTCGGAACCAAAAATCAGTCTGTGACGAATCGAGCCTGAGGTAAACTCCCCAGCTAATTCAGCTCTGAGTACGGTATAGTCGGTTTCATAATCTCGAAATCTAAAAAATCTTGATAATGTTTTACCATCTAAAAAGTACGTCTGGCGCCCGCCAAAATTTGGCTCAGAGGCACCGCCTTCAAAATCTGTCTCTCGGTGACCAAGGCCTGCTAAAAGACTCCAAGTATCGCTAAAGTTGTGTTGAAGCTCAAATTGGTGCCCAAGCACTTCTGTATCTATTGGTCCATCTCCAGGTTCCCCACTAAAAGTTTCCCTTGGCGAAAAGTCATATCGCTCTGAGTAGGCGACTCCGCGATCAAAGGGAACCTCTTGCTTTGTTAGTTCAAGCTCGTAAGTGACGTCGGTTTGGTCCGATAGCTCAACCGTTAGTGATGGATAGAATCCGTATTTTTCTATCTCGACAGTTTCTCTAAAGCTATCTGACGCTTCAGTAAAACCGACTAGGCGAATACCAACATTCTCTGCGGAACCTGCGACAGTTTGATAGTCTGCCTCTAATCGTGTTTGGTTCCAGCGACCAAAGGTAGCTCTGAAATCGCCACCCGTTCTAAATTCCGGTCTTTTTGTGGTTAAATTGATGCTTCCGCCTGGCTCACCCCGTCCAAACAAAGCAGATCTTGGCCCTTTCAGAACCTCCACAGATTCAATCCCTACAATATCTCTTGGTCCGCCAAAACCTCTACCGGCATTGAAACCATTGACTAAAAAGGCACTAGGCAAATTAACATCCCCCGCGAATCCACGAACTGAGAAACTGTTCCAAAGTCCTCCAAAATTGTTTTGTCGCGCCACGGATGCTGAAAGATCAAGCGCGTCATTCAGATTTAAAACTCCAGCATCTTGCAGCAATTGACTGTCAATAAGCTGATTAGCCGCTGGCCTTTCCAAGTTGTCCAAATTTGCCTGATAGGCTCTTCGCTCTGATGTGACGAATATTGATTCAATAACATCGTTTCCTTGCGCGAATAACTTCTGGCCAAGTATTAAGAACCCAATAACTAAAGCCGTAAACCAAAATTTGTTAGTTCTATATTTCATGCTTTCCCCTTGGCATTCAACCGGAAAATCATAATGCGAAATTTGACGCGCAAACTACAATAGTCAGACAACAAAAGACATGCGACACTTTGTCGCTTAACTTCGTTATTGTTTTTTTCTATTAAGAGAGGTTTTATTAATATTAGATTGAAATGTGAGAGTCGAGACTTTACTGGCTGTTGCAGACAAGTAACGTTAGGGCGACAATGAGGAAAAATTCAGCAGAGTTTTTTATTAACGCAATCAGACTAAAGGATTCAAGTTCAATTATTTGAGGTTACCGAGCTTTAATTAACTTTCTGACACCAAATCAGCGATCGGCTGACTTGGGCCACTCATACCCTGTATCTCAAGAATGCAGTCGGTTGAATGCAGGGTTTTCTGATTTGACTGCTCAAAAGAGAGCTCTTTACATTTGTTAAGCTTCAGTAACACATCTAGCCGGATCTGACTCTGCAAGCACACGTGCTATGTTGCCAGAGTGGATATAATCTGCGGCCAGTTTGCCTGCCATGGGTCCCCGCCCGAAACCGGATGACGCCAAGCCACTTACAATAAAAAGATTGTCGCGAATCGGAATTTTGCCAATGATAGGCGAGCCATCGAGAGAAAAAGGCATAAGCCCTGCCCACGACCGCCCAATGGGTAAGCTTGCTACTAAGGGAATGGCTTCTGCTGCGTGTCTATGATTCACTTCAATGCCAGCAGGGTCAGGTGTAGTGTTATAACCTAGACTTTCACGATCTCCCCCAAAAATAATTTCGCCATTCTTTCTTTGTCGACCATATAGATGTCGCGTCATGCGCCTTCCATTTTTATGCGTTAGGTTTGGAGGTGTAACTTCATCAGATCCATTGTTCTTACTCCAGTCGTAACTAGATATCGTAGAACCAATCGTATGAAGCACTCGAGTCGGTAACGGCTCGGTTGCCCACATTTGTCCCCGGATAGGCACAATAGGAATTTTGAGTCCTAACATCTCTCCTACAGGACCACACCAGGCTCCTGTTGCAAGTACTAGATTCTGGCAGCGGAATTCAGATGATTCAGTTCGAATTGCATAGCCACCCATGCTCATAGGTGTAATGGAAATAACATTTTGGTTAGTATTAATTATTGCGCCTGCCACTTCAGCTGCATGTGAAAATGCGCGAGTAGTTTTTACTGGATCAGCCTGGCCGCGTTGTGGCCGGTACATGTAACCGGGTAATTCCCCATTAGCTTCTGGTTCGATTGATCGCGCTTCTCTGGCTGAAAGTAATTCTATTTCGTACCCGTTGTTGCGCTGGGACACAACGTCATCCTGATAGTACTCATATTGCTCGTCGGTGTGGATTGCAGTCAGGGTTCCAGAAAGTCGGAACTCTATGTCATAACCCATATCAATTTGTATGCGTTTAAAAATTTCCACGCTGCCAGCGGTTAGATAGGAAAGAAGATCAGGATTGTTTCCCCAACCAGAACCACCAAGACCTCCCATGTTTTGTCCTGAGGCTTCTGATGCTATTTCGCCACGTTCAATTAAAATCACGTCATGACCTTGCTCGGCTAAATGAAAAGCAGTTGAGGAGCCAGCAATGCCACCTCCAATAACAATGATATCTGTATCATTGTTACTTTGTGCGGACAGATTTTGGGGCAACATACTTGTGGCGGCGATTGAGCCTAATCCTGCTAGAACAAGACGCCTGTCTTTATCAATTTGATTCTTTGTCATCTTTAACCCGGAGCATAATCAGTAAATGATCGTACAAAAGCAGAGTAATTGGGCGTATTAAATTTAGCAACTGTCGTTTCATTGCTTTCGCAGAAAACACGATTCTCAAACTTGGTAAAACTTCATTGACAGGGCGTCCTGCCGGCAAGAGATAAAACTATCCAAGGGATCAGTCTGAGTTACCCTTTTGAGAATAAGTACCTTGACTTGAGAAATATCGTTATATAATTTACTATATAACGAAATATAGTTCGGAATTTCCATGTATATGGTGGCTTTCAGGAATTGGCAATTTATAGGGTTAGTTTTATTGACAGGGCTGTCTTCTGTTCGTGCATCTATTGATGCTGACGAAGCAACAATTGCTGTAGCTTCTAATTTTTCTGCTGCCGCACAGCAGCTAGCTGCTGATTTCGAAAATAAGTCGGGCCATAAAATAAATCTTGTGTTTGGTTCATCGGGCCGTTTTTATGCACAGATTTCAAATGGAGCACCTTTTGATGCATTTCTATCTGCGGATCAAGAAAAGCCATTAGCGCTAGTTGAGAATGAACTGGCTATTAAAGACTCTCTTTTTACTTATGCACGCGGCGCGTTGGTTTTGTGGTCTGCTGATTCTGAAAAGGTTAATAACAGTGTAGATGTATTACGTTCTAACTCTTTTAATAAGATAGCAATAGCTAATCCTCGGCTAGCGCCTTATGGTCTTGCGGGCAATGAGGTAATCGAGCGGTTAGGTCTTAGCAATGATCTCTCGAAAAAAATAGTGCTAGGTGAAAACATTGTACAGACCTATCAATTTGTTGCGACCGAGAATGCGGAAATTGGACTAGTAGCGTATTCTCAAGTGTTTTTTACCGGCCAACTTTCAGCGGGTTCTGTTTGGATAGTGCCAGAAGAGCTATATGATCCGATAAGACAAGACGCAGTTCTTTTAAACAGAGGCCAAAGTAATAGAGCCGCTAGCGGTTTTCTAGAATTTGTTAAGAGTCATGAAGGACAAACAACTATCCAGTCTTTCGGTTATAGGGCCGGGGAGTCTTAGCAAATGTTTAGCGAAGGCGATGTCACTGCAATATTTCTAACCTTACGTTTGGCAACAACTGTAACCTTAATTCTGCTTGTTCTTGGAGCACCCTTAGCATGGTGGTTGGCAAGAACCAATTCACGTTTGAAAGGGCCGATTGGTGCATTGGTAGCACTTCCCTTGGTGTTGCCACCAACTGTATTGGGTTTCTATCTACTTTTGGCTCTGGGACCGAACGGACCTATAGGTCAAGTGACTCAGTCTTTAGGCTTGGGAACGCTTGCCTTCAGTTATAGCGGTTTAGTCATTGGGTCAGTTCTCTATTCTCTGCCTTTTGTTGTGCAACCCTTACAAAATGCCTTTGAAGCGATTGGGGATCGACCGTTAGAGGTTGCTGCAACTTTGGGTGCGAGCCCAATAGACCGATATTTTTCCATTGCAGTTCCTATGGCGAAGCCAGGTTTTTTTACTGCTGCAGTATTAGGATTTGCCCATACGGTTGGAGAATTTGGTGTAGTGTTAATGATAGGTGGCAATATTCCTGGAGAAACGCGAGTGGTTTCTGTGCAGATTTATGACCATGTCGAAGCGCTTGCCTATGATGAAGCAAACCGATTGGCGCTACTCATGATTGTATTTTCTTTTCTGGTACTTTTGTCAGTGTATAGCTTGCGAAAAAAATCTCAGCGCCAAATTTTGAGTTTTGGTTCCTAAAGAAAAATTTATAGCAACTATAATTATGACGGCTGATAGCAACACAATTAACATCGCTATCCAACACAGGCCTAACAAGTCACGCGTGCAAACATTCTGTCTTGATCTAAATCTGCAACTGCCGGGGAAAGGCATTACAGCGATCTTCGGTGAATCAGGATCCGGTAAAACTACATTACTGCGCTGCCTGGCGGGCTTAGAAAAAATGCTCGGTGGAGAAATACATGTTAAAGGGTTGGTTTGGCAATCGGGCTCGAAAATTAAGCCAATCCATGAAAGGCGAGTAGGTTATGTGTTTCAAGAATCGAGCTTGTTCCCCCATTTAAGCGTCGAACAAAACATTGACTATGGCGTTAAGCGTTCCCCAGTCATGCTAAGCAAACCTAACTACGAGAAAATCATTGAGCTGATGGGGCTCTATTCCCTGCTTGAACGATTTCCAGAACAACTTTCTGGAGGAGAGCGCCAGCGGGTAGCTATCGCGAGAGCATTGCTCATCGAACCTGATATTTTGTTGATGGATGAGCCACTAGCATCCCTCGATGGTAGGCGGAAGCAGGAGATCATGCCATATCTAGAATCAATGCATGAGAAACTCGACGTGCCGATTATTTATGTTACTCATTCTATTGATGAGGTTGCTCGACTTGCCGATCACCTAGTTGTTCTGCAAGGAGGGACTGTGATGGCAGAAGGCCCACTTGGAGAAGTATTAGCCAATACAGATTTACCTATAAAACTGGGCGAAGACACAGGCGTCGTTTTTGAAGCGAGGGTTGCAGAAAGAGATGATGATTGGAATTTATTGCGGGCAGAATTTTTAGGTGGTGAGCTTTGGGTGCGTGATGGCGGTGACTCTCTCGATCAATCGATAAGGATCCGCGTTTTAGCAAGAGATGTAAGCTTGGCTCTCAGTGCGCACACTGATACCAGCATAATTAATCGACTGTGGGGCCGCATCGAGAAAATTCACGAGGATGAAGATAGGGCGATGTTGTTAGTTCGTTTGGTGGTGGGTGAGGTGAGGCTTCTGGCGAGAGTTTCCCGCCGGTCTGCTCATCAGTTAGCCATTAAGATCGGGGATGAAGTTTGGGCTCAAATTAAAGGCGTCGCTATACTTCGTTAATCAGTCTGCCATGAGAATTACACTCGAGGCTTTAAATAACGCACAGGCTTGGTCACCTTTTCTAAGGTTCAGTTCTTTAACGCTTGCATTTGTAATTACACTGCAGAGCGTTTTGCCATCACCAAGGTCAATACTAACTTCACTGTTAACACCGCCTTTAATTATTTTACTGATTGATCCCGTTAGTTTATTGCGCGCACTGGTAGCGAGCTCACTGTCCTTGCTTAGAATGATCCACGATGATTTTATTAAAGCAACGGCATGACTGCCTTTTTTAAAGTGCATATTCTTTGCGCTGTTGTTTGTTACATGGGCGACAATCGTTGCAGAATCACTAATACTCAATTCAATTTCTGTATTTACTGCGCCGCGTGTAATTTTAATGATTGGACCGCGAAATTGATTTCTGGCGCTAGTGTGCAATGTCGTACTCCTTAAAAATTTTGCTAAATCGTCCATTGATTGAAGACGAGTACCTAATCTTTTAACAAACGCGGCGTGTTCATCTTGAAGCTCGGTAAAGCCCTGAATAATGTCTCGCCCAAATTCGGTTAACTTCGTACCCCCGCCTTTAGCACCGCCTGTTGCGCGAATAATCAGAGGGTTCTCAGACATATTATTCAATGCATCAATGCGATCCCAAGCTGTCTTGTAACTTATCCCTACCCGCTTTGCAGCACGAGTGATTGACCCACACTCATCGATAGCAATGAGGAGTTCAATTTGCGAGGTAGTAAAAGACTGTTGATCTTCATTCAGAAGAATTAAGCTGCCTTTCAATGATGAGGTTTTTTTAAGTGTCATAGCCAGTTTGACTCAGTGAATAGTGGGAAATTGTACCGCAGCACAGCTATTTCTGATTAATTTTGGAGTAGTATTTGACGCTTCAGCGAGCCAATGGCATAAGTAAGGCTGCATTTCTAAGACTCAGGGCCATAATAATGAATAATAATATCTTGAAAGGCGGGGTAATCGCTGTATTACTGCTTGCTGCAGCTAGTATTGGACTAATTACTGCGCAGCAGAGGCCTACTTTAACCGCAGAACAATTAGAACGATTAACAATAAGAGCGGTTCCTGGAAAAGAAGGCTTGTATCTGATGCCAGGTTTTGATGGAAGCCTATCTGGGGGTAATATCGCAATTCTTGTTACCAATGAAGGGGTTATCATTGTTGATAACAAATATTCATACAGTTATGAAGATATTACTAGACAAGTGGGGAGCGTAACTTCCCAGCCGATTCGTTATGTGTTGAATACTCATCATCATTTTGATCACGCTGGAAGTAATGCTTCTTTCATGCCCGACGCCCAAGTTATTGGTCATGAGAACGTTCGGGTGAACATGCTGCGCAACCGTGGTCCTAGTGCCTCCCCCGATGGCGCACCACGCTTAACCTATAGCGACAAGACTAGTGTACATTTAGGTGGTGCAGAAGTTGAGGCCTACCACTTAGGCTGCGGACACACTAATGGCGACTCGGCAATCCTTTTTCCTGAATTGCGTACTATTCACACGGGTGATCTATTTATTTGGGGAGATCGCTTGGATGGAAGCACGATGGCTCCGTTTATTGATTATGACAATGGTGGATGTGCAGGTGATTGGGTTGCAACTCTTGACCAGGTCCTTGCCTTAGATTTCGATACTGTAATTCCTGGCCATGGTCCATTGCTACGAAAATCTGAAATACGAATTTTCCGTGATAAGTTTGAACAAATGTTGGCGCGTATCCGGGGACTAATGGATAGCGGCATCAGTCGAGACGATATTGCTGCTGAGTTAGATATTTCTGACTTGAACTGGCCGTTAGCTCCAGATCGTGTGCAAGCGATCTATGACGAATTATCACAATAAACATGTACCAGCTAAAGTTGCAGCCTATGCCATTATTCATCTTTTTTCTGTCGGTGTTTTTTGTATTTTCAAGCTCCTTGGCTCAGGAATCTTTAAGGCCCAATGTCCCTGTTGCCATAGTAGGAGGGATGTTGTTGGATGGTTACGAGGCAGAACCTATACACAATTCTGTAATTGTGTTCGAGGATGGACGAATCACTGCTGTGGGCGAGCGCCATAACACGCCCATACCTGACAATGCAGTCATACTTGATGCTGGTGGCCGAACGGTAATGCCAGGATTAATCGATGCACATATGCACATCGATTTAATCGGTCATGGTGAATATGATGATTACTATGCCTTTCTAAACGAAATGGAACGCCTGCCTGAAGCTATGCCTATTGCGGCAAAACAGATGATGCGTGCAGGGGTAACCAGCGGGCTGGACCTTGGGGCCCCATTTCAGATTCTGGAGTTTAGAGAACGCATACGCAGAGGTGAAATACCTGGGCCACGATTGACGGTGTCAGGCCCATGGATCACGCGCATCGAAATGGCCGGAATACCAGACGCCTACGAAGAAGTTGTCGATTCATCAGAAGAAGCTGCAATACGAACACGAGAGTTAATTGCTGCTGGTTCCGATGTAATCAAAACTTGGGCCGGGTTAACCGAGGCGGATTATCGCGCAATTGTTAATGCCGCCCACGCAGAGGGTGTTAAGGTCCATGCCCATCTCTATGACCCTGATGCTATGCATGCAGCCCTTAATGCGGGGGTCGATGTGTTTCAGCATGTAGGCTCTGCTCGCAACCCACCTTACGATGAAGCGCTTGTCTCGCAGATTGCGCAAAAGAGTATTCCAATTGTACAAACCATTTCGCATCGCATTTGGGTATATCCTGCAACGGTCGAGTTTCCAGAAAGGCTTTATGATCCGGTTTACAAAAAAGACATGCCTGCAGATTTCTACGCAGACTTTATAAAGTCATTCGAAAACTTCCATCGCAACTCCTATTTTAATGATATTGGCCGTGAGACTCGCAATGCTGTGAATTCTGCAAGCCAGTTTATTGATGCAGGTGCCTATATGGGAGTCGGTACTGACGCTGCAAGTCCTCTTAACATGCACACTGAAGCGATGTGGCGAGAAATGTCAGCGTTAGTTGAGAGCGGCATGACCCCCATTCAAGTTATCTCGGCGGCGACCAAAACCAATGCCGAAATTTTGGGGCAGATTGATGAGCTAGGGACCATTGAAGTTGGTAAGCTGGCAGACATTATTATTGTCGACGGCAACCCTTTGCGTAACATCGAAGTTTTAGATTACGTCGACATCGTTATTAAAGACGGAGGAGTATGGTATGCCGAGCGAGCTGCCTATGGCACCGTCATGGAAATTGGTCACGGCTTCTAATTTCTTAGAGTAGCAAGTGACCAATTATAACGGCGATAGGTAAAGAGATAAGTGTCCGCAAAATAAATATCTGCGCCACATTTATAAAACCTAGTGGGATATTTGATTTTATGATTAACGCCCCCACCTCCGACATGTAAATCAATTGCGTCACCGATACCGTCGCCACGACAAAGCGTGTCAATTCACTGTTTATATTCACCCCCACCAAAGCTGGTAAATACATGTCGGTAAAACCAACTAATATAAGTGGGGCTGCTGCTTGCGCCTCTTCCAATTGGAAGAGATTAAGAATTGGGGCAATGGGTGCTCCTAACCATGTGAATACAGGCGTGTACTCCGCTAAAATCAATGCGGTTGTGCCTAAACCCATCACGACGGGAATTAACGATAACCAAATCTCTGCAACATTACGGCCGACACGCTGCACTAATTCTCTTGAACTGGGTGCGTTGGCGGCACGATCAAGTGCCTGATTTAGTGCAATTGGCAGCAGACGGACGCCCGGTTCATAAGTGCGGCTGCCTTTGGCCGGGTTGCCATCAATAAAATTATCTGCAATGCGATTCAGCGGCGGCAGCCGCGGTGTGATCAGAGCAGCAATAAATCCGATACCGATGACAGATAGGTAATAGGGTAAAAACAGATGGCCGAGCCCTATGTATTCGATTACTACTAAGGAAAAAGATACTGACACGACTGAGAAATTGGTGCAGATGACTGCTGCCTCTCTGGCAGTATAAAAGCCTCGCTCGTATTGTTGTGAGGTAATGAAGACTCCAACAGGACCGGAGCCCATCCAAGAAGCCATAGCATCGATAGCAGAACGACCAGGTAA
The DNA here is from genome assembly GCA_029244985.1 of Gammaproteobacteria bacterium. Taxonomy (GTDB): domain Bacteria; phylum Pseudomonadota; class Gammaproteobacteria; order Pseudomonadales; family Pseudohongiellaceae; genus UBA9145. Next base: position 9,699 of record JAQWQD010000011.1, on the reverse strand, counting down.
TCCAAACACGCGATCGAAAATACGACTCAACATCACTCCAACCAATTCCATTAAACCGAAATCTACTAGTAGTGGCAAAAATACTGCGCCGATGCCTAGGTAGGTCATGGTGATCGGAATTAAGTTGCCTAGAGTAGTTCCACTAGTAGCTACACCGGTTAGAAACTCTGGGCCGACTTGAAACAAGTAGGCGACAGCGGCTATTGCGCCAAACATTCGCATCGTAAACCAGAATGGATGCAGCGTGAGGTGATCTGAAAGCCAGTGCAATTTTTTCTTTGCACGTTCGTTGATAGCAAACAGAAAGCTAAAAAGGACAGAGCTGACAATGAAGATTCCAGCTAGCTGCGATAGTTGCAGCTGAAAATTATTAATGAAAAGATCACCGACATAGGCCATGCCAATCGTAATTTGTCCGTCGATAACAATGGGCGTCAAGAAAAATAAAACACCGATACCAGAAGGAATGAGAAATCGAATCCAGTTTTTTAATCCTGGCTTACTTGAAGAGGCACTCACTAATACTTATTCCTTTTTTGTGTTATCCGCTTATTTTAGAGAGGCAAGACAATCGAGCATTTGTTGCAAGTCGATATCATCACCGATTGAAATACGAAGGTGATTTTCCAGCCCCGGTTGCTTGGCCTGGTCGCGCAATATAATGCCGTGCTGAACCAGATAATTAAAAACTTTTACGCTGTCTTCAAATTTTACTAATAAAAAATTTGTAACGCTCGGATACACACGTTCAACACAAGAGAGTGCCTTTAGCTTCTTCTCTACCTCTGCCTTACTGAATAGAATGCGGTCTCGCTGCGCTTCCATATAAGACACGCCCATTTCGCTCAGTGAATTTAAGGCGATTCGAGCGGAGGGGTCAGGAATGGGATAAGGAGCAATCAATTTAGCGAGCAGTTGAATCACTTCTGAGTTGGCTAATACAAAACCAATGCGCACCGCCGCTAGGCTGAATGCCTTAGACAGGGTTCGTAAGACGATCAAGTTAGGAGTAGAAGCAATATCTAAAGCGAAGGAGTCACTGGGTGTAAATTCAATATAGGCTTCATCGACTACAACAAATGCCTCATCTGAATATTTTTTGGCTAGGGCAAGAACGTCCTGCCTACATAATAAGTTACCGGTGGGATTATTCGGGTGGCAAAGAAATATAATTTTGGGTTGTGCCGTCAATGCGCCATAGGCAGGAACATCTAGTTTAAAGCCGTCAGTAGTTAGTGCGATCTTAGCCATTGAAACCTGATGGGCTTCCGCAATGAAGTCGTACATTGCATAAGTTGGGGTATTAATTACGATACTGTCTTTGTTTGGTTCGCAGAAGGCGCGAATCAGTAAATCGATGCCTTCGTCAGCACCACGAGTGGTGAGTACACAATCACTGGGTGTTCCCGAATAGAGACCGTATTTGGTAGTTAAATCGCCCGGTAAGAAATCGGGATAGCGTTGCCAACTTTCCTGTTTTGGCATTTGATAGGCAGAATAGGGCGACTCATTAGCATTGAGATAATTATTGCCGATTCCGCCAATGCGACGTGCCGATTGATAGGCAACCAATTTCTTGATTTGAGGAGCTGCCAGTTTGTTTGCTAAACCCATGGTAATTCTAGTTCTCCGCTTTCGCTTTTGTGTGATTCTTTTGTCGATCTGCTCAGACAGCAAGGTAAGCATAAAAGCTTGAGCGCCCTATAGCCATCATCAATTAAGTTTATATTACAAGATCTTAAACAAATTCAGAGCCTTGTCTCTAAAAATGTGTTTTAAACATTATTATTAGGGTTGATCGCAGCAATAATGAAAAGGGTTTAATCTAGTTTCTACTAATGTCTAATAAGAGATGTAGGTTTTTATGCAGATAATCAGGCATGGCAAATGAAATTTTGCACCCTATTTCAACGTCAGATTAAAGCAAACCCTTTGTTGGAACAGGTCGCATTTTCCGGGTAAGAAGTGGTTTAATTGGGAATCGATTAGGATCCCGTCATTATGTTTAAGAATATATCGTTAGTAAGATTTTTAACAAGTCTCTCAGCAACGGCTTTATTAATCGGGTTCGGTGCCTATAACAAAAACAACACTACTGCCCAGGAGGCGACTCAACCCTTAGCTTTAAATTTAGATAAGGTAGATTGGGGGCCTCCAGGCGGCGGCAATGGTTCGCCAGTTGGAGTGCGCACCGCGCGCCAGGGAATCGATCCAGAAACCGGCGGCATTACTTACTATGCTATGTTTCCAGCAGGCTCTCATTTTGATACCCATTGGCACACTTATGACGAACATGTGGTGGTGGTAAAAGGCGAGGTCACCATTGTGCTGGGTGACGAAGCTACTGACCTAACAGTAGGGAGTTATGTCGTTATTCCAGGCGAACTCAATCATTCTTGGGATGTGCCAGCAGGCGGCAGTGAAGCTGTTATCGTTGTACGGCGAGTGGGCCCGGCGGACTTTCATTTCGTTCAAGAGTAGCGCTTTCTAAAATTTTACTTTTTACTATTTTGTAACACCTCGTAATAAACATTATCGGATTCTGGCAAATTACAATTTGTTGCAAATAATCAATGGTTTACGCTGCACCAGCCTGAGTCATAGCGGATTTGCGGTGGACTTTAGAGGTGAGTGCTTTTATGCTTTCACTCAGGATAATTTTTAGAAATACTGGGGATTCAGAGAATGAATACCATACTCACCAAGATTAAAAAACAGACATCAAAATTAACGCTGGGTTTGGCCCTAGGTGCCGTCATTTCGACACCAGGGTTGGCGCAATCTGGCAGCCTACGCGGCGAGTTTCCAGAGCTGGCCAATCTTTACAATGCCTTCGATGTTACTCAAGCAGGCATCTACGATGCTATCGCCGATATTAATGGCAATCCTGCTTCGCAAGACGGGCGCATGGAACTTAAGATGCATCTCGATATGATGGCGGAAATGAGCGGTGGTGGTCACGGTGGTCACGGCGGTATGGCGATGGAAATGGACATGGACGGACACTTCGGTGAATTAGAAACCGAAGCTCGCATTTCACTAGGAGAAACTGTTCGTGGTTCACATTCGGACAATGCAGCAGGTGAAGCCTTTGCTAACTCAGAGGCGCTAACGACCCACGCTGCAATGGTATTGGCCCATGGTCGTAATTTTGAGAGCACGCTGTGGGATATCTTCGCTGATGAAACCACAACAATTTACCAGAAGCGTCTGGCTATCGATGAAGCCGTTCAAGATTACTTAACTAGTGATGCTAGGCATGCTGTGTCTATTTTGCCCAAAGAGTCGGAGCTATATCTTGAACATCCTTATGCCGATGCCTTCAGAATGGGTTTTCCCAAACTAAGCGGCTTGTTGTATTCCAATCAATGGTTACAACTTGCGTCTTTAGAAGCGATTATCATTGCTCAGGTTGATCCGCAGTTTGCTGGTCGGGTACCTCTAACCCTTGAGCGCTATTGGAATAAGGTTGGCTCCGATACTGGAATGACAATGTTTCCAGCACCTTCAGAAATGCCGAGTGTTCCAGCTATTTCTCCGCAGCTTTACAGCCAATCTCCTCAAGCAGCGGTTATTGTAGATAACTTGAATATGTTGGAGTCAGCATTGGCTGATGTGGTTGCCTATCCAAACTTGCAAGATCGTGACACAGTGATTGATCAAGTAGTCGAGCAATACACTTCTGATGACATGTATGTCGCAGAAACTATGGACTATTTATTGAATGCCCTACGCGGTGGAATTTTCAATCAAGGCGGCCCGGCGATTGGTGATTTATCTCGTTCAGAACGAAATCGAACGCGTGACGCGATGGGCATGAATCATACGATGATCATGTCGGCACCGAACTAAACTCAAAGTATGCGTTAGCCTGCGCATTTAGAGTTTTAGTTTAGCAGTACAATAAAAACGGTCATCTAGGTGGTCGTTTTTATTGTGGGGAATATTATTTTTGAAGTCGAAGTGACAGGCAAATCAGTTGAACTGTCAGAAATGACTTCTGATTGGCTTCGCAATCTCAATTAAAATCTGCTGCTAGAATTCCCTATGAACAAACTATGTTCATAGGGAATTTTCTTCCATCAAATTCACAGCGTAGTCACAGGCTCTTGCAGTGAAAGCCATGTAGGAGATCGAAGGGTTTTGGCAAGCAGCAGATGTCATAAACGAGCCATCGGTAACGAATAAATTCGGAACATCATGAGCCTGGCACCAACGATTCAACACTGAGTTGCTGGGGTCATCGCCCATTCTTGCGCTGCCCATTTCATGAATTCGATTACCTGGCACGGTTAGATTGACTGGATTGGAATTAATATCCGAACATCCCGCTGCTTCTAACATAGCAACAGCATCTTTCCGTGCTTCTTCTAACATGGTGTGCTCGTTCTCACCGTAACTGACATCGAATAGTGCTTGAGGATTACCCCATTTGTCGGTTTTATTAGGATGTAGGGTCACCCGATTATTAGGATTAGGCAGCTGTTCCCCGAAGGCACCTATTGAGATACGCCAGGGTCCGGGCGACTTATGTGATTCTTTAAAGTCTCGTCCAATGCCAGCGATCTGCCCACCAGCGTTTCCTATAGGTGATGCTCCTCCCTGATAGCCAAAGCCTCGGGTAAAAGGTTTGTTTTGTTCCGTGATATTGGCATAGCGTGGAATATAAATTCCACCAGAAGGACGGCGGCCAAAGACTTTCTTGTTTTCGAAACCGTTAATAATACCATTGGCTCCAGCACCGCTAATGTGATCCATAAGGTTTCGGCCAACCTGATCTGAGCTATTAGCTAAACCATTAGGGAATGTTGCTGACTTCGATTGCATTAATATCATTGCTGAAGCAATAGCTGAGGCATTTAAAAAAACCACTGCAGAAGTGTAAGTTCGATTTTCGTTGGTTTCGATATCGATGATGCGAACACCAGAGATGCGATTTGTTGCGGCGTCATACTCTAACGATTGAACCGCAGCATTGTGGACTATAGTCATATTACCGGTGCGTTCCGCCGCCGGCAGTGTTGCATTCAATGAAGAGAAGTAGGCCTTAAATGAACAACCGAAATGGCAACGGTTGCGAGATTGGCAATTAGATCTGCCCAGCGAGCGTTGTTCATCGGTCGCACTTGTTAGATGCGCTATTCTAGCTTGAATAATGTTTCTTCCTGGAAATTTTGATTCCACTTTCGATTTGAAAAAGTTTTCTGCGTCCGTAAGTTCAAAGCCTGGCTGATAAACCCCGTCTGGGAGCTGTTCAAGCCCATCTCTGTTTCCAGCGATGCCCGCAAATTCCTCAACGTAGTCATACCAGGGCTTGATTTCGTCGTAGCGCACGGGCCAGTCGATAGCTACGCCTTCATTTTTATTTGCAGTAAAATCTTGGGGTCCCATCCGATAAGACTGGCGACTCCATGTGATCGAACGCCCTCCAGTGTGGTAACCCCTTAGCCAATCGTATTTAGTACCTTCTACTGTTTCATAGGGATGTTCATCATCCCTTACCCAAAAATGTTTATTCGATTCTTTAACAGCGTAAGACACACCTGGATATTGTTTGAAGTAGCGTTCTTTAATTTCTTCTTGTGAAATTCGATCGAGGTTTTTTTCTTGCCAAGGAGGTAATTGATCGACATAGTCCCGCTCGGGTTTGATTTCAGGGCCACGCTCAAGCACAAGCACCTTTAAACCTCGTTCGCACAATTCCTTTGCGCTCCAGCCACCGCTCATGCCAGAACCAACTACGATTGCGTCAAAATCTGTCAAAACTGCTCTCCTTTGTTTTGTTCAGTATGGCTATTAAATACGAGTGCTATCCGCGTACTTAAATTTCTACGCTGGGATCCCAGCGACCAGGAATTGCAACCCATTTTTGTTCCTGCAATGCACCTTCCTCAGAAGCAAAGTAAGCTTGGGTAATTAGCCCTTTTAAAGCGCGGTACTCATTATGCTGCCGTGGTTGGTTTTCAAAGGCTCGAGTATCCAATTCGGACAAGCGGCCTTCAGCTGTTATGTAATCTACAGAGGCAAAATCTTGGCCTAATTCAGAGTTTAGTTGTCTAAGATTATTATGTTGCTCGCGCTTAGTATCAGTGTCAGCCCATTCTGCCAAAAGGGCATCGAGGAAGCCTGGTACATTCACATCTAGCGCTCCAGGGGTTTCGGTTCGCGGGATAACGAGATCGCTTACTCGGGACACTAAAGCCAGTTCATCAGAGTTATAAAATTCTAGCCCATCAGCACTGGATGGATTCACCCGAACCACCACTTTGCAAGCAGCGAGTAAGGAAGCCCCTCCAATGGATACAATCATGCCCTGCAAAACTTCACGGCGGGTCTTCATAATAGGTTTTTCTCACTTTGCAATTGAAGCTGCTAGTAAGGATATGAAAATTTGAGGGCTTAAGATACAGAAAATATATAAAACAAAAGCTAACTAGTGAATATCAGACACCCCTATAGTGCCAACTCACCAGAGGGCAATAGTGATGCGATTGGTACTTGGCCTTGTCCGCAGGAAAAATATCGCCTAATGTTTAACTCGTAATAAGTAGGTTCGCTGCACAATTAAAAAAGGTCAGATGGCTTTGAGTCATCTGACCTTTCGGGTTCTAAACATTTTTTCTTTGAAATAGCTGCTGACTCAGTGCAGCATGCGCTGCTGTATGGTTTGCCTCAGTCTTGACCGGCTATCGACCTATCTTCGCGCTCTTTTCTTTCAGCTACGAGCTTCTCATAGCCCTCGTCATCAAGATGAGTGATAGCTAGCCACGCGTGAGTCATTTCATCACCAGTACGTGACCCACCGACTACCCACTGATCAGGATCTGGGTTGTTTGGATTGTCAGCTGTATTGTCATACCACTGTTTCAATACCAATACCGCACCTGCTGGTAGTAGAGGAGCAACTTCAGGATCGTAAATATGGCTATGATGCCAAGTTGCGCTCCACTTTGAAATCTGGCTAATTGCTTCAGTTCGGCCAGTTTCAGGATAGAAGATTTCCAGAGACGCGGCGTTCATCCGCAAATGACCATGAGGTTGAAAGCTGTCTAGTCGAATCGGGTGATCAAAGGAGTGGAATCCTTGAGTCATCTGATAGCCGTTTGGCGGAATAATCAGATCGTCTTGCTCTTCAATTCGATACAATGCGAGATCCTGTTTGTAGACACCGGTATTGGCATAGTCTTCGTCGTGAAACCAAAGGCCAATTTCAACGACGTTGTCTTCAATCATTTCGCCTTGAGCAGTGGCGCCAACGCCGCCAGGAAACATGTGAATGCTCCACTGGATTTCTGCGCCAGCTGGAAGAGTGCGGCAAACGCCATCAGGCACCATCTCACCCCATTTACCCATAGCATATTCGGTCAACATGCCATAACGTTCCTTTTCGCCTTCTTCATTTTCCAATAGAACCGAAGAGTTTGCGTGATGGACAACAGCAGCAGCGTCCCCACGTGGCTTGACTTGCACCGCCTTAATGCAGCGGTCTACCGTTATGCCTGGGTCAACGATTTCAGTACTCCACAGATCATTGCCGCTGGCGGGAATATCATAAGACATTGAGGGAACGATCATGTCTGGTTGTCCCAATTCTGCAACGAAGTTCCATTCATTAGGATCTTTCAACTGGAATGCAGGGGGAGAGCTATCTGGATCCCCTAAAGGAGCACCTTGTTCGACCCAGGCAACGATTTGATCAATTTCATCTTGTTTTAAACGCCAATCGCCAATTAAGTGTTGGATTCCAATTCCATCATCATAGGCATAAGGAGGCATTTCTTTATTAGCTACTTTGAAGGAGATCAAAGGTGCCCATGGACGTACTTGGTCATAATTTTGGAATTGCATTGGACCAATGCCGCCTTCCTGATGACACACGACGCAATTCTCATTGATGATTTTTCCGATTTGACCGTTGTAGGTTAATTCATGTGATGCGTCTTGCGCTAACAACTGGGCTTGAAAACCTAGTAGTGAAAGTATTGAAATACAAAGACCACTCGCAATTCTTCCAATCGTTTTCATCATTCTCTCCTTTCCTATGCGGTGTGGCTGATCGCTCTAAATCTCCAGAGCTAACCCGCAGTGAGTTCTGCAGCTATAACTGCACTTAAAAACTGTTCTGAGTTTACCCGTTTTAATGCTAGGTAAAAAGTACCGATAGGCTCCAGATACCAGATTCTAGGCTGAAATGCCCGGGGGAAGGAGGCTGTAGTCAATTACAGGCAATTGGGTTTTTGTGTATTTTAGAGTCTTTCCTAGAAGAAAACTCACTGGGGGCCTGCAGCACAGTGCGGAGGAGTATGAGGCCATCAACCATTTTGAAAGAAAAAGCATGGTCTGGTGCTTAGCTTAAAAGAAGCGCTGTTTGCGACACAACAAAAAAGGCCAGATGAATTCAATCATCTGACCTTCCTGCTTTAGTAGTTTTTGCCTTGGGAAAACTTCTAGTCTTGGCTAGCTAGTGATCGCTGTTCCTTCTCTTCCCTTTCCGATACAAGTTTGTCGAACCCCTCATCATCCAAATGTGTAATGGCAATCCAGGCATGAGACATTTCGTCACCAGTCCGTGACCCATTGACTACCCACTGATCTGGGTCTGGGTTGTTTGGATTGTCAGCCGTGTTGTCATACCACTGCTTGATTACAAGAACTGCTCCTTTAGGGATCAGTGGAGCAACATCGGGTTCATAGATATGACTGTGATGCCAAGTCGCGCTCCAATTGGAAATCTGACTAATTTGTTCAGTGCGACCAGTTTCCGGATAGAAAATTTCCAGGGATGCGGCGTTCATCCTGAGATGTCCGTGTGGTTGGAAGCTATCAATGCGAATCGGATGATCGAAGGAATGAAACCCTTGAGTCATAGTGTATCCATGAGGAGGTATGATTAGGTTTCCGTTTTCATAGCCGTCTCTAAGTGGATAAGACTTGAGATCTTGTTGATAAAGACCTGCAGTTTCAGCAAAATTTTCATCGTGCAACCACAGTCCAATCTCGACAACATTATCCTCGATTACTTCTCCCTGGGCAGTTGCGCCAACACCACCAGGAAACATGTGAATATTCCATTCAATAAAAGAATCTGCCGGAATGGTTCTGCAAACTCCTTCGGGAATTAGCTCACCCCATTTGCCCATGGCGTATTCAGTTAGCATGCTTACGTTTTCAATGTCGCCTTCTTCATTATTTAATTTGATCCTAGAATTTGCGTGATGAACAACTGCCTTGGCATCGCCCCGCGGTTTTACCTGTACCGCTTTTAGACAGCGATCAGCTGTGACCCCAATCGGCACGTAATGTCTGCTCCATAAATCATTCCCATTGGCAGGAATGTCCATCGGCACAGATGCAACAATAAGATCTGGTTCACCAAATTGCTGCGCGAAATTCCAATCACTAGGGTCAGGTAATTCAGGCATGATTGGAACGATATCCAGGTCGCCTAAAGGGGAACCTTGATTAACCCATTCGACAATCGTATCAATCTCTTCCTGGGCTAGTCGCCAATCTCCTTCGAGTTCTTGAATGCCAATACCATGATCATAGGCATAAGGAGGCATTTCACGAGAAGCCACCTTTAGAGAGATTAATGGTGCCCAAGGGCGAACCTGATCAAAATTCTCAAATTGCATGGGGCCTATACCACCTTCACGGTGACAGACTACGCAATTCTCATTAATGATATTAGCAACGTGG
>JAQWQD010000008.1 GCA_029244985.1 Gammaproteobacteria bacterium | reverse complement strand
TTTTTTCTAGAACGGCCATTTAAATACTAGTACTATTAGTTGTCATGCTTTTAATCAAGGGCATCATGTTAAACAAGCTCACATTATCTGCCGTAGTTGTTTTGGTTAGTCTATCCTCCTGCGCGGGAGATATTCGGCCGTCCTTTAAAATGATGAATGAATCCGAACTAGCTTTGTACAACTCCTCCTTATCTTTTGATGAACAAATTATTTGTCGAGAAAAAGTAGAAGGCTGGCACATATTTTCTGGTGCAATTTCTTTCCGAGAAGAAGCTGAGGATGAAGATTGGCGAGGAATGAGTTTTAGACGTAATCCAAAACTCTGTTTATCCGTTCGGCAATTAAAAGCTTTAGAACAAAACGAAAAATTCAGTGGTGACGCACCAGTTTTCAGCTCTGGTTTTAATTCTTATAGCACTTGCAGCGCAACAGAACACTCCAGTGCAGATTTTCAAAGAAATCGTTACTGGTATCCGACTAGCATCGCATGACGGCCTGTATGAGACTCATGTCCTGAAAATCACCTATTTTGTATCTCCAAAGCTATCCCAGATAGTCGATATTTGTAATATTTTCTGGTAGGTATGAATATGAAAAAACTAACAAAATTAATGTTAATAATTTTCACACTCACTGGACTTGTCGCTTGTGGTTCAAGCAGCGAAATAGTGGAGATACAAGCAAATTATGAAGCTGGCAATTTAACTTTAGAACAAAGAGATGCAGCTATCACCGCTCAAAGGAAAAGAGAACAAGCACAACGAGAAGAACAACAAGCGGAAGAAGCAAGAAGGCGAGCTGCAAATATCAGAATACTATAGGCTTTATGGTTTTAATTATTAACAAAGCACTAAAAACAATAACCCTACCCTGCTTTTCTGTTGGTGCTAATCCGACCGAATCATAAACACGCTAATCATGAAATATTTTCTAGCGTTAGGTTTGCTAAATTCGAGAATATCTAAATGGAGATATAAGAGAGATCCAGTTCTACTTAAAGACCTAGGGCGGATGGACTGAAAAAGCCCGCATAAAGCTATCTTGGGCTTTATAATGCAACTTTTTGATCAGTTAAGCCCCATTCATAGAGTTGTCGGGCAAATACCTTTTTTATCAAATTCCCATGAACAAGCGTGTTCCAGCTACCGAGACCAAATTTTCTATTATCGCACCCACCAGTGAAACTACTCATGACATTAGAATAAGCACAGCCAGCATTTGCCCCAATTTCCAAAAAACTGGGTATTTTCAACTCGACGTTCTGATTAGATTTCGGCTTATAGCTACTCGGTCTGGTTAAATGAGGCACCCCTAACACATGCCCAAGCTCGTGCGCCGTAATGTTTGCATCAAAATTAATGCCACTCTGATTCGCTCTTACAATTGAAGCCCCGTTCGGCCCGTTTATATCATCATTTAAATAAGCCTGACCTTGATAACCTGCCACAAAAGGCAAATAGAATATATTAATGTATCCTGACTTTGCTAGTGAGCTAGCCTTCAACGCTTCAAGCACTTTAGTTGTGCCCATTGTCATATCGAAGTCTGCGTAATCAGTCTTAACTATCTCATCAACAGTAAATCTTACGCCTATGTCTGAATAGACACTAAATATTTTATTAACCTGACTCATAAGCTCATTAACCATGCACGGGGTATGGCTAGTTGCACTAGAATTTTTAGCTATTGTACCCGGCCCCGGCCAAATATTACTTCTATCATAATCGCTCGGCAGCTCACCACACAGTTCAAAGAAAGTAGTCTCGTCAAGGCCCATGTTGTGCAGAGCGTTAAGGGTTTTGTTGTATCCCCGATCTCCGTAGCTGCTGTAAACTCGCTGGAACTCAGAATCCTCGACAATTGAAGAAGGGTCATATGTGATTACACGAACCGGTATAGCTTGAACTTTAGCTGGGTTGAATTCTGTGATATCAACCGTGCCAGGCTCGGCTTCTAGCTTAGAAGGATTTTGGCTTACCACGACTGTCAAATACTCAACTTCATTATTCCAATTCAAGCGCAAGTTATAATAACCAACATCTGCGGACATTGGCGTAAGAACAAGCCCCTGCCCATTAGCGCTAACAAAACCAGGAGAAGTTAACTCCTCCTGGACTCCAACCGCAACTGTTGAATTCAATGTGACGACAAGATTATTAAGATCAATGGAGCCAGGAAGCACAACATTTTTTGTATCATCGGCATTTATGTATACAGCCTCGCTCATATAATCACGCACAAAGCTATGGTCTGCTATCGTGAATTCTGAATTTCCATTGTATTTCAAAACAATTTCGACCTTACCTTGAACTGCATTATTATCAAAGCGTTTTCCAGTCATATAAGGGGCCTCTTTATAGAGGTTCGTCCCGTAGTACACAGTGGTTTTGTACTGATTGGTCCGCGTATCAAAATAGCCTGGACAGGAAATATTGAATCTTACCGGCTCTGCATGCACAAGCTGGAAAGCATCATTTTGGCCCAGTACTAGCTCAATATGATAACGGTCCTGACCAGAGGCGTATGGTGTTGGATGTTCGTCTGTTAGAACAAGTACACAACTGCGGGATTCTAAAAGACCAGTCGTTATTTCAAAGGAAGGCACATAACTAAAACCGCTCCAGTTCGTGAAGCGGTCCGTGGCAGCAAGCACTTGGTTTTGCAGGAAGAGTATCGCAAGGGCGAGACAGGTATTGCGGACAGCGTAATTCATTTTCGATTGTTCTTTATGTGATTTTATTAAGGGTCTACTAAATTTCATTATATTTCTCGTAAGTGATCACAAAACTATCGTATCGATTGCCCAACGAAAGCCGCTAAACAATTGCGACAATCAGCTCTGTTATTCCTTACGCTTATTCTGAATGGATGGATGAATATTCAAAGACCGATAACTCGCTTTTAGAGTCTCAGAATAAAATTGGATTAGTGACAAAACGTTAAAAATGACAATTAGAAAAAGGTAAGCTATTGATTTGATTCAGGATATAGTGGCGGAGGAGGAGAGATTCGAACTCTCGGAGGGCTTTCACCCTCGCTGGTTTTCAAGACCAGTGCATTCAACCGCTCTACCACCCCTCCGCGGTAGGAGCAGAATCTTACACTAATCCCCGCTTCAGTGAAATAAGGCCCGAACAGGCATTAAGAGATTATTTTGCACACCGAAATGCATTGATTTTGTCCAGTTACAGGGTATGATAATTCATATCAACGGCATGCTTTATAAGGTTCTAAGCCATTGAAATCAAACGCATGAACCCCAATATTCATATAAAGCATCTGTGATATTGGTCGTTAACTAAATTAACCAGGTAGCCACTAAATCATTAGTTCTTGGCGCCGAATAAACTGCTGGAGAAAGCAATGAACGAAGTTGATCTGAATATCTCACGTACTCAAGAATCAGTGTTG
>JAQWQD010000044.1 GCA_029244985.1 Gammaproteobacteria bacterium | reverse complement strand
ACCAAAACCGCTTTCAGCACAACAAGTGACAAGCCTTATTGATCTATTGAAAGAGCCACCTGCCGGCGAAGAAGACTTTATACTCGACCTCATTGAAAATAGAGTGCCGGCTGGCGTTGACGAGGCTGCGTATGTAAAGGCTGCGTTTCTTTCTGCAATAGCAAAAGGCGAAGCAAGCTCCCCCTTAATTGATGATAAACATGCAGTAAAGCTTTTGGGTACGATGCTTGGTGGATACAACATATCAACCCTTGTTGAACTTCTTGAACATGATGAGCTAAATTCCGAGGCCGCAGACCAGCTCTGTCATACTTTACTCGTGTTTGATGCGTTTTATGACGTTGCTGAAAAAGCAAAAAAGGGGCATCTCGAAGCACAAAGAGTTATGAAATCCTGGGCTAACGCAGAATGGTTTACTAGTAAACCAGAACTTCCGAAAAAACTTACTGTTTCCGTTTTCAAAGTACCTGGTGAAACTAACACCGATGATTTATCTCCAGCACAAGATGCCTGGTCACGGCCAGATATTCCGTTCCACGCAAAAGCCATGTACAAAAATCCACGTGATGGAATAACAAATGCTGAAGAACAAATTAATAAATTAGAAAAAGCTGGTTTTCCCGTCGCTCTGGTAGGCGATGTAATGGGAACAGGCTCTTCACGCAAATCTGCTACAAATTCTGTGCTTTGGTACATAGGTGATGATCTTCCCCATATACCCAACAAGCGAGATGGTGGCGTGTGTATCGGCGGAAAAATTGCACCGATATTTTTTAATACTATGGAGGATGCCGGCGCACTACCCTTCGAATGTGATGTTGATGGTCTTAACACTGGCGACATTATTGATATCGATGTCTACGCAGGTAAGATCACTCGTCATGATACTGACGAGTTAATCACGGAATTCGAATTAAAAACCGAAGTGCTATTAGACGAAGTGAGAGCCGGCGGACGCATACCACTAATCATTGGCAGAGGCCTCACACAACGTGCTCGAGATGAACTAGAGATGGCTCCTTCAGATATATTTAGGTTGCCCATTCAAGGCCAAAAATCAGACAAGGGCTTCACCTTAGCACAAAAAATGGTAGGCAAGGCATGCGGGCTTGAAGGCGTGCGTCCAGGCAGTTACTGCGAACCTAAAATGACAACCGTAGGTAGCCAAGACACAACTGGCCCTATGACACGAGATGAACTAAAAGATCTAGCTTGCTTAGGTTTTTCCGCAGATTTGGTCATGCAATCCTTTTGCCACACAGCAGCATACCCAAAGCCTGTAGATATTGAGACCCAGCACAGCCTACCAGACTTTATGCAAACGCGCGGCGGCGTATCACTTCGCCCTGGTGATGGCATTATCCATTCCTGGCTAAATCGAATGCTATTACCAGATACCGTAGGTACCGGTGGGGATTCACATACTCGTTTTCCCATAGGCATTTCCTTCCCAGCAGGTTCGGGTTTGGTTGCCTTTGCGGCCGCTACAGGCGTTATGCCGCTAGATATGCCCGAATCGGTACTAATCCGCTTCACTGGTGAAATGCAGCCAGGAATTACGCTCAGGGACTTGGTTAATGCTATCCCCTATGCCGCTCTTCAGTCCGGCGACCTCACTATCGCAAAGAAAGGGAAGAAGAATATATTTTCTGGCAGGATTCTTGAAATTGAAGGCTTACCTAATCTTAAAGTCGAGCAGGCATTCGAGATTTCTGATGCGTCTGCTGAACGATCTGCGGGCGGTTGCAGCATACGGTTAGCAAAGGAACCTATCATTGAGTATTTTCATTCCAATATCACCCTATTGAGATGGATGATTGCCAACGGTTACCAAGATGCCCGCACACTGGAGCGGCGTGCCCGCGCAATGGAAGATTGGTTAGAAGATCCGGTACTCATGGAGCCAGATGTCGATGCCGAATATCACAAAATTATTGAGATCGATCTAAACGAAATCAAAGAACCTTTATTAGCTTGTCCGAACGACCCTGATGACGTCAAGCCCTTATCTGAAGTTCAGGGGACAAACATTGATGAAGTATTTATCGGTTCTTGTATGACAAATATTGGACACTTTAGAGCAGCAGCAGAAGTACTAAAGCAGGTGGACGGTTCTTTGCCAACTAAACTATGGATTGCACCGCCTACAAAAATGGATGAGCATCAACTAACAGAAGAAGGCGTTTACAATGTATTTGGAGTAGCTGGTGCTAGGACCGAAGTACCAGGATGCTCTCTTTGTATGGGCAACCAGGCAAGAGTCGCTGCAAATTCAACTGTCGTTTCTACATCTACCCGAAACTTTCCAAATCGTTTAGGCCAAGGGGCGAATGTCTATTTGGCATCTTCCGAGCTAGCTGCAGTTTGTTCTGCATTGGGTAAAATTCCGAATATGGAAGAATACATGCAGTACATTGCTCAAATTAATACCATGGAAGATAACATTTATCGTTACCTCAGCTTTGATCAAATAGAGGAATTCATGGAAGCATCTGAACGCGCGAAGAATATTCCTCTAACAAATGTGCAAGATGTTGCCTAAGAATAAAAGGGTGTAAGAGCACCCTTTTATGACTGACCTATAAACTCAAACTGTACTCTTTTCTACTACTTCGAATACATCTTTTGAAATTTTTGTACTGGCTTTAATGCGCTGTAACTGCGATTGCATCATTGCTTGCCGCTTAGAATCAAATTTTTTCCAGCGTGTTAATGGTGTCAGTAATCTAGCAGCTATTTGCGGGTTGAGCTGGTCTAGCTCCAACACTCGATCTGCTAGGAATTCGTAGCCCTCACCATTAGATTTGTGGAAACCAACATGATTCTGACCACAGAATGCACCAATCAGTGAACGAACTTTATTTGGGTTGCGACTAGAAAAGGCTTCGTGATCGAGCAACTTGATTACCTTATTTAACGTCATCGGAAGCTGACAAGTCGCTTGCACAGCAAACCATTGATCTACTACTAAAGGTTCGTGGTGCCACTGCTCATAGAAACAACCTAACGCTTGCTCTGCTAACTCTTGTCCTTTAACGGTATCGCTATTTACCAGACAACGAAGCGCCGCCATTTGGTCAGTCATATTTTCAGCTTCGCTGAATTGATTAAAACAAGTCGCTAACCATTTCTCCTCGCCAGTTTTAACTAGATAGGCCAATACCATATTCTTTAAAGCCCGCTTCGCTATCGAAGCAGCATCTGCCTTGTATGGCTGAACGGTGCAGTTGGCTGTGTAGACTTTGACGAAAGAATCTTTAAGAGTGCTGGCCAATTGATTAGCTATTTTTTCTCGAACGAGGTGTATCGCATCCACATCTGCGACGACGGCTTGCTCAATCAGAATCCCTTCGGTAGGTAGCGCCAGCAGATGAGCAAGCATAGCTTTATCAACTTCTTCCTCGAATGAGTTAGCCAACACTCCTTCGAAAGCTTTGATGAGCAGCGGAGGCATATCAAAAGCAACAGATTGCTGTAGTTCATTCATAATATCTAGAGATAGTAGCTGAGCTGCATTCCAACGATTAAAACCATCACTATCATGCACCATCAAGAAATACAGCTCCTCCCTGGAATAAGGATACTCCATCCTTACTGGCGCACTAAAACCACGGAGTAACGAAGGGATTGGTTCTTGATCTATGTTCTTGAACACAAATTCCTGCGAACTTTCTGTAATAAGAAGTATTCTGTCTTTAACTGACGAAGGCTCATTATTAGGCTCAAGAATTAAATCCAATTCATTACCTTCTTTATCTAATAGGCCTACACGCAAAGGAATGTAAAAAGGTTTCTTTTCCAATTGCCCCGGTGTTGGCGGGCAGCCTTGACTCACAGCCAAAGTAAAATGTTTTGCTTCCGCATCATAACTGCCCTCTATAGAAAGTTTGGGAGTGCCAGCTTGGCTGTACCAACGACGAAACTGCGTTAAATCAGCATTACCGGCATCCTCCATCGCCTTAACAAAATCTTCAGTTGTGACAGCCTGACCGTCATGGCGTTCGAAATAAAGGTCAGTGCCTTTGCGAAATTTTTCAGCACCCAGTATCTGACTGATCATCCGAACAACTTCAGCCCCCTTCTCATAAATCGTGACCGTATAAAAATTCGAAATCTCCATATAGGTATCCGGCCGCACTGAATGCGCCATGGGACCAGCATCCTCTGCAAATTGAACAGTTTTTAAAAAAGCCACATCCTCAACCCTTTTGACTGTTCTTGAGCCCATGTCAGCTGAAAATTCAGAATCACGAAATACGGTAAATCCTTCTTTTAAACTAAGCTGGAACCAATCCCGGCATGTCACGCGATTACCAGACCAATTATGAAAATATTCATGAGCCACTACTGCCTCCACTCGCTGAAACGCAATATCAGTTGTGGTTCTCGGATTTGCTAAAACGCAAGAAGTATTGAAAATATTCAAGCCTTTGTTTTCCATTGCTCCCATATTGAAATCATCAACGGCAACAATCATAAAAATATCTAAATCATATTCTCTGCCATAAACTTCCTCATCCCATGTCATCGATTTTTTTAATGACACCATGGCGTGATCGCACTTATCAATATCTTTTTCTTTAACAAATATTTTTAATTGAATTTCTCTTCCACTACAGGTTATAAAAGTATCATCGAGACTAACTAGTTCTCCCGCCACCAGCGCAAATAGGTAACTAGGTTTTTTAAACGGATCTTTCCATTGCACCCAGTGACGAGATGGGTCTTCCTCGACATCACCACTGCCTATATTATTGCCATTGGAAAGCAACACAGGATACTTGGATTTATCGGCCGTAATTTTTGTCGTAAATGTAGACATGACATCGGGCCGGTCAAGATAGTAGGTAATCCTCCTAAATCCTTCGGCTTCGCATTGGGTACAAAACATCGTTTTCGATTTATACAAACCTTCTAGCGTCGTATTATTTTGCGGTTCGATTCTCGTGCGGCACTCAACTACGAATCGTTCGGTCGGCCCACCTAAGATTTTTGACAAACTGGGAATTAAGAGCTCTTCTCCTTTAATCTGATAATCTTCCTCAACAAGCTGTTTCCCATCAATGCTAAGCTCTTCTAATACCAATTCTTGCCCATGCAAAATCAGCGAGTCTTCAATACCAGATAACAAAGAACTATTTTGTTTAAATAACAGCCTCGAAACCACGGTGGCATGATCTTGATATAAATCAAAATCAAGCTCGGTGGTTTCTATTAAATAATGTGGTGCCTTATAATCCTTAAGATAAGTAGTTCTTGCTTGCCCGTTCTTCATGCCCATCAAATCCTTCAATAGTCTAGTGGCTAAACTAGTATTTGTTATCAGATCTGCCGCTTTTTGTAGTAGCAAATGTATTAATTCACTTAATGGCTAAGCTTTATTTCATAACCTGAAAACCGTCGAAGATTTATGACTCCATCCTCAAAGATTAAATACTGCCCTTTAATGCCAACAAGTTCTGACTCGATTTCTGGCTGTTTATCAAAATTAAAAGAGGTCACTTTCTCAGGATAGATTTCTACCGGATAGCTAATTAACACTGGTTGTATTCCGTTTAAAATAGTAATTGCAAAAAAGCCAAACCTGTCTTCCACCTCTTGAATTTCCGCCTTGCATTTCTCGATGAGGAGCTTACTTTCTGCCAACATATCCAGAGGTATCGCATCCCCTTTTAACATCTCACGCCAATTTGTCTTATCGGCTACATGCTTTTTAAACATGACTTCTAGAGTACCCGATTGCAATCGACTTCGAACTCGCATAATTGCCAGTGCCTGGGTTGCACCTTGATCAATCCAGCGAGTAGGGACTTGAGTAGCCCGAGTAATACCAATTTTTAACCCTGATGAGTTTGCTAGATAAACGATATGGTCTTGCAGGCAATAGCGCTCACCCCACGAAGGCTCTCGGCAAGTACCTTGGTCAAAATGGCATTTTTCAGGATGAATAATGCACGAATCACATTGCGCTAGTTTTTGAAAACAAGGATAACAATAACCTTGGTTAAAACTTTTATTTATCTTACGATTACAGTGGACGCAATGGATATTACCGGTGTACTCAAGCCTTATTTTCTTTTTCAATAATGGGTTAAGCGAGACCTCCTCATCACCCAGAGGAACTCTATACGAAACGGGTTGCTCCAATCGAGATTTCATTTTTCGTAAGGTGCCTTGGGCTATGATCTTCATCCCGTTTCCCCATTCTTATCATCACGCAACTCTAGAATAACTTCTGACTTTGACCGTGAGTGGCAATTTTCGAGTTTAGACCCCGTTCTCGCACTCTCAGGCAAGGTACGAGCCTCATAAAGAATTAAAAGCTGCATACAATGCTCTAACTGCTCAGCTTTCACAGATGAACCATCTGGCCATTTTCCTATTTCGATAGCACATTTGATCTGCTCAATCATTTTTGGTGTAAGCTGCTCGAGCATAACTTCTATCGATTTTGATTTCTGTAAAAATATTTCTTCCATACTGCTAAATACTTCTATGAGACTTTTAGTAAATTAGCCATTCTTACCAACAACATCCCGATTAAGAATAAGTCGATAGAATAAAACTGTAGCGATACCAATTGCCACGCCAGAAACTAATCCACCAACATGAGCAGCGGTCGCTATCCATGAAGACGCTACGACCTCCATCAACACCAATGCTAGTACAAAAAATATGAACATATTCGTATTTATCAGCAAGTAACTGCGCGGCATCAAACTATGAATTATCCAGGTATACCCTAACAAGCCATAAACGACACCAGACATACCACCAAAATTATTGTATTCGATTGCCATGTATTGAGTTGTATTGCTCACGAAGGAAGTCAAAACAACTAAGGCAATAAACATACCGGCTGGCTGCAATGATTCTAGCTGTTTACCGAAGTACCAAAGCCAGAGCAAATTAAACACTAAATGCAATTCTCCAAAATGTAAAAACATTGGAGCCAAGGTGCCAAAGGCAACACCTAAGCTGTTTATGTCTCCGATCAATGCACTAAGGCTCGAACTATCGATTAAAGGATAAAACATAAAATCAACGCGAGAAGCTGCTGCACCTAACGATGATATTGCTGCGACTGTCAAACAAATTACGATCAATATCATGGTTATAGGGCTTTGGATAAAAGCAGTCAGTATCGAATAGATTATTCGTTTTATGGAGATTGCAGAACCACTAGATCTGGCACGTTCACTTTGCTCAATCTCTTTCCCATTAATGAACTTTTCAAGAGATTGCTGAATAAATTGAACTTCGATAGAGCTCTCGACATAGATTGCTTGCATTCCAGACTCTTCGACGATGCGATGTCTTAAGCCCTGTTGTTTAAGGAATTGGCTATAACTGAGAAGATCGATATCAATGCCAAGACTAGCCGCCTTAATCATCAGATCTCACTAGGCGACTTCCCCACCCTAACTTACTGCGGCAGGCCTGGTAGAAACTGTGATTTGGAGGGTGGATAAGTTGGAGGGGTACTAAGTTTTTCGTGACAAGAATTTCATCACCCGCTGAGGCTGTGTAACGAACATCACCGTCGCAACTCACTTGTGGTTGCAGTGATTCCTTCGCAGCAACCACAAGCCTTATTTCGCAATCGCCATCAATAACAATTGGCCTGCTATTAAGCGAATGGGGGTACATAGGAACCAAAACCACCGCGTTTAAATCTGGGTGCATAATCGGTCCGCCCGCCGACAACGAATAAGCGGTAGATCCAGTTGGTGTCGCAACGATTAAACCATCCGACTCCTGGCTATAGACAAATTTTTCGTTAACAAATAATTCAAATTCAATCATTTGCGCCGCTTTACCAGGGTGCAGAACAACATCATTGAGAGCGGAGCCTAATTGTTGTCTCTCATTGCCGTCATTAACCATGACATCTAATAAAAACCGTTTCTCCACGCTGTAATTTCCAGCTAGAACCTCACCTATCTGAGCCTCGATTTCGCCCGGCAATATATCTGTAAGAAACCCTAGCTTACCTCGGTTAATTCCTATGACTGGCACGCCTTCAGATGCCACGTATTTGGCAACATTAAGCATGCTACCATCACCACCAACGACAATTACGAGATCACAACTCGCGCTGAGCTGCATCCGCGTCCCAACTTCGACGGTCGAATCATCAATCAACGACGCAGTATCATGATCCAAGACGACTACTAATTCTCTAGATTGGAGATAAGGAATCAAGCGATTTAGCGAAGTAATAACCCCGCTATGTTCTGGTCTCCCAACCAACCCTATACGATTAAATTCAGTCATTGCCCAGCTTTAATATGCTTAATATTAGATTTTTAAACTCAGTTAGATTTTTAGAATCGTATCGTTCTTTATATCTGAATTGCGGCCTACTCAAGATAAACTCCGTGATAGTGTACCATGACTCGCCACTGTAGAGCGCTAAGAGGAATAGCCAATTTTAAATAATATTTATGTTTTACAATCGCCTACGGCTTGCCTCACCAAATAACATTCCACCCGCATATACTATTGTATAGAGCCTAAGAGAGCGCAGTAGGTCAGTGCACCCCCCCCGTATGAATGGCAATAATTTCAGCCCCCCTGGGAATTTCTCCTGCCTTAATTAATTCTTTCAGCGCCCAGAATAATTTCCCAGTGTATACAGGCTCAATGGAAAATCGGGGCTGCCTGTTCCACTCTTCTACAAAATGCCTAAGATCTTTACTTGCTTTGCCATAACCTCCACCATGGAAACGATCTATCACCTGCCATGAAATAGGTCGTAATTTTTCCTCTGAAAAAGAATTTATTAATTTTGCGGCTACTTCTTCTTGCAAATAACCCTTTGCTTTTAGCACGGAAATACCCAAGAAATTTACGCCATTCTTGCGACACTCCGTTGCAGCTAGGATTAAACCACTTAACGTTGTACCTGTACCGCAAGCAAGAGCTATTACTGTATTTTTTCGGGAGGATTGCAGAGGTATCAGATCGAGAATTTCTGAACACCCTTTAACCCCCAAATCATTACTTCCGCCTTCTGGGACTATGTGAAAGTCTCCAAATTTTTTATGCAAGGAGGACACAAATTGTTCAGTGTGTTTCAAACTATACGTTTTACGGTCTATTGGGACTAAATTCATGCCTTGGTTTTGAGCAAATTCTAGTACAGGATTGAGCGGCTGGACCAACTCGCCACGGACTAGGCCTATGGTTTGTATTCCGAAAAGATTTCCTGCAGCAGCTAGTGCACGTAAATGGTTGGAGTAAGCTCCTCCAAAACTTAAGATTGTGTGCTTTCCTAATTCGCGAGCTGCTAAAATATTGTGCTTAAGCTTAAACCATTTGTTACCCCCTAAAAGGGGATGGATCAAATCCAAGCGTAAAACTTTAAAATCAATTCCATAATCATCACACCAATCCATGTTAAGAGATTCGATCGGGGGCGCTCTAAATGGGTGCTCTAAACGTGTTGTTAATAACTCGCTTAGATTGGGTGCAGAAGAATTCATAATACTCTTTCG